>JBGAOP010000001.1:0-227556 GCA_044221735.1 Phycisphaerales bacterium | reverse complement strand
CCAAGCCCTCCACCGAAACCCTCACCGACATCTCCTCCGAGATGGACAAGCTCCTCGGCGTTGCCCCAACGCCGGCTCCCGAAACATCCAAGCCCACCGCCACCGAGCCTTCCGCCGCCGCGCCGACCAAGCCCGACACCGCCAAGCCCGCCGCGCCGCTCAACGTGAAGCTCACCAAGCAGGACGACGGCTCCACACTCGTCGACGACAAGTACATCATCAAGGGCACAGGCACGAAAGAAGACCCCTACCGCGTCACGTGGGAGATGCTCGTCTCCGCACAGGACACCTACCAGCCGCGCCTCGGCCGCAAGGTCATCCCCGACCGCCTCAAGATGATCGACGGCAAGTGGGTCCGCATCTCGGGCTACATCGCCTTCCCAGTCATGGCCGCCAGCCCCGACGAGATGCTCATGATGCTCAACCAGTGGGACGGGTGCTGCATCGGCGTCCCGCCCACGCCCTACGACGCCATCGAGGTGAAGCTCAAGGCTCCCGCCAAGGGCAACGACCGCCTCCGAACCTCCGGCACCCTCACCGCCCAGTTCAAGGTCGATCCCTACCTCGTCAAGGACTGGCTGGTGAGCCTCTTCGTCATGGAGAGCGGCGAGCTCTCCGACACCGCCGGCGAGGCCGCGCAGGGACAACATACCAAGTAGGCTCACCAGCCCCTTCCCCCGCTCCAGTGGAAGGGCGGAGGGGCCGGTTCGTGTACACTCTCCAAATCCGATAGGCTGATCGCTCGGGCAGCTCATCTGCTCCGACATCCGACACCGGACATCGCCCGTGTACATCCTCCTCATCATCGCCCTGCTCATCGTCACGGCCTTCTTCGTCCTGGCCGAGTTCGCGTTCTATTCCGCCAAAAAAGCGCGCCTCCAGGCCGCCGCCGACAAGGGCAACAAGGCCGCCATCACCGCCATCGCCCTTATCGAGAATCCCAACCGCTATCTCTCCACCACCCAGATCGGCATCACCCTCGCCACCATCGCCCTGGGCATGTACGGCGAGGCCTCCCTCACCGACGACCTTGTGAAGTGGTCCTCAACCCACGGCGTGCCCAAGGAATACGCCCACCCCGTCGCCACCGCCACCACGATCATCTCGCTCACGGTCATCTCGCTCGTCGCCGCCGAGATGGTCCCCAAGCGCCTCGCCCAGATGTACCCGGAGAGCCTCGCCCGCCTCCTCGCCCGCCCCACCGACTGGCTGTCGCGGCTCTCCGCGCCGATCGTGGCGGTCCTCTCCTTCTGCACCGACATCCTCCTCCGCCTCGTCCCCGAGCCCGAGCAGCACGAGCAGGCCGCGCAGGAAGAGGTCAAGGCCATCCTCGCCTCCGGCGCCGAGCAGGGCTTCATCCACCAGGCCCAGCAGCAGCTCGTCGAGCGCATCTTCCAGCTCAGCGACCGCCGCGTCAAGTCGCTCATGGTCCCGCGCAACGACATCGACGCCCTCGACGTTGCCGACCCCGCCGGCCGCGTCCGCGTCGCCGTCGCCACCAGCGCCCACTCCCACTTTCCCGTCTGCGACGGCGACCTCGACCACCTCGTCGGCGTCGTCCACGTCAAGGACCTCGTCAAGCACGGCCTCATGCTCGGGGGCGCCGACGACCTCAACCTCCGCGCCCTCGCCCGCAAGCCCTACTTCGTCCCCGAGTCCGCCACCGCCCTCCGCGTCCTCGAGCAGTTCAAGCAGCGAAACACCCACCTCGCCTTCGTCCTCGACGAGTACGGCGTCCTCGTCGGCCTCGTCACACTCAACGACCTCGTCGAGGCCATGCTCGGCCAGCTCCCCCTCCCCGGCGCGGCCTCCTCCACCGCCGACGAGCCCCTCATCGTCAAGCGCAACGACAACTCCTACCTCCTCGACGCCATGCTCCCCGTCGCCGACCTCAAGTCGCTCATGGGCGTGGACACCCTCCCGCGCCAGACCGAGGCCGACTTCGACACCCTCGGCGGCTTCGTCATCGCCAACCTCGGCCGCGTCCCCGCCATCGGCGACCGCTTCGCCTTCGATCGCTTCACCTTCGAGGTCGTCGACATGGATCGCACCCGCGTCGACCGCGTCATGCTCGACATCCAGCCCGTGCTGGAGGCCGATGCGGGCGAGGACATCTGACCCGCGCCGTCGCACCCGCCCTCAGCAGTTCCGCAGCATCCCCGCCGCCCGCCCCGCCAGCGCCTCGACGGCCCGCGCATCCTCCCCGCACACCGTGACATGCCCCAGTTTCCGCCCCTCGCGCGGCATCTTTCCATACATATGGACATGCACGCCCGCTCCCTTCGCCGACAACCCGAGCAGCCCGCGCACATCCGGCTCCCCACCGATCACATTCAGCATCACCGAATGCCCGCGCACCTCCGTGCTTCCCAGCGGCAGGCCGCATACAGCGCGCACGTGGTTCTCAAACTGCGAGCACTCCGCCCCCTCGATCGTCCAGTGCCCGCTGTTGTGCACCCGCGGCGCCATCTCGTTGGCCACAAACCGCCCCCCGCCCACATCAAAGTACTCCACCGCCAGCACGCCGACATACCCCAGCCGCTCCATCACGCGCCCCGTCGCCCGCTCCATAGCCTCGCGCTGCGCCTCACCCACGCCCGACGCGGGCGCAACGCTCCGCGCCAGGATCCCGCTCACGTGCGTGTTCCACACCGGCGGATAGAACCGCATCTCCCCATCCCGCCCGCGCACCCCGAGCATCGACAACTCACGCTGGAACGACACGAATCCTTCCAGGATCAGGTCCGTGCCCTGCCCCGGCTTCGCGATGGGCAGCATCGGCCGCGTGCTCGCCTGCCCCCACGCCCGATCCGCATCCGCCGCGCTGCGGATCACCCACTGCCCCTTCCCGTCGTACCCCATCCGCCGCGTCTTGAGGATGCACGGCATCCCCACGCGCTCGATCGCCGCGCGAAACTCCGCCTCCGTGTCCACCTTCGCATGCGGCGCAGGCTCGATCCCCTCGGCCGCGAAGCACGCCTTCTCCGCCAGACGATCCTGCGCCGTGGCCAGCGCGCCCTCGGGCGGGTACACGCTCACATGCTCCGTCAACCACCGCGCCGTCCGCGCCGGCACATTCTCAAACTCGTACGTCACCACATCCACGCCGCGCACAAACTCCGCCAGCGCACGCTCATCGCCATAGTCCCCAACAACAAGCTCCCCCACCTCCCCCGCAGGACACCCCGCATCCGGATCCAGAAATCGAAACCGAATCCCCAGCGAATACCCCGCCAGCGCAAGCATGCGCCCAAGCTGCCCGCCGCCCAGCACCCCCACGATCATGCCCGCCTCCGACTGCTACGAGCCCCACGCGCAAGCGTGGGCCGACTTCCGTTCTTCTTCTTCCGCTTCCCCTCCCCCGCCTCCACCCGCGGATCCGGATCCCTCAGCACCTTCGCCGTCTGCAACTTCCTGAACCTCTTCACCGCCGCTCGCACCCTCTCATTCCGAAGCCCCACGATCGCCGCCGCCAGCAGCCCCGCGTTCGCCGCCCCCGCCTTCCCGATCGCCAGCGTCCCCACCGGAATCCCCGCGGGCATCTGCGCGATCGACAACAGTGAATCGAGCCCCTTCAGCGCCCGACTCTCCACCGGCACCCCCAGCACCGGCAGGGACGTCTTGGCCGCGCACATCCCCGGCAGATGCGCCGCCCCCCCCGCCCCCGCGATGATCACCTCGATCCCGCGCCCCTCCGCCGCCTCCGCATACTGGTACAGCAAGTCCGGCGTCCGATGCGCCGACACCACCCGTACCTCATGCCCCACCCCCAGCGACTCGAGCATCTCCGCGGCATGCCGCATCGTCTCCCAGTCGCTCCGCGAGCCCATGATGATGCCCACGAGTGGCCCGGTTGATCGCGATGCACGCTTCGCCATGATGGCAGAGGATACCGGTCGCAGGCGATCACCGCCCGCACCTTCCGACAGGGCCTTACATCACCTCAAACGTCCCCAGCACCCCCGCGATCGCGTCCTTCCCGCGATAGTCCTTCACAAACCCACCCACCAGCTCGATCGTGTACGTGCCCGGCGCGGCCCCATCCGCCGGGGCCGAGATGTCCACGTGGAACACCGCCGTCGCCGACGCCTTGAACGTCCCGACCGTGTACACCCTGCTCAGCACCGAGCCCGTCCGGTCCAGCCCGCCCGGCCCCGTGATGCGAATCGCGCCGCCCACGATCGACGTCAGGTTCGCCAGGCTCGTCGAATCAAACCGCACCGTCACATCAAGGAACGGATGCCCGCTCGACGTCGTCATCACGCTCGACACGATGCTCGCCATCGGGCCCGCGCCGCTCAGCCGGAACCGCGTGTTCACCGTCCAGTCCACCACCGCCCCGCCGATGCGGATCGTCCCGTACACGTTGCTCAGGAATCGCGACGCCGCGCCGGCGATGTTCCCCACCGTGATCGTCCCGATGCTCGACTGCGTCCCCCCCACGATCCGGTCGTTGCCGTTGCCGAACACGTTGTCCACCGGGTCCAGCCCCGCCCCGATGATGTCCCCCGCCACGTTCCGCGTCGCGAACACCGACCCGATCGTTCCCGGCCCGAACGTGTCCGCGTTCGCGCTCGTCCCGCCCAGGGTCCCATCCGCGCCCAGATACGCGCCCGCGAGAATCCGCCCGAGCAGGATGTCCTTGCCCGCGCTCACCGACCCGATGCTCGCGGCCGTGAACACCCCGCGATACGAGCCCCCGATCGTCAGCGACGGCACCGCCCCGTTGTACGAGGCGCTCCAGTCCACCGTCGAGGCGAAGATCGACACCGCCCCGCCCGACCCATTGATCGCCCACGCGCCGTCCTTCACCACGCCCCCGACATTCACCGCGCCAAGCGTGTTCGCGCCCATCCGCCCGCTCAGGAACATGTTCGGATAGAAGTTCCCCGTCACCGAGAGCGCGCCCACCCACGGGGCCGTGATGCTGTCGGCCGTCGTGTCAAGGTCCGTCCAGCTCTTCACGCTGATCGAATCGATCCCCACCGCCGACGTCAGCGTCAGTTCCTTCACATCGCCGAACGTGAACGACACCGTCTGGCTCGTCCCCGGCACCGTGATCGTCAGCGGCCCCAGCACATCACCCAGCGTCATCGCCCCGAACCCCGTCGTCGCCGTCATCGGCCCGCGCAGCCGCGCGTGCGGCGCACTGAACGACCCGATCGACCCGTTGATCACCACCGACGTGAAGTCATACTTCCCGTCCCCGCCGCTGTCGGTGACAAACGCCTGCGTCCCGTTCCCCGTCCCCGTGAACGTCACGCCGAACCCGTCCACCCCCGGCACAACCTCGCCATACCCGCCGCCCGTCGCCGAGAACCGCACCACCGTCCCCTCCGGGTCCTGCAGCGCCAGCGTCACGCCCGTCCGCCCCGAGAAATCGCCGAACTTCCGCACCACCGTGATCGGATCATCGCTCACCGCCACGTTGTTGCTCGAGTTGAAGTCCCCCACGTTCCCGTCCGGCACGATCCGCACGATCAGGAAGTACGACCCCGGCGCCATCGTCGCCGGAATCTGCATCGTCGGCGAGCCCCTGCCAAGGTTCTCCGGAAAACCGTTGTACACGCTCAGCGACACCGGATTCGCCGCGTACGACCGCAGCAGCGTGTCCTGCGCCGGGTTCAGCGAGGTGTCCGACGACAGGTAGAAATCCACCCGCACCGTCCCCACCGCCGACAGCGGCCCCTGATTCGCCAGAATGAACGGCGCCTCGATCCGGTTCGCCCCCGCGTTCGGATCGAACCACTCCCCCGGCACCACCGCGGCCGGAATATGGAAGTTGCTCGTGTTCCAAGAGATCGCCAGATCCGCATTCAGCAGCGTCCGCCCCTCCATCGCCTCCAGCCCAAATCCCTCGCCGCCGTGAACGCTCCGCCGCTTCGTGCTGCCGATCTTCATGGACATATCTCCGTGCGCCTTTGAAGGCGCATGCTCACTGTTTCCGCCGTCTGCGCGGCCAGCACCCCGCCGGTTGGAAGTCTCGGCCCGCAAACGCACGGAAGCGTCCACGCGGCCAATCGTCCAGTTCCCCAGTCCCTCCCCTCCCGGCCCGCCACGGGCACGATGGTATACACCGCTCCCCACGCGGAGGTTCCACTCCCCGGGTGGCCCGCCACTCCGTGGCGGTGCCTTTGGACTTCAACATCGGCCACTCCCCAACTTCACCCTGCGCGGCGACACCAACCTCACGGCCCCCAGTACCCACACCTCCTTCGCCGTGCACAACGTGTATGGAGTCTGTGGCAACCTCGACCCGAATCCGCCGCTCGCGAAAGTGACCAACTTGCAGCTCTTCACGATCGCCGTGGTCCCCTCGCCGCCGCGGCCGCCCTCCGCCGCCGACGCTGATCGCGCCGCACGAACTCATCGAGCACCACGAATCGCACCAGCCACCCGAATGCGTCGTTCATCTCGCGCGATTCCACGCGCAACCGGCTCCCCCCAACTCCCGGGACTCCCCCGCACAACCCACCATCTCCCCCGCGCATTACCGGCCCCGCCCCCAACACCTCCCCCCAAACCAACCCCCGCCCGACCAATCCGCGCACCCCTTCCCAGACACCCATGAACCCCCCCGCTCTATCGCCCGATACCCCTCCGGGCCTATTCAGAAGTGCCCGGAGGTTGTCACGTGGATACGTCTCAGACCCATACCAGCACCGCGCCGCCCACTCTCGGCCGCGGCAAGTCCCTCGCCGCAGGGCCCGGGATCATCGCCGCCGCGCTCATCCTCTGCGCCCTCGCCGGCGCAGGATGGTGGACGCTCCACTCCTCCCGCCAGTCCCAGCGCGCTGCGCGTGAAGAGACCATGCGCGCCTCCGCCCAGTTCCTCGGCGCGGCCGCCGAGCGCATGATCGAGTCCAACGACCTCTCCCAGCTCAGCACTCTCGTCGCCGGCGCCACCGCCTCGCACAACTTCCACTCCATCCGCATCTCCGCCGCCGACGCCCCGTCCACCATCATCGCCGAGTCCAGCCCCGTCGAGGGCTTCAAGTTCCCGCCGCTCCCCAAGACGTGGACCCCCAGCGCCTCGCGCCCTCTCGCCACCACCCTCGGCGCCACCGCCGACGGCCGCGCCCGCATCACCGTCCCCCTCGACATCCCCTCGCGCGGCCCGGCCGTCCTTGAAATCGAGGACGCCCCCGCCGCCCCCGTCTGGTCCGACTGGCGCAACCAGATCGGCCTCGGCGCCATCGCCGCCGCCGCGCTCGTCGCCATGTTCGGCTTCTCCCGCGCCCTGCACCGCCGCTTCCGCGCCCTCTCGGCCATCCGCGAGTCGCTCGCGGCCATGCAGGCTGGCGACAACGACCCCGCCATCCTCGCCGTTGCTCCCTCCTTCGGCCCCGAGGCAGACGCGTGGAATCGACTGCTCACCGAACGGGCCGACATGCTCGCCAAGGCCGCCCGCGCCGGAGCCGAACAGAAACTCGGCGACCGCCGCGCCGGCCGCGACGGCGACCTGTTCTCCCTCTGCGACGCCATGTGGCAGGGCCTCATCCTCGTCGACGAGCGCATGCGCGTGAAGTTCATCAACGGCGCGGGCGCCGTCTTCCTCCGCGCCAAGCGCGAGGACATGCTCGGCAAGGACGCCTCAGGCTTCATCACCGACCCGAAGGTCCTCGCCGCGCTCAAGGGCCTCACCTCCGGCTCCGCCCGCGGCCGCACGATCGTCGAGGTCGACGGCGACAAGTCCTCCTCCGGCCCCAAGCTCGAAGGCTCCGGCAGCGTCTTCCGCTACTCCATGCGCCCCGTCCGCAAGGAGGACAACGCCGCCGCGCTCATCGTCATCGAAGACATCACCCAGCAGCGCGTCGCCGAGGAGGCCCGCCACTCCTTCGTCGCCAGCGCCACCCACGAGCTCCGCACGCCCCTCACCAACATGCGGCTCTACATCGACTCCCTCCTCGAAGAGCCCGACCAGGACGTCCAGAAGCGCACCGAGGCCGTCAACGTCCTCTCCCAAGAGGTCCGCCGCCTCGAGCGGCTCGTCGGCGACATGCTCAGCGTCGCCCAGATCGAGTCCGGCACCGTCCGCCTCAACACCGGCGACGTCCGCCTCGAGCCCATCTTCGAGGAGATGAAGTCCGACTTCGCCGAGCAGGCCCGCCAGAAGGAGATCAAGCTCCGCTTCGATCTCCCCCCCAAGTGGCCCCGCATGCAGGGCGATCGCGACAAGATCGTCATGGCCCTGCACAACCTCGTCGGCAACGCCATCAAGTACACCCCCGCCGGCGGCGAGGTCATCATCCGCGCCAACGCCGACGACAAGACCTTCTCCTGCGAGGTCATCGACACCGGCATCGGCATCAAGGACGAGGAACAGACCCTCGTCTTCGAGAAGTTCTACCGCGCCAAGGACAAGCGCATCTCCGGCATCACCGGCACGGGCCTCGGCCTCGCCATCGCCCGCGAGGTCGTCCGCCTCCACGGCGGAGACATCGCCCTCAAGTCCGCCATCGACAAGGGCTCCACCTTCACCCTCACCCTCCCCGCCAAGGCCGCCTAACTCCACCTCCGTCACTCAGTCACTTCGTCACTCCGTCACTTCCTATGGACATCTCCGAACAACGACAAGGCGCCGTCACCGTCCTCAAGCCCCAGGGCCCCCTCGCGGCCGCCGACGCCGACCAGTTCCAGGGCCGCCTCAACGAGACCCTCAACGCCTCGCTCGGCCGCTTCGTCGTCGACGCCTCCGAGATCCCCTACCTCGACAGCCGCGGCCTGGAAATCCTCCTCGAAGCCACCGAACGCCTCGCCGACTCCGGCCAGGCCCTCCGCCTCTGCGGAGCCAACGAAACCGTCCGCGAAGTCCTCGACCTCACCGACCTCTCCAAGCTCTTCGAGCACTACCAAGACGTGAACTCCGCCGTCCGCAGCTTCCTGTGAGCCTCACCCCCGATCCAACCCCGCACTCGCACACGCCCGCATCTGCGGCGGCGAATCAGCACGCGCACATCTCAAATCTGAAATCTGAAATCTCACATCAGGCCGTCCCCTCCTTCTCCCCCAAGCGTCTCCGCGTCGGCGAGGCCCTCCTCGCCCAGGGCGCGATCACCAAGGACCAGCTCGACGCCGCCCTCAAGCAGCAGCGCACCCCCGGCACCGCCGCGGGCCGCATGCTCGGCGAGCTGCTCATCGAGCAGGGCGTCATCTCCGCCGCGACCCTCGTCCGCGCCCTCGCCACCACCCTCGGCGTCCCCGGCTGCATCCTCCGCCACGGCCTGGTCGATCCCACCCTCCTGAAGCTCATCGGCGTCGAAGAGGCCCAGCGTCTCAAGGTCATCCCGATGTTCAAGGTGAAGGACACCTTGACCGTCGCCATGGCCGAGCCCCAGTCGCTCCCCGTCATCGACCGCCTCCGGCAGATCACCTCCCTCAAGATCCGCCCCGTCCTCGCCACCGAACCCAACATCCTCGAGTTCGTCAAGAAGTACTCCGGCGACAACGTCGACATCGACGCCTTCCTCACCCAGCTCGCCGAGCAGGACGTCGAGGTCGTCGAGCGCGAGTCCGTCGACGACGGACCCGCCGCCGACATCGACAAGATG
Organism: Phycisphaerales bacterium; assembly: GCA_044221735.1. GTDB lineage: Bacteria > Planctomycetota > Phycisphaerae > Phycisphaerales > UBA1924 > UBA4658. The sequence continues at coordinate 218,005 of JBGAOP010000001.1, read as the reverse complement.
GTCGCGGGCTCCCCGATCATCAACCTCGTCAACGTCGCCCTCCTCACCGCCGTCAAGGAGCGCGCCTCCGACATCCACATCGAGCCCGACAAGAAGGGCACACGCGTCCGCTACCGCAAGGACGGCGTCCTCCGCGACCTCATGCGCCCCCCGCCGGGCATGCACAACGCCATCGTCTCCCGAATCAAGGTCATCGGCAAGATGGACATCGCCGAGAAGCGCCTCCCCCAGGGCGGCCGCGTCCGCATCGTCGCCGACGGCTCCGAGGTCGATCTCCGCGTCTCCTCCATGCCCACCCTGCTCGGCGAGAAGATCGTCGTCCGCATCCTCGACAAGCGCAACCTCCGCGTCCGCATGGAGGACCTCGGCTTCCGCATCGAGGCCCTGCAAACCTTCAAGCGCATCCTCGAGTGCGAGCACGGCCTCGCCCTCGTCACCGGCCCGACCGGCTCGGGCAAGACCACCACGCTCTACTCCGCCCTCGACCTCCTCCGCTCCTCCGAGGTCAACCTCCTCACCGTCGAAGACCCCGTCGAGTACCAGCTCGACCTCGTCAACCAGATCCAGGTCAACGAGCACATCGGCCTCTCCTTCGCCCGCGCCCTCCGCGAGATCCTCCGTCAGGACCCCGACATCATCATGGTCGGCGAGATCCGCGACCACGAGACCGCCCGCGTCGCCGTGCAGGCCGCCCTCACCGGCCACCTCGTCCTCGCCACCCTCCACACCAACGACGCCCCCGGCGCGGTGGCCCGCCTCGTCGACATGGGCATCGAGCCCTACCTCCTCTCCTCCGCCCTCAACGGCGCGGTCGCCCAGCGCCTCGCCCGAAACATCTGCCCCTCCTGCGCCACCAAGTACTACCCCACCGAGCAGGTCCTCCACGACGCCGGCCTCGACGAGCACGCCGGACGCCCCTTCCGCAAGGGCGGCGGCTGCCGCCAATGCCACGACTCGGGCTTCCGCGGCCGCTGCGGCATCTACGAGGTCATGGAGGTCACCCCCGAGCTCCGCCGCATGATCCACCACGGCGCGCCCACCCACGAGCTCCGCGCCAAGCTCCAGAACGCCGGCTTCCTCTCCCTCCGCCAGGAGGGCGTCATCCTCGCCCTCGAGGGCAAGACCTCGCTCGAGGAAGTCCTGCGCGTCACCCAGGACGACTCCGAAGAAGCCGTCGACCAGTCACCGGTCGCGACCGCAGCTCACGAGGCCGCCAAGGCCAAGCGCAAGGAGGCCGCGTGAAGGATTTGAGATTTCAGATTTCAGATTTGAGATGTTTAGAGCGTGTGCCCGCTGCGGCTCACTGCTCTCTGGCTCTCTTCCTAAATCTTACATCTGAAATCTCAAATCTGAAATCGAACACCCCAAGCCCGACCCTCTCGGTGGAGGCCCTGGCATGAAGTTCGCCTACACCGCCTACAACCGCGCCGGCCAGGCCCTCTCCGATTCCATCGAGGCCGCCTCCATCGCCGAGGCCTCCGACGCCCTCCGCAAGCAGGGCCTCTTCGTCAACGAGATCACCGAGGACACCCACGCCGTCAGCCACGACTCGCGCCTCGGCCGCATGGGGGGCGGCGGCGGAGGCGGCCGCACCAAGCGCCTCAAGGCCATGTCCTCCTTCGTCCGCCAGCTCTCCATCCTCGTCTCCACCGGCACGCCCATCGTCGAGGCCATCGCCTCGCTCGAGAAACAGACCCCCTCCGGCCACTGGCGCTCCGCCGTCACCGACATCCGCGCCCGCATCGAGCAGGGCAACGGCCTCTCCGTCGCCCTCCAGCACCACCCCGCCTACTTCGACCCCGTGTCGCGCTCCCTCGTCGCCGCGGGCGAGTCCGGCGGCATCCTCGACGCCATGCTCAAGCGCCTCTCCGCCCTCGCGCGCCAGCAGGTCCGCGTCCGCTCCATGATCGCCGGCGCGATGGTCTATCCCTGCCTGCTCATCACCGTCGCCCTCGGCGTCCTCTGCGTCATGCTCTTCTTCGTTCTCCCGCGATTCGAGGGCCTCTTCCACACCCTCGGCTCCGCCCTCCCCCCCACCACCCAGTTCCTCATCGATCTCTCCAACTTCCTCCGCAACTGGTGGTGGGCCGTCATCCCCACGCTCGTCGCCGCCGTCTTCGGCGCGAAGCTCTACCTCTCCAGCGAGTCCGGCCGCAACGCCCTCGCCCGCTTCCTCATCCGCGCCCCGCACATCGGCAAGGTCTTCCGCTCCTTCGCCACCGCCCGCATCGCCCGCGTCCTCGGCGTTCTCATCGACGGCAAGGTCCCCCTCCTCGACGCCCTCGCCCTCGCACGCGAGTCCGCCGGAAACCCCCTCTACGAGGACCTCCTCCGCCGCGCCGAAGAACGCGTCACCCGCGGCGAGTCCGTCTCCACCGCCCTCGAGGACTCACCCCTCATCGACCCCAGCATCGTCGAGGCCATCCGCTCCGGCGAACGCTCCGGCCAGCTCGGCCCCGTCCTCCTCTCCCTCGCCGAGTTCATGGACGAGGACAACGAGGTCATCCTCAAGTCCCTCTCCTCCATCGTCGAGCCCATGATCCTCATCGTCCTCGGCGTGCTCATCGGCTTCGTCGCCGTGAGCATGTTCCTCCCCCTCTTCGACCTCGCAAGCGCCACGGGTGGTGGCGGCCACGGAGGTGGCGGCTGATGTTCCTCAATCGCACCACACACTCCCCCATCGGCATCGACGTCGGCGCCCGCGCCGTGAACGCCGTGCAGTTCGCCCGCAACTCTGCCTCCTGGCATCTCCACGCCGCGGCCTCCATCCCGCGCGCGAATCCCGCCGAGGACCTCTCCCCAGGCGAGTTCCTCCGCATCCTCGCCGCCCTCCGCCGCCAGGGCTTCACCGGTAACCGCGCCGTCTCCTGCGTCCCCCTCACCCGCGCCTTCTCCGGCGTCGTCGAGCTCCCCGCCCACTCCGCCACCGCCGCGCTCCCACTCGACTCCATCGCCCGCCAGGAGCTCGCCCGAACCTGCAAGCGCGATCCCGCCTCCATCGAGTGCGCCTGGTGGGAGCTCCCCTCCGCCTCCGGCGCCCAGCGCACCGCCTCCTCCGCCCTCGCCATCGGCTGCGCCCACGCCGACGCCGTCGCCCTCCTCGACTGCCTCGAAGTTCCGGGTACCCCGACACTCCGTGGCGGGTTCTCTTCCTCCTCCCTCGACGTCCTCGCCCTCGACACCGCCCCCACCGCCCTCGCCCGCGCCTGCGCCAGCCTCCTCTCCGCACCCCCCGGCCTCACCGCCCTCCTCTCCCTCTGCCACGAGGCCGCGCAGATCCTCATCCTCCGCGGCGACATCGTCGTCTACGAACGCACCCTCCCCGAGGCCGGCCTCCGCCTCCTCCTCTCAGGCATCGCCAACCAGATCGGCACCGGCGCAGGCCCCGCCGGCGCGGCCGCGCCCCCCGACGCCGCCAACCCCGGCGCAAACCTCTCCGAGCACATCCTCACCACCTTCGGCGTCAACCCCCCGCCCCCAGACGCCGACACCGACGACGGCATCGCCGCCGCCGCCCCCGACGCCTGCGCTCTCATCGCCGCGCACGCCGACGCCCTCGCCGCCGAGCTCACCGCCTCCATGACCTACGCGGCCCGCCGCTTCGATTCCTCGCTCGCCACCGTCGTCCTCGCCGGCTCCGGCGCGGCCGTCCCCGGCCTCGCCCAGCGCATCGGCGAGCGCGCCGGCCTCCACCCCATCATCGCCCGCCCCGGCGACCTCTTCCCCTGCGGCCCCGGCCTCCAGCCCGCAACCCTCGGCCCCAACCTCACCCTCGCCGCCGGCCTCGCCCTCTACGACTCCGCCCCGGGTACCCCGCCACTCCGTGGCGGCTCCACCGGAGGTGTTTCATGAACACCCCCACCCTCCCCAACCTCATCCCCCGCGAGCGCCGACGCACCGCCGAGCGCCGCCGCCGCACCCACGCCTGGCTCCGCTTCCTCCGCGCCTACAGCATCCTGCTCGCCATCGCTTCGGGCCTGATCATGCTCCCCGCCCGAGCCGACTCCGACTCGCTCACGTCCACACTCTCCCGCCTCGACAAACGCATCGAGTTCACCGGCACCGAATCCACCAAGGCCAAGAAGGCCGTCGCCGACCTCAACCGCCTCCTCGCCGTCGCCCAGGCCGTCGGCGATCACCCCGACTGGTCGCTCGTCCTCGAGGCCGTCGCCCGCGCCCGCGGCGGCGAGGTCACCCTCGACTCCTTCGAGCTCACCACCACCCACCCCGAGGACAAGCCCGCCAAGCCCGGCGAGAAGCCCAAGCCCGTCTCGCGCGACATCCACACCATCCGCCTCGCCGGCTTCGCCTCCTCCCCCGCCGCCGCCTTCGAGTTCGCCAACCGCCTCGACCAGCTCCGCTTCGCCGATTCCGTCAACGTCAAGGACACCCGGCCCCAAACCCTCGGCGCGGCCGGCGCTGCCCCCATGACCCACTTCGACATCGAACTCCTCATCGCCTCCACCCCCACGCTCCCGTCCACGTCCGACAACGAAGGAGGCGCCAAGTGACGCTCTTCTCCAAGGACACCCTCCGCATCGACGCGCCGTTCGCACTCGTCGCCCTCGCCGCCACCCTCGGCGCGGCCGCGCTCGCCGCCGCCCCCTACCTCCTCGACCGCGGCCCCTCCCACGCTCGGCAGCAGGAGATCATCAACGAGCGCCGCACCATCGCCGCCGACAGCGAACGCGACCTCGCCAAGTACCACGCCACCGTCGAAACCCTCACCGCCCGCAGCGCCGACGCCGTCAAGCTCCGCCCCGCCACCGCCGTCATCCCCCGCGTCGTCGAGATCACCGCCCTCGCCGCCGAGTGCTCCGCGTCCATCTCGCAGATCGCCCCCCAGCCCGCTCTTCCACCCGCGCCCGTTGCGCCCGGCGTGCGCGACAAGGCCGTCGTCGTCCCCATCAAGCTCTCCGGCACCGCCACCTACGAGAACGCCACGCAGTTCCTCCGCCTCCTCCGCACACGCTTCCGCGACACCGCCGTCACCGGCATCCGTATCGCCGCGGCCCCGTCCGACACCTCCCCCGACGCCACCTACGCATTCGACCTTGCCTGGTATACCGCTCCGGCAAGCTCTGCCGTCTCTGCCGACCCAGCCGCCAAGGTTCCCTGAGATTTCGCTGGCAGCTTGACACGCCAGTTGACCTATTCAGGGCGTGAAGAAGAACACCAAGAACATCGCCGCCGTCGCGCTCCTGGCCCTCGCCGCGGGCGCGTTCATCGTCGACCGCTTCGTCCTCGGCTACGGGGGCCCCGCCTCCGCCTCCGCCGCGCCCGTCGAATCCACCGCCGATCTCCTCGCCGCGCCCTCCAAGCCCGTCGCGACCGCCTCCGCGGCCTCGGTCGCCCCGTCGGTCTCACAGCGCATCGCGGCCCTGGGCATCCATCTCGCCTCGCTCGAAGGCCCGCCCGCCCCGCAGGCGACCGACGCGTTCGTCGTTCCCGCCCTCTGGCGGACCGAAGCCGCCGATGCGCCCGCCTCCGGCAAAAAACCCGCCGCACAAGCCACCCAGGCCGGCGCCGAGACCACGGCGCTCGTGCTCACCGCCGTCGTCACCAACAGCGACCCCAGCCGCAACGCCGCCACCATCAACGGCACCGTTGTCCAGATCGGCGAAACCTACAAGGGCTACACCCTCCTCCGCGTCGACCGCGACGGCTCCCCCTCCGCCACGCTCAGGGGCGATGCGGGCGAGTTCACCCTCCACACCCGTGTCGAGGAGATGATCCGCTCGGCCCAGAGCCGCGACGGCAAGCCCATGTTCAAACCGCACCACGCCCAATGAGCGCGTCCGATATCCGAGTTTCCACGGAAACTCTTCCCCAAGTTGCCCACAGCATCTCAACCCACGCCCCCGTTCGGGCGATGACCATTTCGCGCAAATCGTCGCGCCAGGTTCCCCCAGCAAGACACGTCACCAGGAGTGTGCCCATGTTCGCAACCCGCCGCACCCGTTCGGCCTTCAGCCTCATCGAACTCGTCATCGTCGTCGTGATCATCGGCATCATCGCCGCCATCGCGATCCCGCGCATGAGCCGCGGCGCGGCCGGCGCGAACGACTCCACCCTCGTCGGCAACCTCGCCATCATGCGCAAGGCCCTCGACCTCTACGCCGCAGAGCACGGCGGCACCTTCCCCGCCGTCGGCGTCCTCGCCACCCAGCTCACCTCCAAGACCAACGCCGACGGCACCACCACCGGCACCCCCATCTACGGCCCCTACATCCGCGCCATCCCCGCCCTCAACGTCGGCGCGGCCAAGGGCCAGAACGGCTTCGTCGCCACCGCCGGCGGCACCACCGCCGGATGGGTCTACGACGCCACCGCCGGCACCATCATCGCCAACACCACCTCCTCCGAGACCGACGCCTCCGGCACCAAGTACAGCACGTACTGAGCGCCAACCGCGTCCAGCGCTCTCCTTCGCATCCCCACCTCTCTCGGAGATGCGGCGTGAACACCGCCCGTCCACCCAACCGCCCGTGCGCAGCGCAACAAGCGCCCCGCCGGGCGGTTCGCGCTTTCACCCTCGTCGAGCTCACCGTCGTCGTTGTGGTCATCGCCATCACCGGCGCCATCGCCCTCCCCCGCTACACCGCCTCGCTCTCCCGCTACCGCGTCGACCTCGCCTCCAAGCGACTCGCCGCCGACCTCGCCCTCGCCCAGTCCACCGCCCGCGCCAAGGGCGCGTTCCAGTCCGTCACCCTCGACTCGACCACCAGCCGCTATGGCCTCCCCGAGCAAGCCTCGCTCGCCGCCTCCGGCCGCTACGTCGTCGTCCTCGCCGACGCCCCCTTCTACACCACCATCAAGTCCGCCGTCGATTCCGGCGCCCGCGCCGTCACCTCCATCAAGTTCGACGGCTTCGGCCGCCCCGACACCTCCCTCACGGTGACGCTCATCTCCGGCGACCACGCGCGCGTCGTCACCGTCGCGGCCGAATCAGGAGCGATCAATGTCACGACGCCCTGACCATCGCCCCGCCTTCACCCTCGTCGAGGTGACGCTCGCCATCGCCATCGGCAGCGTCCTCATGCTCGCCCTCGGCGGCGCGCTCATGCTCACAACCTCCGCCTCCGACACCGCCGACGACTCCTCCGCCAAAGCGCTCCAGGCCTCCTCCGTCGCCGCCGGCCTCGCCGCCGAGCTCTCCACCGCCACGGCCATCGCCTCCTCCTCCCCCACCGATCTCCTCTTCACGGTCCCCGACCGCAACGGCGACGGCTCCATCGAGAAGATCGAGTACACCTGGTCCGGCCGCGCCGGCGATCCGCTGTATCGCGCCTACAACGGCTCCACCCCGGCCATCGTCGTCCCCGCGCTCCAGTCGCTCGCGCTCTCCACCGCCACCCGCCCCGCTCCCGTGCCCGTCGAAAGCGCCGAGCAGGTCCTCGCGTCCTGCGATTCTCCCACCGGCGCATCGTTTCAGACCGACGACGTCGACGACAACAACTGGGATGCCCAATACGTCCGCCCCAGTCTCCCCAGCGGCGCGACCGCCTGGAAAATCTCCCGCGTCAGGCTCTACCTCAAGCAGGCCTCCGGCAGTTCCAACACCTGGCGCGTCTCCATCCAGACCGCCGACGCCTCCCTCAAGCCTTCCGGCACAATCCTCGCCTCGCTGAGCCCCACCTCCGGCTCCATCTCCTCCTCCGCCGGATGGGTCGAGTACGCCATCGGTCCCGTCTCCGGAATCTCTGCCTCCACAGGCGTCTGCATCGTGATCGACGGTACCCCCGGCGGAAAGGCCACCGTCTACCGCGCCACCGGCGGCTCCAACCAGCCATTCAACACCCACTTCCTCTCCACGTCCAACGGCGGCTCCTCCTGGTCCACCCCCACCGACACCAAGGATCTCCGCTTCATTCTCACCGGCACCTACACCACCATGGTGGAACCATGACTAGGCACGAAGTACGAACTCTGAAGTACGAACCAAGGGTCGCCGCGCGCCGGTGCATCCGTACCTCGTACTTCGTACTTCGTACTTCCCGCCCCGCCTTCACCCTCATCGAGGCCGCCCTCTCCTGCCTCCTCGTCTCCCTCGTCTTCGCCGCGGGCATGGCCGCGGCCGGAGTCGCCGCACGCGACCGCCGCACCCAGTCCGACACCCGCACCGGCGCACAGCTCGCCCAAATGCTGCTCGACGAGATCTGCCAGCAGCGATACGCCGACCCCTCGGCCAACACCATCGCCCCCGCCGCAAACGCCTCCACCACCGACCGCTCCAACTGGACCCACATCGACGACTACGTCTCCTTCGCCGAGTCCTCCCCGCGTGATCGCACCGGCCGCGCCATCCCCGGCGCCACCGGTTGGAAGTGGTCCTCAACCGTCGCCTACACCGCCTTCCCCACCTTCGCCGGCAACTCCTCGACCGCCCCCTCCGGCGGAGTGGTCGGCGGCCTCCTCGGCGTCGTCACCGGCACCGTCTCCGCTGCCCTCGGCTCCGCCTCAAGCGCCACCGACACCGGCCTGAAGAAGATCACCGTCACCATCACCTCCCCCTCGGGCGCCACCTCCACCCTCACCGCCTACCGCTCATCCTGCGGCGCCGTCGATCGCGTCCCCACCGCCACCGGATTCATGTCGTTCTCCTGCGTCACCCTCACCGTCGGCTCCGACGCCAAGGCCGTCCAGGCCGGAGTGCCCCTCCTCAACACCCCCGCCAGCCCCTGATGCCCACCCGCGCCCGCCATCCCCGCCCATCCTCACGCACGGCCCACCGCCGCGGCTCGATCTACGTCCTCGTCCTCCTCGTCTCACTCATCGTCCTCGTCTCCGGACTCGGCGCCGTCATGATCTCCCGCGCAAACGTCCGCGCCACCACCGCCACCCGCGACTGGTCCGACGCCGGCGCGGCCGCCCGCTCCGGACTCGAGTACGCCCTCGCCGTCATGAACACCTCCACCTCCTGGCGATCCGACGCCTCCAGCGGAACGCCCATCGGCCCCATGCGCATGGGCCGCGCCGCCGTCTCCATCGAGATCGTCGACGAGGCCGACGGTAACCTCGCCAACGACGCATCCCAGCCCGTCCGCGTCTACTCCGCCGCGCAGGTCGGCTCCTCCTCGCGCGTCTACAGCATGCTCGCCGCCCCCGCCTCCACCGTCGGCCTCGACGTCCTCCGCTGCGCCGTCCACACCGCCGGCACGCTCACCGTCAGCGGCAACGCCGTCGTCTCCGGCGGCCCGCTCTCGTGCGCCCAGTCCCTCTCCAACTCAGCCACCCTCACTTCCGACATCGAGACCAGCACTCTTTCCAGCAGCGGCTTCATCAACGGCTACGTCAAGACCGGCATGCCCGCCAAGTCCATGCCCGGAACCGCCGCGTGGGACGCTCTCTCGGCCATCGCCACCACCATCCCCTGGGGCGTCTCCGGCAACATCATCGACAAGCAGGTTCTCACCTCGGGCGTGAACACGATCGGCGGCGGCGTGAACCCCAGCGGCGTGTATGCCATTTCCGTGCCCGCAACCTCGACTCTCACCATCCACCACACCCGCTTCCAGGCCTCGCTCCTCATCACGCTCGGCGCCGGTTCCTCGCTCGTTGTCAAAGACGAGAACCTCTGGGACCCCGCCGACCCCACCAAGCCCACGCTCCTCGTCCGCGGCGGCCTTCTCTCCTCGGCCTCCATTCAGGGCAGCAGCAACACACTCGACGAGAGCAGCAACCTCAACTTCAACCCCGTCGGCGCCCCCTATGGCGGTGCGACCGATGCCGACACTCTCGATTCCTATCCCAACGAACTCCACGGCCTCATCCATTTCATCGACGCGGCCACGTCCGTGACCATCACCAACGACAGGCCCGTGAACATCATCGGGTGCGTCATCGTTGCCGGAAGCGTCACGATCAAAAACACCGCCACCCTCACCGCCAACCCCGCCCTCCTCTCCGCGCCCCCCACCGGCTACTCCGACGCCAGCACCATCAAAATGGCCCCCGTCCCCGGCTCCTACCGCTGGGAAGTCGCCGACGCCAACCCGTAGCACGGGCATCCTGTCCGTGCTTCCGCGGCGCGGCAGCCCCCGGCCCGGGAGCCCCGCGCACACGCGCACGACACAACCCTCGCCCCTTCGCCCGTGAAACGGGCGGGCGACAGATGCCAGATGCGCAGCATCTGGTGAACTGACTTTGACGTGGAACACCGAGCCCGTGGAACGGGCGACAGAGCGCGGGCTATGGCGCGCGGGCGTGATGCGAGGGCGGGCCGCGCTCGTCAGATGAGTGGCTCGAGGTGTTGGTGTAGGCGGAGGCGGTTGGTGCGCTTCGGGATTTGGTCGTTGGCGTTGTGGAGGACGGAGGCGGGAGCGGGACGATGTCGATCGCGGGCTCAGAGGGGGCGTCGGCGTCGGGGCATGGGACGGATACGGCTGATGAGACTGGCGGGGTGGGCATGGGTGAGGGTGTGGAAGTTGCGGCGGCGTGCTCGGGTGTGGGTGCGGTGTCGCCCTGGTTGGGTGGCGCGGCGGTGGCCGGACTGGTGGCGCCGATGTGGGCGAGGAGTTGTTGGATTTGGGTGAGCAGGTCGGCGTCGGAGAGGTCGTCGGGTGCTGGGGAGGCGTCGGTGCGGACTGCCCCCACCGCCCCCTCCGCCGTCGCCGAGCCTCCAGAGCCGCGAGCGTCCTGCTCGCGACCTCCCCCGCTGGAGCGGGGGAGGGGGCTGAGGGAGTTGGGGGTTCGGAGGTTTTCGGTGTGCCTGGGTGGGCGGAGGGTTTGGTTGAAGTTGGCCAGGCGCATGAGGAGGTGGCAGGCCTTGCGGGCGGTCTCGCGGTCTCGGCGGGTGTGCTCGCCGGGGTGTGAGCCGCGGCCCTCTTCGAGGCCGGCCTTGTGGCAGGCGGCGTCGGTGTACTCGCAGAGGATGACCGTGAGCGCGTTGCGCGCGTGGATGAGGCGGGTGGTGGAGGTGAGGGAGATGAAGTCGGCCGCGGCGGTTTTGAGGTGGTGGAGCCGCTGGGCGATGTCGGGACGGGCCATCCATGCGGAGAGGCCCTCGACGGTGGTGTTGTGCTCGACGGCGATGGTGACGAGGGAGGCGTTGGGATCGTCGAAGGCGCGGAAGATCTGGTCTTCGGTGTCGGGGTCGGGATTGAAGAAGAGGCGATGGCGGGCGCGCGGGTTGATGGGGTCGAGGACGGCCGCGGCGGCGGCGCGGTCTTGAGCTTCGCGGATGGAGGCGAAGTAGGCGCTGGAGCCGTGGGATCCGGGTTGGAGACCGGCGGAGGAACTTCCGCTGGGTATTGGCATTGAGACCCCCCGAGGCCGCGCGAGGCGCGGGCTTCATGGGGAGTGTACAGTGTTTGTACGGGTTGTCAAGACATGTGAGAGTGGGTGGGGGAAATTGTTGTAAGTGTTTGTGGGAATGAAAGTTGTGTGCGCGAGATCTGGGTGAGGGTGGATGGAGGTTGACAGAAGATCGTGCGGCACTGTCGCCCCGCTGGGGCTTGGGTGCAGAAAGGCGGAATGGGGAGGTGGGGTGGGGCTGACCGTGGGCTGACGCCCACGGCAAGGGACTGGCGGCCCTCCGGGCCTGGGGACTGAAGGCATAGGGACTGGTGGCGCTCGGGGCCTGAGGACGGACCGTGTCAGAAGCGTGCGGGAAGGGTGCATGCGGATGTGAGGAGTGTTCGGTTGTTGAGAGAGTTCGTTACACTCGCGACGAAGGGAGCATGCATGCAAACTCGAACTTGGTTGGCCGCGGTCGCGGGGGTGCTGGTGGGACTGGCGTGCGTGCGTGGCGACGAGCCGGGGGGCGGGGAACTGATCAGGACGCGGTATGCGTGGCAGGCCGGGATGACGACGTATTACCGATGCACGACGAAGTCGGAGAGTCGGTTTGGGGAAGGAGATCGGGCGCGTGTGTCAAACGGCTTGAGTGCGTACATGATGCGACAGGAGGTGTACGGCGTGAAGAGCGATGGAACGGCGCGCCTCGCGATTACTTTGACGAGAGTGCGGACCGAGAGTCAAGTGCAGAAGGGCGAGGTGAAGGTGTTCGACTCGGCGGAACCGGAAAAGGGTGGGGACCAGATCGAGGCAAGGGTGTATGGAGCGATCGTGGGGAAGATGTTTGTGGTGGAGATGACGCCGGAAGGGCGGACGCTTCGGCAGGAAGGGGTGAGCGAGATGTTCGAGGCGATCTTGAAGGATCCGGCGTTGAAAGACTCGCCGGTGAAGGACGCTCTGAGGAAGAGTCTTGATCAGTTGATCGCGAACATGTCGAACTCGGAGGGGCTCATCCCCAGCCCGGGGCATCGTGTTGGCGAGGAGTGGACCGTCGAGAAGAAAGCAATGTCGATGCCGATGCTGCGGGGGTCAGGGGGTCCGACGGTCTTCAAACTGGCCTCGGTTGAGAACGTGAACGGCAGTCGGGTGGCCACAATCGGAATGACTGGAAATCAGGACATCAAACCGGCCGAGGGAGCAGACGGTGATGCTGGGATGCGGATGACCATGAGCATGAAAACGACGGGAAGCACAGAGTTTGACCTTGATCGGGGGCGGCTGATCAGGAGCGAGACGATTACTCACGTGACGGGGAACACCGCTTCGCCGGATCCGCGAAGCGGGAAGATGGTTTCGACGGCGACGGAGTCGAAGATAACCATGGTGACGGAACTTGTTGGGCCGGAGGACGGGCTGGTGGCGCGGAAGCCGTGAGTTCACAAGGCTCGCCATTGCAAGGTGTAAAGGCTCGGCGGGGGTTGGGACGGATTGCGCCACACACAGCACTGTCGCCCCGCTGGGGCTTGGGTGCAGAAAGGCGGAATGAGGAGGCGGGGTGGGGCTTGCCGTGGGCTGACGCCCACGGCAAGGGACTGACGGCCCTCCGGGCCTGAAGGCGACAACCGGAAAGTCTCCAAGGCAGCCAAGGCACCGCCACCGAGTGGCGGGGTATCCGAGGCCAAAGGCGCGGCCACGGAGTGGAGGGGTGCTCGGGGGGAGAGACGTGGGATGTGGATGTGGGCGGGCGGCTTCCGTCGCTTGCGCGAAGGGCTCGTAGAGGCAGGTTGTGGAGGGTGATCAGGCGGCTTCGGCCTGGTCGAGGCGCTCGGTGCCGGCGACGCCGTCGCGGGTGACGAAGAAGAGGGCGTCGGTGATGGGGTAGGGGAGGCGGCGGTAGTCCTGCTGCACGCGGCTGACGAGGCGATCGACGAAGGGGCGCGGGTCGCCGGTCATGGCGATGAACATGTCGCGGGCGGGGGTGGCGACGAAGAAGTCGCCGCCGAGCTGCGGGGAGAGGCGGCGGTGGAGGTTGGTGAGGAGGAGGCGGGCGGCGTCGTAGCCGTCCTGCTCGCTGACGATCGCGGCCTTGCCGCCCTCGCGGCTCTCGACGAGCTGGACGGAGAGCTCGGGGACGTAGCGGTCGAGGTTCTTGCGGGCGATGTCCTCGAGGGTGTCGGCGTCGACGCCCCACTTGACCATCTGCTCGGTGGTGACCGAGACGGTCATGTGGGGAAGGTCCATGACGAACACAACGACCGTGCCGTTGACGAACGGGACGTGGGCGACCTGGTCCTTGGTGAGGTGGTTGAAGATGCTCTCGGGCTGGATGCGGGGCATGATGCGCGGCTTGGCGAACTCGAAAGTCGCGCTGGAGAGGACCATGGACTCGGTGGAGAAGAGGTGCTCGAGGTAGTGCTCGACGATTTCGACGCCGCGCTCGGGGTCGCGGTTGACGAGGCGGTTGAGGTTTTCCAGGTCGAGACGGCGGCCGTCGACGATGAGCTCCTTGGGGCCGGCGAGCTGGATGGAGTGCTCGGGCTGGAGGCGGCGCAGCATGGAGGCGACGCTCTCGGCAAAGGCTTCGGGCTCGTGGGGCATGCGGGGCATGAAGGGTCTCGAAGTCCTGTACGAGGCGCGAGGGGGGTTGGCCGCGACACGCGGCGAGGCGAAAGGGAATCGGCTATCGGGCGAAGGGACATGACTTGGGGTGGGAGATTGGCGGGTGGGGAGAGAAGGGACCGGGTTTAGGGGAGAGGCAAAGATCGGTCGCAGGCGACCGAGGTTGCAGTGAGACCACCCACGGGTTTCTGAGGGAGAACAACCATGTCGACTGGCACGGCGGGGCCATTGGTGGGGGGCGGTTTGCGATGGGAAGTGCCGGGGGCTATATTTGGCCCTCGTGATCGACCCCCGCCTTGGGGGTTGGGCGAGGTAGAAGTGGCAGAGCCCAATTGGAGGCCTGGACAGTGACCAAGCAGGAAATCGAGGCCAAGGTCATCGAGATCGTGGCGAACCAGATGGGCGCAGAGAAGGCGCAGATCACGCGCGATACCTCGTTTGTCGAGGATCTGAACGCGGACAGCCTTGATACCGTCGAGCTCGTGATGGAGTTCGAGGACGAGTTTGAGACGTCGATCCCGGACGACCAGGCGGAGAAGATCAAGACGGTGGGTCAGGCCATCGACTTCATCGCGACGGCTGTTGGCGCGAACTGAGTCTCGGGCGTTTTCTGGCCGCGCATGCACGAGGACAGGCATACCCCAATGAGCGGATCCCGCCCCCCCAGGATCGTGATCACCGGGATGGGTGCGCTGACGGTGCTGGGCCATTCGGCCCAGGACACGTGGGCGGGCATGCGCGAGGGTCGGAGCGGGATCACGACCGTCAAGGGCGCGGAGTTTGACCAGTATGCCGGAAAGTGGGCCGTGACGATCGCCGGTCAGGTTGCCGGGTGGAAGCATGGCGACTGGATCGAGCATCGCGAGGCCCGGCGGCTGGACCGGTTTGCGCTGCTGGGGATGGGCGCGGCCCACGAGGCGGTGAAGCACTCGGGCGTGGACTTCTCGAAGGAGAATCCGGAGCGCTGCGGGGTGGTGGTGGGCTCCGGCGTGGGCGGGATCACGACGATCGAAGAGGGTGTGATCGTGATGCGGGAGCGTGGTCCGGACCGGATCAACCCGTTCACGGTGCCGCGGCTGATGGTGAACGCGGCGACAGGGAACATCAGCATCATGTACGGCCTGCAAGGGCCGGCGACGGCGCATGCCACGGCGTGCGCCTCGAGCGGGCACGCGATCGGGGATGCGGTGGACAAGCTGCGGAGCGGGAAGCTGGATGTCGTGATCGCGGGCGGGGCGGAGGCGTCGGTGAGCCCGCTGTGCATCGGGGCGTTCATGACGATGAGGGCGCTGAGCACGAGGAATGATGAGCCGACGAAGGCGAGCCGGCCGTTCGACGCGGACCGGGATGGGTTTGTGATGTCCGAGGGGGCGGCGATGTTCGTGCTTGAGACCGAGGCGCACGCGAAGAAGCGCGGGGCGACGATCTATGCCGAGGTGGTGGGGCACGGGAACTCATCCGACGCGACGCACATCACGGCTCCGGACGCGGCGGGCGGCGGGGCGTCGCGATCGATGTGGTGGGCGCTTGAGGACGCGGGCCTGAACACGAGCGACATCGAGTACATCAACGCCCACGGGACGTCGACGCCGCTGGGCGACCGGGCCGAGGTGGAGGCGGTCACGAAGGTGTTCGGAGACCGGGCTCTGAAGAGCAAGGGCGGGAAGGTGTGGATGAGCAGCACCAAGTCCATGCACGGGCACGGGCTGGGGGCGAGCGGGGCGATCGAGACGATCGCGTGCATCCACGCGGTGCGGGACGGGATCATCGCGCCGACGATCAACCTTGATAATCCGTCGCCGGGGCGCGACGAGCAGGGGAACCTGCTGCCCGCGTTCGACATGGAGTTTGTGGCCCACCACGCGCGGGAGCGCCGGGTGAAGTATGCCATGAACAACACGTTCGGGTTCGGCGGTCACAATGTCACGCTGATCATCGGGCGGTATGACGGGTGATCGGGGAGCGGGGCGGTTGGGGGGGATTCAGTCGCAACGGGCGGATGGCCGATAACGGGGGCATGGGCTCTGACCTGCGCGCCATTTTGTCGTTGGAAGTTCCGATCATCGTGCTGCTTGGGGAGCGGTCGATGCGGGTGTCGGAGGTGTGTGCGTTGGGCCCCGGGGCGATCGTGGAGTTGCCCAAGGGGGCCGATGAAGAACTGACGCTGCTGGTGAACAACAAGCCGGTGGGGATGGGGCAGGCGGTGAAGGTGGGGGAGAACTTTGGGATCAAGGTGAGCTACATGGGGGATTTGCGGGAGCGGATCGCCGCGCTGGGTGCGGGGAGCGGGCAGGCCCCTGAAGCGGGTGGGGTTGGGGCGGGGATTGGCGGCGCGGGTGTTGGTGGGGCGGACGCGATGTCCACGCTGGCGGCGACGATGCTGGGCGGGAAGGGTTGAAGAGGGGAATCGCCGCGCGGGATGGTGTGGGGACTGGAACAAACCGAAATACACCCAAGTGGGTGGGCAACAATGAGGGGCGGGCTTGGGCTTGGTCCCGAGCCGGCCCTGAGCCGCCATGGAATGGTGGAGTGTGTTAGCGACCGCCACGGAGTGGCGGGGTACCGGAGCGACGATGCCGCGCGAGATTCCTGTTGGAAACGGCGACTTGCTCATCAACTTCGATGAGCTGTATCGCGTGCGGGACATTTATTACCCGTGCGTGGGGCGGTACAACCACACGGGCGGGCACGTGCAGCGGTTTGGGGTGTGGGCGGACGGGGAGTTCTCGTGGGTGGACAGCGGGGCGTGGCGGCGCGAGCTGCGGTACATGTCGGACACGCTGGTGACGGAGGTTCGGCTGGTGAACGACCAGCTCGGGCTCGAGCTGGTGTGCAACGACGCGGTGGACTTCCACGAGCCGGTGTACTTCCGGCGGATCCGCGTGCGCGACCGGCGGGGTTCGGATGCGAACGCGCCGGCCCGCGATGTGCGGGTGTTCTACCACGTCGATCTGTCCATCAAGGAATCGCCGGTGGGTGACACGTGCGACTTTGATCCGGAGACGGCTGGGCTGGTGATGTACAAGGACGATTCGTACTTTCTGGTGAACGCGACCGCGGAGGGGGAGACGCAGCCGGGGATCGATCACTGGTCGATCGGCACCAAGCGCGTGGGCGGGGCCGAGGGCACGTGGCGCGATGCGGAGGATGGGGTGCTGGGGAAGAACGCCATCAGCCAGGGAAGCGTGGACGCGACGATCGGCGTGAACCTTCGCGTGAAGCGCGGCGGGGAGGCCGAGTGCACGATCTGGATGGCGTGCGGGGACTCGTACGAGCGGGTGCGTGAGCTCAACCGCGTGATCCGCACCAAGGGCGTGGACAAGATGTTTACGCGGACCGAGGCGTACTGGCGCCTCTGGGCCCGCAAGGAGATCGACGCGAGCGTGCTGCCGGGGAAGGTGCGCGAGCTGTTTGTCAAGAGCCAGCTGATTTTGCGGACGCAGATCGACAATCGCGGGGCGATCATCGCGGCGACCGACAGCGACATCTCGCACTTCGCGGGGGACCATTACGCGTATTGCTGGCCGCGGGACGGGGCGTTGGTGGCGTATGCGCTGGTGCAGACGGGGCAGAGCGAGCTGAGCCGGAACTTCTTCCGGTATTGCGCGCGGGTGATCAGCAAGAACGGGTACTTCATGCACAAGTACACGCCGGCGGGGCACCTGGCCTCGAGCTGGCACCCGTGGGTGATCAACGGCAAGCCGGTGCTGCCGATCCAGCAGGACGAGACGGCGCTGGTGCTCTGGTCGCTTCGGCAGCACTTCGAGGCGTTCCGCGACGTCGAGTTCATCAAGCCGATCTACAACACGCTGGTGGCGCAGCCGGCGCAGTGGCTGATGTCGCACGTGGACAACAACGGGCTGCCGCAGCCGAGCTGGGACCTTTGGGAGGAGCGACGGGGAATCCACACGTTTACGGTGGCGGCGACGATCGGCGCGCTCAACGCGGCCGCGGCGTTTGCGCGGGATTTCGGCGATGTGGAGCGGGCGGAGGCGATCCAGGCGGGCGCGGAGCGGATGCGCGAGGCGATGGTGAAGCATCTGTGGAACGCGGAGCAGAACCGCTTTGCGCGGATGGCGACGCCGATCGAGGAGGAGGGGAAGGCGGGGGTGGTGACGGGGTACCGGCTGGACATGACACGGGACAGCGCGAACTACGCGCTCTGGGCGTTCGGCGCGATGCGGGCGGGGAATCCGATGGTGGTCAGTGATATGGCGAGCCTGTGGGACAGGCTGTGGGTGAAGACTGATGTGGGCGGGTGTGCGCGGTATGAGCGGGACTATTACCACCAGGTCGAGCGCGACAAGACCGACGCGGTGCCGGGGAACCCGTGGGTGATCTGCACCCTGTGGCATGCGCAGCACAAGATCGCGCTGGCCAAGACGCCCGAAGAGCTGCGGGCCGCGCTGCCGCTGCTGGAATGGGCGGCGGATCGGGCCAACAAGAGCGGCGTGCTGGCCGAGCAGTTCCATCCGTACACGGGCGAGATGATGAGCGTGAGCCCGCTGACGTGGAGCCATGCGGTGGTGGTGAGCACGGTGATGGACTACCTGGGCAAGCACGCGCGGCTGATCGCGGAGGCCAACGCGGTGGAGGGGTGGGCGGAGACGGGAGTGGCGTGAGGATGTGCGAAGTGGGAGGGCGGAGGTGGGAAGTGTGTTGAGGGCGGCTAGCGAGGTGCCGGCGTGTGCATCGCGAGCGCTTGCTTCACCGAGCCGCCAGCGCGATCGAGCAGAGCGAGGGCGGCGGGGCGGTCGAGGCCGGTGATGGTCGAGATGATCCGGGCCGCGCGGTCGCGGAGTTTGTCGTTGGTGGCGCGAAGATCGACCATGAGGTTCTCGTGGACGCGGCCGGAGCGGACCATCAGCGTGGTGGAGATAGTGTTGAGCGCGAGCTTGGTCGCGGTGCCGGCCTTCAGGCGCGTGGAGCCCGTCAGGAGCTCGGGGCCGGTCTCGAGCACGATGAGATGATCGACGCCCGCGGGCGTGAGGATGGGCGTGCAGACGAGAAAGCCCGTGAGCGAGCCGGCGTTCTTTGCGAAGGTGAGCGCGCCGAGGACGTACGGTGTCGTGCCCCCGGCGGCGATGCCGAGCACGGTGTCGCTTGCGGTCAGGCCGAGCGAGGCGAGTTCCGCGTGTGCGCCGCTCGGCTCGTCCTCTTTCCCTTCGCTGGACCGTCGCAGAGCCGAGTCGCCGCCCGCGATGAGGCCGACGACGCGCTCCGGCGAGGTGTGAAACGTTGGCGGGCACTCGCTCGCATCCAGCACGCCCAGCCGTCCGCTTGTCCCTGCACCGACATAGATGAGCCGCCCGCCCGCCTGAAACCGTGGCGCGGCCGCTTCAATGAACGCCGTGAGCGCGGGGGCCGCGGCGTCCATCGCGGCGTTGATGAGCCGGTTCTCGTCGTTGAAGAGCGCGACGCACTCTTGCACAGAGAGCGTGTGCAGGCTCATGGAGCGCGGGTTGCGCTGTTCGGTGAGGAGGTGGGAGCGATCGGGGAGCATTCGGGAAGGCGCACGCAGGGGTTCGCGGGGGTTTCGCGGAGGTTCGCTGAGAGGAGGGGGAGGGAATGGGGTGGAGTTGAATACTGAGGTCTGGAATCGAAGCGTGTTGAGGGTGCGGATTATGGAATGGACGCGATTACTCTTCTTCCCCTCGCCTCCGCCTCACTCTGCGGAACTCCGCGAGACCTCCGCGAATCTCTGCGTGCCGCATCAACTCCTGACAAAACGGACCAAGGGAATCGTCGCCATGGTGTGGAGCCCGGGTGGGGCGGCGATGAGGCTGGGGATGGCGTTGAGGGAGATGGCGCTGGTGGCGATGTCGCCGTGAACGCCGCCTTTGAGGGTGAGGTCGATGGGGGGTTCGCCTTCGATGACGACGCGGTCGTGGGGGTCGGGCTGGCCGATGGCGGCTTGGAAGGTGAACTCGAGGATGGGGGGGGAGTCGGGTTTCGGGTTTCGGGTCTCGGGTTTCGGGTTTGTTGAGCCCCAGGCTTTTGCGACCTGTCGAACGCCCGCCGCAGCACCTTTGCGGATCGGACCGTTGGTTGCGGAGATGTCGCGATCGGCCTTGACTGGTTCGATGGACTCTTCCCAGCGGTCGATATGCATGCCGAGATAGTGGGCCACGAAGTGGATGCTCTCGCCGAGGCCGACGTGGCGGAGGGAGCCGTCGCGGATTTTGGATTGGAAGGCCGCGTCGTCGAGGCCCGCGCCGATCTTCTTCTGGAAGGGGATGCGGCGGGTGGTGGCGTCCTGGATGCGCCAGACCTTGACGGAGCGGACGGAGCGGCAGACGGCGGTGGCCGCGACGGGGAGGGTGTCCATCAGGAAGCCGGGATTGACGCCGGTGCCGAGGAGCCGTGCGCCGTGGTGCTTGGCGAGGGCGTCGAGCTCATCGGCGAGGGCCTTGTGGCGGAGCCAGGGATAGAGCAACTCCTCGCAGGTCGAGACAATGGGGAGCCCGCCCTTGATGGCCATGAGTTCGCGAAGCGACGGGGCGCATATGGCAAGGTCGCTGGATGTGGTCAGCAGGGCCGCGTCGAAGCCGCGGGGGCAGGATTTGGCCGCGTCGGAGATGGAGGAAAAGATGCGGCAGTCGAAGCCGCACTCCGGAACAAGGTCGGAGAGCTTCTTGCCGGAAAGGGCGGGGTCGATGTCCACGGCGGCGGTGATAGAGGCGATGCCTCGGCGGGCGATGTCGGAGACCATGATCCTGCCGAGCGGGCCGAGGCCGACGTGGAGGAGGTTGAGCATGAGGGCAGTGTAAGAGGGAAGGCATCCTGGCATCGAGGCATTGAGTGGGGACCACTGGATGCCTCGATGCCTTGATCCCTCGGTGCCTTCGCATTCTCGGTATGATCGGGCATGCGCGAGATTGGTGGATTCAGTGTTGGCCGCGAGCTGCACCGCACGGGCGTGGTGCGGGTGTTGCTGGCCTCGGCGGATCGGCGTGAGGCGTTTGTCGCCAAGGTGTGCGAGCCGGATGTGGAGGTGATGGGGGAGCGCGGGGCGGCGGCGGCGGTGCGGGAGTTTGTGGCGCGGGCGGAGGCGAATCGGGCGATCGGGGAGAAGCGGGAGTGTGCGGACGGGGGGCGATGGGCGCGGGTGTATCACGTTGGAAGAACCCCGAACGGCGCGGCGGCGGTGGTGGACCTGGGGACGCTGGGGACGGCGGAGCGGTTGATCGCCGGTCGGGTGGCGCTGGACAGCGTTGGGCTGGCGCGGGTGGTGGGGGAGGTGGTGGAGGGGCTGCGGGATCTGGATCGCGGGCTTGGGCGCGGGCATGGCGCGTTGCGGCCGGGGAATGTGCTGCTGAGCGGTGATCCGGAAAAGGGGATCCCCGGGGCGCGGGTGACGCTGGCCGACGCGGCGGTGTTGAGCGCCGGGGGCGAGGACGCCTCCAAGAGCGCGGACCTGCGCGCTATTGGCGAGCTGATCCACGCGCTGGTGCTGCACACGTCCTTCAAGGGCGGGTGGCCGATCGAGCAGTCGCCGGCGTGGCGGGCGCTGGGGAGCGATGGAAACACGTGGCGCGAGCTGGTCAACGTGCTTCTGGATCCGAATCCGCAGGCGAAGCGCCCGACGCTGGATGAACTGGCGGCGACGATCGCGCCGCTGCGGATTCCCAAGAAGTCGAAGCGGCCGCTGTGGATGGGCGTGGCCGCGGCGGTTGTGCTGCTGGGCGTGGCGGGCGGGGTGGCGTGGCACTACGCCCATCGCGAGACGATCACGATCGTGAAGTGGCTGGAAAAGCCGGAGCAGCACGCGGCGGAGTGGCGCGAGTTGTGCGAGGCGTATCGCGGGTGGTACAGCCTGTTCCAGGCGGGGCTGGGGAAGCCGCCGACGGGGGGGTTGAAGGCGATGGGGTTTGCGACGCGGCGCGAGGCGTACGCGGCGACGGACCCGCAGTTGAAGGAACTGCTGTCGCTGCCGGGCGTGGCGGAGGGGTTTGATCCATGGTCGATCGCGCACGTGGGGCGGGATGTGGAGCTGGGCGTTTTGAGCGCGACGCCGACGGATCATGCGCGGAGCGATGACGGGATCGAGAAGACGGAGAAGGCGCGGGCCGCCGTCGAGGCGCTGAAGAAGGGGCTCACCGAGGGGTGGGAGGCGCCGAGGAAGCTCAAGGAGACGGGCGCGAAGTATCGCGGGCATGGGTGGACGCGCCCGGCGATGGCGCTCGAGAGCGCGGCGACGGATGTGAACCCGGACAAGGCGTCGGACCCGGCCCAGGCGGTGGACTCGGTGCTGGGGCTGGTGGCGGTGGTGGACCGCGTGGATGCGGCGTGGAAGAGGGTGGGCGAGGCGGGGGCGGAGTTTGCCAAGACGGGCGACGAGGTGCTGGGGAAGTTCGTGTCGGCGAGCGAGGCCATGGTGGGCGCGGGGCTGGGGGACGCCACCGGCGCGGCCACACGTGATGATCTTGCAACACTGGAGAGGCAGGCGAGCGCCACGGCGGACATGGCCGCGGGGCTTGCGGGGTTTGTGGGGGCCAAGACGGGCGGATGGGCCGCGACCGACACGGAGTCGTTCATGGCCAGCGAGGAGTATGGGAAGCTACGGACCAGGCCGCCGACGGCGGAGGTGTTCGCGGCGTGGCTTGCGCTGGTGAAGCAGCATCCCGCGCTGGATCCGGCGACGGATCCGCGGCGGGGGCTTGATGCGCCAGCGCGGATTGCCGCGCTGGATCAGGATGCGCAGACACTCACGGGCAAGCCTCTGCGCGGCGTGATGGACGGCGCGGTGGCGGGACGAATCGCGAAGGTGAAGACGGATGTTGCGGCGATCGCGCCCGAGGTTGTGCAGTGGAAGCGAACCACGCGGGAGCGGCTGACGAGCGAATCAACGCGGTTGGACTCGGAGTTGAAGGAGTTGCAGGGGAAGGTCGAGGGGCTGATCTCGGCGCGCCGGACGGAGATTGCGACCAAGGCGGCGGAAGTGAAGGCCGCGCTGGGCAAGGCGAATGAGGTGGTGCGCGACTCGGCGGCGATCAACGGGGCGTGGGTGAAGTGGCGCGATGGGGCGCTGGCGTCGTTCGTGGATGAGGAGTACGCGGAAACCGACGCGAGGGCGGAGGCTGTCCGAGGCTGGCTCGTCAAGATCGATCAGACGGCGTTTCCGGGTGGGCTTGCGAAGGATGGCGCGGGCGTGCCGCAGACGGATTGGGCCGCGGCGCTGGCGGATGTGTCGGCGCGGGAACGCGAGAAGCGGCTGGAGAACGTGCTGGTCGCGAGTCCGCCGCCGAGCACGGGGGCACCGGATGCGAGGGCCGACGAACTGATCGCCAGCGCCGGACGCGAGTTCGGCGCGTGGATCGCGAGGCTGTCGCAGATGCGATCGGAGATCGGCACCGCCGAGGCCGCGATGGATGCGGGCCAGGAGTTGACGGGGCCTGCGTCGATCGAGTCGGTTGTGGACAAGTGGATGGCCGACCCCGTGGGGAAGAACGCCGATGTCGCGGGCGCGATCTCGGGGATTCGCGAGCGCGTGGCGGAGACGAAGGCGGTTCGGAAGGAGACGAGCGCGGACACGCTGACGGGCATGGTGCTCTCGCCGGTGGCGGGGAAGCCTGAGCGGGCGCTGGCCGCGTGGCGGCGGCTGGGGGATGCGGACATTGGGTGGCCGAAGACCAAGGGCGAGTTTGAGAAGGCCAAGGGCGTGCGGGCGGGGCTGGAGGCGGTGATCGCGACGCTGCCGGAGGCGCGGCGGGCGGCGATGCGAACCCGAGCGGATGCGGACATGCGGACGCGGTGGGTGCGGTATGCGGGGGGCGTGAGGGATGCGGCCGCGCTCGAGGGGGCGCTGGCGGCCATGGCGGACTTCGGCGTCAAGGAAGAGTCGCTCGAGGGCGGGCTGAAGTACAACGCGATGGTGTGGCGGATGCGGAAGGAGCTCAAGGGCGATACCGGCGACTCGCGCGTCGCGGAGATGATCGGGGAGCTGGATGCAAAGGTGAAGGGGCTGGGCTCCGGCGTGGCCGGCGCGCCGGTCGTGTCGCGATTCCTGAAGGATGCGGGGGCCATTGCGCAGGGCGACGATCTGAAGAGGGTGTGGGTGGATGCGAGAACGCTCGGCCCCGGGCGGCTCGGCGGCAAGTGGGCGGCCACGCTCAATGCGGAGGCGGGAGAGATCGCCTTCGCGCACGGATCCACCACGCTCACGTTCGTCCGGATGCAGCTCAAGGACGGCGGCGAGGGCGAGGCGGCGTATATCTCCACGCGCGAGCTCTCGATCGGTGACGCGGCCGAAGTCCTCGACGCGGCGGGGGCCGCGGGTGCGCAGGCGTTCGTGAAGACGCTGCCCGACCTGAAGGTCTGGCGCGGGCCGCGCGGATGGAACGTGGATGGGCGGGGCGCTCTCGTGCTGCAGGCGTGGATTCGGTCTGATTCGAACATGTCGCCGGAGGTTCCGGGCTACGCGCCCGGGATTGGCGCGCCGGGAGAGATCGCCAAGGTGCAGGACTCCGCCGGGGGCGAGCCGAAGCGTGAGAGCCCGGTGCAGAACATGCCGCCCGAGTCGCTTGCGCTGCTGGCGCGATTTGTGGGGTGCCGGTTTCCGACGAGTGCGGAGTGGACGGCCGCGCATGCGATGTTTGATGGAGGCTCACCGCCCGCGGGGTCGAACTTGCGGGACGAGACGGTCGCCCGGCAGCGCGATCACGTCGAGAAAGCCCGCCGCACGCCGGGCTTGAAGATGCAGGATGCGTACCAGTGGCCGGACGTGGGCGTGTTTGTGCCGGCGGATGCGAAGACCAAGCCGGCCGCGGGGGCGCAGGCGAAGACGCGTCCGGAGAACGACGGTGTGCTGTGGTTCATGCCGACCGGGAGCGGCGGCGGAACGCGGGTGCACCACCTGGTGGGGAACGTGGCGGAGTACGTCGTCAACGACTGGAAGAAGTTTGAGACGACGCCGCCGTCGGGCGTGTCGGACATGCTTGGCACGGTCAATGTGTTTGCGATCGGGGGCTCATCGCTGAGCGCGCCGGAGCTGGCGGTGGATCAGCCGCTGGCGGTGGATCTGTTTGATGCGGGTGAGGGATTCGTGGATGTGGGGTGCCGGCTCGCGTTTGATGCGACGGGAACCCCGCCGCCGCGGCAGAGTTATGCGGCGCGGCTGGGGAGGTTGCTTGCGGGTGAGGTATATTTGTTGGGGAGGTGAGGGTGGAGCAGGGGCGCACGTACCCCCTCCGTCGTCGCTGCGCTCCAGAGCCGCGAGCGTCCTGCTCGCGACCTCCCCCGCCAGGGCGGGGGAGGCGGGGCTTACTCCGTCGGCGCGTTGGCGACGCGGATCCGCTCCTCGCGGTCGAGGTACGCGGCGGATTCTACCGAGCGGCCGAGGCCGTCGCTGGCGGCCATGTAGTGGCCGGGGACCGGGGCGTCGCCCGAACGACGCGCGGTCGAGAACGATGACGAGCAGCCGGTGCCCAGCACGAGGGCGACGAAGGCGAGGGCGGACAGGGCGAGGCGACGGGCGCTGGGGGGGCGGGGCATGGAAAGGCTCCGAGGAGAGCGGGGCGAGCATCCGCCACGGAGTGGCGGTCCACCGGGGGGATCGTGCGTTTTGCTGGCTGGATTGAGGGATGGGGGGCGAGGCCGGGCCTGGAGCGGCGGCGCGGGCGGGACAGGCGGCATCAACGAACGGGTCGGAATGTGGCGGTCTGTTTGCGGTTGGGGAGGGTGGGCCGATAAGCTGGTACGCCTTGGCACCCTGAAGAACGCACCGCGCGGGCTGGGAAGCCCGTGCCGTGATGGAGCACACCTTTGACGACCGGCGACACATCGGGATCACGAACGCTTGGGCAGGCGCTTGGGCCCCCGGCGACGGAGCGGCTGGATCCGGCGAGCGTGGCGGAGCTGGCCGCGCTGCTGGTGGACTTCGCGTCGAGCCTGGATCAGGTGGTGTGGAGCACGTGGAAGGTGGTGAACCCGAACTCGTCGCTCAAACGCGGCACACCGGCGAAGGTGTCGATGGCGCGGTTCGTGGCGGGGGAGCCGGGGGCGACGCGCGAGCAGGTGAGGGCGGACCTGGAGAAGCTCCGGCAACTCGCGGCCGCGCTGACGGCGGCGGCGGGTCAGGCCGGGCGCGTGTATGGGCAGAAGCACGTGGCGACGTTTGCGCCGGCGGAGATCGAGAAGCTGGCGAAGATGACGGGCGGGAGCGGCGTGATGGTGGGGCAGGAAGTGAAGTGCTGGCGCAAGTATGAGGAGCTGGCGGGGCCGATGGACGCGGAGGCGATCGAGCGCGAGGTGGTGGGGGCGATGTCGGCGTATGCGGAGAGTCTCTTGAAGGGGTTGGGCAAGTAGAAGTACGAAGTGGGAAGTACGAAGTACGAGGTTTCGGCTTTGGGGCGATGGTGGAGCGAGTTGGGAGGCTTGGTTGACTACTTCGACGGTTGGCAGTCAGACGCTGGTGGAGGTGTGCGAGCCGCTGTTTCAGTGCGTGTGCCGGTTGAACCGGAGCGCGCGGAAGGGGTGCGGGCCGGATGCGACGGCGGCGCGGAACGAGGTGAAGAGTGCGCTGGAGGAGTGCCGCGCGAGGGCGGGGCAGGCGGGGAAGCAGGAGGGGTATGAGGCGGTGGAGATCGTGCTGGTGTACTTCGCGGACTCGATGATCCGGCGGAGTACGCTGCCCTATGCGGGGACTTGGATGGACATCGCGGCCGAGCGCGGGCAACTGGCGGGGGATGAGGACTTCTTCGACAAGCTCGACGCGACGCTGCGGGACTCGTCGGAGGGGGCGACGGAGCGGCTGAGCGTGTACTACACGTGTGTGGGGCTGGGCTTCACGGGCTGGTATGCGGGGCAGCCGGAGGTGCTTCGGAAGAAGATGCTGGAGATGTCCAGCCGTTTGCGCGGGCAGACGGACGCGGACCGGTCGGCGCGAATCTGCCCCGAGGCGTATGAGCACGTGAACGGGGCGGACCTTGTCGAGCCGCCGGCGAAGCGCATGGTGGGCGTGGGGATCGTGCTCGTGGGGCTGGCGCTGACGATGCTGGGGGCGAACATCGCCTTGTACGTTGACAAGCAGGCGAGGCTGAAGGCGGCGGTGAATGAGATCGTGCATAAGGCGGGTAAGAACGCCGCGGGAGGTGGGCGATGAGCACGCTGCTGAAACTGTTCGCGAACATGCCGCCGGTCACCAAGGCGGTGGTCGTGCTGCTGGGGCTGGCCGGGATCGGGGCGATGATCTGGCTGTTCGGCGGGACGACGGCGATCTTCGTGGTGATCGGCGGGCTGGTGCTCGTGGTGGCCTTGATGGTGGCCTACGAGGGCGTGCTGGGGATGATGGCGCGGAAGAAGGCCGCGCCGATGTTGCGGTCGATCACGGCCAACGCGGCCGCGACGCCCTCGAGCATCACGGTCCCGGCGCGCCGGGCGCGTTTGGATGATCTGCGGAAGAACTTCGAGAACGGGATCGACAAGTTCCGCGCGGCGGGGAAGAACCTCTATGCGCTGCCGTGGTACGTGCTGGTGGGCGAGCCGGGCTCGGGCAAGACCGAGGCGATCCGCCACTGCAACGTGGGCTTCCCGCCGGGCCTGCAGGACCAGTTGCAGGGCGCGGGCGGCACGCTGAACATGAACTGGTGGTTCACGAATCACGCGGTGATCCTCGACACGGCGGGGCGGCTGCTGTTCGACGAGGTGGAGCCCGGAACGACCGACGAGTGGCAGGAGTTCCTCAAGCTGCTCAAGCGGAATCGGCCCAACTGCCCGATCAACGGGATGCTGCTGGCGATCCCGGCGGAGAGCCTGATCAAGGACACGGCCGACGCGCTCGAGAAGAAGGCGGGGCGGATTGCCGAGCAGCTCGACTCGATCCAGCGGGCCCTGGGCGTGCGGTTCCCGGTGTTCGTGCTTATTACCAAGAGCGACCTGATCAACGGCTTCCGCGAGTTCTTCGATGAGATCACCGACCCCAAGCTGCAGCACCAGATGATGGGGTGGTCGAACCCCGCGCCGCTGGACTCGCCGTTCAATCCCGAGCTGGTGGGCGAGCACCTGCGATCGGTGCAGCGGCGGCTGGCCAAGCGGCGGGCGGGCCTGCTGCAGGACCCGGTCAATACGGAGAACGCGTCCAAGCCGCGGGCGGATCAGGTGGATTCGCTGTACGCGTTCCCGGATGCGATGGTGCGGATCGGGCCGCGGCTGCAGCGGTACCTGGAGATGATCTTCACGTCGGGCGAGTGGGCCCAGGCTCCGCTGTTCCTGCGCGGGATCTATTTCACGAGTTCGATGCGAGAGGGGGCCGCGCTGGATCAGGAACTCGCGGAGGCGTTCGGCGTGCCGCTGGAGAGTTTGCCGGAGGGCAAAGTGTGGGAGCGGGATCGGTCGTACTTCCTGCGCGACCTGTTCGTGAACAAGGTGTTCAAGGAGAAGGGCCTCGTCACGCGGGCCGAGAGCACGAAGGCGCAGCTTCGGACGCGCAACGCGATCGTGTACGGGGTGGGCGCGGTGGGGTTCGCGCTGCTGGCGGCGTTCACGTGGTATGGCGCGACGGGGCTCGGGCGGTCGGTGGCCGGGCCGACGGAGTTCTGGGGCGCGGCCAGCGCCGCGTACCTGAACGAGGCGACGATGGTGACGGCCAACCCGGGGCAGGGGACGAGCGAGCACTGGTTGCCGATCGTGTCGCGGCCGACGGCGGCGGACGACTTCTGGTACTACCGCGGCGGCAAGGTGACGGACCCGAAGGCGCCGGACCCGCTGCGGGCCGTACCGATGGACCCCGAGCGCAAATCGCGGGCGGGGATGTCGATGGAACTGGCCCGGCGGGCCCGCGAGGAGATCCGCACGCCGGTGGTGTTCCGGCCGATCGCGGCGATCGTGGGCGGGAGCGGGGCGAACCTCGTCAGCGAGAAGCGGCTGGAGGCGGCCCGGGCGATCTACGAGGCGAGCATCCTGCGGCCGATCGTTGATGCGTGCAAGGTGAACCTGGCGAAGGACGCGGAGTCGGGAGCGAAATGGCCGGAGGCCGCGGCGGCGGAGGCGCAGCTGCGATTGATCGGGGAATCGATGGGCGGGAACGCTCCGAAGGCCCCGACGATCGACTTCGGTGCGCTGCTGCGATACGCGCTGCGCGGGCGTGAGGACTTTGCGGAGAAGAAGGTTGTTGGCGATCTTCCGGCGATCGAGGAGGGGTATCGCGCGCTGTACGTGGAGCCGGGTGTGTGGCCGCCCGCGTCGATGAAGGATGGATACCGGGCGATCGTGGCGGGTGGGAAGCCCGCGACGGCTCCGGCTCCAGCACCGGCGCCGACACCTGCGCCTGCTCCCGCGCCGACTCCGGCACCAACTCCAACTCCGACGCCGCCCGTGACGCCCTCCCCTTCACCGGAGACACAACCGATGGCGGCGGGCGCGATGAAGTTCCCGCTGGCGGCGTTCACGAACGCGGCGTCGGAGATGACGCTGGCGGATGTGAATGCGCTGCGCGAGCGGGTGGAGGCGGCGCGGGCGGCCGGTCCGCTCTCGGCGGAGCTCAAGAAGCTGGACGCGATGGTAAAGGCGCTGCCCGCACCGCCGACGCGGCTGAAGCAGATGTGCACGATCACGATTCTTCCGGAGGAGCCGGCGAGCCTTGGCAAGTCCGGGCTGGTGGCGGATGCGCCGTTTGTGGGCATCGCGCCCGTCGGGGCCAAGGGCGGAAAGCCGACGGCGCTTTCGGGGAAGACGGATGTTCGGCTGGCGAAGCTGCCGGGGCCGGGCGAGCCGTTCGAGCTGCGCTTCTACGCGACCGAGGGCGCGGCGGAACCCAAGGCGACCATCACCGTGCCCAGCGTGTGGGGCGGGATGTGGCTGGTCGACAGGTTCGGCGGGCAGCCGACGAAGGCCGGTGACCGGACGTCGTGGGATGTGGAAGTGGAAGTGACGACGAAGGACGGGCCGCGCACGGTGTGGGTGCGGCTGCAGTTTGATTCGGAGTTGCCGGAGATGCCGTGGCATCCGTGAGTGTTTGAGATTGCAAGTTGGGGGATGCGCGGGGCGGGGGTGGGAGTTTGTCCATCTTCACGGCGCGACTGTCGCCCCTCCGGGGCTTAGGATCGTGGAGCGGCGTTGGGGGGGGGGGGATGTTGGGCTTGCGTGGGGCTTCCGGGAAGGGGGAGGTGTTTGTCGGCGCGTTCGGCAAGCATCCCGGGTGGGACGACCACATGGACGACCCCGGGATGGAGACGCAGCGGCTGGTGGATTTCAAGACGCTGGTGTATGTGGAGGGCGTCGCCGCCGCGGTTGACTCGGGGCGGTGGCAGTCGCTCGAGCCCGGGGCGAGCCTGCCGGGGTTCGATCACGTGCTTGTGTCGCGCTCGCGCGGCGATGTGATCGTGGCCAGGATGTGGTCGAGCAAGGACGGCAAGGGGCGATCCAAGTACCCGATGGTGATGGCCGCGCAGGTCACGGCCGGGGTTGGGGCGGGGATGGAAACGGTGCTGCGGAAGGTGCTTCCGGAGCTGGAGGTGGCCAAGGAGCGGTGCGAGCAGGCGGCGACGGCGGATGAGGTGCGGGGGATTCTGGATTCCTCGCGGGGGTCGCTGCGGGCGTGGGCGGAGGCTGTCGCGTCGGATCCGGGGGAGGGTGCGGATATCGAGATTCCCGCGGGATTCATCGGGGAGATGGCGGATCGGGTGGAGTTCGGGCCCTTGCGGCGCGGGCTGTGCCGCGTGATGTACCAGCTCGATCGCGATGTAGGGATGATGGAGCGGGAGCCGGTGGGGGGGATTGGGCGTATGAATGAGGCTGGGGGAAAGGCCGCGGCGGCGTTGCCGGTCAGTGCGCTGCGGATTCCGGTGCGGGGTGGGGGGGGCGGGGGGGAAGGGATGGCGATGGAGGCTCGCGTGCTGGACTGCCTGAGGTTGTTGCTGTCGCGGCTGGAGGCGTGGTCGCCGGTGCTGGCGATCGTGCCGCGCGGGGCGGGCTTCGTGGACGCGGTGGTGGGCGAGCCGCGCGGATCGGATGTGTTCTGCCTGCTTGCGGGGACGAGCGCTGTGCCTCTGACGACGGAGATTCCGTACACGATCGACGAGGCGTTTCATGCGAAGGTGGATGCGTGGGTGCAGCGCGAGCGGGGCGGCCGGAGCGTGGGGATGACGACGGAGAGCGCGGCCAAGAAGCTGGGGGTGAAGGCGGGGCGGTTCCTGTGTCTCATCGCGGCGTGCGCCGGGATGTGCCTGGGCGTTGGGGCGGCGCGGGGCCAGACGTCATCGTCCGCTCCGGCGGGCGTCGAGCCCAAGCAGCAGTACAACAACGCCCTTGCGGATTTCCAGCTCGCGGTGATCGACCCGGCGACGAGCGATGAGCGTGCGGCCGCCGCGGCGAAGGACTTTTTGGTCCGGGCCCGGTCGGTGCCGGGCGGCGTGGCGTTCCTTGGCGAGGTGCAGCGCACGCTGACGGCGGTGGAGAGCGCGCTGGAGAACAAGAGCGGGCTGATGGGGATGGAAGCGATGCGGATGGGGCCCGGGGGATCGGGCGTGTACGTTGGCAAGGTGGATGGGTCGGTGGTGAAGTTCAGCGCGCCGATCGCGGAGGGGCTTCCCGAGCTGGCGTTCGCACGGGTGAACATGCCCGACGGGACGGTGACGTTCATCCAGACGACGGAGATGTCGGTGGGACAGTTCGCGACGATTCTGGCCGCGCGGTCGAGCGGATCGGAGCTTGCGAAGCTCTCGTTCCCGGGCTTCGAGCGCGGCAACGACCCGCGCGTGGGGCCGCGGGCGTGGGAGTGGGGGGCGACGGGCTCGTCGCGTCCGGGCGTGGTGCCGGCGCGGGCGTGGCTGTCGCGGATGGGGCTCGGCGTGGTGGCGGACTATCCGGCGGGGGCGGAACCCGCGCCGCCGGCGGCCGATTCGCCGATGCAATATGTGTCGCCGACGATGGCGGTGTATGTGGCTCGGCTGGTCGGGTGCCGGTTGCCGACGGCGGCGGAGTGGGGCGCGGCCAAGGCCCAACTGGCCGGTGATGTGAAGGAGTCGGCGTGCAACCTGCGCGATCAGGCGTGGGCTCGCCAGTACGAGCACGTGCGGGCGACGATCGCGGCGGGCAAGCGCACGCAGTTTCCCTTTGCCGGTTCGTTTGCGCCTGGAAAGGCCGGGGCCGATGGGAAGATGGCGGCGCGTGAGGGGGATGATGGCACGGTGTGGTTCACCGCCGTCGGCACGGGTGGCGGCGAGGTGGTGCACAACCTGGTGGGGAATGTGACCGAGTATGTGTTCGACGGGCCCGGGCTGATGCCGGAGGCGCGCGGAGTGGGGGCGGAGGAGTTTGTGGCCGCGCATGGAGGGGAGTTGCGCGTGATTGGCGGATCGGCGCTGAGCGATCCGGGCGTGGCGGTGGACAAGGGGCAGGCGGTGGCGACGGCGGATGCGGTGGAAGGGTACTCGGATGTGGGGTTCCGGCTGGCGTTCAGCAGCGGGGCGGACACGCGGAGTTCGCTTGGGGCGCGGCTGCGGCGGATTCTTGATCCGCTGCCGACGATCCAGTGAGAAGAACGAAGGGGTTGGAGTGGCGTGAGAGGCACTCCGCCACGGAGTGGCGGGCCACCCGGGGGCGGCTACCGACAGGTTGGGCTTGGGTGGTTGACCAACTTGACGATTTGGACGGCTTCCCAGTAGGGTGGAGCGCGCCAATGCTTCACCCCCCGCACCCCGTCCATGGCGACGGGTGGTGGGGCCGACGCTTTGACTCCTCTCTGGCGTACACGCCGGGCTCTCACGGCCTCTTCCTCTTACCCCACCCCCCACCCCGCAAGGAGTTTGCATGGGCTACGTTCGCAAGGACCAAACGATCCGGAGCCGATACACCCACACCGCAGGTGTGTTTTTGTCGACGGCCGCGGTTGGCGTGGGCGCGGTGAGTGCGCTCGCGCAGGAGGGTGAGAAGAAGGACCAGCCCGGGTTCGTGATGCCGACGCCCAATCGCGGGCAGACGCCGAGCACGGAGAAGCCGGTGCAGCCGGCGGCTCCTGAGCATCGGGATGTGGCGCCGACCTCGAACGCGCCGGCCGACCCGGAGAAGCCGGCGTATCTGGTGGGGGCGATCGTGATTCGCTATGCGCTCGACCATCCGTCGCTGCCGGCGATTGATGACCTGCTCAAGCGCGAGGTCGTGCTCGGCAAGACCGACGACGGCTACGTGGCTCCGGGCGGGGGCGTTCGCGAGGAGCGCGTGTCGATCGAGGACGTGTCGCTGCAGGGGCCGCAGAGGTGGACCAGCCGCGCTTTGTACGCGGTGTCGAAGGCCATTCTCGACGAGATGAACATGGGCGGGGTGATCGGCGTGACGGTGACGCCGATCGACACGGAGTTTGCGCCTCCCGGCCCGGGCGATCCGCAGTGGGGCAAGGACCTGCGCAAGCCCGGCCAGAGCGCGGTGACGCTGCTTGTGAAGGTTGGGCTTGTGCGCGAGATGCGGACGATCGCCTTCGGCGAGCGCATCCCGTTCGAGCGCCGCATCAATGCCGCGGAGCACCAGCGGATTCTCGACGGCGCGCCCGTCCACGTGTTCCAGCCCGACGACCCGGAGCGCGAGGACGTGCTGCGGAAGGACGAGCTGGACGACTACGTGTTCAGGCTCAACCGGCACCCGGGGCGGCGCGTTGATCTGGCCGTGGCCGCGGCCCAGGAGCAGGGCGGCATCGCGCTGGACCTGCTCATCAACGAGAACAAGCCGTGGCTCGCGTATTTCCAGGTGTCGAATACCGGCACCGAGAGCACGCAGCAGTGGCGTGAGCGGTTCGGCTATGTGAACAACCAACTGACCGGCGCCGACGACATCCTGAGCCTTGACTACACCACCGCGGGCTTCGACAAGTCGCACGCGTTCATCGCGTCGTACGAGCGGCCGGTGTGGACGGACTCGGTCCGGGCCCGCGTGTTCGCGTCGTGGAACGAGTTCACGGCGTCGGACGTGGGTCTGGGGAGCATCCAGGAGTTCACCGGCGACGGGTACTCGATCGGCGCCGAGCTCATCGCGACGGTGTTCCAGAAGCGAGAGCTGTTCATCGACGTGGTGGGCGGCGTGCGGTACCAGAGCGTGAGCGTTGAGAACAAGACGCCGGGCGTGGAGACGAGCGGGCGGAGCGGCTACTTCCTGCCCTCGATCGGCGCGCGGCTGGAGCGCAACACCGACACCACCGCCACCAGCGCGCGGGCCACGGTCGAGTTCAACCTGTCCGACGTGGGCGGCACGAACGACGACACGACCAACAACCTCGGCCGTCTCGGCGCCGACAAGGACTGGACGACGTTCCAGTGGGACGTCTCCCACTCGTTCTACCTCGACCCGATCGTGTTCGGCGACCGCTGGCATGACACCAGCACCGCGGGCATGCCGACTCTTGCCCACGAGATCGCCCTCTCCTTCCGCGGCCAGCACGCCTTCGGGCACCGCCTGATCCCGACCTTCCAGCAGGTCGTCGGCGGGTTGTACACGGTTCGCGGGTACCCTGAATCGGTGGTGTCTGGCGATACGGTGGTGGTGGGCAGCGCGGAATACCGGCTGCACATCCCGCAGGCGTTCGGGTATGACCCGAATCCGGGGACGCTGTTTGGGGAGTCTTTCCGGTGGCAACCGCAGCAGCCCTATGGCCGCGCGGATTGGGATCTGATCGCCCGCGGGTTCGTGGATGCGGGCAAGACGATCAACTCGAACAAGGAGTCCTACGAGCGGGATGAATCGCTCGTGGGGGCCGGGTTCGGGTTTGAGGTGCTGTACAAGCGGAACCTGAGCATCC
The DNA here is from genome assembly GCA_044221735.1 of Phycisphaerales bacterium. GTDB lineage: Bacteria > Planctomycetota > Phycisphaerae > Phycisphaerales > UBA1924 > UBA4658. The sequence goes on along the minus strand of JBGAOP010000001.1, from coordinate 183,426 downwards.
GGGCGGACTTTGGCTGGGCGTTGAAGGATGCGGAAGTGGGCGATAAGGCGGTGACCAGCGGGTCCAACCGCATCCATTTCGTGGCAACCCTCCTGTTCTAGTCAACCCCCCACGCCAAGGCTGCGTAACTGGTTGGCGGGGCAGGGATTGCCGCGCCATACTGTTTGATGCAAGCCGGCCCGAACACGGCCCGATAATGCCACGGCATGGGTTGGTAGACTCATGCCCATTCGGGTCGCACGGCCCGACGATGGAGTGTGCGGGCAGGACGCCCGCGCGAGAGGCGGATGCGCCCGGGAAAAGCCCGTGCGCCATGATCCCATAGGGAGTTGCCATGACGAAGGTGCAAGAGGTTCGCCCGACGGCCCGCGGTGGAGTGATCGGTCTGGGCCTTGGGCAGTTCCGATTCGTCGGCTCGGGTGTTGCGCTGCTCGCGGCCGCGCTGATGGCGCCGATGGCGTACGCCGGGCCGACGGGCGGCTCGGTGGTGGCCGGGCAGGGCAGCATCACGCAGCATGGCAACCGGACGGTGATCACCGCCAGCAACGGCGCGATCTTCAACTTCACCTCGTTCAACGTCAATCGGAACGAGACGGTGAAGTTCATCCAGCCCAGCGCGACCTCGCGGGTGCTCAACCGGATCAGCAGCGCCGACCCGTCGATGATCAACGGGCACATCTCGGCCAACGGCGTGGTGTACTTCGCCAATCCGGCGGGCGTGATCTTCGGGCCCAACTCGGTGCTGAATGTCGGCGGCATCTACGCGGCGGCGGGCAACATCTCCAACTCGGACTTCATGCGCGGGCTGAACCACTTCACGGATGTGAAGGGGACGGTTGAGAACCAGGGGCGGATCGACGCGAGCTCGGCGGCCGTGCTCGTGGGCGAGCGGGTGCTCAACAGCGGATCGATCTCCACGCCCAAGGGCGTGGTGGCCATGGTCTCGGGCAGCGAGGTGACCCTGAGCGAGCGCGGCGGGACGATGAGCGTCAAGATCGACGCGGCCGCGATGAATGGGAAGGATGGGGCGGCCATCGAGAACACCGGCACGGTGAACGCGGAGCGCGGCAGCGCGCTGATGGTCGCCGGCGACATGTACTCGCTGGCGGTGAAGAACACGGGCACGGTGCGGGCCCGCGATATTTCCATCGAGGGGCGCGGGAAGACGGGCGTCCAGGTGTCGGGCACGCTCGACGCCTCCAACCAGCGCGGCAACGGCAAGGGCGGATCGATCCGCGTAACGGCCGACACCGTGGACCTGGTTGGCGCGAACCTCGATGCGTCCGGACGGCGCGAGGGCGGGAGCATTCGCGTCGGCGGCGACTTCCAGGGCACGGGCGACATGGCCCGGGCGACGACCACGAATGTTGACAAGGACTCGACGCTCAACGCGGATGCCACGCAGAGCGGCAACGGCGGCAGCGTGGTGGTCTGGTCCGATCACACGACGACCTTCTACGGCGCGGCGTCGGCCTCGGGCGGCGTCAAGAGCGGCGACGGCGGGTTCATCGAGACCTCCGGCAAGATCAACCTCGACATCCGCGGGGCGAGCGTGCAGGCGCATGCGCGGGCGGCGGGCGGCAAGAGCGGCCTGTGGCTCATGGACCCGGTGGACGTCACGATCGACGACCCGACGGGCGGCGACGACACCACGGGCGGCACCTTCGGCGGCGGGACGTTCGATCCGGACAACTCGGTCAGCCCGGCGATCGTGGATGTGAACACGATCAACGCCGCGCTCAACGCGGGCACGAGCGTGACGATCCTCACGGGCAGCGTCGGCACGGACGCGGGCAACATCACGGTGAACGCGTCGGTGAGCAAGACGGCGGGCGGGGACGCCACGCTGACGCTCAACGCGGCCAACAACATCGCGGTGAACTCGTCGATCGGCTCGACGGTGGGGCAACTGGGTGTTGCGCTGACGGCGGGCGGGAACGTGGTGGTGAACTCGACGATCACGACCAACGGCGGGGCGTTCAACTCCAGCGGCGTGAACTACACGCAGACCTCGGCGGGCTCTGTGACGACGGCGGGCGGCAACGTGACGCTCACGCACACGGGCGACGTGCACATCGACGGGCTCATCAGCGCGGGGGCCGGGTCGTTCACCTCCAGCGGCGTGGACTTCTTCGAGGGCATGACGACGCTGATCTCCTCGACGGGCGCGGCCATCAACCATACCGGGGCGGTGACGGTGAACGGGACGATCGACGCCGGGATGGGGTCGTTCACCTCCGGCGGAACGACGTTCACGGAGAACTCTGGCGCATCGATCACCTCGGTGGGCGCGACGCTCACGCACACGGGCGACGTTCAGGTCGATGGATCGATCAACACCGGCTCGGGCTCGCTGGGCTCGAGCGGCGCGGGCTTCACGGAGGGCTCGACGGGCTCGATCACGTCGGTGGGCGCGAACCTGAACCACACCGGCGCGGTGGTGGTGAACGGAACGGTGGACACGGGCTCGGGGACGTTTGTCTCGGCGGGCACGGATTTCACGGAGGGCTCGACGGGCTCGATCACGTCGGTCGGGGCCGCGCTGAATCACTCGGGCACCGTCGCGGTGAACGGGTCGATCGCGGCGGGCTCGGGCACGTTCGCCTCCAGCGGCGTGGACTTCACCGAGGGCTCGACCGGGTCGATCACCTCGGTCGGCTCGGCGCTGAACCACACGGGCGCGGTGGCGGTGAATGGAACGATCAACACCGGTGCGGGCACGTTCGCCTCCAGCGGCACGGACTTCACGGAGGCTTCGACGGGCTCGATCACCTCGGTTGGTTCGGCGTTGAACCACTCGGGCGCGGTCGTGGTGAACGGAACGATCGACGCCGGGTCCGGGACGTTTGCTTCCAGCGGCACGGACTTCACCGAGGGCACGACGGGTTCGATCACGTCGGTCGGGGCCGCGCTGAATCACTCGGGCGTGGTCGCGGTGAACGGCACGATCAACGCGGGCTCGGGGGCGTTTGCCTCCAGCGGCACGGACTTCACGGAGGGTGCGACCGGCTCGATCACTTCGGTCGGCGCGGGCCTCACCCACACGGGCGATGTGGCGATCAACGGTTCGGTGAACGCGGGGGCCGGGGCCTTCACCTCCGCTGGCGATGACTTCACCCTCGGCGCCACGGGCTCGATCGCCTCGGCCGGGGCGACGGTCAATCACACCGGGGCCGCGACCCTTGATGGCACCCTCAATGCCGGCGCCGGTGCGCTGAGCGTGACGGCCGGCGCGGGCGGCATTTCGGGCTCTGGAGCGGTCACTTCCGGAATCGCGGCGTTCACCTCGGGCGCGGGTCTGACGCTGTCGGACCTTCGGTCCTCGGGCGCGATCACGCTCTCGACGGTGGGCGGCGTGAACATCGTCAACAGCCTGGACATCACCATCGACGCCATGTCGTCGATCGGCGGCGATCTCACGCTGCGGGCGACGACGGGCAACATCGACGTGCAGACCACGGCCGTGACCGGGTCCGACGTTCACCTCACCACCGACGCGACCGACGCGACGATCCACACCGCCTCGCTCGCGGGCGACAAGAACTTCACCCTCACCACCCACGGCTCGATGGGCGACGCGACGATCGCCTGCACGGGCGTGATGGGCGTGGGGGCCAACGTGGCCGGAACGCTCCGGTTCTCCGGCGGCGCGGGCGTGACGATCGCCAGCGTGCCGACGCTGAACCTCGGCGACTCGACGGCCAACGGGTTCCTGACGATCACCGCCCCCGACATCAACATCACCGGGAGCGTGTTCGCGGGCTCGGCGGGGATCATCCTGCAGCCGGACGCGGATGCGACGACGATCGGGCTCAACTCGTCCGGCTCGGGCTTCTCGCTCACGACTGCCGAACTCAACGCGCTGCACACCAGCGGCACGGTGACCATCGGCCGCGCCACGGGCACGGGCGCGATCTCCATCGGCGGCAACGGCGCCGTGGACCTCTCCATGACGGGCTACAACCTGACGCTGCGCGGCGGGCCGGCCCAGTTCGGCGACACGCTGACGCTGGCCGACGACACGCTGCTGAGCCTGCTCACGGCGGGCGTCTCCGGGCAGGGGATGGGGACCGACGTGGTTATTGGCGGGACCAACGGGCGGCTGCTGATCGACAGCACCGACACCGTGGCCCTGTCGACGCAGGTGCGCAACGTGGCGGCCCGCACGACCAGCGGCACAATCTCGGTGGCCAACACGGGCGACCTGAACATCACGACGATTGGCGCGGTCGCGGGCGTGACGGGCGCGTCTGGGATGGATGTGACGGTGACCAGCACGGGCGATCTGACGGTCTCGAACGCCGTGGCGACGACGGGGGCCGGGCACGTGACGCTGACCTCGACGGCGGGCAGCGTGCTGTTCGCGTCGGGCTCGTCGGCGTCATCGGGGATGACGGGGACGGTCTCGGTATCGGCGATGAACGACATCGCCGCGCCGTCGGATGGAACGCCGCTGATCACCGCGGGCTCGATCGGGCTCACGGCCACGACGGGCAATATTGGCGGTGTGGGCGGGAACACGCTGCGGATCGACACGGGCACCCTCGTGGCGACGGCGGGCGGGAACGTGGACATCACCAGCGCGGCGACGGGAACGCTCGACGCGACCATCGCGGGCTCGGGAACCTCGCTCGTGTCGCTCACGCACGCCGGCCTGCTCTCGATCGCCAGCGGGCACTCGATCTCCGGCGCGGCCATCCGGCTGGCTGCCCAGGACATTGACCTGCAGGGCACCATCAACTCGACCAACTTCGTGACCCTCACGCGTGACACGGCCGGAACGATCGGCGTGGGCAGCGCGACGGGCGATCTGACCATCGACAAGGCCGAGCTGGCCCGGATCATCGCGGCAACGCTGGTGATCGGCGGCGACACGGCGACGGGTATTACGGCGACGAACGTGGCCGATACCGATCTGGCGACGATCTCGTCGGTGCAACTGCTGGCGCTGGCCGACGGCGCGGACATCACCTTCACCGGCTCTCCCAACGTGTTCAAGGGCCTCACCGCCCGGGCCGACGACAGCATCCACGTGGTGAGCGACCTGACGGTCTCGTCGGGCGGCCTGACGTTGCTGGCGGATGCGGACGGCATGACCGACGCGGACGGGGACAAGATCACCATCGCCGACGCGGCGGTGATCTCCACGTCGTCTCCCTCGGGCGGCGACATCGTGCTCGGGGCGTCGGGTGGAATCGCCGGGGCCGGGGCCGTGCTGATCGATTCGAACGGCGGGCTGACGGTCAACAACGCGCTCACCGCCGGCACGACGCTCACGCTGCGGGCCACGGGGGGCATCACGCTCAACGGGGCCGGCAGCGGCACCGGCGTCATGCTGACGGCCAACGACGGCATCACCATCAACAACGACCTCAACAGCGGCAACAACCCGCTGCTGATCAACGCCGACGCCGACGCCAACGGAACGGGCACGTTCACGGTGGGCGCCAGCGGCATGGTGACGACGAACAACGTGAACGTGACGATCACCGCGGCCGACGCCCAGATCGACGGGATCATCGACGCGGGCACGGGCACCGTGGCCATCTCGCGGGCGACGAGCGGCACGATCGGGCTTGGTTCGGCGACGGGCGACCTGCAGCTCTCCGGGGCCGAGATCGGCAACATCCACGCCATCTCGCTGGCCCTTGGCAACCAGCTGACCACCGCGATCAATGTCGACGGCGTGTCGGCGACCGACACCTCGCACATCACGGGCCTGATCACCTTCCTCACCGACGATGTGAACATCACCGGCGCGTTCAACACGGGCATGGCCGACCTGGCGATCGGGCGCGGCACGGTGGGCGACATCAGCGTGGGCAACGCTGTGGGCGGCCTGAACCTGACCTCGGCGGAGCTCGCGCTCATCACCACGCACAACCTGCAGCTCGGCGGCGGCGTGACGCGCAACGTCTTCGTCAACGGTGTGGCCGAGAGCGACACCGCCAACGTGTCGGGCGTGGTCACCCTGCTGGCCGACAACTCGGTGCAGTTCATCGCGGCCCCGAGCACGTTCAAGGCCCTGACGGTGCGGGCCAAGAACGGGATCCGCGTCAACACGAACCTGACGACCACCGTCGGCAACATGGACCTGGACGCCGACACCAACAACGCCTCCGATGGTGCGGACGATGTGAGCGACGCGATCGTCATCGCCTCGGGCCGCACGCTCGACTCGGCCGGCTCGCTGCTCATGCGGGCGGCCAATGGCGGCATCACGGGCAACGGCTCGCTGACACTCCTGGCCAATAACGGCGTGAGCCTGTTCCACAGCCTGACGACCTCGGGCACGACCACGATCGACGCGGACCACAACGCCGACGGGTCGGGAGACCTGCTGCTCTCCTCGGGCCGCACGATCTCCACCAGCGGCAACGACCTGTCGATCTCCACGGGCGACCTGACGCTGGACGGCTCGATCGACGCGGCCCAGGGCGCCGTGGTGATCACCCGCAGCGGCGCCGGCACCATCGGGCTGGGCACGGCCACGGGCGACCTGTCGCTGTCGGGGGCCGAGATGGGGCGGATCTTCGCCCAGAGCCTGACCATCGGCGACGCGCCGGTGACGGGCATCACCGTCGACGGCGTCACGGCGACCAACTCCAACGGCATCGCCGGGACCATGTCGCTCATCGCCGGCTCGGGCGGGATCACCTTCAGCGGCACGGGCTCGACCTTCAACTCGCTCGACGCGCGGGCGAGCGGAGCGATTCTTGTCTCGAGCGTGCTCGCGACCGACGCGGGCAAGCTCCGCCTCGAGAGCGACACCGATCACATGGGCGGTGAGCGCATCACCCTCTCGGTCAACGTCACCGCCGACGTGCCCCCCTCGTCGGGCAACCCCACCGTGACGTTCAACATCGAGTTCGCCTCCGACGTCTTCCTGGGCGCGAACGTGATCGTGACGGGGCGTGACGTCATGTTCCGCGGCGACATCGACTCGCTGGACTCCACGGCCCGGCAGCTCACCGTCAACACCTTCCAGGGCGGCGTGACCACCTTCCGCGGCGATATCGGCATGGTCAACAGGCTCTTCCAGCTGGCCACCAACAACGACGGAATCACCCAGCTCGGCGGCACGATCAAGACCAGCGGCGCGATCGGCTTCAGCGACCCGGTGCGGCTGATCGCCGACACGATCATCGACGTGCAGGCGGGGCAGGGCGTGCTGTTCAACTCGACGGTGGACACGGCGCTACAGGCCATGACGCCGCACAGCCTCACGATCCTCATGTCGCGCGGCACGGCGCCGGCGGCGATCAACTTCCCGCTCATCAGCTTCTCGGGCAACGTCGGCTCGCTGCGGCCGCTGAACAACCTCTGGCTGAACTACGACGGAACCACGCTCGGCAACGGGCGCGAGAACGTGCCGGCCATCGCCACGATCTTCGCGCGGCCGCGCGACAACAACGGCTCGATCCAGCCCAACCCCACGACGCCCTACTCCATCTCGTTCACCACGGCGGGCGAGTTCCGCATGGGGCAGAACGAGAAGTTCACCTCGGGCGGCCGCACCACGATCAACGCGGGCTCGGCGATTCTCGGCGACGTGAACAGCGTCGGCAACCTGCGGGTCAACGCCCCGAGCATCACGATCCTGCGGCGCGCGGCCGGAAAGCTCTCGGGACAGTCGGGCGTGAACGGCCTGGACCAGGGCGTGGACATCGTCACGGGCGGCACGGTGGACTTCACCACCACGCCGACGGTGGGCGGCTCGGGCGGCGAGCCGCGCTTCGGCACGCCGAACGGCGGCGGCGATGTTGCGGGCACGCTGTCGGGCTTCATCTTCCAGGCGTTCGGAACGCTGAACCCGGACCTGATCAACGGCACGGGCGGCAACGTCTTCCGCACGCTCGACCTGCGGGCCAGCGGTCCGACGAACACGAACATCGCCAGCACGATCGCGGGGGCCATCCCGCGCGAGACGCGCCAGAACGACGTGGGCCAGAGCACGACGCTGGCCCAGGCCCAGTTCGAGCAGGTGAAGCAGCTGGGCATCGTGCCGCGCAACGCGACGGCGGGCGAGCTCATCGAGCTGCTGACCGGCTCGGCGACGTACGACGACTTCCCGCGTGCCGCCCTGCCGACCGTGGACGACTACACGACGGTGGTCAACCGCCTGCCCAGCGATCGGGTGGAGGCACTGCTCACGTCCTACGACGCGGTGTTCAACACCATCCAAACGGGCGAGGACGGCAAGCCGGTGCTCGACGAGAACGGCAAGACCCGGCGCGTCAGCCGCACGCAGGAGATCCAGGAGTCGCTCCTCGCCTCGGTCAAGCGTTTCCGCGAGGCGAGCAAGGTGAAGTCGCCCGAGGTCGATCCGACGGCCTTCCGCGCGTTCCTGGAGCAGAGCCCCGAGGATGCCAAGTCGCTCAACTATGTGCGACAGCTCGGCGAGTTCCTCGACCAGCTCGAGCGCGTGGGCCTGACCGCCCGCGAGCTGCAGCAGTCGAAGGCGATCATCCTCAATCCGGTGCGGCCGCGCGGCATCCGGAACGTGCAGCAGTTCGAGGCCGTGATCAGGGCCAACCCGGCGCGGGTCATGCGATAATCGCGGCTGGAACTCGGTGAATCCCGCGGCCGGTACGCATGGGCGTGCCGGCCGCTATTGTGTTCCCATGAGCATCACCCTGGGCGTGCTGGGCATCGTCGCGGCGGCGTCGATCGGAGGGGGTGGAGGTGAGCTGCCGGAGGTGAGGCTCACGGACCCGCCGCTGCGGGTGGATCGCTCGTGCCGCGTCGTGATCGAGCCGGGACGGGTCGCAGCGGTTGGGGGTGAAGAGGGTGCGATCCGGATCGAGGCCGACGGCATCACCGTGGAGTTTGCTGATGGATCGGCGCTGCGCGGGGCCCCGGTGGAGCGGGACCTCGATCAGCTCGTCGGCACCGGGATCGTGGTGGATGGCCATCGGGATGTGACGCTGCGCGGCCTGCGGGTGAGCGGCTACAAGGTCGGCGTGCGGGCGGTGAACGCGTCGGGGCTGACGATCGACGGGGCCTCGTTCGAGGGGATGTATGCCCAGCGGCTCAGGTCCACCCCGGCCGCCGAGGACGGCGCGGATTGGCTCTGGCCGCACCGCAACGACGAGGACGAGTGGACGAAGAACTACGGCGCGGCGGTGAGCGTGAAGAACGCCACCGGCGTGACGATCCGCGGGGTGCGTGTTCGGCGGGGGCAGAACGGGATCCTGCTCGGCCGCGTCAACGACTCGAGGGTGTACGACAACGACTGCTCGTTTCTTTCCGGGTGGGGCATCGGTTTGTGGCGATCGAGCGGGAACGTGGTCTCGCGGAATGCGCTGGACTTCTGCATCCGCGGGTACAGCCACGGCGTGTACAACCGCGGGCAGGACTCGGCGGGCATCCTGATGTTCGAGCAGTGCTGCCGGAACATCATCGCGGAGAACTCGGCCACGCACGGCGGCGATGGGTTCTTCGGCTTCGCGGGGCGGGAGGCTCTCGGCGAGCCCTGGATGGAGGCCCACAAGGGTCAGCAGCCGCCGGAGGACGTCATCGCGTTTCGCAAGGGGCGGGGGTGCAACGAGAACATGCTCGTCGGCAACGACTTCTCGTTCGCGGCCGCGCATGGGATCGAGATGACGTTCTCGTTCGGAAACCGCTTCGAGAACAACCGGCTCGAGGGCAACGGGATCTGCGGCGTGTGGGGGGGATACTCGGCGGAGACGGTGATCGCGGGGAACACGATCAAGGGCAACGGGCTTTCGGGCAGCGGACGCGAGGGGGGCGGGATCAATATTGAGCACGGGCGGGGGAATCGGATCGTGGCCAACACCTTCGCGGGGGATTCGGTGGGGGTGAAGCTGTGGGGAGGCGATGCGCCCGCGCTCGAGAAGACGCCGTGGGGCTTGGCCAACGGGGAGAAGGATGGCGCCGGTGTGGTGCGGGTGCCCTCGGCGCGGAACGTGATTGCGGGCAACACGTTTGAGCGAGAGAGGGTGGGCGTGCATCTCCGCAAGAGCGAAGAGACCGTGCTTGCCGAGAACACGATGCGTGAGGTGGGAACGGACGTGGACACCGACGGTGCGGTTCAGGCCGAAGGGAAAGCGCCCGAGCGGCCGGCCGCGTCGAGGGTGGAGGTCCTGGGGGCGATGCGCCCGGTGGGAGCGGTGGGGCGGCTGGATGGGCGCGAGGCGATTGTGATGGGGGAGTGGGGGCCGTGGGATCATGGTTCGCCGCTGCTGCGGGAGCGGGGCCGCGAGAAGGCGGGGATGGTGTACGACGTGTTCGGCGCAGGGGCGGAGATGATCCGGGCGACGGTGGTGGAGGGGAAGTCGCGGGCGCTGGTGGACCAGATTATGTCCAAGGGCGGGAGCGGCCGCGGGAGCGTGCGGGTGGATGCGAGCGAGTTGGGGCCGGGCGTGTGGCCGTATCGCGTTCGGATCAAGGGGGAAAGGGATGGATTCTCGTGGGACGTGGCGGGCACGATCGTGAATGCACAGTGGGCCGTGACGGTCTTTCCGTGGGAGAACGATCCGCTCCAGGACTTGGCCGCGTGGCGGGCGGAGGCGGGCGGGCCACGCGCGGTGGGGTGCGAGGTTTCGGAGATCGACTGGCCGCTGGGGTACAAGGGGCCGGGGATGATTGCGCCGGCGGTGAAGGATGCGAAGATCGGCGCGAACAGGTACGGCGTGATCGCCCGAACCAGGCTCCCCCTCGAGCCCGGCGAGTGGGTGGTCAAGACGCTCTCCGACGATGGCGTGCGCGTGATCGTCGATGGGAACACGATCATCGAGCGTTGGGACATCCACGGACCCACTCCCGATCGTGCGGTGATCCGCGTGGAGAGGGCCCGGGAGGTGGAGATCGTGGTGGAGTATTTCCAGAACGACGGCTTCGCGACCCTGAGCGTGGGGATCGAGCGGGGCGGTGGGAAGTGAGCAGTGGAGGAGCGGACATGGACCCCGCGCTGCGGGGGTTGATCGAGCGGTGCCGAGGTCGCTTCGCGGAGCATGCCGGGCGCGATGCGGAGGTGGTGACCTGCGCCCCGGGGCGGGTGAACCTGATTGGCGAGCACACCGACTACAACGATGGGTTCGTGCTGCCGATGGCGATCGACCGGTGGTGCGTGGCGGTGGGGGCCCGTGGCAAGGCGGCACGCGGCCGGATCTGGGCGCTCGATCTGGGCGAGTGGTGCGAGTACGACCCAAGCGGTCGGGACGGGGCCGCGCTTCCCCGGTGGGCTCGGTATGTGGCGGGGATGGTGTGGTTGGTGCGAGATGCGGCGAGCCGGACCGGCCACGGCGACGTTGGTGCGCTCGATATCGCGCTGGCCTCGACCGTGCCCATGGGCGCAGGGCTCTCGTCCTCGGCCGCGGTGGAACTGGCGACGGGTGCGCTCGTGAACGAGGCGTTCGGGCTGGGGCTCCGGCCGCGCGAACTGGCGGAGTTGGGGCAGAGCACCGAGCACCGGCATGCGGGCGTGCCGTGCGGGATCATGGATCAGATGGCCTCGGCCTGCGGCGTGGATGGAGGGGCACTGCTCATCGACTGCCGATCGATGGCGACGCGGCCGGTGCGCCTGCCCGAGGGTGTGGCGATCGTCATCGCCGACAGCGGGGTGCGAAGGAGCCTGGCCGAGGGGGAGTATGCCAAGCGGCGGGCGGCGTGCGAGCGGGCGGCCGCGGCGATGGGGGTGAGGGCTCTGCGCGATGCGGACGTGTCGATGCTCGCACACGCGAGCGCGCGGATGGACGAGGACGCCCGGCGGTGCGCCCGGCATGTGGTGAGCGAGAATGCGCGCGTGCGCGAGTACGTCGCGGCGTGCGAGCGAGGCGACGCGGCGGGGTGCGGCCGACTGATGTGCGCCTCGCACGCGTCGCTGCGCGATGACTGTCGGGTGTCGTGCGCCGAACTAGATTCGATGGTGGACGCGGCGATGAGGATCGAGGGGGTGTTCGGAACGCGTATGACGGGCGCGGGGTTTGGAGGGTGCACCGTCACGATGTGCCGGGCCGAGGCGGTGGGGGAGGTGGTGCGGGTGGTCGGTGGAATGACGCGAGAGCGAGGCGGCTTGGAGCCGTTCGTGGCGCGGGCGGTGGGCGGTGCGCGGGCGTGGCGGGTCTAATACGAGATCTGCTTTCAACACGGGCGCTCATCCACGGGCTTGGCTCGCTCCCCCCTCCCCCCAAACGTACTCGCTCATCCCGGGCGTGTGAATCACACAGGACTTGCCCGAGCCCATGCAGCGGGTGAACGTACACGCCTCGCGTGCTGCTGCCCGGGCTTGCGCCCGGGCCTCTGTTATACTGGGCGATGCTTGACTCGCCATATCTGGCCGTGCTGGGGCGGCTGCATCCGATGGTGCTGCACCTGCCCATCGGGGTGCTTGTGGCCCTGCTGGTGCTCGAGGCGCTCGCGATGGTGCGCAAACGGACCCTTGTCCCCGAGGTGCGCATGGGCCTGGCGTGGCTCGCGGCTGCGTGCGCGGCGGCGAGCGTGCTCTCGGGACTGACGCTCAGCCGTGAGTCGTCGTACACGGGTGAGGGGGTGCAACTGCACCAGTGGCTGGGAATCGCGACGGGCGTTGCGGCGGTGGTGTGCGCCGTCATGGCGAGCGTGCGTGTGCCGCGGTGGGTGTACGTGGGCACGCTGCTGGTGGCTGTGGGTCTGCTCGTGCCCGCCGGGCACCTTGGCGCGGAACTCACGCACGGGGAGAACTTCGTGCTCGCGCCGCTCTCGTCCAAGGGAGCCAAGCCCGGCGGCGCGCCGTCGCTGGCGGGGATCGACCCGAGGGTGGTGGGGATATTCAAGGCGAACTGCGTCGGCTGCCACAACGAGGTGAAGTTCAAGGGCGGCCTTGCGCTCGACAGCGTGGAGGGCCTCCGCAACGGCGGCGATGGCGGGGCCGTGGTGGTTCCGGGGAACGCGGGGAGCAGCGAGATGATGATCCGGCTGACGTTGACGCCCGGCGACAAGGAGCACATGCCCCCGCCGGGGAAGAAGGCGCTGAGCGCGAAGGAGATCGAGACGATTCGCGCATGGATCGAGGCCGGCGCGCCCGGGATGGAGCAGAAGCCGTAGCGAGGCGGGCATCCGCCCTCCTCGCTACGCCCCCCTCGATCAACCCTGGCGTGTGCGGGCGATCCAGAGCTCGAGGATGTTGCGGAGTTCGGCCGCGCCGCCGGAGCCTTCCTGGCCGCCCGCGCTGGTCGGGGCGAAGTAGCGTTGCTCGAGGCTCTGGATGTCCTCGGCCAGGCGCGACTGGTCCGCCGCGGGAAGGAGCGTGCCGTTCATGGCGTGCATGCGGCGCAGGAGACCGATGGCGTTGACGGGCGTCACGTGGGCGGGGATGACGAACATCGGCGCTGGTGCGGTGTCCGGTCGTCCGCGGCGGCGGAAGCGGAGCACGACGAGGACCGCGACGACCGCCGCGGCCACGGCGCCCAGCGCGATGACCCAGAACGAGACCGTGCGGGGCGGCGGCGTGATGGCGACCGTCGCGGGCGAGTCGGCGATGTCGGCGTCGGTGTATCGCTTGGTGGCGAACTTGGCGATGGGCTTCATCGCGAGCGATGGGAACGTGAACGATGTTGGGCGTGCGCCGGCGGTTGGGGTGTACGCGAGCGACCAGGACTGCTCGGACACGGGAACGACCTCGGGCCCGGAGACGTCGAGCTCGGAGATGGCCGCGCCGTGGTCGTCGATGGTTGGTGTGTTGAAGCCCGTCGGCGGTGCGATTGAGAGCATGGTCGCGAGGGGCGGCAGGAGCCCTTTCGCCTTGGCATGAACCTCAAGGTGCAGCACCCCTTCCTGCGCGAGGCGGCGGTCGTCGAGGGTCTGCTCGATCTCAATCCCCTCGGGCGCGGGGCGCGGCGCGGCGGCGGCCGCGCTGATGAGGGTGACGGGGGAGGAGACGGGCAGAATGACCGTGCCCTGCCCGTCGGCAAAGTCCATGTCGAGCGAGAGCGGGGGCAGGCGATCCACGCTGGCGTCCTTGGCCTTGAGCAGCAGGTAGGCCAGCGGGAACTGCTCCCAGTCCTCGCGCTTGAGGCCCATGGGCTGCACCTCGGGCTTGTGGAAGGTGATCGACACCACGTCGAACTTGTCGGAGAGCTTCTCGCGGAGCCGCTTCTCCAGGTCGTCCTTGTAGTTCACCGGCTGGCCGGTCTGCGGGTGCCACTGCTCGTTGCGGAGGTACTTGCTGAAACCACCGCCCTCGCGCGAGACGGCGCGGGTGGCCCAGATGGCCAGCTGCGCGCCGAAGGTGTTGGTGCCGACGTCGGTGGGCCCGTCGATGGTCAGGGCGAGCTCGATCTCCTTCACGAGGTCGTCGTAGTAGGCGACGGTGCGTCGGAGGTCGGCGCCGTCGGGGTGGTCGCCGATGATCTCCATCGCGTGGCGGGCGAAGCGCGGCTTGAGCTCCGGATTCATGTCGCGCATCGCGGCCGTGGCGGCGGTGGCGAAGAGGCCGATGTGCTTGCGAAGGGCTGGCGCGGGAAGGGCCTTCATGGCCTCCAGCACCTGCTGCGACTGGTTGAGGTCCGGTCGGTCCTGGCGCGTGAGGTAGCCAAGATCGCTCGCGCCGAGCGAGGAGGAGAACCACTGAACGTACACGCGGGCCGATGGCTGGATCTTCCCGGCCGTCAGGGCATCGGCGTATAGCGACGCGGCATGCTTGTAGCCCGCGAACGCGCGATCGCGCAGCGCGGTGTACGTCGCCATGTCCGCCTTCTGGCCGTACAGGAACTCGGCGTGGTCGAAGGCAAGGTCGGCCCCGAGGCACGCGGCCGACCACGCCTCGGGCGTGGAGCTCTCTTGTGGAAGCAGCGACGCGGCCAGCTCGTAGCCGCGATTCACTTCGGCCGTGAGTTCGGCGTCGCTGCGCTTGGTGCCCGCCTCCTGCTGCACCTGCGGCCGCCGCCAGAGCGTGCCGAGCCGCTGGCGCATGATCTCGGCGAGCTTGATGCGGGCCTCGGGCAGCATCTCGCCCACGGGGCCGAGCACGGCCTCGATGTCGTCGGGGCGGAAGACCTCCGCGTCGGAGTGGCTGATGGCGAACGCATCGACGAGCGCCTTGGGCGGGATGGGGGCGACGTTGAGGGTCTTCAGGTCGGTGAGGACCATGCCGAGCTTGAGCAGGTTGCGCTGCTGCCGGGCCCGCGTGAGCGGGATCGCGCCGTTGCCCGCGCCATAGCCACCGTAGCCGCCGTACGAGCCGTAGTAGCCGTAACGGCGGGCGTACGAGTACGAGCCGTCCTCTGTGGAGCCGCCGGGCTTGACGAAGTTCGCCCAGCCCGAGAGGAGGGCCTCGGCCAGCTTGACGGCCCGCTTGGGGTCGGAGGCGGCGATGGGGCGGATCATCTCCAGCACGGCCGCGGCGTCGCCCGAGCCGCCCGCGGTCGCGGCCACCATGACCTCGAGCTTGGCAGCAAGGCCCGGATCAATGACGGCCAGCCACGGGGCATCCGGCAGAACGCCCGCGAGGCGCTCGGCGGGGATGGGCTGGAAACGCTGCTCGCCGCCGTAGCCGCCGTACTGGTTGTAGCCCCCGTACTCGTTGCCACCGCTGCCGCCCGCGTTGCGGGTGTACTCGGCCTCGTCGATGAGCGTGAGCGTGAGCATGTCCAGGCCCGAACGCCATTTCTGGATGTTCGCCGCGCCAGCCCCGGCGATGATCGATTTGCCGAGGCGCTGGATCATCGTGAGCGCCTTGACGCGGTCGTCGGGCTGGGCCTGGCGATTGCGCAGGTTGAGCGCGTGCGAGTTGACCTTGTCGATGACCTTCCAGCCGATGTCCGGGTCGCCGGTGAACAGCGAGGCCAGCCACGCGTCGGCGTCGTCGCCGGGGACTTCGGGGAGGACGGCGAGCGCGATGGTCAGGGCCTTGGCCCGCTGCTCGGGCGTGGCGTAGTTGAAGGAGAGAAGCTCACGGCAGAGCTGCCAGCCCTTGCGGGAGGAGTCCTGGCGCTCGGTGCCTTTCTGGGTTTTGGCCAGGGCGCGGTAGTACGTCGCGTGCAGGTTCATCAGGTCGGCGTCTTCTTCGCGCCGGGCCTGGTCGAGCGGGGCGAGATACTCCACGGCCTCGATGGTGAGGCCCGCGGCGACGAGGAGGGAGGCGGCGCGCTTGCGGTTCTCGGGGTCGGTACCGCCGAAGTGGGTCGTGCCGTGGCGGATCTTCACGGCCACCGCGCCGGCTTCCGTGCCGCGACGGTGGACGGACTTGAGGATCGCGCCAAGCCGCGAGACGAGCTTGTCGTCGAGCGGGCCGGGCGAGGCCTCGGAGATCGCGAGCACCTCGTCGGGCACCAGCGCGGAATCGGAGGATGCGAGGGCGGAGAGGACGAAGGCGTAGATGGGAAGAGCGTCGGACTTCGCCTCCGTCTTCAGGAACGCCCCCATCCCCGCCCAGTCTCCGGAAACGACCAGCAGCCGGAACTTCTCGGCCAGCTCCGCCGTGCGCAGCGCGGCCATGGCCTTTGCGCGGGCGGCCTCGGCGGCCTTGGCCTTCGCCGACGGGCCGGCGTCGGTCGGCTTGTCGGCTGCGGCGCCGTCGGCGGGCGGGGAAGCGTCGGGACCGTCGCCCGGTGTGATCACGACCTCAGGCGGAGCCATGCCCATGCCCGCAAGGCGCTCGGCCAGCATGGCGCGGAGATTGTCGGGCATTCCGGGCGGCAGCGCGGGCATGCCGCCGTCGGCGGGGGCGTCGTCACCGCCGGGCAGGGCGTCGGGGCCGCCCTCGCCGGAACCGGCGTCGGGGAGGCCGAGCGATTCGGGCTTGGGCGGGCCGGCGGGGCGGATGGCGCTCGCGCGTGCTTTGGCGGCGATGGAGGCGCGGGCGGCGAGCACGCTCTGCGGAGAGCGCGAGTAGTCCTGCTGCATGATCTTCTTGCCGAGGTCGGTCTTGGGACGCAGGGCGGGGTCGGACTCCTGCTGATTTCCGCGGCCGCGGTAGCCCATCATGCCGTCGTCGATGTCCATCGAGTCCGAGTCGTCCTCGTCCTCATCCATCGCGGGCCGCGGCCGTTGGGCCCCGCCGTAGAACCGCCGCGAGATGGCGGGCTGGGCGAACATGTTCATGCCGGGCTGGGCCAGCGAGTCGGCGGCACCGGACAGAGCGAGCAGAAGGGCGGCGGTAAGAACCGTGCTGGAGCGTGTCATGGCGATCTCGCGTTCGGGCGACTGGGCTGGGGAAGGACAGGACGACTGGCGTGCGGGTTACGAGCCCTTCTCGCGGTTCTGGGCCTGGCCGGCGGAGTTCTTCTTGATCTGGTCGCGGGCGTCGGAGGGTTTCTTGCCCTGGCACTTGCTCATGCGCTGCTCGCGCTTCTTCTGGCAGCAGTTGCCGTTGCACTTGCACTTCTTGGGAAGCGGAAGGCCGACGAGCTCGCTCAGGTCCATGCGTTCAAGGCGGATGACCTGCTCGTCGTTTTTGGTGGCGGCGTCGGCGAGTTCCTTGTCGCCGCTCGCCAGCGCGGTCTCGGCGAGGAGGCGGAACTGCTGGCGGGCCTTCTCGGTCTCGGGCTTCCACTCGTCGGCGGCCGCGCCCTCGAGGCGCATGGTCCACGCCGTGAAGTAGGCGGCGGTGCCGAGGGCGTCGCGGGTTTCGGTGAGGAGCGCTCGGGAATCGCTGGGGTTGAGCGCGCCGGGAACGGGGGGGCCGTTTGGTTGGGCGGAGAGCTCGGTGATGAGGGATTCGAGCTTGGCCGCGCCCTCGATGAGATTGCCGGCAAAGACGGTGGCTTTGGCCTCGCGGAGGGCGAGCCGGGCCCGCTGGGCGGTCTGCTCGTCGGGAAGCTGGGCCCGCGCGGCGGCATAGTGCTCGGCCGCGGCGGCGTAGTCCTCGGCCTGTTCGGCGGCGAGGGCGAGGGCGAGGTGGTCGGCGGCACGATCCGCGGCGAGCAACCGTTGGCCGGGGCCGAGGTGGATGGCGAGCGCGGCGACGGGAACGATGGCCCAGATGGCCCAGAGGAAACGGTTCTTCATGGGTGGACTCCTGCTTGAGCGAGATGGGAATCGTGCGGGGGTGCGAGAGGAAGGGAACCCGCCACGGAGTGGCGGACCACTCGGCGCGGTGCGCCGAAGGCGGCGAGGAGGGGGGTGATGATGGCGAGGGTGAACCCGCCGCTGCCCGCGGCGATCAGGGCCAGCGCTTTGGTGCTCGGGCCTTCGTCGTCGGGATTGCGGAGCATGGAGAGGCCGGACAGCACGGTGGTGGGGAGGTGCTTGGTGTTTCCGTCGTGGTAGACGCCGCGCAGACGCGCGGCCAGGCCGCGCAGGGAGGAGATGTCCTGCCGCGACGAGTGCCCGGCGATGGAGGTGCCGCGATAAGGATTGCCGACGCCGAGGATGAGCGAGTCGGTGATGGAGGGCGGGAGCTTGGGCGGGAGAGCGTCGGGGAGTGTGTCGCCGTCGGAGACGACGATGAGCGTGGCGGAGTTCGGCGGCCAGCGTTCGGCGAGCTTCACGGCCTCGCGAACGCCGGCGTACATGTTGGTGCTCCCCTCCTTGAACGCGTACTCGAGGGGAAGGTCGGCGAGAATGTTGTGCACGACGTTGAGGTCGGCGGTGTCGACGACGACGGTCTTGGCGGTGGTATAGAAGGCGACGATGCTCACGCGGGTGCGGGCCATGTCGAGACGTTGGAGGACGGAGCGGAGGACCTCGGCGGCACGCTCGCGGCGAAGATTCTTGCCCTGCGGGCCCGCATCACGCAGGAACATGCTCGGCGAGGCGTCGAGCGCGATGAGCAGGTGCCGGTCGGCCTTGGTCTTGGTGGGGTCGGTTCGGGCGGGCGCGCCGTCGATGGTGAGCAGCGTGAGCAGGCCCCACGCGCACAGGCCAACGGCGAGCGGGCGAATGACGGGCACGACGCGCGTCCAGCCGCGCGGCCGTCCGGTGGGGATGAACGCGAGTTGGGCGATGCGATCGATCCGGCGCGCGTGCAGAATCTCCGCAAGAGCGGCGAGCAGCGCGGCGGAGATGGCGACCAGCAGTGCGAGCATGGGGACAGAAAGCAAGCGTTACCAGGGAGTGATGCGAAGGCCCAGAAGGCAGAGGGCGTGCAAACCAAGCGTGGCCAGGGCCGAGGCGATGAATGGGAAGAAGTCATCGACGGGTTCGGGCTCCTTGGGCTTCGAGCGGGCCGGATGCATCTTGTCGATGTGGTCGAAGATGCCTTTGAGGGAGGTCGGGTCGGCCGCGTCGAATACGCGGCCGCCCGTGGGGGCCACTACGTCGGCGAGCTGGGCGGGGGCCGGCGGCTCGCCCACGTTGATGGCGTGGACCACGATGCCCGAGTCGTGCAGTTCGCCGCCAATCTGCTGGGCGACCGGGCCGTCGAGATCGGAGGAAAAGCCATCGGTGATGATGATGACCAGCTTGTCGCCGGTACTCGAATCGGGATCGCTTGTGAGCACATCGCGGGCGTAGCGAAGGGCGTGGCCGACGCGGGTGGACTGCAAGGGCGCGGGCATCGTCGCGGGATCGAGGAAGGGTGTGGCGTTCTTGATCGCCGAGAGGTCCTTGGTCAGCGGCACCCAGCGCACAACCTCGCCGCCGAAAATGGTCAGGCCGAACGCATCGCCCGTGCGGCGCGAGGTGAACTGGTTGATGGCGTCCATGGCGGCGGTGTAGCGGCTGGCCCCCGAGCGCCCACCCGCTCCACCCCCTCCGTATCCGATCGGGCTGGACATCGAGCCTGAGACGTCGAGCACAAGCTCGATGCTCGTGAGCACGCGAGCCTGCCCGGGTGGGCCGAGGCGTTGTGGGCCGGCGAGGATGAGGACTACTGCGGCAAGCGTGAGGGCGGGCAAGATCGCGGCGATACGCAGGAATCGGGCAAGCCAGCGGCGGGGGGCGTGGGTGCCGTGATCGAGCGGCACGCGAACGCGGTGCCCGTGGTCGCGCCGAAAGAGCTCCCACGCGGCAATGGCCGCGGGAATCAGGAGGGCGAGAAGGACGATCGGGTGGGCGAAGGTCATGGGTGATGACCTCCGGCGGTTGCGTTGCCCTGCGCAAGGCTGATCGGCGCGGCGGTGCGATACGGGGCCAGCAGCGTGTTGATGTCGACTCCACGGGGGTCGGGCCGTGCGGCCGAGGGCGGCTGGTGGAGCCACTGCTCCAGATGGGCCAGCAGCGGCCCCGCCTGTTCGTGCGTGCGAAGGGTGTGGAGCGACTCGTTGTGGGAGCGGGCGAGCAGGTGGAGACGATCGCGCCAGTGCGCGACGAGGAGGCGTTCGAGGCGGGCTTGTTCGTCGGGGCCGAGTGCGCCGGAGATCGCGGCTTCGACAAGGGGGCGGAGCTGATCGGCGAGTGTCGGCGGTGCGGGGGGAGGAGTGTGAACGGTCGCGCGCCGGCGCAATCGCTTGATGATGACGTAGATCAGCGGGGCAAGCCAGAGGAGGCCGAGCGCGATGAGGGCGAGGCGGTAGCCGCCGATTCGCGGCGCGGCGGCCGCGCCGATGGGGGTGAGATCGCCATTGGCGTCGGGTGGAAGCGAGGCGGAGGAGCGGACCATGACGGGCTGGCCGTCGGTGACGGGAGAGGCGTCGGCGTGCTGGAGGAACGCCCGGAGGTCGAAATCGCCGGGCACGGCGGCGATGTAGCGGAGGTCGTAGAGCGTCGCGGTTCCATCCGCCGCGGTGCCCGCAATGCGCAGGGTCAACTCGGACTTGTCATCCACCGGGAGCGGGCGAAGGCCGGGGTCGGCGGAGCGGTACATCACCCGGCCCTCGAGCCCGACCGGGGTCTGGGCCAAAGGGGCCGGAGGGGCCGCGAGCGAGAGAGGCGCGAGTGTCAGCAGTGCACACGCGACGACTATCACTGCGCGGCGCAGGCCCATAGTGGCGTTGGGAAATCGTCTCGAAGAGGTGGTGTTCATCGCGACCTCCCGAGGGTGCCGGCGTGGGCCTTCAGGGCGTGGCGCACGGTGGCGATGATCGGACCATCTGTGCGGACCTCGGTGAGTTGCACCTTCGCGCGCCCCAGTTCCTCGGCAGTCTGCCGGGCTTGCTTTGCGCCCGTGAGGGCGCGGCGGGAGGAGGCGAGGAACGAGCGGCCGGTTTCGGCCTCGCCCGCGTGGAGGAGCCCGGCGCGGAGCGGCGTGCTCTCGGCGGGATCGGTCAGGCGGAGAACGATGACATCGTGGATCGCGCCAAGGCGGCGGAGGATGTCGACCGCGCCGGGGTCGTGCAGGTCGCTAAGCACGATGACCACACTGGTGTGTTTGGCGATCGCCTCGACCTGCGCCAGTCGCTGCGAGAGTCGCGTGGACTCGTGATGGGCTGGTTCGCGAAGGTGCTGGATCCACGTCCAGATGCGCCCCCTGGAGAGCGTCGTGGTGGTGGGCACCTCGCGCTCGCCCGCGCCCAGAATGCACACGGGGCTGCGCCGGCGCAAGGCGACGAGGGCGAGCGCGCCGGCGAGCCAGACGGCCGCGTCGTGCTTCGAGAGCGGCACGCTGGAGACGTTCATCGACGCCGAGGTGTCGACGACGAGATACAGCCCGGCCCGCTTGGGGGCCTCGAACTCCCGAACGTGCACGGTGCCGGTGCGGGCGGTGACGCGCCAGTCGATTCGGCGGACCGAGTCGCCGTGGGCCCACGGGCGTGACTGGGCGAAATCGACCCCGGGACCGACGAAGCGAGAAGGATCCGCGCCGCCGGTGAGGTCGTCGGCGAGGCGGCGCAGGATGAGGTCAAAGCGGGCCGCGCCGATCTCGTGGGGAATGGCGGGGAGTGCCGCGCCCTCGGCGTGGTCGTGGGGGATGGGGGTGTGCGAGGCGGTGGGCACGGTGTTGGTCGTTGACACTAACGGGTTGCGTCGTCGAGCACTTCACGCAGAACGTCGCGTCCGCTGCGACCGCGTGCCAGCGCGTCGTAGGAGAGCCGCATGCGGTGGAGCAGCACATCCTCGGCAAGGGCGTAGAGGTCCTCGGGCGTGGCGTAGTCGCGACCGTGGAGGAACGCCCGGGCCCGGGCGGCCGTCACCAGCGCGATGCCTGCGCGCGGCGAGCACCCAAGCTCCACATCCGGTCGGTTGCGGGTGGCGTCGGCAAGGTCCACGCAGTGGCGGATGAAGACCTCGCTCACGTGAACCCGCTGCACGGCGGCCATGGCCTCGGAGAGCTCGGCGACACGGGCGACGGGCTGCTCGTGCTCCACGGCGTCGAAGGCCGACATCGGGACCGCTCCGCCCGCCGTGCCGCCGTCGATTTTGGAGTCGCCCGCATCCTTCAGCAGACCCAGGCTGAGCGAGCGGCGGAGCACCTCGGCCTCCTCGTCCTTGGTCGGATACCCGAGACGGTGGCAGAGCATGAATCGATCGAGCTGGGCCTCGGGAAGCTCGAACGTGCCGGACTGCTCGATGGGGTTCTGGGTCGCGATGACGAGGAATGGCGTGGGGAGGCGCAGGGTGGTGGAGCCGATGGTGACCTTGCGCTCCTGCATGGCTTCGAGGAGGGCGGACTGGACCTTGGGGGTTGCGCGGTTGATCTCGTCGGCCAGAAGCAGGTTCACGAAGATCGGGCCGCGCTGGATGCGGAACTGGTGCGTCGCGGGGTCGAGGACTTCCGCGCCGACGATGTCGGCCGGGAGCAGATCGATGGTGAACTGCACGCGTCCGAATCGCAGGTCGATCGCCCGGGCCACGGACTGAACGAGCAAGGTTTTGGCAAGGCCCGGAACACCCTGGAGCAGGAGGTGCCCGCCCGTGAGCAGGGCGATGAGGATGCGCTCCACCACCGTGTCTTGGCCGACGACGGTCTTGGCCACTCTGGAGCGGATCTCGGTGGCGAGGGGCACGTGCTGGCCGCGGCGAGAAGCCTGCCCGTTCACGGGCGCGGCGGCGGAGCGGGCGGGAGAATCGGACGACGCCATGCGGACCCCTTGTGCTGAAAGATGGCGGATCTGGTGCATCAATATACAGAGATGGACGGCGAAGGGGTCGAAAAGTTCGGGGAATCCTTGGGGGAAGGCCTGATTCTGGGGCCGGGGAGAGGGTGGGAACTCCCTTCGAGCCGGAACCTGGGGAGGGCTGGCGGCCTCAAAGGTGCGTCGGTCAGTCCCCAGCCCTCAATGGCTGCGGGTGGGGACCTTTTCTTGAGGAGTTGCCCATGGCGACCGTGAAGACGTGGATGGCCGGGTTGGTGGGTGGAGGTGGTGGTGGTGGGGTACAGGAGGCATCAGCCCGGCAAGTGCTGGAATGGATGCGGGTCGGAGCGTGCGTCCTGGTCGACGTTCGCGAGGCAGATGAGCACGCGCGGGAACGGATCGCCGGAGCTCGCCTGCTTCCGCTCTCTCGATTCGAGCCGCGGGAGGCCGCCAGCAGCATTCAGCCCGGACAGCGGCTCGTGCTTCACTGCAAGGGCGGGAAGCGCTCGGCGGACGCGGCGAGGCTGGCGGTGGCCGCCCTTGGGTCGCGGGCGACTGTGGTGAGCATGGCCGGCGGCATCGAGGCGTGGAAAGGGGCGGGGCTGCCGGTGCAATCGAATGCCAGCACGCCGGAATGAGCATGCTCGGCAGGTGCGGCGAGTGATCCGGGTGCGAATGCTCGCGATGGCGCAGCGCGCCTTTCTGGCGGACATGAATGTGGGCAAAGGGCTTGGGGGATGAGTTCGAGTGGCAACTACGCCGGCCGGGAGGCCGGTGAGACTTCCGGAGTTCACAATGCTGCATGACGCGACGAAGTTCTACGAAACCTGGCCGGCGACCATGAACGCCACGAAGGCGAAGGGGCCGGACATCGGCAAGGCCTTCGGGCCGTTCTTTCAGGGGTTGATGAAGGACGGCACCGCCGAGGGTGGCTTGTCGGTGAAGCACAAGGAGCTCATCGCGCTGGGCGTGGGCGTGGCCTCGCGGTGCGAGCCGTGCATCTACGCGCACGTGGAGAAGTGCCTGAAAGCGGGCGCGACGCCGCGCGAGGTGATGGACGCGGCGGGCGTTGCGGTCATGATGGGCGGCGGCCCGGTGTACACCTACACGCCGGTGGTTGCGGCCGCGCTGGAGCACTTCGAGCGGCATCCAATCGTGCACTGAAACCGGTGAATGTCCGGGCGCGACGGTCTGGGCCGACGGCTTTACTCCGGAAGAGGTAGGCTTAGCGGCGGTGGCGGGGGCGCTTGGCTGGGCCGCGCCTGGCGCGAGTCCGCGGAGGTTGAGCATGCAGGCGAACCGAAACCTGTCGTCGGTGGGCGTGTTTGCGGCGTGGTGTGTGGCCTCCGGGCTGATGGTGTCGTGCTCCGGCGGGGGTGATGGCTCAAAGAACCGGGAGGTCTCCGGAGCGCCCGATCGCTTCGCCGAGGTCAACACCATCGCGCACGATCGCGGTGTGTGGGAGCAGTTGCTGACGGATCATGGCTCGATCCGCCGGACCGTGGTGTACACGACTACGGGCGCGGAAGCGACGACCGAGTCCGACGATCCAACTGTGGCGGCACGCA
The DNA here is from genome assembly GCA_044221735.1 of Phycisphaerales bacterium. GTDB lineage: Bacteria > Planctomycetota > Phycisphaerae > Phycisphaerales > UBA1924 > UBA4658. The sequence goes on along the minus strand of JBGAOP010000001.1, from coordinate 159,023 downwards.
TCAAGGAGCACGCGAAGGCGATGCAGACCCGCGTGCGGGTCGGGGCCCCCGTGCGCGGGTGGGATGGGGTCTTCGTCGACCTCTTCGCCAAGCACGAGGCGATTCGGTTGGAGATCACACCGACGGAGCACGGGGTGAAGATCGTCGAGTCCACCGGAGATCCGGCGGTGGTTGCAACACTGTGGTCGCACGCGTCGGGCCTGTGCGACTTTGTCCGTGAGGGGCACGCGGCGGGCGAGCGGCCCACGCCTCGAATCGCCATGGGGGCGCCGGGGGCAACGCCCCCTGCCGAGGTGGCCATTGGGGGCGTGAAGCACCGGTTGCTGCTTGGGCAGCCAGCGGCGGGCCAGATGGCCGCGCTTCAGGCGGCGGGCGTGCGGACGGTGGTGAACTTCCGGAAGCCCGGCGAGCACCCGGGCTATGACGAGGCCGGAGCCGCGAAGAGTGCGGGGCTTGGGTACGTGAACCTGCCGTACGCCGGTGCCGGAGAGTTGACCGACGAGATCCTCGACGCGGCAAGGGCCTCACTGCGCGAGGCCGGCGCAAAGGGCGAGACGGTCGCCCTGCACTGCCGCACGGGCAATCGCGTCGGTCCGGCGTGGGTGGCCTATCGAGCGCTCGACGGCGGTGTGGACGTGGAGCGTGCGATCGCGGAGGCCAAGGCGGCGAGGATGGTGGACCCGGCGCTGGAGGCGCGAGTGCGCGAGTACATCAAGGCCCGCGCGGGGTCCGTGACGCCGCGCGGCTGAGAGACGTGCAGCGCCGCTCGGCGGTGCGAGGCGATGGATCTCGTTTTAGGGTGGAGGCCGTATGAGCACGTTCGATCCTGTCGAGTCGCTCGCGTCGATGCGCCACGAGTTTGGCGAGCACGGGGGCGTGAATATGTCCATCGAGGCGAGCACCACGTTCACGGTGATGGACCCGCGGACGATGCCGGAGTTGTTCCGGGGCCATCTCGGCCCGGAGCAGGGCGGGTGCTACCTGTACGGGCGGCACTTCAATCCGACGGTGTATGTGCTGGGCAAGCAGATCGCGGCGATCGAGGGGGCGCAGGCCGCGTATGCGACGGCGAGCGGGCTTGGGGCGATCTCGTCGGTGGTTCTGCAGATCTGCGATGCGGGCGACCACGTGGTGGCGGGGAACACGATCTACGGCGGAACGTATGCGCTGCTCAACGACTATCTGCCCAAAAAGGCGGGGATCACGGCGGCCTTTGTGCCGGTCGACGACCTCGCGGCCGTGGAGGCGGCGATCACCCCGCGGACGAGGATGATTTTCGTGGAGTCGATGAGCAATCCGACGCTGCGCGTGGCGGACATTCCCGGGCTCGCGGCGATCGCGAAGCGGCGCGGCGTGAAACTGGTGGTGGACAACACGTTCGCCCCGCTGATCATCAGCCCGCTGCGCCTGGGTGCGGATGTGGTTGTGCACAGCCTGACGAAGTTCATGAACGGGGCCAGCGACATCATCGGCGGGGCGATCGCGGGGAGCACGGAGTTCATCTCCAGCCTGATGGACCTGCACACCGGCTCGCTCATGCTGCTGGGGCCGACGATGGACCCGCGGGTGGCGTTCGAGGTGAGCACGCGTCTTCCGCACCTCGGGCTGCGGATGGTCGAGCACAGTCGGCGGGCCGCGGCGTTTGCGGAACGCCTCGCGGTGCGGGGGTTCCCGGTGAACCACCCGTCGCTGCCGAACCATCCGGACCACGCGCTGGCGGCACGAATCGCCAATCCGGGATATGGCCTGGGAGGGATCATCACGCTCGACCTGGGAACCCGCGAGCGAGCCGAGGCGCTGATGGAGGAACTCCAGAACGAGCAGCATTTCGGATACATGGCCGTCAGCCTGGGCTACTTCGACACGCTCATGTCCTGCTCGGCCTCGAGCACGTCGAGCGAACTGACCAGCGAGGCCATGGCCAAGGCGGGAATCCGCCCCGGGCTCGTGCGGATGTCGCTCGGATTCACCGGGTCGCTGGAGCAACGATGGGAACAGTTCGAGGCCGCGCTGAGGGCGATCGGGGTGGCGTGAGGCGCTGAGTTGAAGGGAAGTCGTCGGCGCCGGAGAGCGATTGCGACAAGACCCCGCGATTGCGGGGTCTTTGTCAAAGCGGAGAGGGGGGGATTCGAACCCCCGACACGGACGAGCCGTGTACTGGTTTTCGAGACCAGCGCGTTCAACCACTCTGCCACCTCTCCGTGGTCTGTGGGGATCAAGGATAAGGCGAGTTCACCGGGCATTCCAGCGGTGGCGGCCGCGGCCTTGTTTTTCGGGTCTGCGCGGCCGCCGGGGGGGATTAGACGCGTGCGTGTGCCGAACTCGGTTGGGGCCGCGCGGGCGAGCGGGGGCCTGGGTGCGGGTTACACTCGGTCTGCGTGCGCGAATCCGGGTTTCAGAGTGGCGACGATGGCGGCCGCGGAATCGGCGGTGGGGGGGCGGCGCGCTCGGGGGCCGTGGGCGGTTATCCCGGTGTCGGGGTGCGGCCGACGTGGGAGCCGTGGGTGGCCGCGCTGCTGCTTGTGACGGCGATCGCGTTCGGAGTGCTCGTTGAATATCGGTCCGTGTATTCCGAGCGACGCCGGACGGACGCGGGCGTGTTTTTCCGGGCCGGCTACGCCGCTCGGGTTGGGGTTGATCCGTACACGATCCCGGATGACAACGACTGGTACTTCCTGTATCCGCCCGCCGTGTCGATCGGGTTTGTGCCGCTGGCCGACCCGCCGACCCCCTCCTCCCCCCCGACGGCCGCGCCGAGCATCGGCGGGCGCGCGTTCTTGCCCTACGCCGTTTCGATCGCGGTCTGGTATGCGGTGAGCGTGGCGATGCTCGTAGTGTGCGTGGAATGTCTGAGCCGGGCCCTTATCGGCGGTGCGCCCGATGCCCGCCTGCGAGCGCTGCGGCCGAGCGACGGCGGGTGGTGGAACATCCGGCTCTGGCCGCTGCTCATGGCGCTTCCGGATGTGCTGAGCACGCTTTCGCGCGGGCAGATCAACATTGTGCTGCTGGCGTGCGTGAGCGCGGGAGTGTTGCTGCTCGCGCGTGCGAAGGGGTTCTGGGCCGGGTTTCTGTTCTCGGCCGCGGCGTGCATCAAGGTGATCCCCGGCGTCCTGCTCTTCGACGTGCTCACGCGGCGCGGCTGGAAGGCGACGCTGGGATACGGCGTGTGCGGCGTGGTGATGATGATCGCGGTGCCGGTGCTGTACTTCGGTCCGGAGCGTGCCTGGGACCTGTCGCACGAGTGGTTCGATCGGGTGGTGCTGGCGGGCGTGACCGGCCGGGCCGATCGGTTGCAGGCCGGAGCGGACTTCAGCGACACCGACAACCTGTCCATCCAGGGAACGCTGCACAACCTCGCGAACCTCTCCCTGCCGCGCGGCCAGCGCCCCGCCGAGCCGGAGACCTGGGTGAAGATCGTGCACCTCGTGGTGTCTGTGGGGCTGCTTGGTGCGACGCTTGCCATCGGGGGTCGGAGGCGTGCCGCCCAACCTGTTGCGTTGGAGATCATGCTGCGCACCGGCATGCTCTGCTGCGTGATGCTCATGGCCGCGCCGATGGTGCACAGGCACTACTACGTCATGCTTATGCCCGCGCTGGCGGGGCTGGCATATGTGAACCTCACGCGATCGCGGCTGGCCGTGCCCAACGGGTGGGGATCGTGGCTCATCCCGCTGTATCCGGTGGTGATGACGCTGCCGCGCCTTGCGCCCAACGGCGAGGGGATCCTGCGGGACGCACCGATCCCGCTGGTGGTGAACTTTGTGGTGTGGGGGCTGTGCGCGCGGGAACTGACGCGGGTGTGCCGCGACGTCGCGGGGAAATGAAAAACCCCGAGCTCGCGCTCGGGGCTCTCTTGATGCACTGTGACGGTTGATTACTTCTTGTCGTCCTTGACCTCGAACTCCGCATCGATGACGTCGTCCTTGCCGCCGGTGGCCCCCGGCTGGCGCCCGGCCGGGGCCGCGCCGCCCGCCGCGGCACCCTTGTGGCCCTCCCAGGACGGCCTTGCCAAGCTCCATGCTCGCGGTCTCGAGTTCCTTCATCGACCGCTCGATCGCGTCCTTGTCCTCGCCCTTGAGCGTGGACTCGAGGTTCGACACAGCGGACTCGATCTGCGATCTGCTGCGGACTTCCAGGACCTTGCCGCTGTGCTCTTCCATCGCCTTGCGGGTGGCGATGATGGTCGCGTCGGCGCGGTTCTTGAGGTCGACGACCTCGCGCCGCTTCTTGTCCTCGTCGGCGTGCATCTCGGCGTCGCGCTTCATGCGGTCGATCTCGTCCTTGTTGAGACCGCCGGAGTTGGTGATCTTGATGTCGGCCTTCTTGCCCGTGCCCTTGTCGGTGGCCACGACGGTGAGAATGCCGTTGGCGTCGATGGCGAACTCGACCTCGATCTGCGGCATGCCGCGCGGGGCCGGGGCGATGCCGGTGAGCTCGAACTGGCCGAGCGTCCGGTTGTCCTTGGCGAACTCGCGCTCGCCCTGGAGCACGTGGATCTGCACGCTCGACTGGTTGTCGCTCGCAGTGGAGAAGGTCTCCTTCTTGGAGGTCGGGATCGTGGTGTTGCGGTCGATGAGCTTGGTCATCACGCCGCCGAGGGTCTCAACGCCCAGCGAGAGCGGCGTCACATCGAGGAGCAGGATGTTCTTGACGTCGCCCTGGAGCACGCCGCCCTGGATGGCCGCGCCGATGGCGACGACCTCGTCGGGGTTGACGGTCTTGTTGGGCTCCTTGCCGAAGATCTCCTTGGCGATCTGCTGGGCCCTGGGCATGCGGGTGGAGCCGCCGACGAGCACGACCTCGTCGATCTTCGAGGGATCGAGCTTGGCGTCCTTGAGCGCGCTCAGGCACGGGGCCTTGAGACGCTCGAACAGGTCGCTCGTCAGGGCCTCGAACTTGCTGCGGGTGATCGACACCTGCAGGTGCTTCGGGCCGTTCTGGTCGGCCGTGATGAAGGGCAGGTTCACCGACGACTCCTGCATCGTCGAGAGCTCGACCTTCGACTTCTCCGCGGCCTCTTTGAGACGCTGCAGGGCCATCGGGTCCTTGCGGATGTCGATGCCCTCCTTCTTGCGGAACTCCTCCGCGATGAAGTCGATGAGCTTCTGATCCCAGTCGTCGCCGCCGAGGTGCGTGTCGCCGTTGGTGGCCAGCACCTCGAACACGCCGTCGCCGATGTCGAGGATCGACACGTCGAAGGTGCCGCCGCCGAGATCGAAGACCGCGATCTTCTCGTTCTTCTTCTTGTCCATGCCGTAGGCAAGGGCCGCGGCCGTGGGCTCGTTGATGATGCGCTCGACCTTCAGGCCCGCGATCTCGCCCGCGTCCTTGGTGGCCTGGCGCTGCGCGTCGTTGAAGTACGCCGGAACGGTGATGACGGCCCGATCGACCTTCTCGCCGAGATAGTCCTCGGCGGTCTTCTTCAGGTCCTGCAGGATGAACGCGCTGATCTGTTGGGGCGTGAACTCGCCCTGGTTCACCTTCACCTTCACGAAGTCGTTGGTCCCGCCCGTGAGCGTGTATGGAACCTTGCTCTCCTCGTTGCCCGCCTTGCCGTATCCGGCGTCGGCGGCCGACGAGACCTCCGACCGGCGACGCCCCATGAAGCGCTTGATCGAGAAGATCGTGTTCTTCGGGTTGGTCACCTGCTGGTGCTTGGCGGGCTGGCCCACCAGACGTTCGCTCTTCTCGGTGAAGCCCACGACCGAGGGCGTGGTGCGGCTGCCGGAGGAGTTGATCAATACCTTGGGCTGGCCGCCTTCCATCACGGCCACGCACGAGTTGGTCGTTCCGAGGTCGATGCCGATGATCTTGCTCATGAAAATGCTCCCGTCGCTGGGCCGGCGGTTCGCGGCCGCGCCCAGTGTAGTTCGAAGTGTGTTCGGCTGCTGTCGCCGAGCACGGGAGAGGAGGCAACTCGGATGCCAGTCGGGACGGCTCAGGGCCGCGGGATCGCGGCGGAATTCGTGCGTTTATCAACACACCTTCACGCAGACGCGGCAATCAGGGCCGGACGCCTGCCGATCTGGCAGGCGGATTAGAACGGGTCCGGAATCACCTCGACCGCCTCATCGAACTCATCCACACCGGGCTTGATCACCTGAGTAGGGAGTCCCTCGGGCAGCGCGGCCAGGAACATCCGTCCATATCGGGCCGTGGCGATGCGGGGATCCAGCACCACCACCTGGCCGCGGTCGGTCTTGCTCCGGATCAGGCGGCCGAATCCTTGCTTAAACCGAATAATGGCGCGCGGAAGTGAATCCTGCATGAACGGGTTGGCCCCGGTGAGTTCGATGCGCTCGTTGCGGGCCTGCACGAGCGGCCGGTCGGGCGGCTCGAAGGGCAGGCGCGTGATGATGACGTTTCGGAGCCGGTCCCCGCGGACATCGACCCCTTGCCAGAAACTGGCCGCGCCGAAGAGCACGCCGTCGTCCTCCTGCACGAACCGCTTGAGGATGGCCTGGCGCGAACCGTCGCGGCCCTGGACGAAGAGGGGCCATCCCTCGCGCGAGAGCGACGAACGAAGCCGATCCGCGCACGCGTACATCGTGGCAAACGAGGTGAACAGCACGAACGCGCCGCCGCGCGTGGTCCGCAGGTGGGCGTGGATCCGATCGGCCAGCGCATCGTTGAACGAGGGACCGCGCCGCGGCTGCGTGCGGAGCTGCTTCGGATCGGGAACCGTGAGGTCGATGATGATCCGCGCCTGCCGGCGATAGTCGAAGGGCGAGCCGAGTTGGAGCGTCGTGGCCGCGGGGATGCCGAGGTTGCTGGAGATGTGGGCGAAGGCCGCGTCGGGTCGGGCACTGGAGGGCGATGACGCGCCGTCGGACGACTTGGCCGCGCGGGTCGCGAGCGTGGCGCTGGTCAGCACAATGCCCGTTCGCTTCGGCGGGGTGGGCTTTGGCGCGTCTTCGAGTTCGGTGGAATCGTCGAGTTCCCCTTCCGAAGCCGCGTCCTCACGCTCGGGCTCGAAGAGATATCTGCGGAGGATGTGCGCGATCTCGATGGGAGCGCACGCCAGCGTGACGCGCGGCCCGAAGCGGCGCTGCCGCGTTGGGGCGGTCGTGTCTGTTTCGTCGTGTTCGTCATCGTCGCCCCCGGCGTGCACAGGCGCGTTGGTCGCCGGGCGATCGCCCTCGACCTCCACCCAGTACGCGTACAGGGGGTCGCCGCGATCGGTGAAGCCGAGCGTTTGCCCGATCATGGCCGCGGCACACTCGCCGATTTCGGAGGCCCGCTTCGCCAAGGCGCCTAGCTCCAGTCGCTCGTTCTGATCCTCGAGGCCGTCGCGGATACGCCGCAGCGCAAGGGCAAGCTCCGCCATCGTGGGCGAGAGCGGATTGTCGATCAGGTCGGGCTGGCGCAGCCGACCTCCGCCGGGCCCCGACTGTCGCCAGAACTGCAGAAGGTCCTCGAAGAACGCCGTGCAGGCGTGCTCGGCGTTCTGCACCAGTGTCAGAGCCCGATCCACCGCCCCGGCGTTTCCGATGGAGAGCGACTTCTCGAGCAGGTACCCGCGCCGACGCCGCGGCGAGTACAGCGTGCGCAGCAGCCGCATCACGCGGGGCATGGAAAGGCCGAGGCCGAAGTGCTCGCACGCGGCGTCCTCAAGGCCGTGGGCCTCATCGAAGATCACGTGGTCGTAGTTGGGGAGGATGGCCTTGATCTGCGCGATGGAACCCGACGACGGGGGCTTTGATTCGGCATCGGAATCGTCGCCCGCACCCGCCGCGGTCGTCGCGGCGTGCCGCGTCCGCAGTGCAAGGTCGGAAAAGAACAAGGCATGATTGCAGACGATCAGGTTCGCCTTCTCCAGTTCCTTGCGAGCGGCCTGATAGAAGCACTGGTCATACTTCGGACACTTGCGGCCCATGCAGTTGTCGGAGTCGGATCGGACGTGGTCCCACACTTCCGGCCGCTGGAGCACCGGGAGCGAGCTCAGCGTGCCGTCGGCCGTGGCGTACGCCCATTCTTCGATGGCGTGCAGCGAGGCCCGCGACTCCGCATCGGGGATGATCAGGTCGGCCCGTTTCGAGGCGAGGGTCAGGCGACGGATCGAGAGGTAGTTGCCGCGCCCCTTGGCAAGGACCGGCAGCAGCGCGGGGGCGGCGACGGGCTTGGCCGGTGAGCCCGGCGCGGGTGGGGGGGGCGGGGGCGATTGGTTGCCCCATTCGGCGAGCGTCTCCATCAGCAGGGGGATGTCCTTGGACATCAGCTGCTCTTGCAGCGCGATGGTGGAGGTGGCGATGACGACTTTCTCGCCGCGCTGGATGCAGCGCAGGATCGCCGGCACAAGATACGCGAAGCTCTTGCCCACGCCCGTGCCCGCCTCGACCAGCAAACGCGAGCGGGATTCCAGTGCGCTCGCCACGGCCTCCCCCATCCGCACCTGCTCGGGGCGCGGCTCGTACCCGGCATCGCCGAGCATCGTCCGCATCCGCGCGGCGATGGGGCCGGTTGGGCCGAGGATCTGTGGAACCGTCAGGGGCACCGCCCATGGTACGGACGCGAAAAAGCACGAAACGCCTGCAACCCGCCGCCGCGACGCCCATACGCCCAAATGCCATGTCCATCTTCTTTTCCGCGGAAGATCGCGCGGTGTGCAAGTACTGCCGGCACCTCCTGCCGGCCTACTCCATGAGCGGCTTCTGCCCGCACTGCCGGCACTGGTACGCGGTGGAGCGGGCCACGGTGGCGCCGGGTCGGTTGCGGGCCGTGGCCCTTGTGCGAAAGTCCAAACCAATCTCCCTCGGGCGGGTGTCGGGTGTGTGGTCGCCCATTGCGGCCGTGGCGTTCGTGCTCGGAAACGCCGCCATCGTGGTCATCATCGGGCGCATGGCGCTTCGGTCGCTGTGGCACGCGTGCGGGATGACGTGGTAGTCGGAGGGGGGGGGGGGGTGGGGGTCACCGCGCCCGCGGCACGCCCAGCGGCACGCGGGCGGGCTCGCCGTCTTTGCGCGGATAGAGCCGCGGCGTCCGCGTGGTCTTTTCCATGATCACCAATCGACCCGTGGGGGTCTCGGTGGTCTGCACGTGCCGCAGGCCAAGCAGACCCATGGCCTTGGCCGTCTCGGCAAGCTCCGCCTCCGCCTTCGCGCCCTTCACCGCCACGACGATCCCGTAGGGCCGGACCAGTGGCCCGCACAGTTCGGCCACCACGGCGAGGTGTCCAAGGGCGCGGGCGATTCCGGCGTCGTAGTGCTCGCGATGGACCTTGTGCTCCTGCCCCATCGTCTCGGCGCGGGTTTGCAGCACGCGGGCATTGGTGAGGCCGAGGTCGGCGATCGTGCGGTTCAGGAACTCAACCTTTTTGCCCGTGGATTCGACCATCGTGAACCGAACGTCCGGCATGACGATCGCCAGCGGAATCGCCGGCACGCCCCCGCCGGATCCGATGTCCACCACCGAGAGCGGTCGAACCGCGGCTGCCTGACCCGACCCGGCATCCGCATCGTGCCGCGCCTTCATCGACTCTTCGCTCTGCAGCGACGCCAGCACCGGCACCAGCGACACAGCGTCGAGGATGTGCTTGGTCCACGCCTGCGTCGGGTCGGTGATGGCCGTGAGGTTGGTGGTCTCGTTGGCGTGCAGCAGCAGGGCCAGGAACCGCCCAAGCCGCTCCGTGTCGCCCGGATCAAACTCCACGCCCAATGCCGTCGCCGCGGCCGCGAACCCGTCCGGCGGGGTTAGTGGGGCAATGGCGTTCGCCGGAGGCGGTTGGGGCATGGCAAAGGGTACGAGCCGCGACGCCCGGCCATTGGGCATGCCCATAAATGGGTGGCTATCAGAATACAAACGATTCTGAAAATCGATATCGATGACCCTAAGGTTCGCCCTTGCCCCGCACACAGCAGGGCGTACGGGGTGTTCTTCCGGAGTCCTCCATGCTCGGAAAGGTCTTCAAGGCGTACGACATCCGAGGCACGTACCCGGATCCGCTGGACGAAAAGATGGCGTGGCAGATCGGCTTCGGGGTAAGCAAGTTTCTCCTCGCCGACGCCGCGCAGGCCGGAGAGACCAGCCCGATGATGCACAACATCGTCGTGGGCCGCGACATGCGGAAGAGTTCCCCGAGCCTGACCAAGGCGCTGATCCAGGGGATCACCGATCAGGGTGGGCATGTCGTCGACGTCGGGCTTGTGGACACGAGCTTCATCTACTTCGCCGTGAATCACCTCGATTGTGCCGGCGGGGTCATGTGCACCGCCAGCCACAACCCACCCCAGTACAACGGCTTCAAGGTCTCCAAGCGCAAGGCCAAGCCCGTTGGCGAGGCCACCGGCCTTGCCGAGGTGCGCAAGCACGCGGCGATGACCGACAAGCAGACCGTCCAGCCCGCGGGCGGACGCACCGAGCAGCGCAACCTCTGGGAGGCCTATGCCCAGCACGTGCGCGGCTTCCTCGACCTGTCCGACGACTGGGACAAGAAGGGCAAGCTCAAGATCGTCATCGACGCCTCCAACGGCATGGCGGGCACGATGATTCCGATGGTCTTCGGCAAGAAGTCCCCCCTCGGCCCCGTGCCCGGGCTCGAGATCATCGAGCTGAACTTCGACAACTCCAAGGGCGAGTTCGTCCACGAGCCCAACCCGCTTGTGGCCGCCAACCTCAAGCAACTCCAGGAAAAGGTCGTCGCTGTCGGCGCCGACTGCGGCTTCTGCTACGACGGCGACGCCGACCGCTGCGTCGTTGTCGATGAGCACGGCGCGATCGTCGGTTGCGATCATCTCACCGCCGCCCTCGCGCCGTTCTTCATCAAGAAGGCCGGCAAGGGCGCGGCCGTCGTCTACGACCTGCGCTCCACCAAGGCCGTCCCCGAAGACATCACCAAGGCCGGCGGCGTGCCCGTGCGCAGCCGCGTCGGGCACGTGTTCATGAAGGCCGTGCTCGCCGAGAAGGGCGCGATCTTTGGCGGCGAGCTCTCGGGTCACTTCTATTTCCGCGACAACTTCAACGCCGACTCGGGCGCGATCGCCATGTGCACCGTGCTCACCATGCTCAAGGCCACGGGCAAGAAGATGAGCCAGCTCGTCGCTCCCGCCAAGCGATACGTCCAGTCCGGCGAGATCAACTACACCATCGAGGACAAGGACGGCGCGCTCGCCAACCTGCGCAAGACGCTCCTCGCCTGGTGTCCCGCCGCGCACATCGACGAGCTCGACGGCGTCACCATCGACGCCTTCGAGAAGTCCACGGCCCAGCACGGCGGTTGGTGGTGCAACGTCCGCAAGAGCAACACCGAGCCGCTTCTCCGCCTGAACCTCGAGGCCAAGGACAAGAAGACGCTCGATACCATGCTCGCCAGGATCTCGCCGCTGCTCGGTATCCGCGTCGATCATTGAACAGAGGCCCGTGCGCAAGCCCGGGCAGCGTGGGCCTAAACAAAATTCCGCGCGCAGGCCCGGGCACGCTCCCATGAACCTCAACCAGTTCCTCGAACACTGGAAGATCGTTGAAAATCCCTTCCGCGGCGAGGAAGCCCGTCAGGATCCGGTCTTCCTGCGCCTCGAGGCCGCCAGCCAGGCGGGCGTGGGCGGCGTGGCACCGGCGGCGAACATCCCCTCGCCCGCCGCGCCGGGGATGACGTCGCACTCGGATTTCGAGAAGATCGCCGGCGACTTCTCGCGTCCGTCCACCGCGATTGTCTTCGGCGAAAAGGGCAGCGGCAAGACCGCGATCCGCCTGCAGCTCGCCGACCGCGTCGCGGCCTACAACTCCCAGAACCCCGCGGCCCGCTGCCTCTGGATCGGCTACGACGACCTCAACCCCGTGCTCGGCCGCTACTGCGAGCGGGCCAAGGTCGAGAAGAAGCCCAACCTCACCGAGACGCTCGGCAAGCTCCGGCTGGTCGACCACATCGACGCCGTGCTCACCCTCGTGACGCCGGCGCTGGTCGACTCGATGCTGAAGGAAACAACCGTCCGCACCGGCGCGCCGCCGGTCACGATCACGCTCCCCGAGGAGCCCAAGAAGATCGTCAAGAAGATGGACGCGCAGACGCGCCGCGACCTGCTGGTGCTGCAGACGGCGTACGACCGCCCCGACGCCCCCGTCGGCGCCGAGGTCCGTACCCGCAAGCTCCGCCGTCTGCTGCGGATCGTTCCGCCCATCGGCTCGATGGTGTGGACGACGCTCGTGCTCATGGGCTGGATCCCCGCGGCGGGCGTGGCCTACTTCGCGTGGAAGAAGGACCTGCTCAAGTTCGACCTCACCTCGCTCACGCACGCCGACAGCGTGTGGTGGACGATCGCCGGGCTGCTTTCGCTCTACCTCGTCGTGCTGCTCAAGCGGTCCATCTACGACCGTCTGAAGTACATCACTCTCGGCCACCGCCTCCGCAAGCAGATTCGTGTGAGCATCCGCACCGATTCCAGCTATGGCCGCGCCCTGCGCGTCATTCCGCAGGCCCTCGTCGATTCCGCCGTACTGCCGATGTCCGGCTCGGACGAGACTCGCTACGCCATGCTCGAGCGTCTCCGGCGCGTGCTCCGCCACGCGGGCTACGAGAGCGCGGTCGTGGTCATCGACCGCGTCGACGAGCCCACGCTCATCGCCGGCGACCCCGACCGCATGAAGGCCGTCGTCTGGCCGCTGCTGCACAACAAGTTCCTCCAGCTTCCCGGTCTTGGCATCAAGATGCTCCTCCCCATCGAGCTCCGCCACGCCCTCTTCCGCGAGTCGGCCGCGTTCTTCCAGGAGGCCCGCCTCGACAAGCAGAACCTCGTCGAGCGCCTCGGCTGGACGGGCTCGATGCTCTACGACATGTGCAACCAGCGCCTGCAGGCGTGCCGCGCCCCGGCCGCGCCGCCCCTCGCGCTCCTCGACCTCTTCGCCGAGGACGTCACCAAGCAGGACGTCATCGAGGCCCTCGAGCAGATGCACCAGCCCCGCGACGCCTTCAAGCTGCTCTACCAGTGCTTCGTCGACCACTGCGCCAGCGTCACCAGCGACCAGGCCCAGTGGCGCATCCCCCGCGCCATGCTCGAGGCCGTGAAGAAGGCCCAGATGGAGCGCGTGAAGCAGTTGCACCGGGGCATCCGGCCCGCCTGACCCAAGGCCGCCCTGTCCCGCTTGGTCCGATAGTCGCCGCGGCGCAATCGATACACACTGCCCCGCCGATCCGCCGGCCCGCGCCGTGGCCGCGCCCGCGACCCTCAGGCACAAGGTGGCAGCCCGATTGGCCGAACTGATGGGACCCGGCGAGCACTTCTCGGCCGGGCTCCGCCATGGCCTCTCGCCGCGAAAACACCGTCCGGATCGTCGTGGCCGCGGCCGCGCTCGCCGCGGGCCTCGCCTACGCCCCCAAGGCAATGGGCGTCGTCACGGCCGATCCGCTGATGCCGCCCCTCAACGGATACGTGGGGGCGTACGGGGGATCCTCCTGCGTCGCCGTCGGCCCCTTCTGGCTCGTCACCGCACGCCATGTCGGCGGCGTCGTCGGGTCGTATGTCTGGATGCGCGGCACGGCGTACCGCGTTGTCGAGATCGTCCCCCACCCGCTCTACGACGTCGAGCTCGTGCGCGTGGCCGAGGAACTCCCCGGATACCACCGCCTCGCGGGCGTGGTGCACCTCAACGACCCGTGCGTTCTCGGCGGCTGGGGCGCAACGGCGGGCGCATCGCTCCCGAACAACACGGGCTTCGACTGGACAGGCCCCCACGTTGAGACCTGGGGCGAGAACGTGATCGAGGGCGAGGGAAACCTGCTCGCGGTGCGCTTCGATGCCCCGACCTCGAACCTGTCCGTGCCCCACGAGGCCATCTTCGCCGTCAACGACTCCGGCGCGGGCCTGTTCCTCTGGGCCGGCGACGGCTCGATGGAGCTCGCGGGCATCGCCATCAGCGTCACTGGATGGGGCAACTCGCAGTACGGCGGCGCGGCCTTCTGCCTCAGCATTGAGCTCTTCCGCAACTGGATGGCTCCGATCGTCGATCCCGCCACGCCCGTGTCCTCGGCCGTGCAGGCGCCGCGATCCATGGTTGCGATCCCCGGCCTGCCGTCGTGGGCGGGCGGCCTGCTCCTCACGAGCGGCCTGATGGGTTGGCGTCGTCGCCGCTGATCGCGAGGCCGGCGACCTGTCGTCCTTAGCCCTCAATCCGTTCCAGCCGCGCGTATTGCAGCACCAGCGTTTTGGGCCCAACCTGCCGGAACTCGATGCGTGCGCGAGCGTCCTGTCCCGGCGTGATGCTCGCGATGCGTCCGAGCCCGAACTGCGGATGCCGGACCATGACCCCGACGGCCAGCGGCAGGCCGCGACTGTCCTTGGGGCCGCTCACTTTGCCGCCCCGGCCGCGCCCGGAATCATCGGGCACAAAGCGCGGCCCTGATTCACGCGACCGCTGCACGCGATCCTCGAGGTTGTCCCACCCCGGCTCGTTGAAGCCCGACTGGTCGGACATGGTGATGTGGGCTTTCGGCAGCTCGTGCAGGAAGCGGCTCTCTATGGTGCGCTCGGTGATGCCGCGGATCGTGCGGTAGCGAGCCGACGTGATGAGCAGCCGCTTCATGGCCCGGGTGATGCCGACGAAACAGAGTCGGCGCTCCTCCTCGAGCTCCTTGGGATTCTCCGCCACGCGTGAGTGGGGGAGCAGCCCTTCCTCGAGGCCGACCATCGCCACGGCGGAGAACTCCAGCCCCTTGGCCGCGTGCAGGGTCATGAGCGTGATCGCTCCCTGCGCGGGATCGACGCTGTCGGCGTCGGCCACAAGCGTCACACGCTCCAGATACGCGCGCAGCAGTTCGAGCAGCGACGGCTCGGGCTGCACATCATCGGCCGGGTTCAGCGATCCGGAGGCCGGGTCCGAGGCCGGGTCGTACGTGTCCTCGAACTCGCGTGCCGACGAGACGAGCTCGGCGAGATTCTCGACCCGCTCGGCCTCTTCCTCGCCCATCTTCTTGTACATCTCTTCCAAGCCGCTCTCGCGGATGACCCGCTCGACGAGCTCGGCCAGCGACCCCTCGGCCGCGGGCGCGTGGAGCATGCCCTCCTCGTGGATGCCCGCCCACGCGTCGACCATCTTGACGAACTTGCCGATGGCCGTCGTCGTCCGCGTGGTCAGCCCAAGGGCCTCTGGCGCGGTGCGGAGGGTCTCGAGCACCGGCGCACCGCGCTCGGCGGCGAGGGTCTGCACGCGATCGATGGTGGTGTCGCCGATCCCGCGCGACGGCGTGTTGACGATCCGCAGCAGGCTCACCTCGTCCGCGGGGTTGGCCACCACGCGCAGGTACGCGATGGCGTGCTTCACCTCCTCGCGCTGGTAGAACGCCGTGCCCCGGGCGATGATGTACGGGATCGCCTCGTTTCGCAGCACGTCCTCCACCACGCGCGAGAGCGCGTTGGTGCGATAGAACACCGCGAAGTCCTTCCACGCCAGCGGATTCCCCGCGTTGAACGACTCGTCCCGCAGGTTCTTGAGCCAGTCCACCACCAGGCGAGCCTCGTGGTGCTCGTCGCGGCAGATCACCACCTCGGGCTTCTCTCCCTGCTCGTTGGCGGTGAACAGGTCCTTGTGCTTGCGCTGGGTGTTGTTGCGGATGAGCGTGTCGGCCGCGCCGATGATGTGCTTGGTGGAGCGGAAGTTCTCCCCCAGGGCGATCGTCGTGGTCTTGGGGAACTGCTTCTCGAACTGGAGGATGTTGGAGATGTCCGCGCCACGCCACCCGTAAATCGATTGATCAGGGTCCCCGACCACGCAGATGTTCGGACTCGGCTCGCCCGTCTCCACCGATCCCGCCAGCAGCGCGGCGATCTGGAACTGCGCCCGATTGGTGTCCTGGTACTCGTCCACCAGCAGGTATTGCCACCGCTCGCGGCACATCTCCCGCACCCGCTGGTTCTCCTTGAGCATCTTCGCCGTCAGCAGCAGCAGATCGTCGAAGTCCACGGCGTTGGCCGCCCGAAGCGCCTTCTGGTACGCGGCGTAGATCTTGGCCACCGTCCGCCCGTTGAAGTCGAGGGCCTGCTGCGCGAACTCGTCGGGGCCGACGAGGTCGTTCTTGGCCGCGCTGATGCGGGAAAGCACGGTGCGGGCCGGCCAGTTGCTCGTCGACAGCCCGAGCGCCTCGATGGCCCGCTTCACCAGCGTCATCTGATCGTCCGAGTCGTAGATCGCGAACGTCCCCGTGAGCCCGGGAAAGCTCGCGATGTCCGCGTACTTGCGGATCAGGCGGGCGCACAGGGCGTGGAACGTCGTGACCGTCAGCCCCCGCGCCACCACGCCCTCGCCGAGCATGTGCGTGACGCGCTCCCGCATCTCCGCCGCGGCCTTGTTCGTGAACGTCAGCGCCAGGATCTGCCACGCGGGAATGCCGCACGAGATCAGGTACGCGATCCGCCGCGTGATCACGCGCGTCTTGCCCGACCCCGGCCCCGCCAGCACCAGCAGCGGCCCCTCGGTGTGCCGCACCGCGTCGGCCTGCGGCTTGGTCAGCCCGGCGACGATCTGCTCGACATCCAGCGGGCCGCGGGCATTGGGTGAGCCCGGCTGGGGGTGGGGGGATTGAGAGTGCGCGACGTCCGTGTCCATCGCACAAGGGTACGAGCGGTGCGACAGAAAGAGCACTTTGCCGCGCAATCACTTTGTCGCGGATTCGCTTGTCGGTTCGCTCACACGCTTGGCCGGCCTGCGTCGTCCGATGGCCCGCTCGGCGAGCCCGGCCGCACGATCTCTGCCGCGGGCTCCGGCCCCATCGGGTGCGGGCTGGCGTCGCGGGTGATGAGCGCGACCTCGCTGGGCAGGTCCTTGGCGATCTGCGTCACCACGTCGCCCTCCAGGGCCCGTGCGAAGGCGCGACGGCGCGTCTTGCCCATGATCAGCGTGTCGCACCCGAACGTCACGGTGTAGTCGAGGATCTCAGCCGTCACGTCGGTCGCGCAGACATAGATCGGCTGCACGGGCACGCGATAGCGATTGGCCAGCACCACCACGGCGCCCAGCGACTCGAGCGCCTGCGGATCGTCCTCCACCTGCGGCACGGTTCCGGGGGCAAGGTCCATCACGCGCAGCGTGCGCACGTAGATCACAAACAGCGTCGCCCCTCGACGACGAGCGAGGTCCACCGCGAACTCGGCCTGGCCGCGCCCACGGGCCGCCAGCATGATGCGCGGCCGGCTTGGGTCCACCGGCAACGGCTCGCGCTTGAGCTCCGCCAGCCACCCCTGCTCCGGCACGGGCACCGGAAGGGCCTCGGCCTTGCGCCGCGCGTAGTGGATCATCACGAACCGCACGACGAGCACCACGGCGATCATCCCGCCCGCGAACATCAGCGCGTGCGGCTTGGCCCAGCAGATCGTCGCCTCGACGATCACCATCAGCCCGCCCAGCGTCCACAACCCGGCACGCTCCCAGCGCGCCATCGGAATGCCCCGGTTGACGGCGCAGCACAGGAAGTTGATCGAGATCGCCCCGACGACGCCGATCGCATACAGCTCACCGAGGGCCTTTGCGTCGGCCTCGAAGAGCAGGATCATCAGCGGCAGCACGCACGCCACCACCAGCCCGATCCACGGCACGCCGGAGTAGTTCAGGCGCGTCAGCGGGCGCGGCAGCTCGCGGTCGTGGGCCATCGAGTACATGACCGACACCTTCGCCATGATCGCCGTGTTGACGGCCGAGAGCAGCAGCAGCGCGAAGATCCCCGCCGCGACCAGCCCGAAGACCCGCCCGACACCCGGGCCGAACCAGTGCGAACCCACGTGCATGCCCAGCATTTTTACGGCCGTGTCGCGGTAGGCCTGCACATCCACCGGAACACTTTCCGGCTGCAGGTGTTTGCCGATCTCAAACGTCTGATAGTCCGGCGTCGTCACCCCCGCCGGCCCCGGCAGCGCATTGAGCGCGATCCCGAAGATCATGTTCAGAACGATGACTTCCAGAAGCACGGGCCAGATCGTCCGGCGGCTGGTCTTCTTCACCGGCTCCTTCATCAGCCCGGTCATGTTCGCGACGGCCTCTACGCCCGAGAGGGCCAGCACGATGCGGACCAGGCTCTCCCACCGATCCAGCCACGACCCGGCGTGGTCTGCCGAGAGCTCCACCGACTTGATCCCCGCCGGAATCAGGTACAGCGACATGAGCCCGATGAGCGCGCTGGCCACGATCGCCGCGATCGCGATCAGCAGCGCAAACCGTCCCGCGCTCTTCGCCCCCAGCCAGTTGATCACCCCGATCCCGAGGATTGTCACGATGCAGCACACCACCGTCAGGTGGTGCGGCACACCGAAGTAGTGGAACGCCTCCACCGCGCTCAGCGCGGCCGTCACGATGTAGTCGCACAGCAGCAGTGTCGCCCCCACCACCGACAGCGTCGGAGAGATCTGTCGGGCGGCGGTGTACACGCCACCGCCCTCCGGGAACGAACGGCAGACGATCGTGTACGCCCACGCCACCGCCGCCATGATCAGCGACATCGCCGCCATGTACAGCACCGACGCGTGCCCCGTGTAGTAGAAGGCCAGGCCCAGCACGTACAACCGGCTGGTGCCCCAGTCGCCAAACAGCAGCGGCCCGGCGTGGTACCAGTGCAGGTCGCGCGGGCGTTTCTGGGTAACAAGCATGCGGAAGGGGCGAAGGCGGGAGTGGGAAAGGGGGACGGAGGGTCGGTCGTCGCCCAGTGGCCTGCACGTGGTTGGTCAAACCCCGACCAGCACGAGCCCGCCGCGGCGCAATGGGGCGATGCTACCCATGTCCAAAGCCAAACCGGGCCTCGGGGCCCGGTCTGTTAGGAATCTAAAAGGATGTTTGGCTAAAGCTGGCCAGTGATTGGGCCGCTCAGTTGAACCGCAGATCCTCGAACACGAAGGTGTAGTCCTTGTTCGTGTACGAGTTGTTCGGATCGTTGAGCGTCGTGTTGTTGCCGGGGCGGACCTTGTAGTACGCCGCGTGCCCGTCGAGGAAGCCCATGACGGACTTGTTGATGTCGTCGTAGCCGTTCTTGAGGCGGAAGGCGGTGCTGGTGTTGTTGGCGACCACGTCGGAGTACTGGTCGTTGATCCACACGAAGCGCGACGGAGCGAACGCGTCGGCCGCCTTCTCGCGCTCGCACCCGAACTTGAAGGCCTTGATGAACCCTGTCGTTCCGCCGCCGAACTTGTTCTTGACCTGGTCCCACCACTTGACGTTGAACTGGTACGTGCTGCCCACATCGTCGTAGCACGAGGTGCCCACGGCCGTTGGGTTGTTGGAGAAGTCGGCGCTGCGCTGGTACGAGAACTTGTCCGACGGGTCCTTGAACACGGGCAGTTCCAGCGTCTTGCGCACCGGATCGCCCGCGGGCAGATTGGCCGGGGGATTCGGGGCGTAGAAATCAGACGTGGGATAGATGTACGGATTCAGCGGCCGATCCGCCGCCTCAACGTCGAACCCGCCCGCGCTGGCCCACCACGCATCGCAGTTCTTGCCGCCGAACTGCCACGTGCACCAGCCTTCGAGCGTCCCGCCGTAGGAGTTTGTGCCCGTGATGTTGTTCGGCTCGGCCGAGCCGCGCGAGAACGTCAGCGTCAGCGGCATGTACCCCTTCTGCTCCTGCTGGTACGTGTACGCCGCGGCCGAGAGCTGGCGGATGTTGCTCAGCGAGACCGCCAGCCATCCGGCCTTGCGGGCCTTGCCCAGCGCGGGCAGAAGGATGCCGATCAGCAGCGCGATGATCGCGATGACCACCAGCAGTTCGATAAGTGTGAAGGCTGCGCGAAGGGCTCGATCACGGGACGGAGTGCAAGACATGGCAAGGCTCCTGACCGGCGGGACTGTCGAAACGGTGTAGCGAGACGGGGCGGCACAGAACATGCGCCCCTGTGCGGAAGCAACGGACACCTCCCGGCATGGCCGGGGGCTCGCTTCCAGTATGCAATGGTTCGCAGGTTTCAGCAACCCGGATGCTCCCAGACAGGGTGGGCTGGCAAATTCACGCCCGGATGAGGGACAAAGCCTCGACTACCGATCTTTCGGAGCGGCCATACGACCGCCAGTTCGGGGAGGGGGATTCGTGGCGCCGGGCTCAGCCGCGTCGCCTCCAGCCGGCGCGTTGTTTGCCGCCGCGGCCGATGCCGCGGGCGTCGTCACGCCGCTCGAAAACAGGTCGTCGGAGTACAGCCACAGCATGATCGCGGCAAGGGCCACAAGAATGACGCCGCCAAGGATGAGGCGGCCTTTCTGGCTGTCCATGGGTGCTCCTCTTCGAACGCTCAATGCGCCCAACTCAATCTACAGCGGCGGAGGAAAGAGAGCAAGTAAGGAATTTGTACGTATCTGGGTGTGTCGCCCATTTTTCTCCGTAGAAAAGTGTACGCCTCAATCCTGAATGGGGTTGTGAGTTCCAAGATGCCCCGGTGTTGGGGAGTGTTCCACACTGCTTTGGCGTCCGTGCTTGGAGCCGGGTGATTGCCCCGGCCGCACGTCTCGCCCCATAACCCGCGGCCGCTCGGAGAAACAGATCGGGGCGTTGGCACGTAACCACAAGTGGCCCACACTCTTGCAGAGGCCCTCGCGGCGGTTTGTGTGTTTGACTGTTCGGGGACGATGCCTTAGGTTCAGCGGCCCGCGTCCGGACGAAGTTCCGGGCGCGTTTGTCGGATTGTCAGGAGGTTGATGAGCCAAGCGCCCCGCAAGCCCGATCTCAGCGAGACCTCGCCCATGGATTCCAAGGCGCGGGCGGATGCGGAGCGCGAAGCCCGCGTCGACCTGAACCTTGAGAGCGAAGAGGGCAACGGCGCAGACGGCGGCGGAAACGGAGCGGCCGGCGGGGGTGGTGGAGGCGCAGGGGGCGGCGGTGGTGGTGGGGTGGCGGGGGCGTGCCAAGGCCAAGGGCGGCACCAACATCGACACGATCATCGGCAAGATCGTCGTCGACCAGGGCCTCGCGACGCCTGAGGAAGTGCAGGCCTGCCTCGAGCAAGCGCGTGCAAGCTCCACGGAGGGCAACTCCAAGAGCCTTCCGCTCCTGCTCGTCGAGAACGACTTCATCACCCGCCGCCAGCTCGAGCGCATCAAGGCCCAGGCCGAGGCCGAGCGCAGCGGCCAGCAGATCCCCGGCTACAAGGTCCTCGGCCAGCTCGGCAAGGGCGCGATGGCGACGGTCTTCAAGGCCAAGCAGCTCTCGGTCGATCGCGAAGTCGCGATCAAGGTCCTGCCCCGTAAGTTCACCAACAACCCGCAGTTCATCGAGCGTTTCTACGCCGAGGGCCGGGCCGCCGCCGCGCTGAACCATCCGAACATCGTCCAGGCCTACGACGTGGGCCAGGCGGGCGACTACCACTACTTCGTGATGGAGTATGTCGAGGGCCGCACGGTCTACGACGACATCGTCAAGCACAAGCGCTACAACGAGACCGACGCGATCGACATCATCATCCAGGTCGCCGAGGCCCTCCTCCACGCCCACGCCAAGGGCCTGATCCATCGCGACGTCAAGCCCAAGAACATCATGCTCTCCAAGGAGGGCGTCGCCAAGCTCGCCGACATGGGCCTTGCCCGCGCCATGTCCGACAAAGAGGCCGCCGAGGCCGAAGCCGGCAAGGCCTTCGGCACGCCGTACTACATCTCCCCCGAGCAGATCCGCGGCGAGAAGGAGATCGGTCCGCCCAGCGACGTCTACTCGCTTGGCGCGACGCTGTACCACATGGTCACCGGCGCCGTCCCCTTCGACGGCAAGAACCCGTCGGCCGTGATGCACAAGCACCTGAAGGCGGAACTCATCCCGCCCGACCACGCCAACCCCAAGCTCAGCGCGGGCATCTCCGAGGTCATCGAGATGATGATGGCCAAGTCGCCGCGCGTTCGGTACCAGACCTGCGCAGACTTGCTCGTCGATTTGCGGGCGGTTCGCGCCAAGCAGACCCCGCCCATCGCGCACAAAGACCTTGGCGGACTGGACTTGGAGAGCCTCGCCAAGGCCGAGGCCGCCGCGCCGGGGTCCACGGTCGACAAGACCGCTCCCACGGCGACCGTCATGGTGCGCCCCATCTTCTTGAAGGTCCTGATCGGGGCCCTCGGGGTCAGCCTTCTGGGCAACCTGATCCTCGCGATCATGAACATGCGGTAGCGGTGGGGGGGTGGGGGGGGCGGAGGGGTGTGTGGGGCGATTCCGGGCGTTCCACCCATGTTTCCGCGCCGGGAATTCGCAAGGAAGGGGTTGCCCGCTCACCGATCATGGATTAGTGTTTTGCATCGGTTCGGGAATCGTTCCCGGGCCGGCCTGTCCCCCTGGAGCCGTGCACCTGTGATCCGTCACCTGCATCGAATCGGTCGCGGCGCTGCGAACACGCGGCGCTCATGATCGGTCTCCCGAAGGGACAACTCCGCACGAATCTCACCCGCACGACGCGAGCACGTGACGCTCGTTGTTCGTTCGCGGCCTTCCGGCCTCGCACCTCTGTGCCCCGTCCACTCTTTCCTGTCCCCTCTCAAGGAGCCTGAACCATCCCCCCTCCCCGTCCACCCTTTCAGCGAGACAACACGGTCCGCCGCACGCGCATCAACCACATGATCCGCATCACGCCGGTGCGCCTCATCGGCGCGGCCGACGAGATGATCGGCGTCGTCGAAACCCACGACGCCCTCAAGATGGCCGACGAGGCCGGCCTTGACCTCGTGGAAATCTCTCCCGACGCTCGCCCGCCCGTGTGCAAGATCATGGACTACGGGAAGTTCAAGTACGAGGAATCCAAGAAGGCGCAGAAGAGCCGCGCCGCCTCCAAGACCACCGAAATGAAGGAGGTCCGCCTCGGACGCTCCGTCAAGATCGATCCGCACGACGTGCAGATCCGCATCGACCAGTCGCGCCGATTCCTCATCGCCGGGCACAAGGTGCTCGTCACCCAGAAGTTCCGCGGCCGCGAGATCGCCCACCGCGACATCGGCCTTGAGAACCTCGCCAAGGTCCGCGACCAGCTCGCTGATATTTCCAAGGTCGAGCAGACGCCCCGCTGGATGGGCAAGCAGGCCAGCATCATCCTCGCCCCCGACAAGGTCAAGGTCGAGGCCGTCAAGCGCAAGATCGCCAAGGAAAAGGCCGCCAAGGAAGGCATCTCCGAGGAGGCCGCCATGAGGGCCCAGGAAGAGGAAGCAAAGAAGGCGCTCGCCGCCGCGGAGGCCGCGGCGGCGGCCGCCGCCGAGGCCGACGACGAGGACGACGACGACGAGGAATAGCCCTCGCGTCAATCGCAGTTTCGAGGTATTCTCCACACGGGCTCGCATTCGCGGGCCCGTGTTTTCGTTGGGCAGTTGCAGGCGCCCGCCATGGTCATGCACTGGATCATCCAGGAGTGGATCGCCCAATGGCTGGGCGTGCGTGATCGGCTGCGCACCCCGCGCGATCGCGCCGATCAGGCCGACGGTTGGTGGCTCGGCATCCGCGAACGCATCCTGCGATTCCTCGTCTCACGCTACGTGGATGAGGCCGAGGGCGATGACGACCGCGAGCGGCCCCCGTTCCACGAGTCGTCCCCCCCGCCCATCCCGCTCGAGCGCCGCCGCGTCTACTGCCGCGTTACGCCCGAAGACCATCCCCCGCGAACGTGCGCCGACATGCAGGGAAAACTCCGCCGCGTCTCGCGGATCAACGCGAACAAGCGCTGGCGGTGGCGGCTCTTCTGATCTTCAGTCCAATCGCACGGCGGGTTCACGTCGGGCTCACGCATCGCCGATAGACTCGGATCGTGACCCCGAGCGAACGCTCCAACACCAACGACCACGGCGTATCGACGCTCTCCGAGCGCGAGGGCGCCGTCGGCTGGCGCTTCGATCTCACGATCCCTGCCCCCGAGGGCGAAGAGGCCCGCACCATCACGCTCTGCCTTTCCTGGGTCGACTACGAGTACTGGTCGCACGGCACCGCCAGCCCCTGCCGCGTCGCCGAGGCCGTCGTGCGCGGCGTCATCGCGGGCGATCCCACGCGTGAGCTTCCCGACGAGTTCGACGCCTCCACGGCCCGCCGCTGGGTCCGCGACCTCGACCAGCGCGTCCGCGACATGCTGTAGGCGAAGCCCGCCCTATTTCGCCGGCCCGATCGTGCTCGTCGCCTTGAGCACCTGATCGCGATCCATGATCGCCTCGGCCGTGAACTCCCAGATCAGCGTGTTCCCCTCCACCCGATCGGCGTTGTGGGCCGCGATCGTGCCCGGCATGGTCACGCGGACCTCCCATCGCTCGTCGGCAAGGTCCTCGGTCGCCTGGCGCATCGCTCGCTCGGCCAGTGCCGCGTCGATGAAGCGTTTCGCCTGATCTTCCGGAAGCGCGAACTTGTCCATCGCGGCCTTGATCGTCGCGTGCAGGCCCTCCGTGAACGCCCCGCCCATCCCGTTCATCGCGGCGTCGCGCTCCGGCGTCTGCGGCTTGGCCAGCAGCGTCGCGGCCTTGGACACGTCGAAGCGCTCCGCGTAGCCCATCGTCGCCTGCCGCAGCGACAGGGCGACCTCCTGCGGCCACGTGTGGTCCGCCTCCAGCCCCGCCGCGCCGGCCTCGATGAACAGCGCGTGCTTCTCCCCCTCGATCCGCGCCAGCGTGCGCAGCAGCGTCTCGCGCTGCTCGGCCGTCAGTTCGCTCGGGTCCTTGCCCTGCATCGCCTTGAAGGCGTCGTTCTCGGTGAGCTTCTTCTTGAAGTACGCGTACCGGGCCTCGTCCCGCCGCGCGTAGGTGCGCGAGAAGTCGAAGTACGTGTACCCGCCCAGTTTGTTCTCACGCAGCGTTGTGGGGAACTTCAGCCCCGAGGCCCCGCGCGGATCACCCGCCGCGGCATAGGTGTCGGGAATGGCCCCGCCTGGGGCGACGGTGAGCTCCGCCACCCGCACGATGCGCGGCTTGCCGTCTTTGTCTTTCTCCTCGCGCTGCGTGACTGTCCACGCCCCGCCCTGCTCGGGCAGCGCATCGGCCGTCTTCTTGAAGTCGTCGGGCGTGCCGCGGAACTCAGATCGCAGCATCGCCCCGCCATCCGGAGCGATCGTGATCGATTCCAGCCGCTCAAGGCAGCCGGTGAGCAACGCGGCGGACAGCACGAACCCCGCCAGTGCGAGCCTGTTCAGCATGCGACACCTCCGCGCCATTATTGCCCGCCCGGCGGAGCGCCAGCCGTCATAACACAACTCTCTCTGCTCCCCTGTCTATCGCTTCCCGCGAACCCGTTCGGCCTCCAGGTGCGCCCGCAAGAACCGCCCCGTGTAACTCCCGGGCACCTCCATGACCTGCTCGGGCGTCCCCTGCGCGATGATCCGCCCGCCGTTGTCACCCCCCTCGGGCCCAAGGTCGATCAGCCAGTCAGCGCACTTGATCACATCCAGGTTGTGCTCGATCACCACAAGCGTGTTCCCGCTGTCGGCCAATCGATTCAGCACCTGGATCAGCCGGTTCACATCGTCGAAGTGCAGGCCCGTTGTCGGTTCGTCGAGCACGTACAGCGTCCGCAGCGCGGGCCCCGCGAACCGCGCGGCCGCGTCCGGCTTGTCCTCCGCCTCCTCCGCCACATCCACCTCGGCCCCATCCTCCTCGTCGTCCCCGTGCTTCCGCCGCCCGCCCGGGGGCCCGCCGATCTTGCCCAGCTCCGTCGCGAGCTTCACGCGCTGCGCCTCGCCGCCCGAGAGCTGCGTGCTCGGCTGGCCAAGCTCGACATACCCGAGCCCCACATCCCGCAGGCACCCGACGAACCGCCCGATCCGCGGGTGGTTCTCGAAGAACGTGCACGACTCCTCGATTGTCATGGCCAGCACATCCGCGATCGACTTGCCGCGGTAGTGCACCTCGAGCGTCTCCCGGTTGTACCGCTTGCCGTCGCACACCTCGCACGACACGAACACATCCGGAAGGAAGTGCATCTCGATCTTCTTGAGACCCTGTCCCTCGCACGCCTCGCACCGTCCGCCCCCGTTCTTCGCCGACACGTTGAACGAGAACCGCCCCGGCTTGTAGCCGCGGATCTTCGCCTCCTTTGTCGTCGAGAAGATCCGCCGGATCTCGTCGAAGATCCCCGTGTACGTCGCCGGGTTGGAGCGCGGCGTGCGCCCGATGGGCGACTGGTCCACCTCGATCACCCGGTCGATCCGGTTGAGCCCCACGATCTTCTCGTGCGCCCCGGGCCTGACCCGCGATGAGTGCAGGTCCTTCTTGGCCGCGTTGAGCAGGATGTCGTTCACGATCGTCGACTTGCCCGACCCCGAAACGCCCGTCACGCACACGAACGCCCCCGTCGCGGCCGCCGCGCCGCTCTTGGCGAGGCCGAGCGGGAACGACACGTCGATGTGCTTGAGGTTGTTCTCGCTCGCCCCCTTGATCGTGATCGCGTTCTTCTGGTCCAGCGGTCGCCGCTGCTCCGCCGTCGGCGCCGCGATCCGCTTGATCCCCGAGAGATACTGCCCCGTCAGCGATCCCGGCTCGGCGATGATCTCCGGCACGGTGCCCTGCGCCACGATCCGCCCGCCGTGCACGCCGGGGCCCGGCCCAACGTCCAGCACGTGATCCGCGGCCCGGATCATGTCCTCGTCGTGCTCCACCACGATGACCGTGTTGCCGCCGCCTCCCGTGTCGGCAAGGTGGCGGAGCGTGGTGATCAGCCGCGCGTTGTCGCGCTGGTGCAGGCCGATCGTCGGCTCATCAAGCACGTAGCACGCGCCGACGAGCTTCGAGCCCACCTGCGTCGCCAGCCGGATGCGCTGGGCCTCGCCGCCGGAGAGCGTCCCCGTCTTGCGGTCCAGCGAGAGATACTCCAGGCCCACGCTCGTGAGGAAGCCCATCCGCCCGAGCACCTCCTTGAGGATCGGCTCGGCGATGGTGGCCTGCTCGGTCGAGAGCACGGCGTCGCGGACAAAGTCGGCCGCGTCGTTGATGGTCAGGCGCGAGAGCTCCGCGATGTTCAGCGTCCGCCCGTCGTTGCGTTCCCGCCCGATCACGCTTGCGCTCAGCGATTTCTTGGTATCCGCCGCGTGCAGGCTTGAGAGTTGCACGTGCAGGGCGTCGACCTTCAGCCGGTCGCCGTGGCAGACCGGGCACTCGGCCTCGTGCATGTACTGCCCGAGCCACTCGCGGATGAACGACGACTCCGTCTTCTCGTACCAGTTCCGCAGCGCAAGCCCCACGCCCCCGAACTTGGCCTTGTGCTTCTTTTCCTCTTCGGGCGTGGTGCCCTTGAGCAGCATCCGCACCGTCGCCGGCGACATCGCCGCGATCGACTGGTCCGGGTCGACCTTGAACGCCTCGCAGAACTTTCGCAGCAGCTTGCGGAAATATCGCCCCATCGGCGGCGGCACGCGGAACGGCTTGATCGCCCCTTCGGAGATCGACTTCGACCGATCCGGGATCACCAGGTCCTCGTCGAACTCCATGATCGTGCCAAGCCCATGGCACTCCGCGCACGCCCCGTGCGGCGAGTTGAACGAGAACAGCCGCGGCGAGAGCTCCTCCAGCGCGCACTCCGGATGGTCCGGGCACGCGAACTTCTCGCTGTACACGCGGTCGGTCCATGTCGGCGGGGTCCCCGGCCCCTCGACCGAGATCACCACCGTCCCATCCGTCAGCCGCAGCGCGCTCTCGATGGCTTCGGCCAGCCGCTGGCGGGCCTCGGGCTTGAGCGCGATCCGATCCACCACCACGTCGATCGAGTGCTTCTCATACCGCCCCAGCCCGAGCGGATTCTCCCCGCCCTTCTTCAGCGCATCGCGAATGTCCAGCACCTCGGCGTTCTTCCCGCCCGGCGCGACACGGATGCGTCCCCAGCCCTTGGACTGCATGTCCTCGAGCACATCCTTGTGGAACCCCTTCTTCGCCCGCACCACCGGCGCGAGGACCATGAGCCGTACATCCGTCCCAAGCCCCATCACCGCATCCACGATCTGGCTCGCGCTCGTCGCCGAGATCTCCCGCCCGCACCGCGACACCACCGTGCCGTCCTTCTTCGTCTCCGTCGGAAACCAGCACGTCGGCTTCCCGCAGCGTGCAAAGAGCAACCGCAGGTAATCGTAGATCTCCGTCGTCGTCGCCACGGTTGATCGCGGGTTCGACACGCCGCTCCGCTGCTCGATCGCGATCGTCGGCGGCAGGCCTTCGATGTCGTCTACATCCGGCTTCTTGAGCTGGTCGAGAAACTGCCGCGCATACGCCGACAGCGACTCCATGTACTTCCGCTGCCCCTCCGCGAAGATCGTGTCGAACGCCAGCGACGACTTGCCCGACCCGCTCAATCCCGTGATCACCACCAGCCGGTCGCGCGGGATGTTCGCGTCGATGTTCTTGAGGTTGTGCTCGCGGGCCCCGCGCACGCGGATGCACTGGGCCAGGTTCAGGTTCGCCATCGTCACCGGCTGCGTCGGCGTCGGCGGCGCGGGCAGCGGCATGTGGTGCGCGCCCGCGTGCCCATTGGCCGACCCGCCCGACGCGGCCACTTCCACCGCCGACGATCCCTCCTTCCCGCGAGGCTTGGGCTCGATCGACGCGGCGGACTTGGACGACGAAGACGTGCGGCGACCGCTCATCAGGGCTCCGGATCACACATGGAGGTCTTGAAGCGTTGGGGACCTGATAGGGTATACCCGACGCCCGCAAAGGCCATCCGTCGCGGCTCAAATTTCGATTTCACCGCGTTCCGGGCGCAGGGGCCGACGGCGACGCCTGCTGGGCCTGCTGCCGGCTCTGCGCGCTCATCATCTTGAACGTGGCAAGCAGGATCAGCCCGATCGCCACGCCGACGAGGTACACGCCCAAGCGTCCCCATGTGCCATCGCGAGACCGTGGCGGCGTGGGCGACGGTGAGGCAGGCTGAGAATGTTCACGGCGCTCGTCGGTCACGGATGGGCTCTGGCCAGAGCGTAGGAGATGGGCCGAACGAGGTCGCTCAGGTCGCACTGTCCATTCGAAGCGAGCCCGGGAGCCGTGCCAGGCGATGGCCATCCGCGAGCGCGACAAGGTTGTCGAGCAGGTGGTTGTGCCAGCAATCGGCCGAGAGCGCGGTGCGCGCGTGCGCGGCGGCCGCGTCCGACATGCGTGACCGCAGCGCCGGATCGGTGAGCAGCTGGTCGACCGCGCGCAGATACTGGGCGTCGTCGTCGTGATCGCACAAGAAGCCGGTGACACCATCTTGCACGCACTCGCCGACGCCGCCCGTTCGCGTGGTGACGACGGGAACACCCGCCGCCTGGGCTTCCTGCGCGGCGATCATGAACGTGTCCCACTTCGTGGGAACAACGAAGAGATCGGCGGAGGGGAGCAACTCGCCGACGAGCGTGTCGTGGGGCACCTTTCCATGCACGGTCACGCCTCGCGCTGCCAGATCGCGCGGCGCGCTGCCCGAAACGATGTGCAGATCGGCCCGATCGGCCCAATGCTGCTGGTGCCATCGAAGGAGGCGCGGCCCGCCCTTGTCGATCCAGTTGCCTCCGACGAAGATGATGCGTGGGCGCGGGTTCGGAGCGCGCGCCCCGGTTCGCGCCGGCGTGCGAGCGCACGGCTTGTGCAACACAATCCGCCCGGGATCAACGCCCGACGACCCCGTCGCCGATCGGGCGACCCAATCCGTGGCGCACGCCAGCATGTCGGCCGAGCGCAGGATCCGACCCTCCATCGCCCAGTCGAAGGGGGGAAGCAGCCGTCGTAGGCCGCGCATGGATTCCCAGTTGCGCAGCGTGGCGTCGAGGTTTATCGCAAACCGGGCCCCGGTGGGGTTGGCGCCCTGGCGGGCGAAGTCGCGGATGATGAGGGCGCGCTGCTGCGTGGTGATGTGCACGACGTCGAAGCGGTCGAGGGGGAGCGAGCGGCCGTTCCCCAGAAACGATCGCAGGTGCGCCCGCCAGAACAGCATGTGGCGGAAGTACCGGCAGTCGAGCTCGCCCACGGGAAACGGCGATTGCGTGCACGCGAGCCGGAGCCAGCGCGGCATGGAGAGCCGCACGTGCACGGCGTCAAGGTCGGCGCGGGACGAGGCGTAGTGGATCAGGTTCTCGGCGGTGGTGGCGAAGCCGACCTCGAGGCCGTGCAGGAACAGCACGCGCGCGGGCCCGCCCGGCTCGCGGACCCGCGGCGGCAGGTCCGCCGGCCCGATCGGCTCGGTGCTTTGACGAACGGTGCGGTTCATGCGGGCGCGGCCGATCGGGAGACGGGCCAGCGACTCCGTGCAAGCGCGGCCGATTCGGCCTCGGTCGCGGGGTTGCCGGGCTCATCATCGGTGATGCGAATGTCCACGCCCTCCGGGGCGTATCGGATCGGGCGGCCATCGGCGAGATTCACCAGCTGGTCCATCAGGTGGCGGTGCCAGACGTCGCCGGACATGTTCAGGCGCGAGTGCTCGAGCGCGGCGAGCCCCATGCGGCGCCGCAGCGAGCCGTCGTCGATGAGCGAGCCGATCGCCCGCACGAACTCCTCGTCGCTCTGGTGGTCGCACAGGAAGCCCGTGCGCCCGTGTCGGACGACCTCCGGAATGCCTGCCAGGCGCGAGGTCACCACGGGAAGGCCGACCGACTGGGCCTCCTGGGCCGCCAGAAGGAACGTGTCGTTTCGCGTGGGCATCACGAACAGGTCCATCGTGGGAAGCACCTCACGCATGAGCGTTGCGTGGGGCGTCGGTCCGTGCCACACGACCGAACGCAGCGAGCGGTCCTGCGGAGCCTTTCCAGAGCAGACGTGCAGCTCGGCGCGATCCGCCCAGTGCCGCTGGTGCCACGCGAGCAGCCGGGGCCCGCCCTTGCGCTCCCAGTCATTGCCGACAAAGACGAGGCGCACGGGAGGCGCTCCCGGTGTTCCCCGCGGCGGCGCATCGTCGTGGCGGCGCACCGGCAGGCTGGCATCGCGGAACGAGCAGCGCTTGTGCAGCACCACGCGCGCCGGATCAACACCCGCGTCGAGCACGGCCGAGTCGGCGCACCAGCGTGAATAGCACGCGAGCAGATCCGCCGATCGCAGCACCCGGGCCTCGGCGGGAACGCTGGCATCCCACGAATGGCGCGGCGGGCCAAAGGCCCGGTGATAGGCGATGGTGGTGGCGTCGGTGCTCAGGGCAAACTTCGTCGGCGTGCGCCCCGCCAGGTCGAGCATGGCCCAGCCGCGCTGCTGCGTTTCGATGTGGACGACGTCGAAGCGATCCAGGGGAAGCGGCCCCCGAAGCAGGCGCGTGATCCGGATGCCCCACGCCCGGATCGCGCGATAGTGCTGCTGGTCCAGCCCGCCCGTGGGAAAGGGGAGCTGCCCTGCCAGAATCCGGAACAGCCCGCGGATCGGGGCGCGAACGTGCACGGCGTCGAGCCCGGGATGTTCTCCCGCCGCCCGCTCGAGAATGCGCCCGCCCACGACGAAGCCCAGCTCGGATCCGTGGATGAACAGGATGCGCACGGGACCGGCGCGCTTCTCCGGAGGGAGCAGGTCGTGCGGAGGCGGATCGCCGATGGTCCAGACGGCACGGTTCATGGGAAGTGCGGGAAGAGCGACCCAGTATCGGCTGGGCGGGGAACACGCCTCAATCGTTGCCCTGTCCGCGAGTCGACGACCGCTTGCGGGACTTCTTGTTCGCCCGAACCCCCGGCATCCCCGCCTTCCGCTCCGCGTCCGCCCGACCCGTCCTGCTCTCGACCTCCGACCGCCGGATCTTCTTCCCCGCCGACGTCCCCGAGGCCTTGATCCGCTTCACCTGATCCCGCAGCCGCGCGGCCTTCTCAAAGTCCAGGTTCTGGGCCGCCTCCAGCATCTCCTCCTCCAGCATCATCGCCAGTTCCGAAGACTCGTACTCGGTCTCGCCGCTGGCGACCGCCGACTGGGCCGTCCGGCGGGCCTTGAGCTCCGCCTCCAGCCCGCGCCGCACGGCCTTGATGATG
This sequence comes from Phycisphaerales bacterium, assembly GCA_044221735.1. Taxonomy (GTDB): domain Bacteria; phylum Planctomycetota; class Phycisphaerae; order Phycisphaerales; family UBA1924; genus UBA4658. The sequence goes on along the minus strand of JBGAOP010000001.1, from coordinate 127,245 downwards.
GTGGTGGGGGTGATCCCGTGCTCGGCGTTGTACGCGAGCTGCTTCGCCCGCCGCCGCTCCGTCTCCTTGATCGCCTCGTCCATCGACGGCGTGACCTTGTCGGCGTACATCACCACCACCGACCCGGCGTTGCGGGCCGCGCGCCCCATCTGCTGGATCAGCGAGGTCGCCGACCGCAGGAACCCCTCCTTGTCCGCGTCGAGAATGCACACCAGCGACACCTCCGGCAGGTCCAGACCTTCGCGCAGCAGGTTCACGCCGACGAGAACGTCGAACTCGCCCGTCCGCAGGTCGGCCAGAATCTCCATGCGCTCCAGCGTCTCGATCTCGCTGTGCAGATACCGCACCCGCAGCCCCTGCTCGTCCAGATACGTCGTCAGATCCTCGCATAGTCGCTTCGTCAGCGCGGTCACCAGCACGCGCTCCTTTCGGGCCACCCGCTCCTTGCACCGCTCGACAAGGTCCATCACCTGCCCCTGCGCCGGCCGCACCTCGATCGCCGGGTCTACCAGCCCAGTCGGCCGGATCACCTGCTCGGCCACCACCCCGTGGCTTCGCTTGAGCTCGTACTCGCTCGGCGTCGCCGAAACGAACATCATCCGCGGCACCGTCGCCTCGAACTCCGGAAATGTCAGCGGTCGATTGTCGAGCGCCGAGGGCAGCCGGAACCCATGGTCCACCAGCACCCGCTTGCGGTTGCGATCCCCGTTGAACATCGCGTGCACCTGCGGAATGGTCACGTGCGATTCGTCGATGATGCAGAGCCAGTCGCGGAAGTTCGGGCGATCCACCAGCATCGAGGCGCCCTTCTCGCCGAGAGATTCGATCGCCTTCGGGTTGCCCGCGCCGGTCGGTGCAAAGTCAAAGTAATCCAGCAGCGTGTACGGCCGCTCCCCCGGCTTCCGGCCGTCGAAGAACCGCGAGTAGTTCTCGATCCCGGAGCAGTAGCCCACCTCCTCGATCATCTCGAGGTCGTACTTCGTCCGCGCCAGCAGCCGCTGCGCCTCCAAGAGCTTTCCCTCGGCCCGCAGTTCCATCACGCGTTTGTCGAGCTCTTCGCGGATCGCCGCGATCACGCCCCCCAGCGTTTCGTCCTCCGTCACGTAGTGCACGGCCGGGAACAGGAACACCTGCTTCTCTTGTGCCTCTTCCCCGCCCAGCAGCTCCCCCGTCAGCGGGTCGATGTACTCGATCCGCTCGATCTCATCCCCGAACAGCGACACCCGGATCGCAAACTTCTCGTACGCCGGCCACACCTCGATCGCATCTCCCCGCACGCGGAAGTGGCCGCGCTGGAACTCAATGTCCGTCCGCTGATACTGCATCGCGCTCATCGCCAGCAGGAACTCCCGCCGGTCGATGACCGCCCCCTTCGTGATCGTCAGCACGCGGCTGGAATACGCCTGCGGCGATCCCAATCCGAAGATGCACGACACGCTCGCCACCACGATCGTGTCCCGACGCGACAGGATGTTGCTCGTCGCCGCCAGCCGCAGCGCCTCCAGCTCCGGGTTCCGCGACGAGTCTTTCTCGATGTAGATATCCCGCTGCGGGATGTACGCCTCCGGCTGGTAGTAGTCGTAGTACGACACGAAGTAGTTCACGCTGTTGTGCGGGAACAGCTCGCGCATTTCCTCGTACAGCTGGGCCGCCAGCGTCTTGTTGTGGCTGATGATCAGCGTGGGCCGCTGAAACTCCGCGATCACGTTCGCCATCGTGAACGTCTTGCCCGTCCCCGTCGCTCCCAGCAGCGTCACGCAGTCCGCACCGCCCTTCAGGTCCCGCGAGAGCTGCTCGATCGCCTGCGGCTGATCGCCGGTCGGCTTGAACGGGCTTACCACTTGGAACGGCCGGGGCTCGCGGAACATCCCCGATGGTACGTGCGGGCGGCATCGAAAGATCGCGAAACGCGCTCAGCAGCCGCCCATCCACGCGTTGAGATACGCGAAGATGTCCGCGGCCGTCAGCGTCCCCGACGCGTCAACGTCCGCCCGCGGGTCGCTCATCATCCACGCGTTCACGAAATCAAATATGTCCTGCACGTCCAGCACGCCCGACGCGTTGAAGTCCGCCGCGCATGGGCCCACGACCACGTACCGCGCGTACGGCCCGATCTGCTGTGTCACGCGCCCCTCCTCCGCGCTGGCCGATGCCACCCCCGCCGCGCCCAGCAACTCTTGCTCCCCGAGCAGCGGGATTCCGGTGTGATACCCCGCGTTGAGCGCGGTGATGATCGCGTTGGCCCACACCCCCTGCATCAGCGTGGTCAGGTGGATCCCGTCGGCCAGGAACCCCGCCAGCGGGTCGGTGTTCACCGCGTTCGGGGCCCGCAGTTGTACTGTCACCCCGCCGATGTCCAGCGTCTGCTTGGGCTGATCGGTGTCGCCGAAGACCGCGGCGTCGAGCGCGTACAGATCCACCAGCGGGATCTGGAACTCGTGGGCCAGTTGTCGAAGCCCCGCGTTCACCCGCACCACCACCTCGGTGATCCGACGGCGCTTGGCCGGGTCCGGGTAGTACGTGCTGTAGAACGGCATCACGCCGAAGTCGGGCATGTTGAGGAGCACCACCTTGGCCCCCGACGCGTGCACCGTCTGCACGGCCTGGCGCACGTTGGCCACGCTCGCATCCGCCCACGCGTCCTTCCGGTGCTGGCTCCACACCCCGTCGTACATCGCGACATACGCGAAGTAGTTCCACGAGGCCATGTCGTTCCCGCTCGCCGCGATCACCACGTGCGAGACGCCGCGCGTCCGCACCGCCTCGGCCAGAAACTCCGGCCCGCGCTCATCCACCAGCGCATCCGTCGTCGCCCCGCCGCGCGAGTAGTTGTTCTGGAATCCGTACCCGCGGAAGTCGCCCCAATCCGCCAGCCCCACCTGCGCGGCCGTCGGCCCGAGGTCCACGCCGCGCAGGCCCGCGAGAAGCTGCGGCCACGAGTTGGAGTTGTACCAACTGAACTCGTAGTACTCGTTCGACAGGCTGTCCCCAGCCACCCCCAGCGACTGGATCGGCTGCGCGCCCACACCCCCGGCCGCGGCGGCGAGCATCAGCGTGCCCAGGATGGATCGAGCCGGAATCTGCATGGGAAGCCAGTGCATGCGAACGCCCTTAATACGAAGGGGTATCGGGTTCTGGCTTCATCCCCGGATGAGAACGCACAGATTCTGTCGAGAATCTTCGTTCCGGATCGCTCACTTCGGTTGTTCGTGGACCTTTCGCGGTCATCCCGGCCCGGCGGACGCGATACGAATCGCCGCACCCGCCGCGGCGATCCCCTCGCGCAGCACCCGCGCGTACACGCGAGACTCTCCGGGATGAAGATCTTGAAAGATCCGGTTGAACTCAAGTCCGGTAAATGAATCGCGAATCGTCGAGCACGGGCGCGTGTACGAGGCAATCTCGAGCACGATCGCGGAACCGCCCGATTCCGCCGAGTCGATCTCCAGCCGCGTCCCGGGCCCAAGCGTGCTCCACTCCAGCCCTTCGACCGTGATGTTCTCCCCCGCGCTCCCCGGCACGATCGGATGCCCCTCCGCGCGCAGTCTTCGAATCACTTCCAGCGAGAACAGGCACACCGCCCGCTCCGGCCCCCCGTGGTGCTTGGTGTCGTTCTGATGGTCACCCTCGACGCCCAATGCCGTGATGCGAGCCTGCGGTACCGCCCGTTTCGGCACACCGCCGTGGGAGACGCTGATCTGATGCACGCGAGCGCTCATTGCACAAGCCCCCTTCTCCGCAGCTCATCCAGCATGAGCGACGTGATATCCGCATCCGATCGCACCATCAGATGCTGCAACCCTCTCGCCGCGGCGAAGGCATGCAGCCCATCCTGATACGCCTTGAGCCGATCCAGATACCGCTTCACAAGCTCGGTCGTCACCGTCACCTCCGCCACCCGCCCCGTCTCGGCGTCCGTCAGCCGCAGATCGCCGAGCACCATCCGATCCCCGCTCGGCGAGCGTTCCTGCAGCGGATCGATCTCCCCCGGCGAGAGCACCTGCAGAAGCGTGATGTCCCACCCCGGCGAGCCCGCGCCCGAGGCCCCACCCGAGAGCATCGACAGCCCCTGCTGATACCCCTCCGGGATCAAGAGATCCGAGAGCACCACCATCACGCCGCGCCCTGTTCGCGTTGACGCGATCGTCCGCATCGCCTCTGTGAAGCTGCTCGGGTGCCGTGGTGGAGTCGCTCCGGACTCCGCCACGCCGGTGTCCATGCCCGCGCCCGAACCCCCAAACGTCTCCTCAATCAAGAACCTCGCCACCCGCTGAACCCCCGCGTTCCCCCGCAGCGGCCCCAATCGCCGCACGCCCCCATTCCCCACGATCCACACCGCCACCCGGTTGTTGTTTACCAGCCCCAGGTACCCCAGCGCCATCGCCACCCGCTGCGCAAACGCCAGCTTGCTCGGCGTCCCCGCGTCCATGCTCGCCGAGGCGTCCAGCACGATGTGCAGCGCAAGGTCCTGCTCTTCCTGAAAGATCTTGATGAAGAACTTGTCCAGCCGCGCGAAGACGTTCCAGTCCACGTGCCGCAGGTCGTCGCCGTGCACGTATGGCCGGAAGTCCTCGAACTCGACCGACCGCCCCCGCGCCTTCGATCGGCGCTCGCCCTGCATTTTTCCGGGAAACATCCGGCGCGTCGAAAGATCGAGCTGATCCAGCGCGCTCGCCAGCCGGGGCGAGATCAACTCGTCGGGCGTCAGCGGTTTTCGTGTCCCGGATGAGGCGAGCATTGCCAAGGCTAGCCAACGCCGGTTCACCACTGAGAGCACCGAGGGCACTGAGAGAGAAGCCGCAAAGAAAAACAGAGCCAAGATCTCCTCTTGGCTCGCTCGGTGCTCCCGGTGTTCTCAGTGGTGAAATCAGTTCCGCGAGTCGCGGATCGCCCGGAAATCATCCGCCGGCAGATTGTCCGCATACTCCCACACCACCACGTCGAGCGTCTTCACGCCCCACTTCATCGCCGCGGCGTCGGTGGGGAAGAGCACGTCCAGCCGGTTGCCCTTGATCGCCCCGCCACGGTCCAACACCGGCACCACGCGGTCCGCGTCGTACCCGGGCACCGTGATCATCGAGCCCAGCGGCAGCACGCGGCTGTCGGCCGCCACCAGCTTCATCGCGTTGCTCGTCACGTGGTGCAGGCTCGAGGTGATCCCTTTTGCGTCCGGCCCGCACGACTTCTCGTCGGGCGAGTACGCCGTCACCACCATCGTCATCGTCCGCGCCGGGCGAACCGGGCGGCCGTTGAAATAGCGAATCTCCGTCGACTCGGCGTACACCGGGGCGTTCGTCGCCGACACCGGCTGCGCGACGGGAGCCGCCGCGTGCGACACCTCGACCACCGACGCCAGCCCGACGTTCATGTTCATCGCGGGAGTCGGAGCAGGAGTGGGGGAGGTGTTGGTCGCGGCCGTCGTCGTCTCGACATCCACCAGCGGCCGAAGACCCGCGCGGCCAACGGCTTCCTTTGTCACCATCGCCGAGAGCGCCACCATCCCCGCCACACCCACGAACCCCGCCACACGAACCAGCGTGCCGCTGGAGCGGCGACCACGCTGGGGGGATTTCGTGTCTTGGGTGTGCATGGTGAGAAGAGCCGAAACGGGAGACTCAGGCGAGGAGAGAGTCGAAGTCGAAGGACTCGATTCCCAGTCGATGGTGGTCGCGTCTACTGCGTAAGAGTCGGTGACTCGCCCACGGATCGGGGCAGTCACATTCCAGCATACTTCATGGATTGAGCAGGTGGGCATGATTCCCCGCGAAAACGCGGGTCGGCGCGCATCGGCGTTCCGTCTATGCCGGTGAAGCCGCGCCTGCGTTACCTGCCCGCCCTCAAGGGGGGAACAGAATGCCCGTTTTCAGGGCCGGAAACAGCCATTTCGCCCCCGCAACCGGCGGGAAAGATGGATAAACCCTGCTGTTTCAAGCGACAGGCGACCGCGCCGCCCTGCACAACGGCTGTCAATTGACAGGTTGTGCAAGCGATGGCGGCGTCCACGCCGTGTCTCCCGGCCCCGGCCGCGGCACGCGCCCGCGCGAGGCCGTTCGCAGCTTCTGCCGAAGATCCATCCGCAGCGCCTCGACCTCCGTCGCCAGTCGCGCGAGCCCCGCATCCGCGCCGAGGACTTTGAGCTCCGCGTGCGGGATCGGCGTCCCGAACGCCACCGCGACGCGCTGCCCGAAGAGCCGCGGAAAGTGCCGGCTGCGCGGCATCGCGTCGAAGCATCCCTCAACCGCCGCCGGCAGCACCGGCACGCCCGAGCGCATCATCATCAGCCACACGCCGCGCTTGAACTCCTGCAGCGAGCCGTCCGGCGAGCGCGATCCCTCGGGGAAGATCACCACCAGCCGCCCCGCCTTGAGCTGCTCGATCGCCGCCCGCATCGCTCCCGCGTCCCCCGCGTCTTCCTTGATCGAGATGCACCCCACCGCGCGCAGCCACAATCCCAGCACAGGAACCTTGAACAGCCCCGCCCGCGCGATCGCCGCCATGTTCCGCCGCCGGATCGCGCACCCGACCAGCGGCGGATCGAGGTGCGATTGGTGGTTGGAGATCACCAGCAGCCCGCCGGAGTCCGGCACCGCGCGCGTGTTGTAGAACCGCGCTCGGTAGACGAGCGTCAGCGCCAGAAGCAGTATCCAGTACCAGAGCCTGTAGAACAGGATCTGCGAAACGGGGCGGCCCTGGTCGATTCGCCGGAGACTGTCGAGGAGGGGCATCCGCGGTGTTCCGGTGCTCAGTGGTGAATCTTGGGAGCCCGCTGCGCGGAACGGGCGAACGTGCGCGAGCCGAGGACGCGCTTCACGTGCGCCTCCAGCGCGTCGACGACTTGGTCAAAGCCCATGTCCGACGTGTCGATCCGCTCCGCATCCGCCGGGCACGTGAGCGGCCCCACCGTGCGGCGTGTGTCCGAGTCGTCGCGCTGCTGGATCTCCTGCTCGAGGCGGTCCACGTCCGCCTCGCGCCCCGCCGCGCGAAGCTGGTCCGCCCGGCGCTCCGCCCGCACCCGCGCCGAGGCGAACATGTAGAACTTCACGTCCGCATCCGGGAACACCACCGACCCCTGGTCGCGCCCCTCCGTCACCAGCCGCGGGTGCGCCATCGCGATCTGCCGCTGCTTCTTCACCATCTCCTGGCGCAGCTTATCGATCGCGGCCACCGGCGAGACCAGGCGGGTCACGTCCGAATCCCGCAGCCGGTGCATGATGCTCTCGCCGCGGCACAGCAGCGTGGGCGGGTCCATGTCGAAGTCGAAGTGCAGGTCGTGCCGCTCCACCTCCGCCACCAGCCGCGCGTGCATCGACGAGTCGGTCGGGTCAATCCCCGCTTCGATCGCGATCGCCGCCGCCGCTCGGTACATCGCCCCCGTGTCGAGAAGATCAAGGCCAAGTCGGTGGGCAAGGGCCCGGGCCACGGTGGACTTGCCCGTGCCCGCTGGTCCGTCGATCGTGATGATCAGACGCTCGCCCATGATGCCGCTCCCGCTCCCGGCCGACGCATGCTCCAGCGGCGACGCGTCGCGGATATGCACGACCACCGGCCGTTCCAGTCCGAGGAGATTCTCATTCTTCCTCGCCGTCGTCATCGGCGTCCTCTTCTGCGGCGTCCGCCTCGCCCGCGTCGGCCAGTTCATCCTCTTCGTCCAGCAGTCCGCCCGGGGGCGTGACCGGGACCACGGACTCTAGCAGCGCTTTGGCCCGCTTGAGGTTCTCCACCGGATCCTCGTCGCCACGATAATCCAGCGCCAGCGTTCCCGTGTACCCCACCGACCGCACCACCGCGGCGTAGGCCCGCAGGTCGTACGGCTCGTGGGTGTATTCCCCCGGCTTCTTCCCCGCCTTCATCCGGATCGTCGCCGCCGTGATCGCGGAGGCATACGGCGTCAGCCGCTTGAGATACGCCAGCGGGTCCGCCCACTTCGACGCCACCTCAAAGTCGGGAAACGTCCCAATCCGGAACCCGCCCACCTTCTTGATCAGGTCCGTCAGACGCTCCGGATCCTCCGTCAGCCCGGGCGACGGGCAGACCAGCACGTTCACTTCCAGACGCTCGGCAATCGAAAGCACCCGTCGCAGCCGCTCGATGCAGAAGTCGTGCTCGTCCTCGTGGTCCTTGCAGGCGACCGAGAGCCCGATCGAGCTGCATCCGAGGCGATGGGCCGCCTGCACCACGCGCTGGGCCCGGGCGATCGCCGCGTCGCCCTTGGCATCGTCGGTCGTCCCCATGTCCTGGACTTCGGATTCGACCAGCGTCAGGCAGGGGCACGAGGCTTTGTCGGCCGCGTCGCGGATCGCATCCAGCCGCTTCAGGTCCGCCCCGACGAGCAGGTTCGTCGACAGGTTCAGCCCGAAGAGCCCCAGCTCCTCGCGGGCAAACCGCGGCAGATCGGTGACTTGGAGACTGTCCCCCGTGGCCGGCGAAGACGGCCGCCCTTTTTTCGGAAGGGCGAGGCGCGCACGAAGAGCGTTGGCGGTGAGAGTTAACAGCATGCTCGGGCGGGAATGTAGGCGAGGCGGGGCCGGGGGGGCGGCAATGTGGAGGCGGAATGGCACAGGGACGCGAGTCCGGCCCGTGTGGTCCCCTGTTTGAACTTCCCCCCTCCCCCTTCCGCCTTCCCCCTCCCATAGCATCGGTCCCCATCAAGGAGCCCGTCCATGGCCGTTCCCGCTGATCGCAAGTACTCCGAGTCTCACGAGTGGCACAAGGTCGAGGGGAACACGGTCACGCTCGGCCTGACGCAGTTCGCCGTCGACCAGCTCACCGACGTTACCTTCGTCGAGATGAAGCCCGTTGGCTTCAAGTTCAAGGCCGGCACCACCATCGGCGAGGTCGAGAGCGTCAAGACCACCTCCGACATCTACTGCGCCGCCGACGGCGAGGTCGCCGAAGTCAATAAGGCTGTCGTGGACGATCCCTCCCTCCTGAACACCGACCCTTACGGCAAGGGCTGGCTCGTGAAGATCAAGGTCGCCGACGCCGCGGGCCTCTCAAAGCTCATGGACGCGGCCACGTACGGCAAGCAGTACCACTAAATCTGGACGCTGAGTGGGGGCGACGAGGAATGAAGGGGCAAAGCCCCCACGGCTATCCCTCTCCTCACTCCTCATCCCCTCACTCCTCATCAAGCCCCGAAGCGCGTCATCGATCGCGCCCCACCCCCCGGCCGCCCTAAACTCCCCTCCCCCATGATCCGCTGCTCAAACGTCCACAAGTCCTACCGCCTGCGCGAGCAGACCGTCCAGGCCTTGCGCGGCGTCAACCTCGACGTTTCCGAGCCCGGCTTCTTCGCCATCATGGGCCAGTCCGGCTCCGGCAAGTCCACCCTCCTGCACCTCCTCGGCGGCCTCGACAAGCCCGATCAGGGCGAGGTCATCGTCTCCGGCAACCGCCTCCACGAGATGGACGAGAAGGCCCTCACCCTCTTTCGCCGCAAACAGATCGGCATCATCTTCCAGCAGTTCAACCTTATCCCCACACTCACGGCGAAGGAAAACGTCGAACTCCCCGGGATGCTCGCCGGCGACGACCCCGCCTTCCTTGCCGCACGCAGCGCCGAGCTTCTCGAGGCCCTCGGCGTCGCCCCCCGCGCCGGTCATCGCCCCGACGCCCTCTCCGGCGGAGAGCAGCAGCGCGTCGCCATCGCCCGCGCCCTGCTTTATTCCCCCAAGGTGCTCCTCGCGGATGAGCCCACCGGCGCGCTCGACTCCGCCTCCAGCGCCCGCCTCTGGGCCCTCCTCGGCGATCTGGCGACCAAGCACGAGATGACCGTCCTTATGGTCACCCACGAGCCCGCCGCGGCCGCCAACTGCAAGTCCATCTTTGTCATGCGTGACGGTGTCCTCTTCGACCACATCCAGACGGAGGGCCTCGATGCGGCCGGCGTGGCGTCTCGGTATCAACAGCTTGTCCGGGCGGCTTAGCCGCTCGGTGCTCTTGGCGGCCTCGGTCGCGCTCAGCGCGGCCCTCATCGCCACGGTCGCCTGCGCGCTCGAGTCCATGCAGGCCGGGCTCCGCAAACGCGTGGATTCCACCGTCGGCGCGGCCGACCTCCGCGTCGGCCGCGCGGGCAAGGACGTTCTCCCCCCCGGCACACTCGAAAGAGTCCGCGCTTGGCCCGAGGCCAAGCTCGTCGTCCCCCGAGCCCAAGGCCCCATCGTCCTCAAGAACCCCGCCAACAACAACGAATCCGCCACCATGGGCACCGGCGTCGAGGCCGCCCTCGACGCCCAGATCCGCCCGATGGACGTCATCAAGGGCCGCCGCCCCACCGCCCTCGGTGAGATCGCCATCGACGAGAACGCCGCGAAGGACCTCGCCGCCGACGTCGGCACCGACCTCTCCGTCGCCCGCTGGGGCGACCCCATCACCCTCAAGGTCGTCGGCATCGTCCGCCAGCCCGGCATCGGCCTCGGCGTGGTGACGCGCCCGGAAACTTCCGTCACGCTCGAGCAGATGGGCGTCATCACCGACAAGCCCGGCGGCATGCAGGACATCGACGTGGTCCTCAAGCAGGCCGGCACCGCCGAGGCCTTCGCCAAGGCCCATCGCGACGACCTCGGCCCCGGCGTCGTCGTGCGCACCACCGCCAAGATCACCTCCGGCCTCGACCAATCTCAGAAGTCCGGCCAAATCGGCCTCTCGATCGCCAGCGCGCTGGCCATGTTCGCCGGGGCGTTCATCATCATGACCGGCCTCACCAGCAACGTCACCGAGCGCACCCGCGAGCTCGCCATGCTCCGCTGCATCGGCGGTACCAAGGCCCAGATGGCCGAGAGCCAGGTCGCGATGGGCGTCATCCTCGGTATCTTCGGTGCGCTCGTCGGCGTCCCGCTGGGCGTGCTGGGCGCGTGGATTCTCGTCAACATCTACTCCAGCCATTTCCCCGCCGGATTCGTCATCAACCCCGTCGGTTTGATCGGCGGCGTCGCCTCCTCCATCCTCGCCGGCCTCGTCGGCTCACTCCTCCCCGCCTGGAAGGCCGCCAAGACCTCTCCTCTCGACGCCCTCGCCGCACGTTCCAAGCCCGCCACCCTGCGCGGCATCGCCACCTGTCTCGTCGCCGGCATCCTCATCGCCTCCGTCCACGTCACGCTCTTCCTCACCATCAAGGATCCCGACCGCCTCCTCATGGCCGATCTCTTCGTCGGCGCGCCCTGCTTCCTCACCGGCTACTTCCTCCTCTCCGTCCCGGTCCTCTGGTCGGTCACCGGCCTGCTCGGCGGTCTCATTTCCAAGGTCCTCGGCATCCCCTCCGGCCTGCTCGTTCGCAGCGTGCAGGCCACGCCCTATCGCTTCGGCTTCACCGCCGGCGCGATGTCGCTGGGCCTCTGCCTGATGATCGGCATCTGGACCAACGGCCGCGCCATCGACCGCGACTGGCTCGGTTCCTTCAAGTTCCCCGACGCCTTCGCCGCCGGGCTGAACATCTCCGAGCGCACCCAGAAGAAGATCGCCGACCTCCCCTTCGTCGCCAAGACCACCCCCATCACCGTCCAGAACTTCCAGACCGACGCCTTCGGCTTCAAGACCCTCAACCACGCGATGACTACCTTCATCGCCTTCGAGCCCGATGAGTTCCTGAGCATGGCCAAGCTCAAGTGGATCGAGGGCGACCCTTCCTCCGCCATCGCCGCCCTTAAGAAGGGCGGCTCCGTCCTTGTCGCCAAGGAGTTCAAGGTCACCCGCGGCCTCGGCGTCGGCGACACCCTCCGCCTGATCCACGAGGGCAAGCCCCTCGAGTTCAAGATCGTCGGCGTCGTCGAGTCCCCCGGCCTCGACGTCGTCAGCAAGTACTTCGAGATCGGCGAGGACTTCCTCGACATGGCCGTCAACGCCGTCTTCGGCAGCCGCGACGATCTCAAGAAGATGACGGGCGCCAGCACCGTCCGCCTCATCCAGATCGACCTCAAGTCCACCGGCGAGTACGCGAATCTCATCGACGCCGACGCCATCAAGCAGATCCGCAAGGCCGGCGGGTTCGAGGTCCTCGACGCCGGCTCCGGCCGCGGCATCATCGCCGAGATCCGCCAATACGTCTCTGCCTCCCTCTACGTCTTCTCCCTCGTCGGCGTCGGCGGAATGCTCGTCGCCTGCTTCGGCGTCGCCAACCTCATCGTCGCCGGAATCCAGGCCCGCCAGTTCGAGTTCGGCGTCCTCCGCGCCATCGGCGCCCACCGCGGCCTCGTCGCACGCCTCGTCCTCGGCGAGGCCCTCATCATCGCCATCTCCGCCTGCCTCGTCGGCACCATGATGGGCATCCACGCCGCCTGGGCCGGCCAGATCGTCCACCAGCTCACCCTCGGCATCGTGCTCACCCTGAGCATCCCCCTCGACGCAACGCTCATGGGCTGGGGCATCCTCACCGCCATCACCCTCGGCGCGGCCATGCCCGCCATCCTCAACCTCAACCGCGCCAAGCCGAGAGAATTGCTCGGCGCAGTTCGCGGATGAGTGTTCGAGAGGCACGCCCCATTCGCCGCGCGGTCTATTTGCCCTTCAGCTTCTCCAAAAGCTCATCATCAATCCCCAGGTACTCCCGCATGTGCTGGTCGTACACCTCTTCGTCCTGCTCCCGTGACAGGTCCAGGCGCAGCTCGTTGATCACCTTGGTCCCCTGCGCGATCCAGGTGTCGAACGTCTCTTTCGTGATGTTCGCCTGAATCCACTCGCCCACGGGCCCGCGGAACGGCGGCCGCGACATCTTCGTGCCCGGCCGTCCCGTGCGCTGGCATACGAACGCGCCCTCGGGAATCGGCCCGGTGTACTTCTTCGGGGCGCTTCCGCCGCCGAGCAAGTCCACATCACCGCCACCCCCGCCCGACTTCCGCGCCACCGCAGGCACATCTCGCCCGAGCGAAGTCAGCAGATCCGCCATTGCGTTCTTGGGCATCAGATCGCCGCGCTCCGCCGCGATCGTGAACCCGCGCGTCGCAAGTTGCACCGCCATCTCCATCTTCCCCGTCTTCTGATAGGCCTCGGCCGCAAGCTGGTACGCCTTCGACATCTGCGGCGCAAGCTCCGTGCACTTCACAAACGACGAGGCCGCTTCCTCAACCCGCCCCGCCTCCATCAGCGCCTTTCCAAGCGAGAAATGAGCCATCTCATTCTCCGGATCGGCTTGGGCCATGTTTGCGAACTGGGCAATACGACGATCGAGGTCAGACATGCTCCAAGGGTACCTCCCCAACCCGGCCCGCGCGGCCTACTTCTCCGGCCACGGCCACGGTTCCCATGCATCCGCCTTCAGGCGCGAGCGGGGCACCCGCTCGTTGACGTCGGCCGTCGTTCCGAGCCGCAGTTCCAGGATCCCGTCCCCGTCCTGGTCCATGAACGACTCGATCCGCTTGCCCGGGGTCGCCTCGCCGTGCGCGCCGGTCACCACCTCGCGCCGGGTCATCGACACATGCGGCGCGGCCATCCCGGCGATCGTCGGCCGGCGGTTGAAGATCCACGTCTCCCCACGCGCATCATCGCTCACGCCGATGATGGCCACGCCGCTCTTGAACTCGGTGATCTCCAGCACCCGCCGGCCGTTGCTGCTCACGTAGTGCGTGAGCGCGTCGGCGTCCCACCCCGGCATGATCGAGCCGAGGTCCGCGCCCGCGAGATCGCTCTGTGCGACCGTCTGGGTTGTCCACGTGAGGGTGTGCGAAGGGTTGGGCCGCTTGATCGCGCCCGTCGCCCATGCCGCGATCAGTCCGCCAAGCGCCACGTGGACGAGCACCAGGTAGCACACGATCATGATTCGCTTCATCGTGCCCGATGCTATGGTTGCCCAGTGCCAACGCCGCTCGCGACCACACTCGCCGGAATCGACCTCCGCAACCCCGTGATCCTCGCCGCGGGAACCTGCGGCACCCTCGACGAACTCTCGGGCGTTCTTGACCTCTCCCGCGTCGGCGGCCTCGTCACCAAGTCCATCACCCGCCAGCCCCGCGACGGCAACGCCACCTGGCGCATCATCGAGTCCCGCCACGGCGGAATGCTCAACGCCATCGGCCTCGCCAACCCCGGCATCGACGCCTTCGAGGAGCACTACCTCCCGCGGGCCGCGGCCATGCCCTGCACCGTCATCGGCTCCGTCGCCGGATACAGCGTCGAGGACTACACCGCCGTCGCCGCTACGTTCGACGAATCCTCAGTCGCGGCCATCGAGCTCAACGTGTCGTGCCCGAACGTCAAGTCCGGGTGCGACTTCGGCTCATCGCCCATCGCCCTCAAGGAAGTCGTCGCCGAAGTCCGCAAAGTCGTCACACGCAGGAAGCTCATCGTCAAGCTCTCCCCGTGGCCCATGGGCCTTCCCGACCTCGCCCGCGCGGCCATCGATGCCGGCGCCGACGCCCTCACCATCTCCAACACCATGCCCGCCATGGCCATCGAAGTCGCCACCCGCAAGCCGCGCCTCGCCAACATCACCGGCGGCCTCTCCGGCCCGGCCATCCACCCCGTCTCCCTCAAACTCGTGCACGACGTCTATCGCCAGGTCGCCAAGGCCGCGAACATCCCCATCATCGGCGCCGGCGGCGTCCTTCGCTGGGAAGACGCGGCCGAGTTCATCCTCGCCGGCGCGACCGCCGTGCAGATGGGCACCGCCCTCTTCGTCGATCCCCGCTCACCACTCGCTGTGGTGAAGGGACTCGAAAAATGGGTACGAGCACAGGGCTGCTCGTCGATCACCGAACTCGTCGGCGCGGTTCAGCTCGGCTGACTCAGCGGACCTCATTGACCGCCGCCGACTCGCTCTCACGCATTCCCGCGAGGGCCTTGCGGAGCAGGCCGCTGGGGCGTGGCTCCTCGGGCGCGGATTCCGCGACGGGCTCGGGCGCGGGGGGTGCTGGCTTGGGCTTGCGGGTGCGCTTGGGCGGGGTTGGGGCTTCGACCACCGGGGCCGGGGCGTAGTTGTGGCCGGTGTGGACGACGTGGTCGATGGCGGCTTCCTCGGCCGCGTCGGCCTCGGCGGCGGAGACGTTGACCTCGCCCTTCTCGCCGACCTGGTCGACCTTGACGGTGACACGCTTGGAGACGCCGCGCTCCTGCATGGTGACGCCGTAGAGCCGATCCGCGCTCGCCATCGTCCGCTTGCGGTGGGTGATGACGATGAAGTGGGAGTGCTCAAGGAAGCGGTGGATGGCGTGGCAGAAGCGTTCGACGTTGGCCTCGTCGAGCGCGGCGTCGACTTCGTCGAGGATGCAGAAGCAGCTGGGCTTGCTCTTGAAGATGGCCAGGAGCATGGCGATGGCCGTCATGGTGCGCTCGCCGCCGGAGAGCTGGTTGATGCTGCGGGGCTGCTTGCCCGGGGGCTTGGCCATGATCTCCACGCCGCTCTCGAGCCAGCTGATCTCGTCGGTCTGGATCTTCTCGCCGTTGGGGCCCTCCTTGATGAGGGGCATGAGGCGAATCTCGGCGTGGCCGCCGCCGAAGAGGAGGCGGAACATGCCGTCCTCGCCGCTGAAGCGCTTCTGGATGGCCTCGAAGGTGTCCTTGAAGCGGTGCTCGCTGGCGACGTTGAGCTTGGCGATGAGCTCGATGAGCTGGAGGCGGGCCGCGTCGATGTCGGCGACCTGCTTGATGAGGTCGTCGTTGCGGGCGGCCAGGAGCGTCTCCTCCTCGATGGCGTCGAGGTTGACGTTGCCAAGCTCGCGGATCTGCTTCTTGAGCTCGTCGATGCGGGGCACGGCGACGCCGTGGTCGATGCGGACGAGCGTGCCGTGCTCGGTGTCTTCCATCGCGGCGCGGTAGTCGGCGTGGCTCGCGGGCAGGTCGAGGTTGAGCTCCTGCTGGGCGCGGTCCTCGAGGTTCTCGCGCTTGACCTCGACCTCGCGACGGGCGACCTCGAGGGAGTGCCAGTCTCGCTCGACGTTGGAGGCGGTGGCGCGGGCGATGTTTACCTTCTCGCCGAGGTCGGTGGCGGTGTTGATCACCTCGGCGAGCTGCTCGCCGATGAGGTGGGCGTCGTCGTGGGCGGCCTGAGCCTCGGCGATGGCGTTGGCGATGGTCTCCTCGGTCTCGGTGAGCACCGTCTGGTGCTGGACGAGGGTGTCGCGGCGCATCTGGACCTGGCTCTGGAGGTGGCGGCGGCGGCGGTCGGCCTCGTCGGAGGCGGTGTCGAGGCGCTGTTTCTCGCGGCGGGCGGCGGTGAGCTGCTCGCTTGCACGCCCGGCGTGGACCTTGGCGGCGGTGAGCTTCTCGGCCGCGGCCTCTGCATCACGGGCGGCCTGCTCGATGCGGGCGTCGAGGGCGGTGGCGTGCTCCATCTGCTCGTCGTAGAGGCGGCGGAGCTTGTCGGCACGTTCGCCGGTGGCGGCCTGCTCGGTCTCGACGGCGGTGCAGCGCTCGCCGAGGGTGCGAACCTCTTCGGAGAGGTTGCCCTGCTCGCGCTCGAGGCGGGAGAGATCGGCGGTGAGGCGCTCGACCTGCGACTCGGCGGAGACGAGCTCGCGCTGGAGCGCGGCGACGCGTTTGCGGAGGTCGCCCTCGGCCTGCGAGAGCGCGGAGGCCTGCTCGTCGGCGGCGGCGAGGGATGAACGCTGGGACTCGAGGACTTCGCGGGTCTGGTCGAGCTCGGCGGTGAGGGCGGCGAGCTCGCTGGCGCGCTGGAGGACACCCGCGCCGCCGGTCTCGGGGCTTGCGGGGCCGGCGAGGACGCGGCCGTCGGTCTCCATCACGCGGCCGTCGGGGGTGACGAAGCGGGCGTTGTGGTTGGCGAGGGGCCCGGCGGCGAGGAGCATGGCCGCGTCGAGGTCGCGGACCATGAGCGTGCGGCCGAGGAGGCGATCGAGGAGGGCGTGGATCTGTGCGGCGTGCTCGACGCCGGGGGCGGGTGCGATCATCTCGCGGACGCGGGTGATGTAGCCGGCCGCGCCGCCGATGATGCCGACGATCGGGGCTTCCTCGGGCGAGGACTCGCCATCGGGGAGTGGCGGGGGCTCGGTGGCGACGGCTTCCGTCTGGCCCATCGGATCGGCGGGAAGGAACGAGACGCGGCCGGGAAGGCTGCGGAGTTCGTCGCTGGTGGGAACGTCGAGGAGCGTGCCGACGACGAGGGCCTGGAGCGCGGGGCCGAGGGCGGCCTCGACGATGGCAGCATGGTCGCGGCGGGCGCGAATGAGATCGGAGAGGACGCCGCGCACGAAGGAGAATCCCTCGCCGCGGGCCTTCTTGTCGAGGACGAAGCGGACGCTCTCGGTGAGGCCGGCGTGGCGGTCCTGCATCTCCTGCAGGGTGGCGCGGCGCGAGTCGGTGCGATCGAAGGCCTGCTGGGTCTCGGCGACGGCGCGGGTGAGGACCTGGCGATCCTCGCCGAGCTTGCCGAGGGCTTCCTGCGCCGTGGCGTGCTCGTGCTCGGCGGCGACGAGGGACTCGCGTGTGGCGGCGAGGGACTGCTCGGCGAGGGTGCGCTTCTCGGTGAGGGTTTCCTGCTCGGTCTTGTTGCTGGCGGCCTTGGTGGCGAGCGTGGTCATCTGCTCGCGCATGCCGGCGGCGCGGCGGCGGTCGCTCTCGATGGCGGCGAGGAGGCCGGCGCGTTCGCGGTCGATGCTCTGGGCCTGGGAACGCTTCTGCGACTGCTCGGAGCGGAGGTCGTTGAGGTTCTGGGAGGCCTGGCCGCGCTGCTGGGCGAGGGTGCCGAGCTCGGCCTCGGCGCGGGTGAGCTCCTCGGCGAGGCCGGCGATCTGCTCGGACTGCTGGGCGAGGGAGGCCTCGATCTCGGTGATCCATTGATCGACGGCGTCGAGCTGCTTGGCGTCCTCGGCGACCTGCTTCTCGGCTTCCTCGATGGCGGTGTGCGTCATCTGCTGACGCTGGCGTGAGGACTGCTCGGTGTGGCGGGCGGACTGGAGGCGGCTCTCGGCGCGGCGCTGGCTGGACTGGAGCTCGCCGCGGCGGAGCTCGGCCTCCTGCTTGGAGGCCTCGAGCGATGCGAGCACGTCGGATGCCTCGCGGCGCTTGGCGTCGAGCTCGGTGAGCTGGTGGGTGAGGCCGGAAAGACGCTGGATGAGGTCGTCGAACTGGTCGAGCGCCACGAGGCAGCGCAGGGCGGTGTACTCGCCCTCGAGGGTCTTGTAGGTGCGGGCCTTGGCGGCCTGGGACTTGACGATCTTCAGGCGGCGCTCGGTATTGGCGAGCTGCTCGCGGGTGAGCGTGAGGTTGCTCTCGGTGCGCTCGAGCTTGCGCTCGGCCTCGATGCGGCGGGCCTTGTACTTGGCGACGCCCGCGGCTTCCTCGAAGATCGTGCGGCGTTCCTGCGGCGAGGCGAGGAGCATGGCGTCGACCTTGCCCTGCTCGATGATCGAGTAGGCGTCGGCGCCGATGCCGGTGTCCATGAACAGGTCGACGATGTCCTTGAGTCGGCAGCGCTTCTGGTTGATGAGATACTGGCTGGTGCCGTCGCGGAAGAGGCGGCGCTCGACCTCGACGACGTCGGCGTCGATGGGGAGGGCGCGGTTGATGGTGTTGCGCTGGATTGTGATTTCCGTCTCGGAGGAAACGGAGGCGTCCGGAGCAGGGGAGCTGGGGAGCTGGGGAGCGGGGGAGTCGGATTCGACGGAGGCTTCGGGGACGACGAGCGTGGACGTGGCCTCGGGTGCGGCCTCGGGGCCTTCCTGCGGGGTGCTCTGGGCCGCCGCGAGGTTGGCGAGCGCGCCGAACCGGGCGGGTCCTTCGGTGATGGGGTTGTCGAAGGTGAGGGTGACGCTGGCCATACCGAGGGGCTTGCGGCCCGCGGAGCCGGCGAAGATGACGTCGGTCATTTCCTTGCCGCGCAGCGACTTGCTGGAGCGCTCGCCGAGGACCCACTTGATGGCGTCGACGACGTTGGACTTTCCGCAGCCGTTGGGGCCGACGATGCCGGTGACGGGATCGTCAAAGCGAAACTCGGTGCGGTCGGCGAAGGACTTGAAACCGTTGAGCGTGAGTTTGGCCAGACGCATCCCGCGAGCAACCTCCATGTCGCCCAACTACTTCCGAGCCTCGGGGGCGTTCCCGGGGCCTTCGTCGATCACCGTGTGGGTGCCGCCTCCGCGGCACGGCCCAACGTCCCGGCCCGTAAAGGGCGGGAAACGCAGAGGATACACGATCCTCCATCGTCAAGCGAGGGGAGAAGCGATCAGTCTGGGGGTAGACGACATGATGCCCACGCCGGGGGGGCGGGACTGGTGCGAACTTCGCACGGGCACGGGCAGGATGCCCGTGCTACTTCTTGGGGGCGGGCTTCTTGAGGGGGACGATCTTGGACTTCATGTCGCCGGTGTCTTGCGTCGGGGCGGCCGAGGGGAGGGGGGCCGGGGCGGTGGGCCGGAACTGGTTGTCGGCCTGATCGGTGGCCTGGCCCTCGTTCTCGGGGCGGTCGGCGAGCAGCGTGGACTGCATGGCCTCGTAGATCTCGGCCCGGAGGCGGTCTTCCTCGGTGGCGAAGGTGGCGGGAAGGGCGGCGAGGGCCCGGGGGTCGACGCTGGCCGCGTTTGAGGCGGGCTCGTTGCCGCGGGGGCACATGGCGTAGAGCACGCCGACGACCTGCGAGTAGGACATTCCCAGGCCGGGCTGCGGGTTCTCGGGGGTGGATTTGTGGGCGAGGAACTCGATGAACTCGGCGAGGTCTTCGGGGGCCTTGGACTGGGTGACCTGGCCGGAGCGGGGGTCGCGATAGAAGACGCGGAGGTCGGAGGTCTTGCCCTCGGCCGAGAGCATGAACCGGTCGTCCCATACGGAGAGGAGGGCGGGCTTGCGGATGCGAATGCCGTTGTACTTGCTGCTCGCGAAGCCGTTGCCGGAGGGATCGACGCCGCCGAAGAGGACGATGCGGGGCTCGCCCTGCTGGGTGACGTAGATCATGGGCTCCTTGGCCGGGAGCAGTTCGAGCGTGAAGCGGGGGGGAGATGTCTCGCCGATGGGGATGCGGACGAGCAGGGAGTCGTTGCGGGTGCGGAGACCCTCGTAGGCCGCGACGCGGATGTCGAGGTTCGGGTCGTCCACCAGTTCGCGCATGGCGAGGTTGATGCGGGGATCGCCGGGCATGTCGGCCAGCAGACGGAGGGCGCCGATGCGGTCGGCGGGGTTGGCCTTGCGGGCGAGGTCGATCAGGGCGGGGGTGGCGCGGGGGTCGCCGAGGCGGGCGCCAGCCCGGAGCGCGGCGAAACGGGGCCGCAGCTCCGGATAGTCGTACATCTGGGCGAGGAAGGGAAGGGCGGGCTTGCCGATGGCCTGGAGGCACCAGCAGAGATCCTCGGTAAGTTCGGGTGTGGATTTCAGGTCTTCGACGTACTGGCGGGCGAACTCCTCGGGGGCGCTCGGGTCGACGCGCATGTGGCGGACGAGTTGGAGAAACTCCTCGGGCTTGGCGCCGTAGGCCTGGGGGATTCGCAGGGCGATGCTCTGGTAGCCGGAGGTGCCGCCGCCGTTTCCGCGGCCGCGGGCGATGGGGCCGTCGTCGCCGGCTCCGCGGGGGAAGCGGCTGTTGATGGTGCTGACGATGGAGCGGGCGCGGGCGAAGGAGTCGTTGTCGAGGGCCATCTCGATCTGGAGGGGGCTGGTGACCCTGCCGCCGCCGAGGATTCGCCCTGAGGTGCGGGTGATCTGAACATCGCCCTTGGCGTTGACGGAGGGGGCGCTGAAGGGGTTGATGAAGATGGGGCCGCGGGCCGCGCCGATCTTTCGGGACTTGATGGCGCCGAACACAGCGGCGGGTCCGATGTGGAGCTCGGTGGTCCAGAGCTGGCCGCCCTCAAGGCTGGTGACGCCGGAGCCGGGGAGGGTTCGGACGTAGACGTCGAAGGGCATGCCCTCGGGGGCTCCGGGGGCGACCTTGGCCTCGACGATGACAACGGCGACGTCGGGGCTGCGGAGGAACTGCTGCGGGGTCATGCCCTCGAAGCCGGGGTAGTTCTGGATGGTGCCGCCCTTGCCGACGCCGCCGCGGGCGAGCTCTCGCTCCATGGTGGCCTGCACGGCGGGATCAAGGTTTTCCGCGCCGCCGGTTCCGGCGAGGCCGACGACGAGACCCAGGCCGGAGACGAGGGTGGGGTCGATTCCCTTGAGGGTGGCCTCGGCACCGATGATGTCCTTGAGGGGGCGCGGCACGTCGCGGACGATCGCGGGGGAGGGCGCGACGCGCCTGACCTGCTTGGGTTCCGAGGAGCACGCGCCCGTGCCGAGCGCGAGGGCGAAGAGCGCAAGGCCGGCCGCGACAGCACCACTCGACCGACCACACCGACGGTCCGCACAGGTCATCATGCTTCTCCGCACCCGCAGCCCATCCCCATCCCGCCGCCCCCCGCCCATGGGTTGGTTGCTGCTCCCGGCGAGACGCTCCGCAGGGGCGCGGCCGGGAGTTGCAGTGCAGAGGTTATCAGGGAAGCAAAGAGCGCGTGAAGAGTTGGGAGAGGCGATGAGGAGAAGCAGGGAGTTGCGCGCGGAAAACGGTGGCTGAAGGGGCGGAAATTGGGCGAGCGGCCAACTGTCTGTTGCTGTCAAGAGATGGCGATCCTCGGGATCCACATCATGTGGGGGGTTGCGGGCTGGGCGGCGACAAAAAATACCAAATGTCGGTACATGACATGGCTGGGGATAACTTTTTCCATCCGATTCAAGTCCATGGGGTTTAAAGAGTTGCGCTGCATTCGACAGAGGGAGACAATTGGGGTACCGTATTTTGTGGTTGAGGGGTGTTGCAGGCACGATCTGTAGTGGTAGACTCCCCGTCCCCTCGCCTTGGGCCCATCTATTTGCCCGGGACGTGTGGGGGCTTCTTCTGTCCCCGGTCTTCGCCAGCCAAGACTGCTGATGACGAACCGTTGTTTGGGCTATGGTCGGATATTTGTTCCGCCAGCCAAAGGTGTCCCATGCCTGTTCTCTGCGATACGCAGATTCGCGAGTTGATCCCGATCGAGCCGTTCGCGGAAGCGAACAAGCGGCCGGGTCGGATTTCCTATGGCGTGTCGTCGTACGGGTACGACATTCGCGTGGGGACGAAGTTCAAGATCTTCACGCCCACGCCGCGCACGGGGCAGATCACGGTTGTCGATCCCAAGGCGTTCAGTCCGGACCTGTTTGTGGAGGTGGACTGCGCCGGGTTTGGCACGAAGGAGAACGGCGGGGATCACGTGATCATTCCGCCGAACTCGTTTGCGCTGTGCGAGACGGTGGAGTGGATCGAGATCCCGC
The DNA here is from genome assembly GCA_044221735.1 of Phycisphaerales bacterium. Lineage (GTDB taxonomy): Bacteria > Planctomycetota > Phycisphaerae > Phycisphaerales > UBA1924 > UBA4658. The sequence continues at coordinate 105,084 of JBGAOP010000001.1, read as the reverse complement.
GGGACGTGCTGGTGATCTGCGTGGGCAAGAGCACGTACGCCCGGTGCGGGCTGATCGTGAACGTGACGCCGCTGGAGCCGGAGTGGCGCGGCAAGATCACGCTGGAGATTTCCAACACCACGCCGCTGCCGGCGAAGGTGTATGCGAACGAGGGGATCGCGCAGCTGGTGTTCCTGAAGGCCGATCGCGTGTGCGCGACGAGCTACGCGGACAAGGCCGGCAAGTATCAGGACCAGGGCGGGTTGACGTTGCCGAAGGTTGATTGACGCGGCCGGAGCGCCGTGGGGATGTATCCGGAGCGAGCGGAGCGCCGCTGCCGGAGAGTCGGACGAGTTCATGGCGGCCTTGAAGGGGCCGCATTCGAAGGCGGGAGTTCACGTGAAGATCACACGCAAGTTCACGACGGCGGGGCAGGATCCGTACGCGTCGGTTCGCTGGGTGAAGAGGTCGTCGAAGATCACCAACCCGGACGGGTCGGTGGTGTTCCAGATGGACGACGCTGAGGTGCCGGAGACGTGGTCGCAGCTTGCCACCGACATCATGGTGAGCAAGTACTTCCGCAAGGCGGGGGTGCCGCTGGCGAACAACCCGACGCAGACGGGGCCGGAGAAGTCGGCCAAGCAGGTGATCCACCGCCTCGCCGGATGCTGGAAGCACTGGGGCGAGAAGCACAATTACTTCGACACGCCCAATGATGCGCAGGCGTTCTATGACGAGCTGGCGTACATGCTCGTGCACCAGATGGCCGCGCCGAACTCGCCGCAGTGGTTCAACACGGGGCTGAACTTCGCGTACGGGATCACGGGCCCGGCGCAGGGGCACTTCGTGCCCGATCCGTACACGGGGAAGGTGGACCTGGCGAAGGATGCGTACACGCACCCGCAGCCGCACGCGTGCTTCATCCAGAGCGTGGATGACGATCTGGTGGGCGAGGGCGGGATCATGGACCTGTGGGTCCGCGAGGCCCGGCTGTTCAAGTATGGGTCGGGGACGGGGACGAACTTCTCGAACCTGCGCGCGGAGAACGAGAAGCTCTCCGGCGGCGGCAAGAGCAGCGGGCTGATGTCGTGGCTGAAGATCGGCGACCGCGCGGCGAGCGCGATCAAGAGCGGCGGCACGACGCGCCGCGCGGCCAAGATGGTCTGCCTTGATATGGATCACCCGGACATCGGGAGCTTCGTGAACTGGAAGGTTCGCGAGGAGATCAAGGTGCAGGCGATGGTGGAGGGGATGAAGGTCATCAAGGACAAGAAGGCGAGCAGCGCCGACGCGATGACCATCGGCGAGACGGCCGCGAAGCTCGGGCTGAAGCTGGACTACGACTTCAACGGCGAGGCGTACCTCACCGTGAGCGGGCAGAACTCGAACAACTCCGTGCGCATCCCGGACGAGTTCTTCGATGCGCTGGACTCGGACTCGGAGTGGCACACCAAGTACCGGACGAACAAGAAGGTCGCCAAGACGTTCAAGGCTCGCGAGCTGTGGGACCAGATCGGGTACGCCGCGTGGCGGTGCGCCGATCCGGGCGTGCAGTTCGACAGCACGATCAACGCGTGGCACACGTGCCCGGCGGGCGGGCGGATCAACGCCAGCAACCCGTGCAGCGAGTACATGTTCCTGGACAACACGGCGTGCAACCTGGCGTCGATCAACGTGCTGAAGTTCTACGACGCGAAGGCGCGGCACTTCGACGTGGACGGGTACGAGCACGCGATCGACCTGTGGACGATCGTGCTCGAGGTCAGCGTGCTGATGGCGAGCTATCCGTCGAGCGAGGTGGCGAGGCTGAGCTACAAGTATCGCACGCTGGGGCTGGGCTACGCCAACCTGGGCGCGATGCTGATGCAGGCTGGAATCGCGTACGACAGCGAGGAGGCGCGGGCGGTGTGCTCGACGCTTTCGGCGATCCTGACGGGCCGGGCGTACCGGCAGTCGGCGATCATGGCCTCCCAGCTCGGCGCGTTCGCCGGGTACGAGGACGACAAGGCGAACATGCTGCGGGTGATCCGCAACCACCGGCTGGCGGCCCACGGCGTGCCGCGGCAGGCGGGGAACTATGAGTCGATGCGGATCCCGCCGGTGCCGGTGAACCACGAGATCATCAACACGGGCCGCGTGAACATCGCGAACGCGGACGACCTTCTGGACCACGCGGTTCGCGCGTGGGACGACGCCCTGCTGGCTGGAGAGAAGTACGGGTTCCGCAACGCGCAGGTGACGGTGATCGCCCCGACGGGGACGATCGGCCTGCTGATGGACTGCGACACGACGGGGATCGAGCCGGACTTTGCGCTGGTGAAGTTCAAGAAGCTCGCCGGCGGCGGGTACTTCAAGATCGCCAACGACTCGGTGGAGCCGGCGCTGGTGGCGATGGGGTACTCGGAGGAGCAGACCCGCGGGGTGCTGACGTACCTGCTGGGCACGCTGCACGTGGACGTGCCCATGGAAGGTGGGACGTCGTTCAAGGACTTCCTGCTGTCCAAGGGGATGGTGGAGAAGGACATCGAGACGATCAACACCGCCCTGCCGGGGGTGTTCGAGCTGGCGTTCGCGTTCAACGCGTGGACGCTGGGCGAGGATGCGATCCGCCGGATCGGGATGGATCCGGACGCGGCGAAGGCGAATCCGTCGTTCAACCTGCTTCGCGAGCTGGGGCTGACCAAGGCCCAGATCGACGCCCTGAACGAGGTGATCTGCGGGCGCCAGACCGTCGAGGGCGCGCCGAACCTCAAGCCCGAGCACCTGCCCGTGTTCGACTGCGCCAACAAGTGCGGCAAGCACGGGGTGCGGTTCATCGCGCCGCAGGGGCACATCCGGATGATGGCCGCGGCCCAGCCGTTCATCTCCGGGGCGATCAGCAAGACGATCAACCTGCCCAACGACGCGAGCGTGCAGGACATCAAGGACTGCTACCGGCTGTCGTGGGAACTGGGGCTGAAGGCGAACGCGCTGTACCGCGACGGGTGCAAGCTGAGCCAGCCGCTCAACTCCAGCAGCGACGACGCGTCGTCGAAGGACGAGGCCGAAGCAAAAAAAGAGCCGATGGTGGAGGTCAAGCCGCTGGCGAGTGCGACGCCTGCGGCGGAGATTCCTGCCGCGTCTACTTCGGCGGTTGAGGCCGTCGTGCAGGCCCCCCCGGAGGTCCGGATCGTGGAGCGGCCGATGCGTCGGCGGCTGGCGGATACCCGGGCGAGCATCACCCACAAGTTCAACATCGCCGGGCACGAGGGGTACCTCACCGTCGGGCTGTACGAGGACGGGATGCCGGGCGAGCTGTTCATCACGATGGCCAAGGAGGGGTCGACGATCGGCGGCCTGATGGACTCCCTGGGCACGGCGGTGTCGGTCGCGCTGCAGTACGGCGTGCCGATCGAGGGTTTGGTGAACAAGTTCACCCACCAGCGGTTCGAGCCGGCGGGGATGACGACCAACCGGGACATCCCGTTTGCCAAGAGCCTTGTCGATTACATCTTCCGCTGGATGGGGATGGAGTTCATCCCCGGGTACCGCGAGGCGAACGCGCCCAAGCGGGGCGCGGGGGGTGGAGATTCGTCCTACCACACGACTTCAGCCGATGAAACCGTCGGAGATCGGTTCTTCGATCCCGCGTCCCATGTGCAGACCCGGGCCACGGCTGGCACGGACTCTGCGACCCCGCCTCAGATCGGCGAAGACGACGCCGAGCGGGACGCCCTCGTTCACTCTGCTGGTCAGGAGGACCGTGCATCGTGGAACAACGCACACGCACCAGGAAATCGCGGACAACGAACGACACACTCGCACCCGAACGCCCCGGCGACGACGCCGGGAGCGGGGGGGGCGGGCGGTCACGCCGGGCACGAGCCCCTCGGCGCCCGGGGTGGGATGCGCTCCGGCGAGGCGGCACCCGTCTTGGGAGGCGGGGGCGGAGCGCCCGTGAGCGTGGCGCGGCCGACGGCCGCAAGCGCGGCGGTGTCGGCACTGTCGATGGCCATGCGGAATAACCAGGAAGACGCGCCGGCCTGTGACGGGTGCGGGGCGATCACCGTTCGCTCGGGCACGTGCTACAAGTGCCTGAACTGCGGGGCGTCGATGGGATGCTCGTAATCGAGGAACGCACCCTGTGCGCGGCGGATCCGGCCGCGTGCGGGGTGTGTGCCATTGGCGCACGCCAGCGCCGGAGGAGATCGACGGACTGAGACTGCACAACCTGTTACCTTCCCCCGGGCCGACTTGAGCGGCCCGGCGCGAGACGGGGCTGGGCACCGGCTCGTGACAGCGGAGCATCGTGGGGGTCGGCGGCTCGCATCAGCGCGGAGGATGGAACCACCGCCCCGGATGCGGACGAAGGACCGACCGCAGACGGAGGCTTGGAACGGACACACAGAGGCGCTCGACGCCACGGAGGAGTCGTTCCCGGCCACCGAACCCCGATCCCCACGACCGCTGGGGCCTTTGAAGAGGGCCCAGGAAACAGGGCACAGGCCACAGACGTTTCGGACAACCAAGCTCCCTCCCTTCGCCCCCGGGCGCGTCCCAAACGTGCTCGGGGGTCTTTCGTTGAGTGACGAAGTGAGCGAGTGACGAAGTGACGGAGCGAAAGAGTTCGAGTCAGCGACCGGCGACGAAGACGTTGAAGCTGTCGCCGACCTCGGTGGGGTCGTCGATGGGGCGGGTGTGGAGGTTGCCGTCGGCGTCGATGGCTCCGGCCTCGCGGGGGTAGACGTCGGTGCGTTTGAAGCCGGCGTCGGCCATGGCCTCGCGGAGCTCGGGGACCGACCAGAGCCGCCAGTCGTAGACGAAGGCGTTGAGGAGGACGACGGGGGCGCGGCCGCTCTTCTTGGGGGGAACGGCCTCGAAGTGCATGGCGTTCACGACGCGGCCGGTGAGGGGATCGCAGCTTCGCTGTTCCCACGAGTAGGTGATCCTGTCGCGGCTGGCGGGGTGGGGGGCGGGCGCTTGATGCCCTGGTCGAGGAGGCCGGTCTCGAAGGCGTCGGAGCCGCCGTAGAGGTCGCAGATCAGGCAGCCCTTGGGCTTCAAGCGAGAGCGGGCGTGGATGAAGTACTTCACAAGCGATGCGCGGTCGTGAAGCTCGCAGATGGAGAAGTTGAGGACGGCGATGAGGTCGACCTTCTCGCGGACTTTGCGGACGTCGGACTCGATGAGCGTCAGGCGGGGGTTGTCGCCGGTGGAGGTGCGGGCGCGGGCGATGGTGGGGGGGTCGAAGTCGACGGCGATGGCGCGGCCGCGGGGGGGTGGGAGGAGGGTGCACCAGGCGCGGGAGAGGGCGGCGGTGCCGCAGAAGTCCTCGCCGAGCGAGAGCGTGGCGGGGGGGTTGGGGTTGCCGTTGAGATAGATGGCGCGAAGGAGCTTGGCGTCGCGCGGGGGGTTCTGGGCGCAGAGCTCGTAGAGGGAGTGTTTGTCCCAGGTGAACGGCAGGAGTGGGGTGCGGCGGGTGGGCATGCTGTCGGGGGTGAGCGTGCGGCCCCTGTGGCCCCGGCGTGACCGCCGGGGCTCTGACTGGGTCAGGCCATGCGGACCCAGCGGATGAGGGTCTTGAGGTTGGGCGGCTTGCCGTACATGAGAACGCCGATGCGGAAGATCTTGGCGGTGGCCCAGGCCATGAAGATCATCGCGGCGATGCCGATGGCGATGCTCACGGGGATCTGCCAGACGGGGATGGACTCGCTGCCCGCGAGGCGGACGACCATGACGAACGGGCTCACGGGCGGGACAAAGCTGACGATCTGCGCGAAGAGCCCATTTGGGTTGCGGCTGATGGGCATCCAGAGCACCATCGGGATGACCATCACGAGCATGATGGGCTGCATGAGCGTCTGGGCCTCGCGGATGTCGTTCACCACGCTGCCGATCGCGGCCATCATGCTGGCCATGAGGAAGAAAGCGATGACGAAGTAGACGGCCGCGTAGACGAGCACCATCGGGTCGAGGAGGTGCTTCATCGAGAAGAAGATGAGGGCGGAGACGCCGGTGAAGGAGTAGAGGCTGAGGATGAGCGAGGCGACGGCCATCTGCCCGATGATCTTGCCGACCATGAGCTCGGTGGGCGAGACGGCGCTCAGGAGGACCTCCATCACGCGACTGGACTTCTCTTCGATCGTGGACATCAGCAGCCCCTGGCCGCCGAAGAGAACGGAGACCCAGAGGAGAATCATGAACCCGCCCGGGATCATGATGGCCGCGACGCCGCTGTCCGCGCGCTCGCCCTCGGTGGTGACGACTTTTGAATCGGTCGTTGGTGTGAGCGAGAGGGTCCTGGCCTTGGCGGGATCGATTCCGGCGCCGCGCATTCGGGCGTCGATGATGGCCTGATCGACGACGTCGCTGATCTCGCTGCGAACCTCGATGTCGAGCTTCGGGGCCGTGAAGAGCTGGTAGTGCTCGTATCCCCCGGCGTCGACCTTGGGCGTCTCGGGTGCGGGGGGCGCGGGGCTGGCGGAGGCGTTCGTGCGGTAGAGCGTGCCGCGCGGAATGACCACGAGTGCGATGCGCTGGGACTGTTTGGCGTTCTCGCTGTCGCGGATGTTCGCTTCGAGGAGCGGTTTCTTCTCGTCTTCGACCTTAGCGTCGGTGGGAAGGATGAGCACGTCGAGGGTCGGGGCCGCCCTCTGCATGATGCTCTCCGCCGCCTTCTGGCTCCGCGGGTCCACGGGCATGTTGACTTTGTCGCCGACGACCTTGTTGATCTTCTCGAGTTTGTTGGCGGCGCGCTCGCGGAAGGCGTCGGGGCTGAGGGAGGCTTTGAGGGCGTTCTCGACCTCGCCGGTGCGGTCGATGACGGCAATGGTGCCGATGGTCTTGGGCGCGCTGATCGCCTTCATCATGATCGGGATGGCGGTGAGTGCGCCGGCGCCGATGACGGGCGGGAGGAGCATGCCCAGCAGGAAGGCCTTGGTGAGGACGGTGGCGAGGAACTCGCGCTTGGCGACGAGGAGGGTCTTGAACATGGGCTACCTCCCTCCCTGATCGAGTTCGGCGGGGCCGCGCAGCTCGGCCCGCTCGACGGTCTTCCTGCCGCTGGCCCGCACGAGGTCGATGAAGACGTCCTCGAGGTTCACGCGCTTGAGCTCGACGCGGCGAACGCCCCCCGGGATGCTGGCGACGATCTCGGCCATCAGGCGCGCCGGGGCCGCGCCCTCGGCGATGCCGACGGAGTACCCGTCGCGGTCGCGCTCCACGTGCGTGACGCCGGGGAAGCCGCGGAGCAGGGCCTCGGGGTCGTCGGCGGGGGTGGCGGGGGTGGCGGCGGTGGCCGCGTGCCCATTCAGCGGCTCGACGACGATCGTGCGCGGGTCGTAGGTCGCCCGAATCCCCGCGAGCGTGTCGTCGAGCACCTTCACGCCCTCGCAGATCATGAACACGCGGTCGCAGAGCTGCTCCGCCTCGTACATGGAGTGGGTGGAGAACACGATTGTTCGCCCGGCCCGGTGCTGCTCGTAGATCAGGCCGCGCATGAGGATGCGGTTCTCCGGGTCGAGCCCCGTGAAGACCTCATCGAGGATGAGCAGGTCGGGCTCGTGGATCACGGCCGAGATGAACTGCACCTTCTGCTGCATGCCCTTCGACAGCTCCTCGCACTTCTTCTTGCTCACATCGCCGAGGCCCATGCGGCCGAGCCACTCGCGGGACTTCGTGCCCGCCGCGCCCGCGTCGACGCCCTTGAGGCGGGCCATGTAGGTGAGGAAGGGGAGGACCTTCATCTTGCGATAGACGCCGCGCTCCTCGGGGAGATAGCCGATGCGGTCCTTGCTCTCGATCGCGCTGGCCTTGCCCAGGACGGAGAGCTCGCCCGAGTCGGGGAAGATGATCGACATGATCATGCGGATCGTGGTCGTCTTCCCCGCGCCGTTGGGCCCGATGAAGCCGCAGAGCGAGCCCTGCGGCACGGAGAGGTCGAGGTTCTTCACCGCGACCTTGGGGCCGAAGGTCTTGGTGAGATTGCGGATGGTGATGGCGTCGGGCATGTGGAGAGGATGGGCCGATGGGGGCCGGTATCGGGGCGGAGTGTATGGGGGGCGCGGAACAGGCAGCCCGACCGTGAGGGAGGGCTTGGTGGTCTCGAAAATCGGTGCGTGCTTGAACTGCTGATGCCGGGGAACCTGCGGTTCCCCCGGCACCCCCTCCCTTGGAGGCCAAAGGCCCTCGCGCTACGGGGCGCGGCCGCACTCGGGGCAGGGGGCGGTTGGTGGGAGGCCGGTGAGGTCGTAGGTGCAGGTGGCGCAGGTGTTGGGAGTGCGCGGGGGGCGATCGAGCCGCCAGAGCAGGATGGTGGTGGCGACGGCCGCGGTTGAGATGAACCATGTGGGGAGACGGAGTCGGCCGTCGGTGAGATCGAACTGGCCCATGTGCAGGCCGGGCTCCCATGCGAAGTGCCAGACGTGTGGGTCGTAGCCATCGGCGATGACCACATGTCGCCTCAGCGTCGGACCGGGGAACGGCAGGTCGATGCTGCCATCGGCCATGCCTCTGAACGAGCCCCATGCGCTCATGCCGGTGTAGAACGTCAGGCCGCACCAGTGCGCGAGCATGAGCGTGCAGGCGAGGATGGAGGCGATCAGGCCGAGCCGCTTGGCCGTGCAGAGCACCCACCCCCACACCGAGCGTCGCCTGTTCGTGCTCATGACGGGCTCAGTCTACGGCGAGCGCGACGGAAGTGGAACCGCCATGCTGATGGCCTTCAGCCTGAGGAAGGGAAAGGCAAATGTACTCGCAGGGGCCATCCGTCTCTCGCCAGTTCCTCGGGCCGAAGGCCACCAGCAGAACGGCGATCACCCGCCCACGGCCTTCGCCCCGCACTCGGGACAGGGCGCATCGGTCGCGATCCCGGTGCGGTCGTAGGCGCAGTGCGTGCAGAGGCCCTTGCGGCGGCGCGAGCGGCGCCGGAGGGCGAGGGGAACTTGCCAGAGCCCCCACGCGAGGGCGGCGTAGAAGAGGGTGTTCACTGCGAAGCCGGGCCAGAGGGGAATCACCGGAAGAGATTCGCCGCCGAACCAGTTCTTGAGCCACCGTCCAGAGATGCACGGCTCGTACACCGGCGCCGCAGTCCTTGGCGATGTGTGCGTGTCTTCCCATCCCCAATACGTCATGCCCATGAGTGGCCAGCCGCTTCTCCGCTCATCAGACTTCCACCCACTCCACATGGAGGTCCCCACAAACATCGTCTCACGAGGTGTGCTGAACAAGCCCGTGATGCAGGTCGAACCCAAGCTCTCGTCGAGAACAGCCACGGACGGCGCCGGCGGCCATCCGACGGGAGGTGTTGCCGGCCAACGAGGGTTCTTCTCGTAGTGCGGGATGTAGGGGGCCAGGCTGCCTACGAACCGCTCCCACCGGGTGCGACTTTCGTGAATGGCGAATCCCCACGACACACCAATCGAGATCGCCGCTCCCACGCCAAGCCAGAGCATCGCGGCAAGCAGCACGGAGGCGATGGAGCGTCGTCGAAGCGCGGACATCACCCCAGCATACCGCCGAGTCGCCGGTGTTGTCCTCGGCTGTTCCGGACTTCGGCTCTGCGGGGTTGCAGGGGCAGAGCCCCTGCACACGCGGACCCAGTACCTCCCGCTCACACCAAACGCCCCCTCGATCTACGCCGCGATGGGCATGCTCGCCGGGCGGCTCCACGGGCCCAGCTCGCCCTTGAGGTTGGCCCAGCGGGCGAAGTAGGTCGCGGTCTTGCCGTTGTCGGCGTGGTCGAAGTCGGAGCGGCACTCGCTCCGGGTGACCAGCGCGAGGAAGCGGGCGGCCTCGGGCTTCATCACCGGGCCGTCGGCGACGGCGCGGAAGAGGACCATCCCCATCGCGGTGCGGGGCTTGGCGCGCTCGTGCTCGGAGTCGGAGATGCGCAGCGCGTGCGCGCCGCGCCGGATCTCGGCGAGGGTCAGGATCGGATAGGTCGCGGGCGCGGGGATGGGCGAGCCCGCGACGGGGCCGCCCTCAACCGATTGCGCGGGCACGTGCAGGCCGAGGTTCATCTTGAGCATGCGATCCACGCCGGGATCGGCGCGGATGATCGCGGCGTACTTCCGCACCACGGCCAGCGCGGTCTTCTTCGCCCCGTTCTTGGCGGTCACGGCGGGTTGCGTCCGCGTGCCCGGGGCGAGGGCGACGTTCAGGGCCGCGCCGAACGCGCCCACGGCGGCGGCGATGGCCGCGGCGTCGGCGGGAGACACGCCGTAGTCGGCGGGCGCGGCGGCGATCCTGCCCGCGAAGTTGTCCATCCAGTTCTTCAGGTCGGACTCGCGCGTGGGGAGATAGGTGCTGGGCATGGGAGGGTCCGAGGGGGAAAGTGGGAGGTCGGAGGTGGGAAGTGGGAGGGCGGAGGTGGGAAGTGGGAGCGCGGAGGCGCACGGGGCTCGAACTTCCGACTTCCGCCCTTCCACCTCCCACTTGGACCCCATCGTCCCGGGCGGGAAGCGACTTCACCCGGGCGGGCGCGATCGCGGCCCGGATGGGCGCAGCGCTCTCCCGGAAAGCAGGGATGCCCACCCGGGCCGGCGCGGCGAGAGCCCGGGCGGGCGAGGGGGCGGCCCGGGCGGGCGGGGCGCAGGCCCGGGAATGCGCGGCGGAATCCCGGGAATGTGTGATGCCCGCCCGGGAGAGCGGCGCGGAGCGGAGAGGAAGCGCCTTCGGCGAACAGCCTTGGCACCCCGCCGCCGCCCGAGGGGTCGCAGGGACAACGCCCGCATCCCCTCTGTACGATGGCAGGACGATCCGTTCGGGGGCGGAGGTGCGTCGCGCGCGGCGGCGTGAGGCTGGGGGAGTGTTAGCCGAGCATCCACCCGAGAAGCGCCCACGCCACGGTCGCGAGCAATCGCAGCATGATCAGCACGCACAGGAAGCCCCATCCTGCTCCGAGGTAGACAAAGGCTTGATCGAGGCGACCACGACGAGATGGAGAGTCCCGCAGCTCCCAGCCGAACATCCGCGCCGAGATCAGCACGGCTACACCCGCCGCGGCGGCCAGCAATCCTACCGCGATGAGGCGGGTATCCGCCCAATGCCACCACCACATTGCCGACGAGACGCGAACGTGGCCGTGGGCGGTGTCGATGAACTCACCGCCGGAGACGACTCCCCTAAATCCCGCGGGGCCCGGTGGGAAAGCGAGAATGCCAAGCCACGCCAAGAACCCCCCGCCGACGAACAGCAGACCGGGGATCGACGCACGGATGGTCATATGCCCAGCGTATCAGTACGCGGGTGGCGACGTGAGCTTTTCGCGGGAGGATGGGTGCGGGAAGGAGGGCGGAGGCTTGGGGGGGGGCGGAGTCCTCCTTCCTGCCCTCGCGACACAGCGACGCGCGGGCGGTTCGACCCGCTCGCTCACGCTCGGGGCTCGTTGACTTACGCTCGGGGCTCGCGGGCTTTTGGCACGTGTGACGTGCGGAATAGCATCGCCCCTGACCATGGCCGCTCCCGAGACGACATCCTCGATCCCGCCCGCCCTTCTCCGCAAGCTCGATGAGCTGGCCGCGCAGATGGGGGAGATCGATGCGCAGTTGGGCGATGCGGCGGTGGTGGTGGACCACAAGAAGGTCCGCGACCTGTCGATCCGCAAGGCCGCGATCGAGGCGGTGGTGGGGGACTATGTGGAGTATCGGCGGCTGGTGAAGGAGGCCGATGGGCTGCGGGCCATGATGGCGGTGGGGGGGGATCCGGACATGGCCGCGATGGCGCGGGAGGAGTTGCCGGGCGTGGAGGCCGCGGCGGCCGCGGCGATCGAGCGGGCCAAGGGCGCGCTGGTGAACGCCGATGACCGGGCCGTGGGGTCGGTGATCCTGGAAGTCCGGGCCGGGACCGGGGGCGATGAGGCGTCGCTGTGGGCGCGGGACCTGATCGATGTGTACGCGAAGTACGCGGCCAGGAAGGGCTGGGCGTTCGAGACGATGGAGATGAGCGCGGAGCCGAGCGTCGGGGGCGTGCGCTCCGCGACGATCAACGTGCGCGGCGAGGGCGTGTGGAGCGAGATGGCGTTTGAGGCGGGCGTGCACAGCGTGAAGCGCGTGCCCGCGACCGAGGCGGCGGGGCGGGTGCATACGTCCACGGCGACGGTGGCCGCGCTGCCGGAGCCCGAAGAGGTGCAGGTGCACATCAACTGGGCCGCGGATGTGGTGGAGGACGTGACGACCGCGCAGGGGCCGGGCGGGCAGAACGTGAACAAGGTGGCGACGGCGGTGAAGCTGGTCCACATCCCGACGGGGATCGAGGTGCGGATGCAGGAGAGCAAGAGCCAGCAGCAGAACCGCGAGAAGGCGCGGCGGCTGCTCATGGCGCGGGTGTACGAGCTGGAGCGCCGCAAAGTGCACGAGGCCCGGGCCAGCGCGCGGCGCGAGCAGATCGGGTCGGGGGAGAGGTCGGAGAAGATCAGGACGTACCGGTACAAGGATGGCATCGTGGCCGATGAGCGGCTGCCGGGGGAGTATCCGCTGAGAGACGTCCTGGCGGGGGACCTCGCGAAGCTCTTCAGAGACCTGCGCGAACTGGAGACGGCGCGGCGGATCGCGGAGCTGTGAGCCGTTGAAACACGGAGGGCCACGGGGGGCCGCGGAGGGAAGCGGGAAGGGTGAGGCTGGTTCGAACCCAACGCCCCGCGCCCCGCCGCCCCTCCTCCACTCGCTTCTGCCCCTCCTCGCCCTTCCCCCACGCTCTCTCGGTGTCTTTCTCCGTGGCCCTCCGTGGCTCTCCGTGTTGAAGCCTGCCTCGAGAGTCATTGTTTGCGGCACGCCTCGCCGATGTGTGGTACAGTGGGCCGCGCGGCGAGCGCCGTCCCGAGGAGCCTTCCTGTGTCCGACGCGAATCCGAACCCCGAATCCACCCACACCCCCCACACGCCCCCTCCCGTTCCCACGGCGACGCCCGTGCCGTTTCCCGCGGGCTCGGCCCCGATGTCGGAGAAGGATGTGAACGAGGGGAAGGCGTTCGCGATCATCTCGTACGTGCTCAACTTCTTCCGCCTGCCGTTCTGGCTGGTGCCGCTGATCATGCGCAACAACGAGTACGCGCTCTACCACGCCAAGCAGTGCATGATCCTGTGGCTGCTCGGGATGGTGTCGGGCGTGATCTGCATTCCGCTGGCCTTCATCCCGTGCGTGGGCTGGGTGGCGATCGTGGTGATGCTCGTGGGCATCCTCGTGATCAACGTGCTGGGGCTCATCAACGCGATGAACGGGCAGGCCAAGCCGCTGCCGATCATCGGTGTGTACGCCGAGAAGTGGTTCCGCGGGATCACCAAGGTCCCCGCCTGAGCGCGATTCCAGACGGCCCGGTGGAGAACCGGCGCGGCCGCGCCCGGGTCGATACGCTTGCGCGTGGCCACCCGACGGACGCTCTTGTGCGTGCCCATCATGGTGCAGGACGAGCCGACCGCGCTGGCGGATTCGGTGGCGGCGCGCGATGCCGGGGCGGATCTGGTGGAGTTCCGCATCGATGAGTTCTTCTCCGGGGTGAAGGAGCCGGGCGGGGCCGATGGGCAGCTCGACGAGCGCGAGGTGAACACGATCCTGCGGCTGGTGGCGGGGTCGGCGCTGCCGTGCATCGTGACGTGCCGGTCGGCGAGCGAGGGGGGGCACTACGACGGGGATGAGATGGCGCGGGTCGCGCTGTACGAGCGGCTGGGGACGGCGGCTCCGACGGGGATCGAGCCCCCCCCCCCGCGGAGCGTGGGGGTACCCAAGGCGGCGAAGGAGCATCCGCCGCGGTATCTGGATATTGAGTTCGCGGCGTACTCGCGCTCGGCGAATCTGGCCCAGAAGGTGCACCTGGCGATCGACTATCCGGCGAACCGGCGCGAGTTGCGGCCGGGGCTGATCCTGTCGATGCACGACTTCAAGGGGCGGCCGGGCGATCTGCTGCGGCGGGTGTCGCAGATGCAGAGCGAGCCGGCCGCGCGGGTGGTGAAGGTGGCGATCACGGCTCGCTCGATCCGGGACAATCTGGAGCTGTTCGATCTGCTGGTGGAGAACGCCGCGAACAGGCCGATGATCGCGTTGGCGATGGGGCGGTACGGGCTCATGTCGCGGGTGCTGGCGCCGAAGTTCGGCGGGTTCCTGACCTTCGCGACGTTGCGGGGGACGTCGGCGACCGCGCCGGGGCAGCCGACGGTGTCGGCGCTGCGCGATGTGTACCGGTTCGGCGAGATCGGGGCGCGGACGCGGGTGTACGGTGTAGTGGGATGGCCGGTGGAGCACTCGCTGTCACCGCAGATCCACAACGCGGGGTTTGATTCGCTGATGACAGACGACTGGGAGGATGAGGGAGCGCGCGGGTTGTCCGGGAGCCCGGCGCATGATGCGGTGTATCTGCCGCTGCCGGTCCCGCCGGAGTACGAGCACTTCAAGGCGACGCTCGGGGCGCTGATCGATCATCCGCGGCTGGATTTCGGCGGGTGCTCGGTGACCATCCCGCACAAGCAGCACCTGGTGCGCATGGCGCGGGAGAGCATTGAGGCGGGGGATGAGGTCGAGTGGTCGATCGACGAACTCTCCGAGGCGTGCGGCGCGGCCAACACGCTGGTGGTGGAGCGGGATGGGATGGGCAACGCGCGGGCCGCGCGAGTGGTGAACACCGATGGGCCGGCAGCGGTGGGCGTGCTTGGCGCGGCGATGGGGGGGAGTGTGAAGGGGAAGCGCATTGCGCTGGTGGGGGCGGGCGGCGTGGCGCGGGCGATCGCGGCGGGGCTGATGGTCGGGGGCGCGGAGGTGGTGGTGTGCAATCGGACGCCGAGCAGCGCGGCCGCGCTGGCGGCGGGGCTGAGCGCGTCGGCGATCCTGACCCGCGGCGACGGGCGCATCAAGGGCGGAGGGATGGACGGCGTGACGAGCGAGCCGATGGACGCGGTGGTGAACTGCACGCCGGTGGGGATGAGCGGCGGGCCGTCCCCAAAGGACTCGCCCGTATCGATCGAGGCGGTGGCGAAGACCTCGCCGGGGGCGGTGGTGATGGACACGGTGTACACGCCGCTCGAGACGCCGATGCTGCAGCAGGCGGGGCTTGCGGGGATGCGGACGATCGACGGGCTGGCGATGTTCGTGCGGCAGGCGGGAATGCAGTTTGCCCAGTGGACGGGGGCGGCCGCACCGCTCGGGCTCTTCGAGCGCGTGACGCGAGAATCCCTGCAACTCCGCCGCGGGGATTGACGTACACCCTCCGCGGAGGGCCTCCCCATGGTCCATGCCGCGTCCGTCGCGCTCCGTCGCAGCGTTCTCTTTCCGAACCACTACGCGTGGTATGTGCTGGCTTCGGCGCTTGATCTGATGATGACCAACACGGTGATGACGCACTTCGGGGCGACCGAGGCGAACGTCGTCGCGGCCGCGATGATCGAGCTGGGCGGGTTCTGGGGGCTCATCGCGCTGAAGTTCGCGACGGTGCTGGTGGTGGTGGGGATCTGCGAGCACATCGGCCATCGGAGGCCGGCGACTGCGCGGCGGGTGGCGGAATGGGCCATCGCACTCTCCGCGCTGCCGGTGGTGCTCGCGATGGCGCAGGTGTGCGAGCACGCGTCGTAGCACGGGCCGGGACGCCCTTGCTACGAGGGGATGGTGACGCCGCTGGTGCGGAGGAGAGTCTTGAAGCCCTCGCCGAAGACGAAGTTGTGCTCGGGGAAACCGGCCGCGCTGCCTTGGTTCTGGTCGAGGTGGCTGAACATCAGGTCGATGGCGCCGATGGGCTGGAAGCCGGCATCGGGCCTGGCGTGGTCGAGGAGTTCGACGGTGCCCTTGGTGCTGGCGCCGATGGCGTCCATGCGTTCGATGACGGCGGTGTAGCGGAGCGTGGTGCCGGGCGTGGCGTCGCGGGTGAGCTCGGCGCGGTTGATCTTGGCGAGGATGACCTTCTCGCGGAAGGCCTCGGCGTGGCCGACGAGGATGCCGGCGGTCTGGGCCATGCCCTCGAGGATGAGGCTCATGGGCATGACGGGCGTGGCGGCGAGGCCTCGCGCGGGGTCGGCCGCGAAGTGGTCGTGGAGGTGTTCCTCGGCGAGGGAGACGTTCTTGATCGCGACCAGCCGCTGGCGCGGCTGGAGCTCGACAACGCGATCGATCCACATCCAGCGCATAGATCAGGCGGGTTGCTTGGCGAGCTTCTGGGCGACGAAGGCCACGAGGGTGTCGACGGTGAAGGCGTGGGTGACCTTGCGGACCTGCGGGTCCTTCTCCCAGGTGGAGAAGTTGACCCAGGGCATGAGGCGCTTGAGCTCGGCGATGCCCTCGGCGGTGACCTTGCCCTCGACGACGTACTTCGGGTCGCGGAGGACGCTCTCGGGGATCAGCTCGCCCTGGGCGATCTTGAATCCGAAGGCCTGCTCGAGCTGGAAGCTGATGTCGAGGATGTCGATGGACTCGGCGCCGAGGTCGCCGAAGAGGGAGGCCTGGGGCGTCACCTCGTCGTCGTCAACGCCAAGCGATTCCACCAGCACTTCCCGAACCTTGCCGAAAATCTCGTCGCGTGTCATAGGGGGCCAGTGTAGGGGGGAAATCCGCCAAAGGCCGGGTGCCGTGGTGCGGCGGCTTTGGGCCGCACCACGCGTGCGCGGGCGGTGTGGCGGAGTCCAGAGCGACTCCACCACGGCACCCCCGTCATTCCGACCGCATCGGCCGCATGGTGAAGCGGCCGGAGACGGCGGTGTCGGGTTCCGTGCCACGGGAGACGGTGCCCTCGCCCTTCATGTCGAAGGTGCCATCGGGGTTGGCCTTGTGCAGGGTGACCTCGACGCGGAGGGTCTCGCCGGGGCGGACGAAGGAGCCGTACTTCAGGGCGCGGACGCTGCCGAGGACGAGGCGGGTGTTGGCGGTTTCCGGGCGGCCTTCGAGCAGGCGACGCGCGGCTTGGACGAGCGACTCGACCATCAGCACGCCGGGGAGGACAGGGAACTGGGGGAAGTGGTCTTGGAGGTACTCCTCGGCCGCGGTGACGTTCTTGATCGTCACGATGCGGTCGGGTGAGTGCTCGAGGACGCGATCGACGAGGTCGAAGTGCATGGGGGAGGATAGAGCAGAAGTACGAAATACGAAGTGCGAAGTACGAGTTCACGCACGATCGGCGACATCCGGACACGCCGCGAAGTCGAGGTACCAGCGGAGCTCGCCGCCGAGGGGGCGGACGCCGAGGATGGGGAGTTCGGCGGTGGTGTCGGCGTGGGGGGCGTTGCCGCTCTTGGCGGCGACTTTGCGGATGGTCTCGCGCTTGCTGGCGCCGGTGACCATGACGCCGATGAAGCGGGAGGCGTTGATGAGGGGGAGCATCATCGTGACGCGGTCCGGGGGCGTGACCGTCGGGCCGCTGTTGATGCGGACGAGCGGGAGATCGAGGGGCGTGCCGGGCGGGCGCGGCGTGATGGCCGCGAGCGATTCCATCAGCGCGGGGGAGTGCGGGAAGAGCGAGGCGGTATGGGCGTCGTTGCCCATTCCGAGGAGGACGTAGTCGAGGCGGTCGTGGCCGCGCTCTCGCCAGCCGAGGACCTCGCGGAGGGCCTGGGTGTAGCGGGCGTCGGCGTCGTCGGCCATGGCGAAGATGGGGTGGACCTGCTCGGCGGGGATTCCGGAGTGGTCGCCGATGATCTCGTTGATCATCTTGTAGTTGGAGCGGTCGTCGTCGAAGGGGACGCGGCGCTCGTCAACGATCCAGAGATGGGTGCGCGACCAGGGGAACTCGCGGAGGTTCGGGTCGATCATGAGGCGCTGGTAGAGCGCGACGGGCGTGGAGCCGCCGGAGAGGGCGAGCTGGAAATCGCCGAAGGTGCGGACGCAGTTCTGGGCCTGGATGTAGAGATCGGCGGCGACGGCGTCGATGAGGGTGTCGACGTCCTCGCGGAGGGCGACGCTTCCCGGCAGGCGCGGGGCGGGCGGGCGCGGCGAGAGTTCGTAGGTCTCGGGCTGGGGTGCGGCGGGGCTGGGCGCTTCGTCGGGCATCCGGCAAAGGGTAGTGTCAGCAGCCGCCGGCGAACCAGACGTTCAGGAAGTTGAAGGCGTCCTGCACGGTGAGCGGCGTGGTAGAGCCGTCGAGCTTGCAGAGGGGGTTGGAGTTGAGCCACTCGTTCAGGTAATCGAAGACGTCCTGCACGTTGACGAATCCGTTCTTGTTGAAGTCGGCGAGGCAGCAGGGCGTGACAGTGTTGCCGTCGGCGTTGCAGGCGAGCGAAAGTCCGGGCGTGAAGGCCGCGCCGGCCGCGCCGAGCGCGACGCACGACGTCTGGACCACACCAACGGCGCACGTGGCGCCGCGGCAGCATCGGCCGCGCACGGGGCAGGTTGAGTTGGGGCCGCAGACGGTGAGCGGGCCCTGCCAGGTTCCCGAGAAGACCAGGCAGATGTTCGCGGGAATCGCGGCGCAGCTGGTGGCGGTGCAGCAGGCCCCGAGGGGTTGCGGGCAAGCGACGGCCGCGCAGGTGGAGCCGGATCCCTGGAAGGTGCCGCCCCACGCGGTGCAGTCGCCGTTGCTGAGCCCGGCCGAGCACGCGCCCTCGGGCACGCAGCAGGCGCCGACGGGGCACGTTCCGGCGGAGCTGCAGGCCACACCGGTGCCGATGTATGAGCCGCCGCGGCTCTGGCACTGTTCCTGGGTGGTGCTCAGGCAACTGCCGGTGGAGGCGCAGCACGCGCCGATGGGCTGGGGGCAGGTGACGCCGGGGCAGGTGGTTCCCGCGCCGAGGAAGGTGGAGGTTCCGCACTGGGTCGCGGCGACGACGGAGCACCAGCCAGAGGCACTGCAGCACGCGCCGATGGTTTGTGGACAGGGGTTGGGTGAGCAGATCGAGCCGTCGCCCTGGTACGTGCCGGTGCACGTGAGCTGCGCGGTGGTTGTGCACGATCCCGACGGTGCGCAGCAGGCTCCGGTCTGAGCGCGGCAGAGGCCGGCCAGCACGAGCAGCGCGCACACTACAACAAGGAAACTCTCTCTCTCTCGCACAATCACGTTCGATCCTCCCGACACATCGTCTCGGATGTGTCAAACGGAAGATTCCGACCATTGAACCGATACCGCCACGGCCCACGAGTCCGCGGAGGGGCGAGTTATCGTACCAAAAATCACGGGGAGCGCCAAGGAGAATCTGGGCGCGAGCGACAGGCTAGGGCTGGTTGCTATCTGTTAGCATCCGCCGGCGAGCCAGAGGTTCAGGAAATCGAAGATGTCTTGAACCACCGGCGCGGTTGCGCCATCGCCGTTGATCTTGCAGTAGGGACTGACGGCGAACCAGGCGTTGAGATAGTCGAAGATGTCCTGGACGGAGATTCCGGCCTGCTTATTGAAATCCGCGTAGCAGCAAGGACTTGCGTGATTCGCGGCGGTGTTGCAGGCGGTGCCGCTGGCGGCAAAGAACGCACCGACTGGGGCGACGGCGGTGCAGCCGGCCTGGGTGATGCCGATGGCGCAGGTCGAGCCGCGGCAGCAGACGCCGGGCTGGGGGCAAGGGTTCGGCGAGCAGGTACCGGGGAGGAAGGTGCCTGAGAAGGAGGCGCACTGCGATGAGGTGCGTTCAAGGCAGGCGCCGTTGGCGAAGCAGCAGGCTCCCGAGGGCACCGGGCAGAGCGTGGTTGTGCAGGCGACATCGTTGCCCTTGTAGACGCGGCCGGCGACAGCGGTGCATTGCGCGGCCGTGATGGCGGCGGTGCAGACACCGTCGGTGGAGCAGCACGCGCCGGTGCCGCAGGGCGGGTTGCTCGCGGAGCCAGGGCCGCAGACGGTACCGTTTCCCTGATAGACGCCATTGATGAGGGCGCACTCGCCGGGGGAGGCCGGACCGCAGCCGATGGTGCCCAGGCAGCACGCACCGCCGGAGGACGGACATGTCGTGCCCGCGCATGTGGAGCCGGAGCCCTGGAAGACACCGCCGTTGCCGACGCAATCGGACTCGGTTTGCGATGCGCAGGCGCCGTTGATGCAGCACGCGCCGGTGCCGGGTTGTGGGCACGGATTGGGTGCGCAGATTGCGCCGTTGCCCTGGTAGGTTCCGGCGCAGGCGGTGGAGGTGGTGATCGTGCAGTTGCCCGCGGCGGCGCAGCACGCCCCCTGATTGGCGACGGTGCAGACGGCGGGCGTGTACGTGGTCTGGAGGAGTGTGTCGCGGCTTGGGCGGCAGGCGCTGGAGAGACCGCCCTGGGCGTTGAGCTGGCTGAAGCGGTAGTCGCCGCCGTTGCAGGCGAAGGGGCCGCAACTGCGGATCGAGATCCAGTTGCGCGAGGCGTAGTTCAGGGCGCCGGTGCTGAGGGACTCAACGGCCATGAAGCCGTTGTTGCAGCGGTTGAGCGGGCCGCACTGGTTGGCGAGGCCGTAGGAGCAGGCGGCGTACGGGGTCGGGTCGTTCATCCGCGTAAGGCGGACCATGACGGTGAATCGTCCGGTGGAGACCCCGCCGGACTGATCGTTGCCCTGGATGACGATCTGGTCCGGATCACCGGGGTCGACGGAGAACTGGACCTTCACGACGGAGGCGGAGAGATTGCTGTCGGCGCAAGGCTGGCAGGCACTGCCGCCGAGCCGCTGGATGGACACGTCCGCGGGAAGATCGGGGTTGCTGGCGGTGTCGTTGGTGGAGGAGACGGAGAACACGGGCGTGGCGCCCGCGACGGGCGCGCCGTCGTAGACGTCGATGGTGTAGCCGACGTTGACGTTCTGGCCGTTGCTCCCTGAAATGGTGCCGACGGTGCCCACGACAAACTCGATGAGATTGATCGTGATCGGGAACGCTTCGTTTTGCGGCGTGGCGGGGTTGGGATCGGGGACGATGTACTCCTGGCCGAAGCCTTCGAGTTCGACCATGCCCGCCTCGAGGGTGATTTCCGAACCCTGGTCGAGCAGATCGAATCCGGTGGCCAGGGAGGTGACGACTTGGTTGCAGCCCGGGCCGCGCGACTGGAACGGTGGGACGGGAGCGGTGTGGGCGATCCGGCGCAGGAAGACGCGCTGGGTCTGAATGTTGGTGACCGTGGCGCGGGGCTCGTCGATGGTGCCGGCAAGCGCCAGGGAGCAGGCACTGACGGCGGCAAGGCCAGCGGTCAGGCTGATCGCGGCAGACGGAAAACGAGCGGAATGTCGATTCAATCGCGGCATGGCGCACCCATCGTGGGAACGGAGAGAACCCTCCGCTCCGATCGGTTCCCGAACACTGGGGCTTAGACACTGGTACTGTGCCTGAATCCGGTACGACTGACAAGGCACGTTGGGTGCGGGGAAGCAAAAAGCGGCCAATGGTGGCTGGCGGCGGTTACCGGACGTCGTTGGCGGCGGGGTTGTGCCACCAGGCACCGTCCTTGGCGAGGAGGGCGTCGGAACCGGGAGGTCCCCACGAACCGGGGGTGTAGGTCTCGATGGCGGATCGGACGGCGCGGCTGTCGAGGAACGGCTGGCAGATGCGCCAGGAGGATTCGACCTCGTCGCGGTGCTTGTAGAGGGTGCGGTCGCCGCGGATGGCGTCGAGGATGAGGGGGCCGTAGGCCTCGATGGGCTCGCCGCCGAAGGCGTTCTGGTAGTCCATGTCGAGCTTGGCGGAGGCGATGCGGAAGCCGTTGGAGGATCCGAGTGCGCCGCCGGGGACCTTGCCGTCGATGCGGAGGGAGATGCCCTCGCTGGGGGCGATGTTGATGACGATGCGGTTGGCCAGTCGCGAGCCGGGATCGGCGTCGAGATGCTTGAAGACGTGGGTGGGCGGGCGCTTGAAGACGACAACGACCTCGGTGAGCTTGGTGGCCATCTTCTTGCCGGAGCGGAGGAAGAAGGGAACACCGCTCCATCGCCAGTTGTCGAAGCCGAGGCGGATGGCGGCGTAGGTCTCGGTGTTGTTGGCGGGGGTGACGCCCTTCTCGTTGACGTAGGCGGGCTCGCCGGTCTTGGCGTCGGGGCCGTAGCGTCCGAAGACGGCGTTGGCGGGGGCGGCCTCGACGCTCATGCCCTCGGCGGAGTTGAAGAGCTTGATCTTCTCGCGCATGATCGCGCCGGCGTCGAAGGCGCTCGGGGGCTCCATGGCGACGAGGGCGAGGACCTGGAGGAGGTGCGACTGGACCATGTCGCGGAGCGCGCCGCCCGAGCCTGAGTCGTAGTAGTTCGCGGCGCGGGAGCCGACGCCGACGGTCTCGGCGGCGGTGACCTGGACGTGGTCGACGTGGGTCCGGTTCCAGAGCGGCTCGAAGATGGCGTTGGAGAACCGCATGACGGCGATGTTCTGCACGACCTCTTTGCCGAGGTAGTGGTCGATGCGGAAGATGGCGTCCTCCTCGAAGACGCGCCCGAGGGCGCGGTTGAGGGACATGGCGGAGGCGAGGTCCCAGCCGAAAGGCTTCTCGACGATGATGCGCTGCCAGGAGGACTCGTGCGGGTTGATGGAGCACCAGCGCTTGCCCTCGGAAACGAGGCCGGCGTTGCCGATGGCCTCGATGATGGGCTCGTAGAGATTCGGGGAGACAGAGAGGTAGAAGAGGATGTTGGGCGAGCCGGAGGGCTTGAGAATGTTTGCTTCACGGGCGAGGGCGTTGATGCGGGCGGGGACGGGGCCGCTGGGGGTCATCTCGGCCGCGTCGCCGGGCTGGTAGTGGACCTGTTTGATGAAGCGGTTCCAGATGGCCTGATCGAAACCGGCGGAGAACTTCTGGGCGGAGGGGAGAAGCGTGGCCCGGAAGGCATCGTCGGTCATGGCTGTGCGCGAGACGCCGACGATGACGGTGCGCTCGGGGAGGGCGTTCTCGCGGTAGAGGTCGTAGAGAGACGGGATGAGCTTGCGATGGGTGAGGTCGCCGCTGGCGCCGAAGATGACGATGACGCAGGGCTCGGGCGCGGCGGAGACGAGCGAGGGGGCGGTGGCCATGGCGGGATGGTAACGGGGCGATGTGGGATGTGCGATGTCGGATGTCGGCGGCGGGGGCTCTTACCCTCATGCTGTGCAAAACTCTTCGCGCATGCTTGATGCCAACCTGAACCGGGCTCGTGAGGCGCTGCGGGTGATGGAGGACTGCGCGCGGTTTGTTCTGAGTGATGGGGAGCTGGCGGCCGGCCTGAAGGATGCGCGGCACGGGGTGCGGGCGATCGTGGATGCGCTGCCCGGAGCGTGCCGGTGTGTGGAGGCGTGGCGGGACACGCCCGGGGATGTGGGAGTGGGGGGGACGCCGCTGACGGCGGATGCGGAGCGGCATCGGGCGACGATCCGGGATGTGGCGGTGGCCGCGGGGAAGCGGGCCGGGGAGGCGTTGCGGGTGATTGAGGAGTGTGTGAAGGTCGGCGGGGGCGCGGCGGGTGAGACCGACGCCGGGGCGATGGCCAAGAGTCTGCGCTACCGCGTGTACGAGCTCGAGCGACGGCTGGTGATGGCGCTGGGGATGGGGCGAGCGCGGCAGTGGCGTCTGTGCGTGCTGGTGACCGAGTCGCTGTGCGGCGTGCGGTCGTGGGAGGAGGTTGTGGCCGCGGCCTTGGAGGGCGGCGCGGACTGTGTGCAGCTTCGCGAGAAAGGGCTGGCGGATGGAGAGTTGCTGCGACGGGCGGAGCGGGTGGTGGCGATGTGCCGCGAGACGGGCGCGGCGAGTGTGATCAACGATCGGCCGGATGTGGCGCTGCTCGCGGGGGCCGATGGCGTGCACGTGGGGCAGGAGGATCTGCCGGTGGCGGCGGTGCGGCGGGTGGCGGGGATGGCGCTGCTGGTGGGCGTCTCGTCGACGAACATGGAGCAGGCGTTGCGGGCGGCGCGGGATGGGGCGGATGTGTGCGGCGTGGGACCGATGTTCGCGACGAGCACGAAGCACAAGCCGGTGATCGCGGGCGCGGCGTATCTGCGGCAGTATCTGGCGGAGGCCGCGACAGCGCGGGTGCCACACTTGGCGATCGGGGGCATCACGCCGGAGAACGTGGGCGAACTGGCGGCGGTGGGATGCCGCGGCGTGGCGGTGTCGAGCGCGGTGTGCGGCGCGCCGGACCCGGCGGGTGTGTGTCGGGATATTCTGCGCAGGTTGCCCGCTCTCGGGACTGCCTCGGCGTGATCAGTTGCCGACGAACGTGCTCTGGATGACGACCTGCTCGGCGGCCTTGGCCTTGGTCGTGAGGAGCCAGGAGTCGGAGGATTCGATCCAGACGAACGAGGTCTCGGCTGCGGGGGCTCCACCGGTGGCGAAGACGACGGGGGTCTGATCGGCGGCGTTGGTGACGGGTGTTTCGGGAGCGTTGGCGATCGGGGCGGGGGCCGCGATGGTGGTGGAGGGGGTCGCGGGGGCGTCGGCCTGCGGGCCAAACTCGGCGGGCATGGGGGTGTACTCGGCGGGGGCGGCCCACTGGGTGGGATGCCCGCGGCGGGTGTCGGCGGGGGTGATGGTCCACGCGGGGCGGTCGCCGGTCTGGTCGACGGCGCCGTTGTCGAGGTCGACGGACGACGCGGCCTGGGCCGCGGCGGGGGCTTGGGCTCCCCACGCGCTGCCGAAGTCGTACATGTCGGCGTCGTTGTTCGCGGCGGGGGCGAGGCGTCGCCGGAGATCGCTGGCGGCGGAGAGGAAGGCCGCGTCCGCGACGAGGACCTGGATGATCGGAAGTGGCGGGGTTGGGGGGCGGCGGTTGCAGTGGCGCCGGCATCGGCGCTGAGCACGGCGCGGGTTTCGAGCGATTCGAGACGGTGATCGAACGAGTCGGCGATGCGACGGCTGGTGCGGGTCTTCATGTTCCGGGCTCCTGATCTTGCGTTGTGCTGCAAAGGTGCCCCGAGCCCGGGGCGACACCAGCAAGGCGGGCGGGGCGGCTCGCCGGCACGCGGCCTGTGCCGGGGGTGCGGGAGGAGTTCCGGATATGCGGGCGTTATTGGACGGGCGCGGCCCGGTTAGACTTGGGCATGGCTGTGACCTTTCGCAAAGCGGTGCTGGACAACGGGCTGACGGTGGTGGCCGAGTGCGACCCGCACGGCCACTCGGCCGCGGCGGGGTTCTTCGTGAAGACCGGGGCGCGGGACGAGCAGCCCGTGGTGATGGGGGTGAGCCACTTCCTTGAGCACATGATGTTCAAGGGGACGGCGAAGCGCACGGCCGAGAAGATCAACCGCGATTTCGACAAGATCGGGGCCAAAAACAACGCGTACACGTCGGGGGAGATGACGTGCTTCCACGCGACGGTGCTGCCGGAGCACGTGCTGGGCGATGAGGGGGGCTTGGAGATCCTCTCGGACATGATGCGGCCCGCGCTGCGCCAGGACGACTTCGACACCGAGAAGAACGTGATCCTTGAAGAGATCGCGATGTACGAGGACAATCCGTTCTGGGTGCTCTACGAGCGGGTGATGGAGGAGCACTTTTCGTGGGCCGACGGGCGGAAGCACCCGCTGGGCCACCGGGTGCTGGGGACCAAGCAGACGATCACGGACCTGACGAGCACGCAGATGCGGGACTATTTCCGCGCGCGATACTCGGCGGACAACACCGTGGTGGCTCTGGCGGGGAAGGTGGACTTTGACCGGGCGGTTGAGGAGATCAACGCGCGGTGCGGGTCGTGGCAGCGGACGGGGGCGACGCGGACACCGGGCGGGCCCGCGTTGGTGGACCGAACGGTGGAAATCCGCGATGAGAAGGTGAGCCGGGCGTATTTGGTGGTGCTGGCGCCCGCGCCGGCGTCGAACGACCCGAAGCGCTACGCGGCGAGCCTGCTGGCGCAGGTGCTGGGCGGGCCGGACAACAGCCGTCTGCACTGGTCGCTGGTGGAGACGGGCCTTGCGGAGCAGGCGGAGGTGGGGTATGAGCCCAAGGACGGCACGGGGGACTTCCTCGTGTACATCGCGTGCGAGCCGGAGCGGCGCGAGGAGATCTGGGCCACGGTGGAGAAGCAGATCGCGGGCCTGCGCGACACGCTGTGCGACGCCGATCTCGAAAAGATCCGGTGCAAGGCGGCCACGGGCGTGACGCTGGCGGGCGAGCGCCCCGGCGGCCGCATGCAGCGGCTGGGGCGGCAGTGGACCTATCTCGGTTCGTACACGACGTTGGAGGAGGAGCTCTCGCGTATCAACGCGGTGACGGTTGAGGACGTGCGGGCGGTGTTCGAGGAGTTCCCGCTGCGGCCGCGCACGGTGGGGTGGCTTTTGCCCAAATAGCAGATGGCAAATGGCATGCGGCACGAGAACACAACGCTCCGGTTGGTGTCTCTTTGATTTGCCATTCGCTCTTTGCGATTTGCCATTTCTCGGTCACGCCGCCGGGGCGTAGACGCGGATGGCGTTCTGGCCGGCCTTTTGGGCGGCCCGCGCGGCCTGCTCGACGATGCCCATGAGGGCGCCGGGCTCTTCAAAGCGCTTGACGCTCGATTCGTCGACGGAGGCGACGCCGACGCTCACGCTCGCGGTGATGGATGGAGGCGCGCCCATCTTGGCGGCGACGAGCTGGATCTTCTCGGCGGCGATGTGCTGGCGGGAGGCCTCGCCGGCGCGGACGGCGCCGGCGCGATCGATGCGGGGCATGAGGGCGGCGAAGCGGGAGGCGTCGTAGCGAGCGACGAGGCCGCC
This sequence comes from Phycisphaerales bacterium, assembly GCA_044221735.1. Lineage (GTDB taxonomy): Bacteria > Planctomycetota > Phycisphaerae > Phycisphaerales > UBA1924 > UBA4658. The sequence goes on along the minus strand of JBGAOP010000001.1, from coordinate 78,636 downwards.
CATGGGGGCGACGCACTGCTCGATCTTTCCGGCGACGGAAATGAGGACGGTGTCGGCCGCGTCGCGTCCGAAGCGGTCGGTGATGGCCTCGAGCTCGTCGACCTCGAAGAGGGCGACGGAGAGTGGGCCGACGCCGCGGTGGGTCTGCTCGAAGGCGGCGACGAGGGCGCGGTCGAACTGCAGGCGGCTGGCGACGCCGGTGAGGTCGTCGACGGTCTGAGCGTCGGCGGAGGGATGGGCCTGCGAGCCGTGCTCGCCCTCGTGGATGCCGGTGTTGCGGAGCTGCTCGCGGGCGGCCTGGAGAAGGGCGAGGGTGTTGGGGAGATCGCCCGGGGGAACGGCGAGGAGGGCGCGGGCCTCGCGGGCGGATTCGTGGATCGAGCGGAGCACGTCGTCGGCCTGGCTGTAGTCGAGCGAGAACCACTGCTGGGCCCGCTCGTAGAAGCGGCGGAGGGCCACCGCGGGCTCGGGCGAGCAGAGCACGTCGGCGGCGATGTTGCCAAGGCCGACGGCGCGGACGACGCCGGTGTGCTCGAGCGGCGCGGCGGTGGGGCGCTCGTGGTACTTGATGGGCATGACGAGCGATTCGGGGAGCTTCCAGCGCTTGGCGAGCATCGCGCCCACGTCGGCGTGGTGGACCTCCAGCACACGGAGCTCGTGCTTCATCACGGCGTGGTGGTCGCCCTTGGCGGCGGCGATGACCTCGAGGTAGGGGCGGCCGAGGGTGAGGTAGAGCGCGACCATGCCGACGTCCTGGAGCAGGCCGCCGAGGAAGCACTCCTCGGGGTTGGGCAGGCGGGCCTTCTGGGCGATGCAGCGGGCGGCGATGGCGGTGTAGAGGGCGCGTCGCCAGTGCTCGTCCATGTCCAGGCCGGCGGTCTTGGCGTCGCGGATGGCCGAGACGAGCGTGAAGCCGAGGGCGAGGGACTTCACGGCCGACATGCCGAGCATGACGATGGCCTGGTTGATGCTCGAGCAGCGCGTGCGGATGGCGTAGAGGCTGGAGTTGACGGTGCGGAGGATCTTGGCCGCGAGGGCCTGATCGTTCTGGATGGCGTCGGCGAGCTGCTTGACGTTGACCGAGTCGTTGCCGGTGAGCTCGACGACGCGCATGGCGACGGCCGGCAATGTCGGCAAGTCGCGACAGGCGAGCACGCGTTCGAGCAGGTCTGGGTTCATCGGTGTCGGCCGTGACAGGACGCCCGGGCGGACGCGGGCGCGGATCCATCCGCGCACGATCGTTCGAGGGCCGACGGATGGATCGGTCCGGAGAGGGCGGGCCTTCATGGGTTGGTCTGGGGTGGCCGCGTTGCGGGGGAATTGCCGGTCGCGAGAGGAGTTATCGCCCCGGTTATCGCGGCAGTTGGCGGCCGAAGATCAGGGGCATGGTGGCCGGCTCCTGGCCGAGGATGTGGCGGAGGTAGGAGGCGAGGAGGCGGGCGGCCCGCTCGACGGCGCGTGGTTCGGGGTTGAGCGCGGCCACACCCTCGAGCCCGCGCGCATCAAGGGCGCGGAGAAGGTCCACGGTGGCGGCGCGGACGCGCCACGAGCGTGTCGCGGGCGCGGAAGGGTCGGGGCCTCCGTGCGGCTCGTCGGCGGTGAGGCCGCCGAGGTCCGGGGCGAAGCGATAGGACGGGGCTGGCGCGAGCGGGGCGCCGGCTGCGCGCACGTCGCGGTCGAGCGCGGGCGTGTAGCCGGTCTCCTGCAGGAGCGTCCACAGGAACGCGAGGAGCGCGGGGTGAACGTCGGCGGGGGAGCGCATGAGGCGGAGGGACTCGATCGCCGCGTCGTAGAGCGCGGGATGGGGGTCGTGGTCGGTGACGGCGTGGTGGAGCAGGTCGGCGATGAACAGGCCGGCGTTGTGGACGGGGAGGCTGGAACGAAGGGCGGGGTAGGTCTCGGCGAGGTCCCACTCGGTGAGCAGGGCGAGCTCGGACTGGGGACGCACGATGACGCCTATGTTCGCGCGGGTGAGCACATCGATGCCGCCGGAGTAGGGCGATTTGGGCCGGCGCGAGCCCTTGGCGAGGACTCTCAGCAGGCCGTGGGCCCGGGAGAAGAGCATGGCCGTCTGGCTGGTCTCGGACCAGTCCCATTGGCGGATGCAGAGGGCTTCGTCGAGGACCGGGGGCATGGGGGAGGATAAAGGTCGAACTACGAAGTGGGAAGTACGAAGTACGAAGTTGGAGACAAAGGCAGGTTATCCGAGTGCGGGTGATACGATTCGAGCGATGAGCGGCTTTCGCTCGTACTTCCCGCTTCGTATTTCGTACTTCCGATCCCATGTTCACGGTCGAACCCAACGAGCACATCACCTTCGGCATCGCCTGGCAGGACGAGCACCTGCTGGTGGTGGAAAAGCCGCCGCGCGTGCCGACGCAGCCGGGGAAGGGGCACACGACCGACACGCTGCTCAACGGGCTGTTCGCGCGGTTCGGCAAGCAGTTGCAGAACCTCGGGGCCTCGCGCGACTTCGGGCTTCTGCACCGGCTGGACAAGGACACGTCGGGGTTGCTGATCGTGGGGCTGCGCGTGCCCGCGTACGACGCGCTGCGCGAGATGTTCGTGAAGCGTGAGATCCGCAAGTTCTACTGGGCGATCGTGGACGGCGTGCCCAAGGAGCGATCGGGCGTGATCCGCATGCCCATCGAGGAGGGGCACGACCAGGAGCATTGGGGCGGGCCGAAGGGGAAGATGAAGCTCGCGAAGATCAGCAAGGGCGGCAAGCCCGCGATCACGGCGTGGCGTGTGCTGGAGAGTTCGCACATGGCCAGCCTGATCGAGGCGCGGCCGGTGACGGGGCGGCTGCACCAGATCCGCCTGCACATGGAGGCGATCGGGATGCCGCTCTTGGGGGACACGTTCTACGGGCCGCGCCGGGTGCACACGGTGTCGCCGCGGGTAGCGCTGCACGCGCACCGGCTGGCGTTCACGCATCCGATCACGGGGCAGGCGATTGATGTGCGGACGAACTGGCCGGGGGATCTTCGGCGGACGCTGCGGATGGTGGGGCTGCACCGGCCGGGGATGGCGCCGAAGGTGGAAGGGGCGGAGGCGGCCGCGGAGGGCGGGGATGAGGTTGGGTGAGTGGGGGTGCCCGGCTTGCGCCCGGGCCTCTGTTTAGCGCACCGATTGCATCATTTCAGCGGCGATGGCGTCGCAGAGGAGGAACCCCGGGTCGGTGAGGGTCCAGCGATGGTCGGTCATCGTGATATGGCCGCGCGAGTGTTTGGCGGCGGCGATGCGGCGGAGGCGCTCGGAAGAGCGGGGCGAAAGCGCGTCAAGATCGCGGAGGATGGGGGCGATTTCGAGGCCCGCGCCGAGGCGCAGGCCCATCATGAGCTTCTCGCGGACGAGGCGGAGCGCGTCGGGGGATTCGACATCGACGACGGGAGCGAGGCCGGAGGTGTCGAGGTAGTCGCCGAGGCGGGGGATGTTCTTGTAGCGGTAGCTACCTGTTGTTGTGCGGCTTCGCAGATCACCACTGGCAGACGAGCTGCCAGTGCCACCCCGTGCACTTTCCATGACGTGGCTGCTTGCGCTCGGCCCCGCGCCGAGCCAGGGGGTCTGGATCCAATAGGCGATATTGTGACGCGACTCGTGTCCCGGGCGGGCGAAGTTGCTGACCTCGTAGCGGTCGAGGCCCGCCGAGCGGAGCGTGCCCACGGTGTGCGTGAACATGGCCTCCTCGAGCTCCTCGGGCGCCGGCGCGAACTCGCCGAGGGCGAGGCGCTTGGTCATGGCGGTGTTGGGCTCGTAGGTGAGGCTGTAGCAGGAGAGGTGCGTGGTGCCCATCGCCAATGCGCGGCGGAGATCGGCGTCCCACTCGTCGAGCGTCTGGCCCGGGATGGCGTAGATCAGGTCGATGGACTGTCGGGGGATTCCGGCCGCGCGGGCGGATTCGACGGCCTTGGCGACGTTCTCGGGGTTGTGCCAGCGCTCCAGCGTCTTGAGATGGCGATCGATGAACGACTGTGCCCCGATGCTCACGCGGTTCACGCCGCCGGTGCGGAGCGCGGCCATGAGCTGCGGGGTTGCCGACTCGGGGTTGCACTCGACGGTGAACTCACCGCATGTGACTGGGCGCCAAGGGTCGGCGTGCTCGGGCGTCCATGGGCGGCGGATGGTCGAGAGGTCGAAGAGATCGCCGAGGGATCGCAGGAGGCGATCCCAGAGGTCGACGCGGAGCAGGCTGGGCGTGCCGCCGCCGACGAAGATGGTGTCGAGCGTGCCGCAGTGGGGGGCGAGCCGGCTGAGTTCATCGATGAGGCGATCGACGAAGGCCTCCTGCCGGTCGCGGGTGTCGACGAAGGAGTAGAAATCGCAGTAGTGGCACTTGTGGACGCAGAAGGGCGTGTGGATGTAGAGGGAGGTCGGAGGGGCGAGGTCGGAGGGGGGAAGGGAAGAAAGGGGGTGGGAGGCTTGGCGGGGTGGAGCGGTGAACTGTCCGAGCGGAATGGCGGGTGGCCCCGATGTTTGATCGGAACCTCCCCCTTCCGCCTTCCCACTTCCCACTTCGATATGCTTGTGCGGCGTCATCGGCGATTGGCTTCGGGGAGGGCGGGAACGGACGCGAAAGGATAGGTTGCGCGTGAACGTCTCCCTGGTCATGGTCACCGCCGACGGCAAGAGCCGCGAGCTTCCCGCGATGCATCTGCCGATCTCCATCGGACGGGGCGAGGAGTGCAAACTCCGCGTGCCCGTCGCGGCCGTTTCCCGCAAGCATTGCGAGCTGCTGGAAGAGGATGACGAACTCGTCGTTCGTGACCTCAAGAGCAGCAACGGCACCTATGTGAACAAGGAGCGGGTGAAGACCCGCGAGCTCATCCCCGGCGACCTGATCTCGGTCGGGCCGGTGGTGCTGGTGGTGCGGATCGACGGGCACCCGAAGGCCGTGGACCCGATCATCTCGTGGGCCAACGGGGCGGTGGGGCCGGGCGACAGCGAGGGCGGCAAGCCGGGGGCCGATGGCGTGCCGACGTGGACAGGGCAGAAGGCGCCCGCCGGTTCAGCCGGTGGAGCGAAGCCCGCGGCCAAGCCGGCCGCGCCGAAGCCCGCGAAGAAGGACGACGACCTGTCGAGCATCATCGCGGACCTGAGCGAGAGCGACTTTGACATCGACTTTGGGGAGGATGATGGGAAACCCAAGAAGAAGTGAAGGAAGGCATCGAGGCACCAAGGCATCGAGTGAAAAGACAAAGGCCCCGGGCGATTTCGCTCGGGGCCTTTTGCTTGATGCCTAGATGCCTTGGTGCCTCGATGCCTTCTTACCGAACAATCAGCACGCCGTGGGGGCCCTTGCCGACGCCGACGTAGAACTCGGCCGCGTCGAGGGAGGGGGTGGTGCCGCTGTTCTGGACGCGCCAGAAGCCGACCTCTCCGTCGACGGCGTCGGCGTCGAAGGAGCGGAACTGGGTGACGCAGACGTAGCGGTTCTTGGCGTCGAAGCAGATGCCCGCGGGCATGGCGTTGATGGGGTACTCGTCGACGTTGGTCAGCGTGCCGTCGCGGGCGAGCATGACCAGCGAGATCGAGCCGCCGCGCGAGGGCTGGTTCGGGTCGATGCGCGGGTCGCCGTCGGGGAGGTAGGAGCGGCGGAGGTTGGCGGTGGCGATGAGGTTGCCGTCGGAGTTGATGGCGACGCCGACGGGGCTGATGCCGACGTTGACGCTGGAGACGACGACGCTGGCGGCCTGCGCGCCCTCGGAGGAATCCGGGCCCGCGGCCATGTCGCCGATGCGGATGGAGATCAGCGTGCCCTCGGGCGCGCCGACGTTGTAGCCCTCGACGTCCTTGCCCCAGCGGACGTCGTTGACGATGAAGTGGCGGCCGTCGGGCGTGAACGTGCCGGAGAAGGGCGCCTTTCCGGCCTTGACGGGCTCGCCCCACGGGGAGATGGCCATGCCACCGCCGTCGGGGCCGGAGCGCTTGAACTCGTAGAACATGACCTCGCCTCGGTCCTGCAGCGTCACGGCGAGGACCCTGCCGCCCGGGTGCCAGGCGATGCTGGTGGGCTTGGCCTCGTCGTTGTCGAGTCCAAGGAGCGGCCACGCGGCGGGCTCGCCCGTGAACTGGCCGTTCTTGAAGGGGACGATCACGATCTGCTGGCGCGGCGACTGGGCCACGACCGCGACGAGATCGCCATCGGGATGGACGGCGACCGCGATGGGCTCCTTGCTGACCTCGGCGGTGGCGCAGATGACCGGGGCGAGGGGATTGGCCAGATCGACGGCCGTGAGCTTGTTGCCGATGGGCAGGTCGGCGATGGTCTTGGCCTCGGCGCCGGCCTGGCCGCGGTACTCGACGACGAACGCGTAGCGACCGTCCTTGGTGACCGAGAGGCAGGTGGGCGGGCAAAGGGCGGAGTTGGAGACCTCGAGCTGGGCGAACTTGGTGATCGGCTCGGTGATGGGCAGGCTGACGACGGTGAGCGTGTCTCGGAGGGCCTCGTCGCGCTGGCCGAGGTCGCTCGTCGCGAGGGCGGACGCGGCCATGTCGGCGTCGCCCACGGTGACGAGGTAGCGTCCGGCGACGCTGCCGGGTCCGCCGCCCCCGCCACACCCGCCGGCGAGGGCGGTCAGGGCAAGGGCGGTGAAGGAGAGGAGGGAAGAGCGCTTCGTCCTGCTGCGCATGGGGCTGGTCTCCGGAAGTGCGAGTAACAAAACACGCGCACGCACGGGTGCATGCACGCGAGACTTCGGCATCCATGCCAAGAACCCTCCCCGGGGGGGTGGGGGGGGGGTGGTTGCCCGTCCGTGGGCAGGGCCCATGCTATCAGGTTTCCCCTTCCAGACGCACGGTGCTGCCGGGCGGTGTTTGGACAGTTGACAAGTTGTCCATATTCGCAAGGGTGGCGAGTGCCGCGGCCATGTCGGCCGGGAGCGGGGCCTGAAAGGCCATCGGGCGACCGTCGGCGGGGTGCTTGAACTGGAGGGTTGCGGCGTGGAGCGCGACGCGCGTCATGCCCGCGGCAAGTTTTCCGGTGTACATGTCGTCGGCGACGATGGGGAAACCCCGGTGAGAAAGGTGGACGCGGATCTGGTGGGTGCGTCCGGTCTTGAGCTCGAGCTCGAGGAGCGAGGCGGAGGCTTCTTTGGTGGGGCCGGTGAAGTGTCGGCGCACGCGGGCGATGGTGAGGGCGGACTTGCCGAGCACGTCGTGGCGGACGACGTACTTCTCGCGATAGCCCTTCTCGCGCGAGGGATGGGGGCCGAGGGGGAGATCGATGACGTCGACGGGCGGTTCGTAGAGACCGTGGACGAGCGCGAGGTAGCGCTTGTCCACGGTGCGGCGCTCGAACTGCTGGCCGATGCGCCAGTGGGCCTCGTCGGTCTTGGCGAAGACGATGAGACCGGAGGTCTGCCGGTCGAGGCGGTGCACGACGCCGGGGCGGGCGAACTCCTTGCCGACGCCCGAGAGCGCGCCGCCGGTGGGGGAGCGATGCTGGAAGTGCCACGCGAGGGCGTTGACCATCGTGCCGCCCTTGTGGGCTCGGGCGGGGTGCACGATGATGTCCGGGGACTTGTTGATGACCACGAGCACGTCGTCCTCGTAGACGATGCTCAGCGGGATGTCCTCGGGCTGAATCTCGGTGGGCGGGGGCGGCGGGACGTAGACCTCGACGCGGTCGCCCTGTCGGAGCTTGGTGGAGGCCTTGGGGCGCTTGGCGTTGACCGTGACGCCGCCCTCGTCGATGAGCCGCTGGAGCTGCGTGCGGCTCATGAACGTGATGCGGTCGGTCAGGTACTTGTCGAGCCGCTTGTCGAGATCGCGCTGCAGGACGAAGACGACGCGGTTGGGGGCGTCGTCGTCGACCGCCCCCCCGGGCGCGACCTGCTGGTCGGAGTCCTGTGTTGTAAGGATGGGCTCGCCGGTGTCGTCGAAATCGTCGGGCGAGTCCGCGGGCTGGGCCTCGCGGATGCGCTTCAGGAGTGCATCGGGATCGACTTTGCCGCCGTGCTGTACAATTGAAGAAGAGCGGGGCGTGTGGGCCCCGCTCCTTGAAGGCTTCGGATCATTCGGGTTCACGGCGTGGCCGGCTTGGCGGGATCGGCCGGCTTCTCGGCGGGCTTCTCGGCCGGCTTTTCAGCGGCCTTGGCTTCCTCGGGCGTGGCCGGGCGCGTGCCGCTGCTGGTGGTGATCTGCGGCGGGCCGACCGGGACGAGCTTGCCGCCGCCGGGGATCTCAACGATGCCGGGCTTGCCGTCGTTTGGACCGCCGAGCTGGATGGTCTCACCGGAATCGGTCTTGCCGATGACGCCGCCCATGGGCGCGACGATCGGCTTCTCGCCGCCGCCGGGGAGCTCCGACGAGGCGTAGAGGCGCGGCGGGTTCTTGAGCGTGTCGAGCGTGTCGATGCGCTTCTTGATGATGGCCTGGAGCTGATCGAGCTTCTTCTCGGCGGCCTTGGCGCTGGCCTTCTGGTAAAAGTCCTTGGCCTTGTCGAACTCGCCGCGGTCTTCGGCAATGGCCGCGAGGCCGGTGAGGGCGCCGATGGCGATGTTGGTCTGGCCCATGGACGAGTCGGCCCCGGCGACGATGGCGGTGTAAAGCGCCTCGGCCTTGGTGAGTTCGGCCTTCTTCTCCTCGGCGGTCAGGAAGTTCTTGCCTTCGGGGAGCTTGTTGTCGGTGCCGAGCTTCTCGCCGATGGGCACGCCGGTGCGGGCGGCCTCGAGGTGGACGCCGGCGGCCAGCGAGCGGGCCTCGAGCGGAACGGCGGTGCCGGTGGCGTGGTCCTCGGCGATGCGCTCGAAGACGGACGGGTTGAGCGGGGTGTTGTCGCGCGGGATGGCCTTCTCGAGGGAGGAGAAGGCGTCGTCGGCGCGGGCCTCGACCTTGCGGTTCCACCAGTCACGGGCGGCCCAGAGCCCGGCGAGAATGGCCACGACGGTGATGAGGTGGGGACCCCACTTCTTCATCATCTCGATGAACTCGGTGTTCAGCCGCGATTCCTCGAGACCAGCGCCTTCCTTGATCTGCCGTTGCCGTTCTTCCATCGCCATGGGGTGTTGCCTTTGTCGGGTGAGGGTTCGCCGGGCCCCGGGGAGTGAGTCGGGAGAGGGGTGTGGGGAGGGGGGTGGGGGGGCGAGCCGGGATGATAGGGCTGTATCGGTCGCTCGATGGCCTACCAGAACACCCACGCCCGGGGATCCTTCCGAATGGCCGGGGGGACGAGGCGGTCTCCGATGGCGGCGGTAAGTTCCTGAAGGCCCGAGCCTTTGGTGACGCTGACGAGCAGATCGGCCCCGGCTGCCGGGGGGCCAAGGTCCGCGCGAAGGCCGATTCGGAGTATCGCCGGATGGGGGGCTGGCGGTGCCGGGTAATCGGCGATGGCGTCGGCACAAAGGAGGATGAGGTCGGCTTCCGAAGCAATCCGGCGGGCGGCCTGTTGGGAGAGGCGGTCGAGGTCATCGCTCGGCGTGGGTGAGACGCCCGCGGTGTCGACGTACTGGACGACAACGCCCGCGAGATCAAGGCTCACGCCGACGTGGTCGCGGGTGGTGCCGGGCATGTCGGCGACGATGGCGACGCCGCGGCCGGCAAGGGCGTTGACGAGGCTGGACTTGCCGATGTTGGGTGCGCCCAGCGCGACGACGAGTGGGGGATCGATGAGGTGGCGGAGTCGGCGGGAGTCTTCGTCGGGGAGGATGTGGGCGGGGTCGCGCTGGTCGAGAGAACGAGCGGCCCACCGGCGCGGCTGGTCGAGAAGCAGGTCGATCGCGAGCGGGCTCTGGGCGCGGGCGAGTGCGACGAGCATGCGGGCTTCGAGTTCATCGGCGGCCTCTGGGTAGGCCTCGCGGGGCGAGAGGCTGGGCGCGCGGGCGACGCCCGCTGCTTCGAGGGCGTTTGCGAGGAGCGTGATGACCGCGGGGCCCGCGTGGGGGAAGATCATCGCCGAGTCGAGGGCGATGCGGGCGATGACCACCGTGTCGACGCCGGGAATCTCACGAAGGACGGCGCGGCCGGTTTCGACATCCCGCGTGCGGAGCGCCGCCAGCATGCCGGAGACATCGCCGACGAGGTTCACGATGCCGATCGCGCCGCTGGCTCGGAGCGGGGGCGGCGAGGCGAGGCGGTAGCGGGTGGAACTCGGCATGGTGTTCTCGCCAATCGCCTGACACGCGCGGGGATCCACGGGATTCGCTACGCAGAGCCTTCGCTCATCCCGGGCGTGTTACTCGTCGGTGGCGAGCGAGTCGAGCCGCTTGGCGGCCTCGAGCATGCCGATGAGCGCGAGATCGGGGACAATGGCCTCGACGAGGGGGTCGTTCTCAAAGAGCAGCGGGGCGTCGCCGCCGGTGGCGACGACGCGCGGGTACGCGCCGTAGAAGGTGGCGTACTGCTCGATGGTGTGGTGGACGAGGCCGCGAATGGAGTTGGCCGCGCCGCGGACCATCGCTTGGGCGGTGTTCTTGCCGAAGGGGTTGGAGGCGGGTTGGCCCTCCTCGACGGTGGCGGGCGGCATGAGCTCGCGGGCGGGCTCGACGAGGGGGAGCGCGGCGGTGTGCTCGTGGAGCGCGCCGAGCATCATGCGAAGGCCCGGGGCGATCACGCCGCCGTGGAAGGTGCCCTCGCCATCGACGAAGTCGACGGTAACGGCGGTGCCCGCGTCGATGACCACGCAGGCCTGGTTCGAGCGGGCGTAGGCCCCGAGGGCGTCGAGCAACCGGTCCTGCCCCACGGTGGAGGCGTCGTCGAGCGTGTGCGGGATGGGAATGGGCAGGGTTGTCTCGTCCGCGCCGGAGCCGAAGCGGAGGGTGCGGATCTTCGCGGCGTCGAGCGCGGCGATGATGCGGTCGCCGGCGGGGGCGTTCACGCTGGCGACCATGACGGAACGCTGATCGCCCGTGTCCTCGCCGAAGGCATCCTGGACGGCCGCGACCACGGCGGGTGCATCGTCGCTGGCGACCACGCCGCCGCGCGAGGGCTCGAGATCGCCGCCGATGACCGGAGCGATGCGCGTGCGGGTGTTGCCGATGGAGACGAGGACGAGATCGGTGGGCATGGAGAAGGGTACGGTGAAATCGCGAGCGGTGGGGTGGCGGGCTTCAGTGGAGAGCACGGCTCGCTACCCTCGTGCCTATGGCCCGATGTCGCGTCGATCAGTCCATCAAGCGTGTGGAGGTTGGGGGATTTGCGTTTCCACTGGGTGTGTACCCGGTGGATCCTGTGAGTCCGCCGCCGCGCTCGGGCTACACGACGGCGTTCGAGCCCGCAGACGACGGGTCGGGCGAGGGTGCGGGTGGGATGCCGGGTGATGAGGCGCCGCGGGGTGGCGGTGATGCCGAGGATTCGCCGGGGCTGGGGGGGAGCGGAGGCGGAGGAGGTTGGGAGGAATGGCCGGACCGATATGTCTTTGACATTCTGGTTCCGGCGACGCGGGTCGAAGCACTGTGCCGTTCGCTGCTGTCAATCCTGCCGGGGCGTGTGTTTCCGATTCTGGATTTCCTCGGTCAGGACGAGTGGCGCGAGGTGGATCCGTACGTCTCGTACGACCTCTTGGGGATGGACCGGTTCATGGAGACGCTCCGGCGTTTCCGCGGGTTTTTCTACGAGGACGGGCTGGTGGGCTTTGGGGCGATGAGCGAGGAGCCGTTCCTCTATGTGTTCGTGGATGAGCACAAGGTGGTGACGGTGCGGGTCGAGGCGGCGTGGAAGGACCGGGTGGAGAAGGTGCTGACCGCGTTCGATCTGGAGCCGATCGAAGAACTGCTGAGCGCGGATTCGGCGACGCACGAGCACCGATCGGTGCTCGAGACAGCGGACGACCGGCCCGATCTGTTGACGGCCGATGAGATCGTCGAGGTGCTTCGGGACGAGTGGAGGCTGGTGCTGAACATCGACCCGGAGACCAACGTCGACGAGGAGGGGCACGATCTGGGGATTACCGGGTGGCGGTGCATCCTGCGGTGCGACCCGCCGGTGCAGCAGCCGACGGCGGCGGGGGAAGAGGCGGGATCTGAGGAGGCGGGCGATCCGGCGCCGCGCGGATCCAAGCGAAAGGCGGTGGAGGCCAATGCCCCGATCGGGGACACCACCGACGAAGCGCCGGCCCCTCGGTACGCGGAGGTGTTCCTGACGGCCGACTCGTACCACGCCGCAACGGACCTCGCGCTGACGGCGCTGGAGGCACTGTTCGAGAAGAGTGGCTTGGAAATTGATCCGGAGACCACCCCTGAACCGGTGATGGTGATCGCGGATCGCTGGAACACCGAGGACTTCGGTGCGGCGGTGGAAAAGGCTACCGGCCAGAAGCCTGACATGATGGAGCCGGCCGCTCTGCACGCGGTATGGCTGAACTGATTCTCAGGAGCGATCAACCGACAGTTCGTCCCGGGGCTTCCGCGTTGCGGACCCTTGCTCTTTGGCTGGATAGACGTCGGAATCGATCCGTCGGGAGGAACCCTTGGGAACACCGTGCGCACACCCTCCCGCAGACGGATACTCGGTCGCGAACCCCAAGAAGTTGACTTGCCGGTTTGCGTTTGGGCTTGAACCGCAGTATCTTCACGGCCCCTTTGACGCGCGATGGGCGCGGCGAAAGGCGAGCCAATGGTCCCCACGCGGGGACGCTCGGCAAGGGTCCAGCCCGCCCAGCCGTGACGGAGCGAGCCGAATCGGGCGAAAGCCCGGGGAACTCGCGTCGTCCACCCTGCGAAACTGATCCCCGCCTACCTTCCTGACCCTTCGATAGGTGTTCGTCCCGGAGAAGACCGACATGCGGATTGATCGCCACCACTTGAACCGTCGCACGCTGTCCGCCCTGACCATGATCGGGGCGGCCGCGGTGTTGTCCGTCACCCCCGCCGGCGCGCTGGCGCAGACCGCGGGGAGCGCGACGCCGAACCCCTTCGATGCCGCGCCCGCGAGCGCGGGGGCGGAGATGCTCGCCCGGGCCCGAGCGCTGCACGAGCAGGGGCAGTTCGTGCAGGCCAAGGCCCTGCTCGAGCAGCTCTTCCGCTCGGCGGAGATCGACCGGCTGTCGGAGACGGACCGAGCCCAGGCCATGAGCCTGGTGAAGTCCAACGACGCGAAGATCACCGCGGCGGACCCGCTGGACATCTCCCTGCAGAAGGGCGAGTGGGCCATCCAGGGCGGCGACCTTGTCGAGGCCGAGCGCCACAGCGCGGCGGTGGCGAAGAAGTCGTCGGCGACCAAGGCCCAGCGCGAGCGGGCACAGGCCGTGCTGGCCACCGTCGAGCAGCGCCGGGCGGAGATCCTGCCCGCGATCCCCGGGCGGATCGAGCAGGCCAAGGCCGACTTTGAAGCGCAGCGGTACGCCGAGGCGAAGGCCTCGATCCTCGAGGTGCTCCGCTCCGGCGTGAAGCTCTCGGGCGAGCAGTCGGCGATGCTCGAGCGTCAGAAGCTCCAGATCATCGAGATCGAGAACACAACGGGCCAGCGGTTCGACGCGGCGGCCGTCTCGAGCCTTGGTGTGGTGCAGCAGCCGGGCGTCGTTCGTCGTCCGAAGAAGGAGGGCGAGCCGGGCCATGCCGAGCCGCTGCCCCCGGCCATGAACGATCAGCCCGCGGCGACCCCGACTCCGGCCGACGCCCCTGCCGCTCCGGCGGTGGCGCAGCCGGCCGACCAGCCTCCCGCGGCGACCCCCGCCCCGGCCGCTCCCGCGGCGGCCCCGGCTCCGCAGGCCCCGGCCTCGAGCGGCTCGCAGGATGAGTTGCTGACGCAGGCGATGCGCGGCCAGGCGTACGCGATCATCGCCGAGGGCGACGCGGCCTTCGACCGGGCGAACTACTCGACGGCGATGGACAAGTACACGCTCGCGCTGGCCCAGTTCCGTGCCTACATCAAGGGCGAGGACGCGGACCGCGTGCAGAAGCGCATCGATGAGTGCCGCGTCCGCCAGGGCGCCTCGCTCGGCGGGCGCGACATGGCGCAGCAGACCGTCGCGGCCGAGAACATCGTCCGCGGGCGGGCCCGGGCCGAGTTCGACACGGGCGTGAAGGAGGCCGAGAGCAAGCTGGCGGCGGGGCAGCCCGAGCTGGCCCTCGACAGCTACGCGGGCGCGAAGCTCTCGATCTCGCGTGCGCGGGCGTACTTCAACGACTCGGAGAACGACGCGTTCAACAAGCAGCTCGACGCCCTGAAGGCGAAGATCGACGCGAAGCAGCGCGAGATGATCGAGGCGGCCCGCAAGAAGCAGGAGGACGAGGCCGCGAAGACCGCGTCGAACCTCGAGTCGCACCGCCTGTCGGAGCGCGAGTCCAAGGTCCGCGAGAACATCAACCGCATCCGGGCCCTGCAGGCCGAGCAGAAGTACGACGAGGCCTTGCAGATCGTGGACCAGACGCTGTTCATCGACCCGCTCAACCCGACGGCGCTGCTGCTGCGGGACATCCTGCGGGACATGACGATCTACAAGAAGTTCCAGAACATGCAGCAGGTGAAGACCTTCAACGCCGCGCAGCGTCAGCTCGACGACCAGCAGGCGATGATCTTCCCCGTGAACCTGATGGACTTCCCGAACGACTGGCCGACCAAGACGTGGCAGCGCGGCGAGACGGCGGCCTACGCCGAGAGCCCGGAGAATCGCGCGGTCCTGGCGAAGATGGACGCGACGAAGATCCCGGTGGACCTGACGGACAATCGGTTCGAGGACGTGCTGAAGTTCGTGGCGCAGGTGACGCAGCTGCCCATCGACGCGGACTGGGAGAGCCTTGCGAACGTCGGCGTGAACAAGGACTCTGAGGTCACGCTGAAGGTGCAGAGCAAGCTGAGCGTGAAGAACGCCCTGGAGCGCATCCTGGGCAAGGTGTCCAAGGACACCACGGCCAAGGCCGGCTGGGCGGTTGAGAACGGCGTGATCAACGTCGCCTCCGAGGAGGCCCTCCGCAAGCACAAGGTGCTGGTGATCTACAACATCCAGGACCTGCTCTTCACCATCCCGAACTATCGCCAGGTGCCGCAGATCGACCTGAACAACGTGCTGCAGTCCAACGGCGGCGGCGGTGGCGGCGGCGGACAGTCGCCCTTCACCGGCGGCAACGACAACCAGCAGCAGCAGGACGACCCGGCGGCCCGCGAGCGGCGCATCCGCCAGATCCTCGACATCATCGAGGCGAACGTCGATCCGGACGGCTGGCAGGACCGCGGCGGCGACACGGGCACGGTGCAGGAGCTCAACGGCTCGCTGATCATCACCAACACGCCGCGCAACCACCGCGAGATCGTCGGCCTGCTGGCCAAGCTCCGCGAGATCCGCAACATGCAGATCAATGTGGAGACGAAGTTCCTGCTGGTGAACCAGTCGTGGTTCGAGCAGATCGGCTTCGACATCGACCTGGTGTTCAACGCGAACTCCAGCCAGGTGACGCGGGCCCGCACGGCGGATCCGTCGCTGCAGCCGATCGACTTCTTCAACTTCGGCTCGACCTCGGGCTCGGTGCAGGGCAACGTGCGCTCGGTGACGGGCCAGGGCTCGACGACCGTTCCGGCCAACACGCTCACGCCGCAGTCCATCGCGGTGACGAACCCGGCGAACCTGTCGCCGATCGGCACGCTGAGCAACTCGCTGGGTCTGACGACGAACCTGGCCGAGGGCGACTTCGCCTCGGCCGTGCTCAAGCAGGCCCCGGCCCTGGGCATCGCCGGGCAGTTCCTGGATGACATCCAGGTGAACTTCCTGATCGTGGCGACGCAGGCCGACAAGCGCTCGGTGCGTCTGACGGCTCCCCGCCTGACGTTCACCAACGGCCAGACGGCGAACATCTACGTCGCGACGCAGCAGGCCTTCATCTCGCAGCTCAACCCGATCGTCGGCAACTCGGCCGTCGGCTTCAACCCGACCACGGCGGTGCTCTCCGAAGGCGTGACGATGCTCCTCGAGGGCGTCATCTCGTCGGATCGCCGGTATGTGACGCTCAACGTCGACTCGGGCGTGTCGCGCATCGACAGCATCCGGCAGTCGCCCGTGACGGCCGTCGCCGGCGGCCAGCTGGTCAACTCGGCGTCGACGCAGTCGTTCATCGAACTGCCCCAGGTGACTGTGACCCGCGTCCGCACGACGGCGACGGTGCCCGACGAGGGCACGCTGCTCATCGGCGGCCAGCGGCTCATCACCGAGGTCGAGGTCGAGACGGGCGTGCCCGTGCTCAGCAAGATCCCGATCCTCAACCGCTTCTTCACCAACCGGCTGGAGACCAAGGAAGAGCAGTCGCTGCTCGTGCTGATCAAGCCCACGATCATCATCCAGACGGAAGAGGAGGAGCGGGCCTATCCGGGCGTGAACGACCAAGTTCGTTCGGGCCTCGGCCTCCGCTGATCGCGGACATCTAGCTCAGAAACACAACACCCTCCCGAGGCCGGCCTCGGGAGGGTGTTTCGCTTTGCGGACGATCGCGCCGTGGGAAAGAAAAACACGGGCCGGAAGCCCGTGTCACGATTCAACGGAATGTGCGGTTGGACTGTGCTACTTGTACCCGCCGCCGGTCCTGGGGGCCGCGGATCGCGACGGCGTGCTGGCCATGAAGCGGATGGACTGCGAGGCCGTTTGCGTCTCGGGGGTGGTCATCCAGCCCCAGAAGCAGGGTGCGCCGTGGGCCACGATGCCGCTCAGCGGCGGGTGGAAGTGGAAAGCCATGGGGATGACGTCGTCGGCCTCGTCGTTGGAGCCGAAGAACTTCCACGCGCGGTCGAGGGGCGGGGCCTTGGAGCTGCTGGAGCGCTGGCGCACGATGTCGACGGGAATCCAGGCGGACTTGGGCGCGCCGGTGGGGCCCGGCGAAGATTCGTCCATCACGCAGAACTCGACCCATGAGCGAAGCTCGCCCTCGGCCTGCTTGGCAAAGCCGGCGCTGCCGCCCTGGCTCTTGGTGACGTCGTAGCCGGTGACCACACGCGACGGGAGGCCGACGGCGCGGTAGAACGAGCAGAGCAGCGCGGCGATGTCGTGCTCGCTGGCGCGGCCGTCGCGGAGCGTGGCGTCCGGACCGATGAGCCGGAAGCCCTGGATCAGGCCGGTGTTGGAAGTCATCAGGCCGTTGCCCGAGGGCTGGACGGCCTCGAGCACGCGCCCGGCGAGGAACTTGGCCAGCGGCACGGGCGGGATGGTCTGGGGCGGTTTGCCGGCCGTCCACTTGTCGAGCGCGGCCTTCACGGCCGGTGAGCCCGGATCGATGTAGGCCAGCTTGTCGAGCGTCTGCGTGCCCAGGGCCGAGGCGGCGTCGCCGGACCACCGGCCGCCCTTGGGCCAGGGGATCTTGCCGGCGAGGGCCTCGTCGAAGATGAGCTCCCAGGACTTGCTCCGCGACTCGAAATCAAAGTCGATGGTTCGACCGGTAATGTCGCGCATCTCCCACTTGCCATAGCGCGAGCCGCAGGGGAGGTCGTCGATCCACGTGGGCGTGGAGGAGACGGCCTTGCCGTCGACGCGGATCTGCGCCGAGACGCCGTTGGGAACGCCCTCGCTGGTGGCCGTCTTGGCGAGCGCGGGGAAGAGGATCGCGGCGGTCTTGAAGTCGAAGGGGATGAACTCGACCGCGGGCCGGCCGTTGGGGTTGCCCGCGCCCGGGCCGGTGGTCGGGCTCTGCACGTTCACCTGCTGGAACGAGTCGAGATGGACATACGTCTTGAGCGACCAGTCGGCGGAGGCCCCCTTGCGGAGAATCTTGTCCAGCGCGAGGCTGTCCTTGGGGGTTGCGGGCGTGGTGGTGGGCGGCGTCTTGGGAGGTTGGGTGGTGGGAGGGGTGGAGGGCTTACCGCCGGTCCTGGGCTGACCCGCCCCCATGGCCGCGCCGATCGGGCCGGCGAGCCCGGCGAGCCCGGCAAGCGCCGCCAGCGCGGCGGCCCCGGCGAGGGCCTCGCGGCGGGTGATGGGGGCGTCGGAGCGTGGCGCGGAGACGCCCTCGGGCTGCGATGTGCCGGAGATGTCCATTGTGCTGTGTCCTTTCAGACTCGACCGTTCGCAGGCCAAGTCCTTGCCCCCAGCCGACAGTATACCGAACGCGAGCAGGGCCGGTTCCCCCGGCAGAACGCGACAATGAAGCGGATTCGCCGCATACGGGCCGCGCCCTCCACGGAACGCATAGACTCCGGCCCAACCTCCCTCGACCCCGGAGACCTGTGCGATGCCCCCCAGCGGCGCTTCCCGACTTCGTGTAAAGCAGACGACCACCGGCGTGACCCAGGTCGAGTTCATCGACCGGAACATCCTGGACGAGGCCAACATCCACCAGATCGGCGAGGAGATCACCGGGCTGGTGGACTCGGCGCCGACGCCGAAGCTGCTGATCAGCTTCGCGAACGTGGACCACCTGTCGTCGGCCGCGCTGGGAACGCTGATCACGGTGAACAACAAGATCAAGGGCCGGAAAGGGCAGCTGCGCCTGGCGAACATCGACCCGCAGATCGGCGAGGTGTTCAAGATCACGAAGCTGGACAAACTGTTCCAGATCCACGACACGACCGAAGCGGCGATGGCGAGCTTCACCTGAGAATCCGAGGCTCGCTCGACCGACGCTCTCGCCACGACTGCGGATGCCCGCCCCACGCGCCCAACCCGAATCGGCCACGTTCGAGCTGGTGAACTCCCGGCCGGAGATCGAGCGCGCGGAGAACGCGCTCCTCGGTGCCCTGGAGCGGCTGGGATACTCGGAAGCCTCACGATTCGCGCTTCGGCTGGCTCTGGAGGAGGCGATCGTCAACGGCTTCCGGCACGGACACAAGAACATGCCCGCGAGCACGCCGGTGCGGTTCGCCTACACCGCCTCGCCCGAGCGCGTGACGATGGAGATCGAGGACCGGGGGCCGGGCTTTGACCCCGGAACGGTGCGCGACCCGACGCTGGAGGAGAACCTCGAGCTGCCGACGGGCCGCGGCCTGCTGCTGATCCGCGCGTACATGACGAGCGTGGAGTACAACGCGAAGGGAAATCGCGTGCGGATGACATACACGAAGCCCGCAGGGGCGGCCTAAAAAACCGATCGGTATATCCCGAATAACTCCCGCACGGGGATGCGTACTATCGTTCATCGAAACGCCAAGGCATCGAATGATTCTAAAGAGCAGGTCCTGCTCCGCTGAGGTTCCCATGACGGTCAAGACTCCGATTTACATGGATCACGCCGCGACGACCCCCTGTGATCCGCGGGTGGTCGAGGCGATGCTGCCGTTCTTCTCGACGACCTTCGGCAACCCCGGGAGCCGGAACCACTCGTTCGGCTGGGCGGCGGAAGAAGCCGTGGACAGGGCCCGCGAGCAGGTGGCCGCGCTGATCGGGGCCAGCGACAAAGAGATCATCTTCACGTCGGGCTCGACGGAGAGCAACAACCTCGCCATCAAGGGCGCGGCGAACATGTACGAGAAGGCTCCGGCCGGCTCGACGGGGCGCGGGCACATCATCACGAGCATCATCGAGCACAAGGCTGTGCTCGACCCGTGCAAGCGGCTGGCCAAGGAAGGCTTCGACGTGACCTTCCTGGAGCCGGGGCGCGACGGCGTGATCACAGCGGCACAGGTGCGTGCGGCGATGCGCGAGGACACAATCCTCGTGACAATCATGTGGGCGAACAACGAGATCGGCGCGATCAGCGAGATCCCGGAGATCGGCGCCCTGTGCCACGAGAAGGGCGTGATCTTCCACACCGATGCGACGCAGTGGGTGGGGAAGATGCCGACGAACGTCGAGCGGGACAACGTCGACCTCCTGAGCTTCAGCAGCCACAAGATCTACGGGCCCAAGGGGGTGGGCGTGCTGTTCGTGCGGCGGAAGAAGCCGCGCGTGCGGCTGGTGGCGCTGCAGGACGGCGGCGGGCAGGAGCGCGGGATGCGATCGGGCACGCTGAACGTGACGGGGATCGTCGGCTTGGGCAAGGCGTGCGAGCTGTGCATGCACGAGATGGACGCCGAGGGGGCTCGGCTGCTGAAACTCCGGAAGAAGTTCGAGACGGCGGTGACGACGCAGCTCGACTCGTGCCAGGTGAACGGGCACGCGGAGCGCCGGCTGCCGCACATCGCCAATGTTTCGTTCGGGTTCGTGGAGGGCGAGGGGCTGATGATGGCGATGAAGGACATCGCGGTCAGCAGCGGAAGCGCCTGCACGAGCGCGAGCCTGGAGCCGAGCTACGTGCTCAAGGGCCTCGGCGTGGGCGACGAGCTGGCGCACAGCTCGCTGCGGGTGAGCATGGGGCGGTGGACCACGGAAGAGGAAGTGGACTACACGATCACCCGCGTGGTGGAGGCGGTGAAGAAGCTTCGGCTGCTGAGCCCGCTCTACGACATGCACAAGGAAGGGATCGACATCAGCAAGATCGAGTGGGCGCATCACTGAAAATGGGCCAAATGGCAGAGCGCCAAATGGCCAAATAGAACGACGGCTTTGACATCCATCTGGCGATCTGGCCATTTGCGATTTGGAGATTTGAAATGGCATACGGACCGAAGATCATCGAGCACTACGAGAACCCGCGCAACGTGGGGACGTTCGGCACGCAGGCGGAGATCAAGCAGCGCACCGACGTGGGCGTGGGCCTTGTCGGCGCGCCCGAGTGCGGCGACGTGATGCAGCTGCAGATCAAGGTGAACCCGGGCACGGGCGTCATCGAGGACGCAAAGTTCAAGTGCTTCGGGTGCGGCTCGGCGATCGCGTCAAGCTCGCTGGCCACCGAGTGGCTCAAGGGCAAGACGCTCGACGAGGGCGCGGCCATCCGCAACACCGACATCGTGCAGGAGCTGAGCCTGCCGCCGGTGAAGATCCACTGCTCGGTGCTGGCCGAGGACGCGATCAAGGCCGCGATCAACGATTACAAGACCAAGAACGGGATGCCCGTCGAGAACCACGACCACGCGGAAGCTCACTGAGTATCTGAACCTGTCCGGCCGCTCCGAGCACCGTCATCCTGTCCGAGTCGGCCGCGCGGGAGGTCCGCAATATCGTGCAGCAGCAGGAGCTGGACGCGGACAAGATCCGCCTGCGCGTGGGCGTGAAGGGCGGAGGCTGCTCGGGGTTCTCGTACCTGCTGGACCTGACGGAGACGCAGAAGGAGACCGACGAGGTCTTCGAGCAGCACGGGATCAAGATCATTGTCGATCCGAAGAGCCTGCTGTATCTCGGCGGCACGACGATCGACTTCAAGGATGAGATCATGGGACGCGGGTTCGTGTTCCAGAACCCGAACGCGACGAGCACCTGCGGATGCGGGTCGAGCTTCTCGGCCTGAGCGTCTGGCGAGGGCCAAGGTGGGCCCGGGGCGGCAGATTTCCGGGGGCTTGCGGGACGGGGCGGTTCGGTGATACCCTCTGCTGGGCGCGATCTGGCGTTCCACGGAGACCGGCATGTCGCAGGCGTCAACGCCAACCGAGACCACGCAGGGGTACGCCCCTCCGACCGTAACCCAGTTCAGCGTGTTTCTCGACAACAGGGTGGGCAAGCTCCACGACCTGCTGAGAACCTTCGAGCATTCGGCGGTGCGGCTGGTGGCGATGTGCGTGCACGACGCCTCGGACCACGCCGTGGTGCGGCTGCTGTGCACAAACTCCCACGAAGCGCGGCTGGTGCTCTCGAGGCATCAGATTCCCTACAGCGAGATGAATCTGCTGGTGGTGGAGCTCAACAAGTCGCACACGCTCGAGCGGCTGTGCCTGTATCTGCTGGGGGCGGAGTTGAACATCCGGTTTGCGTATCCCCTGCTGGATTGCCCGGGGCACGCGCCGACGGTGGCGATCGCGGTGGATGATGCGACGCTGGCGGGGCAGATTCTGCGGCGGAAAGAGTTCCGGCTGCTGGGTGAAGAAGACCTGTGCCACCCGGTGTAGGAATCTGAGCTGGGATTGTGGTGGTCCGCCGCGTTGCCGAGACCAGGGCGGGCAGTCGGGCGCCTGTGGGGGATTTCGGTTGCTGGGGAGCCCTCCGGGGCATCCGCACTATCAAAGTTCGCAAGCTATTGCACACAAAGAACTTAAGTGCATCTCCAGAATTGTGCCCGTTTCAAGCGACCTGACGGAGATCCTTGCGAGGGCCTTGGGGTGTGGTATCGTTCCCAGAGCTTTGCGTTTATTCAGAATACGCTGGGCACATCCGCAATCTGGGAGCGATCCATGAAGTCTCGCCGCATTTTTGTTCGTGGCCCTGCGCCGATGGGCGCGCTGTCCGTGTTGGCGCTGGTTGTCTGCTGCGGGAGTGCGGCGGCGGTGCCGGCGATCGATGTGATCTACAGCCGCGCGGCGACGAGCCCCACGTCGAATGTTCCCGGGGCGGTGGACACAACGGGAGCCGCGGTGAGCACGAAGTGGAACTCAATGCTCGAGTTCTGGATGAGCCCGGACGGCACGAAGTGGATCCTGCGCGGGTCCACGACGCAGCCGACGGCGGAGTCGGACTCGATCCTGGTGCTCGGCTCGGGGCTGAGCGGATCGATGGTCCTGCAGGAGGGACGCCCGTTCCCGGGGGCCGTGGGGAACGAGGTTGTGGACTTCTTCACCAGCTCGGAGGCCTATCCGTTCAACGCGAACAACGACTGGGCGTTCGCGCTCCGGGCCAAGGGGGGCGTGGCGTCGGTGTTCCAGAAGATCGTGCGGTTCAACGCGGCGGGCGTGGGCGTGCTGCGCTATCAGATGGGCGACGCATACACGGGAATGACCGACAACCCGGTGGGCAACGCGGGCAATGAGACGATCGGGAACTCGGCGTCGTCGATCCACCTGCGCAACGACGGCGTGATTGGTTGGCACGATCCAAACCCGGGCAACCTGAGCTCGGCGCGATACCCGGTCTCCGCGTACGACGCGGTGCGGTATCTGCAGTCCAACGCGGACACCGTCACGAAGATCGACAACTCGGGGACCATCGGGCTCAGCTCCATCTCGTCCACGGGCACGATCTCCGTGTTCCTGACCTCGCCGGACGGCACGCGAAAGGTCATCCGCGGCAAGGCGGACGTGGACAACAACCTCAGCAGCCTGAGCGATCCCGACTGCGTCGTCGTGGATGGGGCGATCAAGGCGCAGGTAAGCCAGACGCTTCCGGGCGATTCCAGCATTCTTGTGTCCGCTCTCAACCAGACCTTTGTCGCGGCCAACAACGACTGGTACCTCCGTGGCACGACCTCAACGGGCGCGTGGGCGGTCAAGAACGGTACTGTGATCGCCAAGACCGGCGCATTGATCGGCGCGGGGCCCGAGACGTGGGGGAGCGCGACCTTCTCGACGATCAGCGGCAACTCCAATGGCGACTGGCTGCTCATCGGCAAGATCAACGGCGCGGCGGTGGAGAACGACGACGTGCTTGTGGTCAACGGCGTCATCAAACTGCGCGAGGGCGACCCCGTGTCGGTCGACATCGACGGCGATGGCAACCCGGACACGGCGTACATCGGGCGCGGGAACAACACGCTGACCTCCTTCGTGGCCAACAACTGCGCGGGACTCGCGCCGGACGGCACCGTGTATGTGCTCGCAAACCTGCGCACGACGGCGACGAGCGGGGCCGACCTCGCCTCTTCCGGCACGCCGACGGCGCTCATCCGAATCTCGACGCCGGTCGTCGTTCCGGGCGTGTGCTGTCGCGGCGCGACGTGCACCACGACGTTCACCTCCGCCGGCGACTGCACCAACTCGCTCACCGCCGGCGCGTTGGCCGGGGCGGTGTTCGTGACCACCAGCCCGACGTGCAACGCGTCGGGCAACACGGTGACGCCCTGCTGCCACGCCGACTACAACAAGATCAACAGCCTGAGCGTGCAGGACATCTTCGACTTCCTCAACGATTGGCTCGCGGGTCGGCCGTACGCGAAGATCGGGGGCAATGGATCCGCCGCTTCGCTGGCGGTGCAGGACATCTTCGACTTCCTGAACGCGTGGTTCAGCGGGTGCTGAACCAAAGAGCCGGATCGGATTTGGATTCAATGGGCCGAGGACCGAACGTCCGCGGCCCTTTTTCTTGGACGGTCGTGGGGTCGGCCGTCACCGAGAGGAAGCCGCAGGTCTGGGGGAAACCCTTCGTGGGCGCGGGCCGTAGGGCCTTTTGTGTGGTATGTTCAGGGTCAGCCGCGGCGGGTGGAGGTGTGGAGATTCGAATGCCGGTACTTTCGAGGATGTGGGACGCTCGCCGACGGGGATGTCGCGCGGCGTGGGTCGGCGTGTCCACGGGTGCCGTGGCGTGGGCGATGGTGGTGGTGGGATGCTCCGGCACGGTTCGTTCCGGCAGTTCGGGGTATACGCGCGCTGGGGACGCGATCGGTGGTGGAGTTCCGGCGGCGATGGCTCCGCAGGGTGCGCGGGAGGTCGGCGGTGAGCGGCCGCCCGGGCCGTCGCGGCTGGGCGTGACCGATGTGACCATCGAGAACACCGCCGTGCGCGGGTTTGCGCAGGCGACGGTGCTGGACACGCGGACGTTTCCGAAGGTGAGCGACGAGTTGTTCCCCGGTCAGGCGCGCCGGGTTCGGGAGAAGTTGCCGCCGCACGAGAAGCCCAGCGGACCGGCGATGGGTCCGCCCAACGACCTGCGGGCCGAGCCGACGCTGGACGAGTCGAGAACGAACCCCACGGCGATGTTCGCGACGATCACGGCGACGGGGTGGAATCCGCCCGATCCGACGCTCGCGGTGGGGCCCAACCACGTGGTCGTGACGGTGAACTCGCGGATCGCGTTCTACACCAAGGCGGGGGTCCAGACGTTCAGCTCCGCGCTCGACAGCAGCGGGAGCCCCGGGTTCTTCGAGCCGCTGGGCGCGGGCGGGTTCGTGTTCGACCCCAAGTGCGTGTACGACCACTTCGCGCAGCGGTTCGTGGTGGTGGCGCTGGAGACCTATGGAACGACCGAGGCGTGGGTGGACATCGCGATCTCGGACGACTCGGACCCCAACGGCACGTGGTACAAGTACCGGACCGACGCGGTGCTGACGATCGGCACGAGCACGGCGTGGTGGGATTTCCCGGGGCTGGGCTATGACCAGAACGGGTACTACGTCACGGGCAACCTGTTCGGGCTCAACCCGGCGAGCGGGTACTACGGGTTCGGGCTGCGCGCGTTCGACAAGAGCTCGATGCTCGCCGGCGGCACGGCGACCTACAACACGCTGCGCACGGCGAGCGGGTACGTGGTCGAGCCCGCGCTGCATCTCGGAGCGGCGGGGCCGACCACGCCGTACATGGTGACGGTCAACAGCTCGACGAGCCTCACGGTGTACGCGATCAACAACGCCCTGACCTCGCCGACGCTCTCGACCGTGAACGTGACGACGCCTTCGTACACGGGCGCGAGCGATTCGCCCACGGTGAACGGCTCGGCGGTCTCGAATGCCGGGATGACCATGCCGATGTGGCGCAACGGCAAGCTGTATGTCTGCCACAACGCGGCGGTGGGGGGGCGGAACGTCGCCCGATGGCACGAACTGAACGTGGGCGCGTGGCCGGCCTCGGGCACGGTGACGCGGACCCAGAGCGGCGACATCGACGCGGGGGGGCTGAACTGGACGCTCTTCCCCGCCATCGGGGTGAACAGCCTCGGCGAGTTGGGTGTTGCGCTGGGCGTGACGAGCGCCCAGAGCCGCGTCGGCGCGGCCGTGGCGGGGCGGAAGGCCGCGGATCCGCTCGGACGCATGGGCGTGCCGATGGTCGTCAAGACCGGCGACGCCGACGGGGGCGGCCGATGGGGCGACTACTACGCCGTCGCCGTGGACCCGGTGGACGACACGACGTTCTGGGCCGTCGGCGAGTACCAGGGAACGAGCGGGTGGCGGACATGGGTGAGCTCGTTCACCGTGGGCGCCATGAGCCCCTGCCACGCGGTGCCCGAGCACATAGGGAACGTGGTGACGCCGAGCGGGCCCATCACGGTCGACGTGCTGGCCAACGACTGGCACTCGACGGGCGCGCCGATGACGATCCAGAGCTTCAGCGCGACGAGCACCCGGGGCGGGACGATCGCGAGGTCGGTCGGCACGGGTCCGGGCGGACGCGACGTCCTGCTCTACACGCCGCCCAGCGGGGTGAGCGCGGTGGACTCGTTCAGCTACACCATCGCCGATGCCGCCTCGAACACGGCGACGGCGGCGGTGACCGCCCAAGTCCTGAATCCCGCCACCTTCCGTGTGCCGGATCCGCCCGCGTTCAGCGCGGCGGGGCTGAACGTGTCGTTCTATGACCTCAGCGCGGCCGCGCCGTCAACGATGCCGACGTACGCGTCGCTCACGCCGTATCTGGTGACAACGGCGACGAACATCAACATCGCGTCCACGACGGGGGTGTTCTCCAACTCGACGCGGAGCGACACGGTCGGGGCGGTGTACGACGCGTGGATCAACGTGCCCACGGACAACCTGTACACGCTGAGCACCGAGAGCGACGACGGCTCGAAGCTCTACGTGGGCTCCACGCTGCTCGTGAACAACGACGGCCTCCACGGGATGACCAAGGTGACGGGGGAGATGGGGCTCAAGGCGGGCCGGCACCACGTGCGGGTCGAGTTCTTCGAGAACGGCGGCGGCGCGGGGCTGATCGTGCGGTACCAGCCGCTCGGCGGGAGCGAGGTGGTGGTGCCCGCCAGCGCGTGGACGAGGGCGGTGCCGTGCGCGGTCGACTTCAACGGCAGCGGCGCGATCAGCGTGCAGGACATCTTCGACTTCCTGAACGCATGGTTCGCGGGCGCGGCAAGCGCGGACTTCAACCACGTAAACGGGCTCACGGTGCAGGACATCTTCGACTTCCTGAACGCGTGGTTTGTCGGGTGCTGACCGGTGCGGCCCGGAACGAGAGTTCCGTGGGCGTGCTCGGCGACGCGGGTTTGGTGGGTCAGTGGCCGCCGCTCCGGGACCGGGAGCCTGCCGAAAGCCCTGAAAAGCATCGGGATGCCCTTGGTAGACGCGGGGTTTGTGGTAGGATCAAGGTCCTTTTTCCCACCCGCCGCTTCTGGAGTCTGCCATGTTCACAGTGTCGCGCCGTTGTGTACGGATCCTCTCCATCATCGCGCTCGCCGGCAGCGCGCTGGGCGCGGGTTCCCTGACGCGGGCCGAGCCCGTGCAGATGGTGCTCGCCATCGCCACGCACGCGGGAACGTCGCCCAAGTCGGCGATCGGAGGGACGATTCCCGGCGGCGCGGGCGCGCAGTCCGATCCTCGATTTACCAACACCGGGCGCGGCTATCACGCCCCCACGGGCAGCTCCTGGTCGCTGGGCGTGGTGACGAACCTGACGCCGCCCGTCGCCTTCGTGGTCGGGACGGGGCTGAACGTTCCGGGACTGGCCGGGCGCGATGTGGTCACGGTCAGCACCACGGGCGATCCGTTGAATCTCAACTCGGTCCAGAGCATTCCCAAGATCAACAGCAGCGGGCAGTGGGCGGTGGCCTCGGGCTCGACGGCGGGCGGCGGGCAGATCATGAAATGGGACGGCACCAGCCTGGTCACGCTGTTCAAGGCCGGCGATGCGCTGCCGGGGGGCGTGGGCACCTGCGGCGGCACGTTCTCCGACGCGGGCATCACCAACTCGGGCAATGTCTTCTTCGAGGCAACCGTGGGCGCGGCGGGGTTGCAGTCGAGCGGACCGTACGGCGTGTACACCACCGTCGGCGCCGGCTCGGCGATCCTTGAAATCGGGACGACGATTCCCGAGGATCAAGCCGGGGGCGCGATGGCGACGTGGTTCGGCGCGAGCAACCTGATCGGGATCAGCCACGATGCCGCGGGCGGCCATTGGCTCGCGCTGGGCAAGATCGGGGTCACCACGGATCTTTCCGTGGTCGTGGACAACAAGGTCAAGATCCAGAAGGGGAGCGCGATTCCCAACTCGGCGTTCATATCGGCGGTGAACACCATTTCCGATGCCTACATGGAGAGCAACGGCGATTGGTACGCCCGCGGGACCAACGTCGACTCGGTCGCGTGGGTGGTGAGGAACGGCGTGGTTGTCGCCACCTCCGGAGCGCCGATCGTCGAAGGATCGTCGGAGCACTGGAAGGTGAACACCGCGTTCACCGACGTCAAGGGCAACCCGAGCGGAAACTTCGTGATCACGGGCATCACCGACAACGCCGACACCTCGCGGAACCAGGCCATCGTTCTGAACGGTCTGCGCGTGCTGGCGCGGCTGAGCGATCCGGTCGATCTGAACGCCGACGGAACTTTCGCCGGGAGCCTGTACCTGCACACCATCCAGGACAAGGGCATCTACTGCCCGGACGGGTACTACTACTTCGGCACCCGCCTGAAGGCGGTGCCGACGGGCACCACCACGACCCTGGGCAACAACTCGTCGTTCGTGCGCGTGCGGGCCTGCCCCGCCGATTTCAACGGATCGGGTGATCTGGCCATCCAGGACATCTTCGACTTCCTCAACGCCTGGTTTGCGGGATCGCTCGCGGCCGACTTCAACCGGTCCGGCGACCTCGCGGTGCAGGACATCTTCGACTTCCTCAATGGATGGTTCGGCGGGTGCTGAGATCGGCCGCGCGGAGCTCGAACCAATCTAGTGCACGCCCACGGCCGCGAGCCAGCGCTCGGCGTCGAGCGCGGCCGCGCATCCCATGCCCGCGGCCGTGACGGCCTGACGGTACACGCTGTCGGAGACGTCTCCGGCGCCGAAGACGCCGGGCAGGTTGGTCGCGCTCGAGCGGGTGCGCAGGAGCAGGTAGCCCTTGTCGTCGAACTCCAGCCCGGAGTTCTTGAGGAACTTCGTGGCCGGGGTGTGGCCGATGGCGACGAAGAGGCCGCCGACGTCGAGGCGGGAGCGCTGCTTCGTGACGGTGTCCTCGAGCGTGACGGCCTCGATGTGGTGCTCGCCGATCACGTCAACGACGGCCTTGTTCCAGAGCACCTTGGCGTTCGACCGAGAGAGGAACCGCTCCTGCATGATCTTGCTGGCGCGGAGCGAGTCGCGGCGGTGGATGATGTACACCACCGAGCCGAACTTGGTGAGATAGGTGGCCTCCTCCATCGCGGTGTCGCCGCCGCCGACGACGGCGAGGGGCTTGTCGCGGAAGGCGGGGAGCGCCCCGTCGCAGACGGCGCAGGCGGAAACGCCGCCGCCGGAGCGGGCCAGTCGCATCTCGCTCTCCAGACCGATCCAGTTGGCGACCGCGCCGGTGGCGATGATCACGGCGTGGGCCCTGACAACGCCGCCCTCGGCGGTGTGGAGGGTGTGCGGGGTGTGCGCCGGGTCCTTGGAGAACTCGCAGCGCACGATGTCGTCCATGATGACCTTGGTGCCGAACCGCTCGGCCTGCTGCTGGAAGTGGGCCATCATCTCCGGGCCGGTGATGCCCTTCGGGAAGCCGGGATAGTTCTCCACCTCGGTGGTGAGCATGAGCTGCCCGCCGGGGAGGACGGGGCCCGGGTCCTGCTTGGGCACGCCGATGTAGACGGTCGGCGCGAGGTTGGCGCGGGCGGCGTAGATCGCGGCCGTCCAGCCCGCGGGGCCGGAGCCGATGATGACGAGTTTGTGGGCGGCTGAGGACATGGACGTATTGCCCCGAGAACGGGTTACTTGAGCTCGTCCTTCTCCGCCAGACGCTGGCGGTAGAGGGAGATGGTGGGGGGGAACAGGAGGTAGTCGCCGCGGACGCCGGTGCGGGTCTGCGTGGCGTAGACCACCGAGTCGCCCAGGCCGTCGGGACCGACGGAGTAGATGATGTACATGCGATCATCGAAGGCGCGGCTGAACTCCGGTGCGGGGGGCGGCGGGTAGAGGTTGATGACGTGGGGTTTCAGTCGGCCCTCATCGTCGCGCTTGGAGGGGACAAGGTACTGGATGTCGGCGCTGCGGGGCGGCGGCGAGTACGGGTCCTTGTCCAGCCCGTCGATGAACTCGGGGTTGCAGGCGGCCAGGCCCGAGGGGAAGGCCTTCTGGCGGAGGAAGTAGCCGTACACGCCGATGCTCATGCGCGTGCCGGCGAGCTCGCACTTGAGCTGCTGGCGGAGGGCGACGATCGCGTCAAAGTCGTTGAAGGCCTCGTTGAGCACGGCGTACTTGGTGGAGGTCTGCACGTACTTGCGGTAGTCGCTCGCCGTGACGACGTACTTGTCGAAGGGCGGAAGGTCCCAGCGGCGGGCCCAGTCGTCGTGCAGGCCCTTGAGCATCTTGGTGGTTTCCTTCTCGCCGGCGTGGCCGGCGCGGGCCTGCTCCCAGAAAGCCGCGGCGGAGAAGAGCTTGAGCGGGCGCTGGGTGGCGCCGGCGCGGGCCATAAAGGGGGCGAAGGTGGTCTCGCTGGGGCGGCCTTGCTCGTCCATGATCTTCTTGACGAGCTGCTCGCGGGCGATGAAGTCGGCCTCGGGCATGCGCATCTTGTCGAGCTGGAGGAAGCCGCGCTTGCCGCGCTTGATCTCGGTGAGGCGGTCGTTGGTCTTGCGGAGGGTGTCGACGTCCAGAGCGTGCTTTTCGGCGCCGATGTCGAGGTAGACAAGGTCGCGCATGCGCTCGATGGCGTCGCGCATGGACTCCATCGCCCACTTCTTCTCCTGCATCATGGGCCGGTCGGCCATCTGGCGGCAGAAGAAGAGCCAGTCGACGAGCACCTTCATCGCGCCCTTGCCGTCGCCGGCGGCGAAGAGCCGCGACGCCTCGACCTGGCAGAGGATTCCCGCGTTCTCCATGGCGGGCATGTACAGGATTTTGGCCGCGGCGAGCAGCGGCGGATCGCCGAGGTCGGTGTACATCTCCTTGGCGACGAGCTCGACGCTCACGCCCTCGACGCCATAGGGCTGGCCGAAGGCGTAGGCCTTCTTGCGGTCCTCTTCCTTGGTGACCTTGTCCAGGGCCTCGAGGACCTTCTTCTGATTCGGCTTCTGGGCCCACTCGGCGCACTCGGTCCAACCGGGGCCCTGGCTCCCGAGAAGGGCGGCGCGGCCCTGCGTGCGCAGGACCGCCGGGGGCTTGTCCATGTCGGCCAGAACTGGCAGCATCACCAGATCGCTGCGAGCCGACTCGGCCACGGCGGCGTCGTTGGCGAGCCGGTTGGCCCGATCGGTGTACTCATCCGCCCGTGTGAGGCACGGGAGGGCGACGATCGCCGCCACCCCAAAGGTGAGGGCGAGCAGAAGTTGACGGGCCGGGCGGGTGTGCTTCATGTCCAGCGGCTCCAAGGCGTTGCGACATTCGGCCCCGAAGCGCGGCCACGGTCGGCCGATTCGGGGGCCCAGATGCTAGCAAGTCCTCGCCGAAGATGGGTTCACGCCCACCGTCCCCGATGCGGGCGGGCAAAAACAAAGCCCGGACGCCTTGCGGCGTCCGGGCACTTCGTCGAGAGAGGGAAAAAGGACTTAGGGGGGGTAGGGGCGGTTCAGATCACCGCGGGAAAAGTATCGGGGGAAAAGTCGGGCTCGGGGTCGTCGTCGATGGCGTCGGGGATGTCCTCGGCGCTGATCATCTGAACTTCGGCGTCGTTCTCGTCGCGGGCCGCCGCGCCGGGGCGGGCGGGAGCGGCGCGATCGTCGTCGCGGTCGATCATGGGCCGTCGGTTCTCGCGAAAGAAACGGCTGGGCTGCTCGTCGGAGACCTGAGCGTTGAGCTTGCGGAGGGCTTCGTCGGCAATCTGGCGGACGCGCTCGCGGGAGATGCCGATCTCGGTGGCGATCTGCTTCAGGGTCAGGGGTTCCTGACCGTCGAGGCCGAAGCGGAGGCGGAGGATGCGGGCCTCGCGCTCGTCGATGGCGTCGAGCAGGCGGCGGATGGTCTTGAGTTCCTCGTCGCGGAAGGTGTAGTCCTCGGGGGCGGCGGTGCGGTCGTCGGCGAGCAGGTCGCCGATGTTCATGACCTCGCCGTTCTCGTCGAGGGGCGCCTGGGCGGGGGCACGGAAGGCCTTCACGGCCCGCTTGATGATCCGGACCTTCTTCAGAGGAAGGTTCATCTCATCGGAGAGTTCCTGCAGAGAGGGCTGGCGGCCGAGGTCGCGCTCGAGTTTCTGGCTGGCCTGCTTCCACTTGGCGATGAGCTCGACCATGTAGGCCGGAACGTGGATGGGCTGCACGGCGTTGATGAGGGCTCGCTTGATGGCCTGCTTGATCCACCACGAGGCGTAGGTGGAGAAGCGGGCGCCCTGCGCGGGATCAAAGCCCTCGACTGCTCTGAGAAGACCGACGTTTCCCTCTTCGATCAGGTCCTGGAGGGCGAGGCCGCGGTTGGAGTAGTTCTTCGCGATGGAGACGACGAGCCGGAGGTTGGAACGGACCATCCGCTCGCGCGAGGCGGAGCAGTTGTCGTTGATGATGTTCCAGCCGAGCGTCTTCTCCTCGTCGGCGGTGAGGAGCGGGGTCTCGTTGATCTGCTTCAGATAGAGGTGCAGACCAGACTGCAACTCAGCCCGAGCAGGAGACTTGGTCGTACGAACGCCTCGCACTGTTGCATTTCCTCTCAACCGGCGAGAACCGCCAGAGCACGGCACGAGCGAGAGAATCGCGAAGGCCGCCGGTTTCCCTTCGCGAGCGGGATTGCCTCGGTTGCATCGACGCCGGAGCATTCCACCTTGACTAGGGCAAGCCGCGTGCCGCGCCCCGGTGGCGAGAGGGGCCGCCTGCGCGGGCGTTGACGGCCACGAATGGCCCGGGCGGCCGTTATCGGCCAAGCATGGCCAGAATCCGGTCGCTGTCGGCCACATTCGGCTCGAACGAATCGGGAACGTACAGTACGTTTGGGACGTAAGAGCCCAGGGACCCCCGATCCCGCACGGGGAGTCCCCGGGAGTTGAGGCGATGCGGGAGCGAACAGGGGCAGTTGGTGGGCATGGACCTCTCCAAAATTCTGGATGAATGGCCCTACGAGGCGGGGAAGATCAACGTCCGCCTCGTGGAGGGTGATGACGGCGAGCCGCGGATCCAACTGCGGATCGACTTGGGCATTATGCAGTTGCGGACGACGGGTCGCCCCGACGGCCTGCGGCCCAACGGCTTTGAGAGTCTGCTGGAGTTCCATGAGGCCCGCCTCGACGAGCACGTTGAGAGTAACGGGTCCGCCTCCGGATTCGTGTTAACAGAGGATGAATGTCGAGAGCTTCGCGAGGAGGCGGTGCAGTACTACCACCGCTACGTGTGCGAGATGGTGCTCGACGAGTTTGAGGGGGTGGTCCGGGACACAAGCCGGAACCTTCGGGTACTGGACATTTGCTCGAAGCACGCGGAGACGGAGCAGGACCGGGCCGTGCTGGAGCAGTTCCGGCCCTACATCGTGATGATGCGGGCCCGGGCCCTGGCCAGCCAGGCCCTAAAGGAAGAAGAGCCCAAGGCGGCGATCCATGCCCTCGACGACGGGCTGGAGATCCTGCGCCGGTACTTCTCGGAGACGGGCCAGCTCGAGACGTTCGATGAGTCGTCCGAGGTGCAGATCCTCAAGGGGATGCGCGATGCGCTGACCCCGAAGCTGCCGGTGAGCCAGGGCGGCGAGCTTCGTGCGCGGCTCAAGCAGGCGCTCGAGCAGGAGAACTACGAGCTGGCGGCGATCCTGCGGGATGAGCTCAAGAACATGAAGGACTGAGCGCCGCGAATACACCGGCGGCTCGCGCCGCTCGGCGCTGATTCACTTGCCGACGCAGAACGTGGCGAACACCCGCCCGATAATGTCATCGGGTGAGATGTGGCCCACGAGCTCGCCGAGCAGGTCGACGGCCTCGCGCAGGTCTCGGGCGATGAGCTCTGGGGAGCGGAGGGTGCGGGCGTGCGAGTCCTGCGCGGCGGCGGCGTGCGCGCGGGCGAGGCAGGCCGCGGCGGCGTCGAGCGTGCGGCGATGGCGCGGCAGGAGCCATGTGCCGGGGCCTCGCGAGGCGGAGGCGGCATCGGCGATGGCGCGGCGAAGGACGCCGAGATTCCAGCCGTCGAGAGCGCACACGTCGATCGAGTCGGTTGGCTGGTCGGGCGGTGGGCGCGAAGTGTTGGGAAGGTCGGCCTTGGTACGCACGCGGACGATGGGGCGATCGTGGTCGCCGGGCCAGGGGTCGCTGAAGCGGCCGGTGGGATCGCACGCGATGACGGCGTCGGCCTGTTCGATCTCGCGGCGGGCGTGCGCCTGGGCGTCGCGGTCGATGGCGGAGGGCGAGCCGGGCGTTTCATCGAGGCCCGCGAGATCCACGAGTGTGACGGCCGGGCCGCAGGCCACCTCGCGGGAGAGGTCGAGGGTTTCGGCGAGCGCGTCGCGAGTGGTTCCGGCGATGTGCGAGGCGAGGGCGCGAGGCCTTCCGAGCAGGGCGTTGAACAGCGTGCTCTTGCCCGCATTGGGCCGTCCGGCGAGGACGATCCGGGGGAGGTGTGAACGGTGTTCGTCGCCGCGGCGGGCGCCGAGGGCGGACTGGATGTCGCCGCAGAGTTCGTCGAGGCGCTCGGCAAGGTCGGCGGGTGAGATCGGGACGACGTCCTCCTGATCGGTGAAGTCGATGCCGGCTTCGACGAGGGCGAGGAGCGTGGCGGCGCGATCGATCCAGTCGCGGTAGCGCGTTCCGGTGGTCCCGGTGAGCAGGGCGCGGGCGGCGAGCAACTGTTCCTCGGACTGTGCCCCGATGAGTGAGGCGACCCCTTCGGCCTGATCGAGGGAGAGCCTGCCGTTCAAGTAGGCGCGTGCGGAGAACTCGCCCGGTCCGGCGTCGCGGACCCCCGGCTCGTCGCGCAGGCGGCGGATGACCCGGTCCACAAGGTGGGGGTTTCCGGGGAGCACGATCTCCGCGGAGTCTTCGCCGGTGTATGACGAGGGGGCGGGAAAGGCCATGAGCAGGCAGGGGAGTTGCGAGCGGCTTCTGGAATCGCTCGGCCCGAGGTGCATCCGGGCACGATGGACGCCGCGCACGAAGCGGGTGCCCGGGAAGAGCCGCTCGAGCAGCGGGCCGACCCCCGGTCCGGACATGCGGATGAGCGCCCGATCCGAACGCCCGTGGCCCGAGGCGAGGGCGGCGATGGAGTCATTGTGGGCCGGCGGCGCGGCGGGGTGCATGGCCTCACTCCGCGGCCGCGAGCGCTCGCTCGACGCCGCTCTTCACGGCGGGCCAGCGGGCGTCCGGGGTCTTGTTGATGGTCAGCCAGGAGTCCGAGAGCAGGACGGACGAGACGCCGGGCACGGCCATGAGGGCCCGGCCGAGCGGGTCGTTTCGGGCCTGATCGGCGGTGCGGAAGGAGCGCAGGGCCTCGGCGGCGGGGCGAAGCGGGCGATCGAGCACGCACTTGAGCGCGTTGGGGTTGGGGGTGCTCTGGAACTCGGTCACGGCGTAGGGCATCGGGACGAAAGCGTATCGACGCGGGGCGCTGGGCGGAAAGATGTGCGGCCCGGCGCGCGACAAACGGAGAAGATTCGTGTACGATGGAGCGAATGTCGCCGGTGGGGCCGGAGAGTCTGGAAGGGGCCGTTCGCTCGCATGTTCTGGGACCGCATCACACGCCTGCTGGAACGACTGGGTGTCTACCCGTGGTGGCAGGTCGCCATAGAGCTGGCGGTGATCTGGGTGGTGGTGTACGCGGTGCTGCGGTTTGTGCAGGGGACGCGGGCGGCGGGTGCGCTCAAGGGGACGCTGCTGCTCCTGCTGCTGGCGACGCTGCTCATCCGCATCGTCGGCACGTCGGACTCGTTCCAGCGCATCAAGTTCCTGTATGACCACTTCCTGACGCTGCTGGCGATCACGCTCATTGTGGTGTTCCAACCGGAGCTCCGCCGCGGCCTGATCCGGCTGGGCGAGACGCCGCTGCTGCGACGATCGGCGGCGGTGCGGCGCGACGCGATCGGGCCGATCGTCGATGCGTGCGCGTACCTGAGCCGGGCCCGCTTCGGTGGGATCATCGTGGTGGAACGCGAGACGCCGCTGAAGGGGCTTGTCGAGGGCGGCACGGCGATCAACGGGCAGGTGTCGGCGCGACTGCTGCAGAGCCTGTTCTTCCCCGGCTCGGCGCTGCACGATCTGGCGGTGACGGTCTCGGGCAACATGATCACCGCCGCGGGTGTGCAGCTCCCGCTGGCCGATCCGGAGGAGATGCCGGACCCGAGTCTGGGCTCGCGGCATCGCGCGGCCGTCGGGTTGAGCAAGGAGTGCGACGCGATCGTCGTCGTCGTCAGCGAGGAGACGGGCGGAATCTCGATCGCCGAGCGTGGGCGGCTCGAGCAGGGGCTCGAGCCCGACAGACTGCGCGTCGAACTGAACACCCGGTTGGGCAAGGCGAGCGCCGGACCGATGGCGCACGCGGAGCACGCGCCCCATCCGGCGCTGAGCGAGACGGGCGTGCACGAGTCGATCACGGCGGGCGATACCCGGAACTGAACCACACCCATGGCCATGTCGCAAGGATCACTCTCGCAGTTTCGGGCCGCCGCCGTGGCCACCGTGGTGGCGATGGTGGTCTGGTTCTTCGCCGAGGGGGAGAGCGTCTCGACGCGCACGGTGGTGACGTCGGTGTCGTTCTCGCTCGAGCCGGTGGGCGACCTGGTGGTGCGGCCCGACGCGGTGTTCAAGGGCGTGGTGCGGGTGACGCTGGAGGGCACGACGCGGACGATCGACGCGGCGGCCGCGGCGGTGGGCGGGGAGATCCTGCTCCGGCCGGGGTCTCCGGGCGTTCCGGAGACGCCGGGACAGCAGAGCGTTGATCTGCGCGAGGCGATCGGCAGCCTGCCCAAGCTCAGGGGGCTCGGCAGCACGCTGGCGCAGATCGAGCCCAAGGCCGTCGTGGTGAACGTCGTGCGGCTGGTGTCGAAAGAAGTCCCGGTGCGCGTGGAGTTTGGCGGTGGGACGGACATCGCGCTCGACGTGGAGCCCACGTGCACGCCCGCCACGGTGACGGTGCGGGTGCCGGTGAAGGACGCCGACCGGATTCCCGAGGGGGCGTTCGCGGTGGCGCTGGTGAGCGGGGCGGAGATGCGCCGCCTGGCCGCGCGGGGGAACGCGGCGTTTGCGAACGGGGGTGTTCAGGTGGTGCAGGGGCTCGTCAGGGCTCCGGACGAGGCGATCGGGATCGAGCCGATCGTGCTGGCTCCGGAGCAGGTGAACGTGAACCTCCGGCTCAAGCGGAAGGTGGGGCAGCTCAAGATGCCGACGGTGCCTGTGTGGATCGGTCTCCCCTCGTCTGAGGACCCGGGGAAATGGACCATCGAGGTGCAGGACAAGGTGGTGACGGATGTCACGCTCACGGGGCCGACGGAAGAACTCGAGAAGATCCGCTCGGGGCTGGTGACGGTGCGGGCGATGGTGGAGCTCTCCAGCGAGGACCTCGCCAAGGGCATCACGAGCAAGCAAGCCGTGTTCCCGGGATTGCCGCCGGGGGTTGTCGCGGCCGCCAACCAGGTTCGGCTTTCGCGGGTCGCGAGGCGCGAGTCGGACAAGACACCGGCGCACCCGTAGACGTTTGTTCGGGATTTCTTGGGGGGTCCGGCCTACGTGGGTGGCAAGGTGAGATGCTGAAAGTGGGAGGGGTGGGCGCTACCCTTGCCTCCCCCCGAAAACCCCCCGCCCTTGGCGGGCCGACGATCGACACCACTTCCCTGACCCCAGCCTTTCAGGAACGACCATGAAGATTAAGACCGACGAGATCGCGTCCGTGATTAAGCAGGAGATCGCGCAGTACGCCTCCGAGCTGGAGATCAGCGAGGTTGGACGCGTGGTCGAGGTGGGTGACGGCATCGCTCGTATCTATGGCTTGGCCAAGGCCATGGCCGGTGAGATGCTCGAGTTCCAGACCAAGGAAGGGACCGTCATCGGGCAGGTGTTCAACCTTGAGCTCGACACCGTCGGCGCCGTCATCTATGGCGACTACCTCGCCGTGAAGGAGGGCGACCTGGTCAAGAGCACCGGCCGCTTGCTGCAGGTGCCCGTGGGTGAGTCGCTGCTGGGTCGTGTGGTCGATCCGCTCGGGCGCACGCTCGACGACGGGCCGGCGCTGAACGCCCGTGAGTTCCGCAAGGTGGACATCATCGCCCCCGGCATCGCCGAGCGTCAGCCCGTGACCGAGCCCATGCAGACGGGTGTGAAGGCCGTGGACAGCATGATCCCGATCGGCCGCGGCCAGCGCGAGCTGATCATCGGCGACCGCAAGACGGGCAAGACTGCCGTCGCCATCGACACGATCATCAACCAGAAGCAGTTCTGGGGCACGCCGGACGCGATGGTGTGCATCTATGTCGCCATCGGCCAGAAGGAATCGACCGTCGCCGCGACGGTGGAGACGCTCCGCAAGAACGGCGCGATGGACTACACCATCGTCGTCGACGCGGCCAGCTCCGACCCGGCCCCGATGCAGTACATCGCCCCGTACACCGGGTGCACGATGGGCGAGT
This sequence comes from Phycisphaerales bacterium, assembly GCA_044221735.1. Classification (GTDB taxonomy): domain Bacteria; phylum Planctomycetota; class Phycisphaerae; order Phycisphaerales; family UBA1924; genus UBA4658. Next base: position 40,467 of record JBGAOP010000001.1, on the reverse strand, counting down.
ACTTCATGTGGCAGGGCAAGAACGAGGGCGCGAAGCTCGCCAACGGCATGCCGATGCCCAAGCACGCCCTGTGCATCTACGACGACCTTTCCAAGCAGGCCGTGGCGTATCGCCAGCTGTCGCTGCTGCTCCGCCGTCCGCCCGGCCGCGAGGCGTACCCCGGCGACGTGTTCTACCTCCACAGCCGCCTGCTCGAGCGCGCGACGAAGCTCTCCAAGGAGAACGGCGCGGGCTCGCTGACGGCTCTGCCGATCATCGAGACGCAGGAGGGCGACGTGTCGGCGTACATCCCGACGAACGTGATCTCGATCACCGACGGGCAGATCTACCTCGAGCCCGAACTCTTCTTCGCGGGCGTGCGTCCGGCCATCAACGTCGGTATCTCGGTCAGCCGCGTGGGTGGCAACGCCCAGATCAAGGCCATGAAGCAGATCGCCGGCTCGCTGCGACTCGACCTCGCGGCCTACCGCGAACTCGAAGCCTTCGCGCAGCTCGGCACCGAGCTGGACAAGGCGACGCAGAAGCAGCTCGATCGCGGGGCACGCATGGTGGAGCTGCTTAAGCAGCCCCAGTATGTGCCCATGAACGTGATCGATCAGGTCATCTCGATCTTCGCGGCCAGCAAGGGCTTCCTCGACGACATCGAGGTCAAGCACGTGCCCGAGTTCGAGAAGGGCCTGCTGAACTACTTCTCCACCACCGCCCGCGCCGTGCGCGAGGAACTGGCGGCGAAGAAGGATGTGAAGGCGCTCGACAAGCAGATGTCCGACGCCTGCGCCGCGTTCAAGTCGTCGTGGAAGCCGGGCAAGTAAGACGGTCTGTATTCAGTTGTGCCTCTCAAGGGCCCGGATCATCCGGGCCCTTTTTCATGCATGCACCGGGGCGGTGGCGCGTGTGATTTTGGGGGGTTGTGAGGCAGAAGCGGCCCGCATTGGCCATTCCCATGAAAACCCTGTTAGGGCGGTCGACGGCCGCTCAGGTCGTTTGCGGTGGATTGCTTGTCGGGGGGAACAATGGGCGCGATGGTATCGGATACTCCGGGTTGAATTGGGCGGTCCGATCGCGGCCGCGCCGGTTCTGGTCCCATGTTTCTGCCCGTCCTCGCCAGGAAAAGCCAATGTCGAGCCCTCTCAAGAACGGCCCTGTTTGCCGGTCGATGGTTGTCTCCGGACTCCTTGTGTGCGCCATTGCCGGTCGCGCAATGGCGGATGGGGCGTCGAGCACGGATGCGGCGGCGCAGCGCGCGCCGCGCTCGCCGCTGATGATGCGAGCGATGATCGCGGCGGCGGAGCAGCGGGCGGAGTCCGGGGGCGGGGCCGCGATGTGCTTCGTCGAGAATCCGACGCCCGAGCAGTTGGCGAACATCATGAACATGTTCCAGGCGCTGCCGCCGACGCTGGTGAACAGCCTCGAGCCGCGGTTTCGCACCGCCGGCACGGTGTGGACGGGCAACGGCGCGCAGGGGGCGAGCGGGCAGGCCAAGGCCGCGAACCTGACGTACTCGTTCCCGGCCGACGGGGTGATCTGGGGCGACGGAAGCAACGGACCGGCAACGGCGAACAACCTGCATGCGACCTTGCAGACGCTGTTCGGGGCGGCCAACGAGGACCGGGGGCTGGAACTTCTGCGCCAGGCGCTGTGCTCGTGGAAGCGGTTCGGCGGCGTGACATACACCGAGGTGGCCGACGACAACGTGGCCTTCACGATGACCACGGCGCACACCACGACGCGCGGCGACATCCGCATCGGCTCGAACCCGCAGGGCACTTCCAGCGGCGTGCTGGCGTACAACCAGTTCCCCACGGGCGGATCGGACATGACGATCAACTCGGACTGGTTCCCGGCCGCGCAGGGCGCGCTGGGCAACGCGGCGAACAACTACCGCTATCTTCGCGATGTCGTATCGCATGAGCATGGCCACGGGCTCGGGTTCATCCACCCGGTTCCCTGCGATTCCACGAAGCTGATGGAGCCGTTCATCCACACGAACACGGATGGGTGCCTCGTGGACGAGTTCCGGGGCGTGGGACGCAACTACGGCGATCGGCGCACGGGCAATAGTTCCGGCGCGCTGGCGATCGACTGGGGCAACCTCACCACGCCGGTCCTGCGATCGGTGATCGAGAGGAATCTGTCGACCAACGGCTCGGCGGGCGCGAACGGGAGCAGCGCGGATTGGTTCAAGTTCACGATCGATAGTGATCAGGCGGTCACGATCACGGCGAATCCGACGGGTGGGACGTACACGGAGGGGCAACAGTCGAGCGGGTGCAATGGAACGACCTCCTCGGTGGTGGCGTCGCAGGCGGGCAACCTGAACATCGAGTTGCGGAACGGGGCCAACGGGGCGACGGTGCTGCAGACCGCGGCGGCTGGGGGGGCGGGGACGGCGGAGGTGCTCGGTGCCGGGACGCTGACGGCGGGGACGTATTGGGTGCGGGTCTTTGATGCCGGTCCGAACGCGAATCAGACGGTGCAGCTGTATGACCTGACGGTGCGGGTGGGGGCCGGGACGGGGGCGAAGGCGGGGCCGGTGGCGGTGGCGGGGCTGCACAAGCGGATCCAGGCGGGGAGGGGCTGCTTCTTCTTTGGGGACATCAACTCGTATGTGACGGACACGGGGCCGACGGGCGGGGCGAACGGGCTGTCGTACTTCTGGGATCTGGATGGCAACGGGGTGTTCGGGGGCGGGATCGATTCGACGTCGGCGCAGCCGGTGGTGAGCGGCGGGTATCCCTCCAACGGGACGTATGCGGTGAGGCTGCGGGTGACGGACTCCAACGGGCTGCAGGCGACGGACACGATCAATGTTGTGGTGTGGGGGGCGACGGCGCGGATCGATGGGGTGACGCCGAGCTCGGGCGATCCGGGTCTGACGGTGCCGGTGACGATCACGGGCGTGAATCTGAAGGGGGTCACGACGGCGGGGCAGTTCACCGTGGTTGGCGGGGATGGGGGGGTGAGCGTGGTGGGGACGCCGGTGGTGAACGCGCTGGGGACGCAGGTGACGGGGCTCTCGTTTGTGGTGGCGGCGGGGGCGAGCGGCGGGGCTCGCGATGTGAGCGTGACGAACTCCGACGGGTCGGGGTCGGCGGCGGGGGGGAGCGGGAACGCGACGGGCGTGGGGAAGTTCACCGTCAACGGCGCGGTGGCGTGCTCGGCGCCGGGGATCCTGGCCCCGCCGCAGAGCCAGTCGCAGTGTGCCGGCGGGACCGTGACCTTCAACGTCGGGGCGACGCTCGGCTCGGGCGGGCCGATCACCTATCAGTGGCGCAAGGACACCGCGGAGATCGCGGGGGCGACGGCCTCGCTGCTGATCCTCTCGAACCTGACCAGCGCGGCGGAGGGGGCGTACGACTGCGTCGTCACCAACCCGTGCGGGCCGACGACCTCGCCCGCGGCGACGCTCACCATCGACGACTCGGGCATCACCGCCCAGCCGCAGCCGCAGGCCGCGTGCCTGGGCGGGACGGCGACGTTCACCATCGGCGTGCAGGGGACCGTCGATCTGCAGTGGCGCAAGGACGGCAACGACATTCTCGGCGCCACCGGGCCCTCGCTGGTGATCGGCCCCGTCGGGCCCGGCGATGTGGGCGCGTACGACTGCAGCGTGACGACGACGTGCGACTTTGTGATCTCCGATCCCGCGGCGCTCACCGTCGGCGGCGGCGCCAGCGTGCTGATCCAGCCCGAGTCGCGATCGGTGTGCGAGGGGACGCCCGCGACGCTGACGTTCTCCGTCGCCGGGGCCACCGGGTATCAGTGGCGCAGGGGCGGCCAGGACATTCCCGGCGCGACGGCCTCGAGCCTGCAGTTCGCGCCCGCCGCGATCGGGGATGCGGGCGACTATGACTGCGTGGCGGCCAGCCCGTGCGGCGGGGCGACGTCGAACGTCGCGACGGTGCAGGTGTGCTCGGCGGTGTCGATCGGAACCCAGCCCCAGGCCCGGGCCGCGTGCCCCGGCGGGTCGGCGACGTTCACGGTCCAGGCGACGGGCACCGCGCTGACGTATCAGTGGCGCAAGGGCGGCAATCCCGTCTTGGGCGCGAACGGGCCGTCGCTGACGATCTCGCCCGTGGTGGCCGGAAGCGTGGGGTCGTACGACTGCGTGGTGGAGAACTGCTGCCAGCAGGCGACGACGACGGCCGCGGCGCTCACGATGTGCGCGGCGGACTACAACTGCTCGGGCGGCGTGACCGTGGACGACATCTTCGACTATCTCAACGGCTGGTTCGCCAATGCCCCCGCGGCGGATGTGAACGGGGTGGACGGGCTCACGGTGCAGGACATCTTTGATTTCATTAACGCGTGGCTTGCCGGATGCTGATTCCGTCGGGGTGCTCGCCCCGATGTTGACGATCGGAAGCGCCGATAGATGGCGGGCTGGCGGCGCGCCGCCAGCCTGAGCGAACGTTCATGGGTTGTGGGCCCGCCCGGTGCCATACTTGGGCGGTCGCTCGACTTGTTCAGGCCCTTGCTGCTGAGGTTTCCATGACCATCCGGCCGGTTCTCCGCCCGTTGTCGCTGCCCGTGCTGTCGCTCGTGGTGCTTGCCGCGTCGAGCGCGGGAGCGAGCGCGCAGGTGATCGACACCCGCATCCCGCTCAACTACAACTTCCACGGGATGGCGCACGCGGGCGAGGCGCCCTCGAACAACTCGAACGCCAACGCCGATCTCCCGCAGGGGTATCGCTCGATCTCCGATCGCGGGCTGATCTTCGACGCGGCCAACGCGCACTCGATCGCGGCATATTCCGGGCAGAACATCGGGGCCACGGGGATCTCGTACGCCTTCTACAACACGCTTGGGCCGGTGTCGAATCCGAACGGGCTGGACATCGTGCACCTCGGGTCGCGGTGCACGGGCGGACTCGGGGCTGTGTATCCATATGAGGCGGCGGTGACGACCGGGACCGCGATCGGCATCGCGCCCTCGTGGGGCGTGTGCGACCAGAGCGGCACACCGGGCGTGAGCGAGCAGGTGACGACGATCTCGCCGGGCGTGGTGCTCGACGCGAACACCGAGATCGGCATCCTGTACCACGGCTCGGACGGCGGCGGCCAGTTCAACGTGGTGCTGGGCTTCTCCGACTCGTCGACGCTGCCGGCGATCACGCTCGGGTGCCCGGACTGGTTCGGCAATCCCGCCGATCCGGCGATCGCGCTGAACATGCCGATCTCGGTGCAGCAGAAGCTGCGGCACGTGGAGGGCACGACCACGTTCGTGACGTTCCAGGGCGCAACGAACAACGATGCGCCGCGCATCGGCACGTGGAGCACGAGCAACGCCGGGCCGAACCTGAACGTGATGGAGGCGGTGATCAGCGTTCCGAAGATCGTCGCGGGCGTGGGCACGGGCACGGGCTCGTGGGCGGCGCACCCGGAGGTGGTGGGCAAGACGCTCACGTCGATCTCGTTCGTGAACGCCGGACCGGAGGTGACATTCTCCGCGGCGCGCGGCTATGCGATCTTCGCGGCAACGGTCCGGACGGGCCAGCCCGTGAACGCGACCTGCCAGACGGCGACGGCGGTGTCGGCGGGGGACACGGTGACGAGCAACGTGCGGGCCTTCGGCAGCGCGCCGTCGCTGTGCGGCACGGCCGACTCCTCGGCGGTGTGGTTCGCGTACACGGCGACGACCACGGGCGTGATCGACGCTCGCACGTGCGGGGCCTCGACGAACTTTGACACCACGCTGGCGGTGTACTCCGCGTGCGGCGGGCAGCCGATCGCGTGCGACGACGACGGGTGCGGGTTCGGTTCGCGGGTGCAGTGGAGCGCAACGGCCGGAACGCAGTACCTGTTGCGCGTGGCCGGCAACAACGGCGCGACGGGGGCGTTCACCCTGCACATCAACGATCCCGGTCACATCGACCTGCCGCTGCCCCTGGCGATGAACTTCAACGGCATCTGCCACGGCGCGACGGAGCAAACGCTTCCCGTCAACACCGGCACCACCCACGAGAACCGGTGCGACCTCAACGGCTATCGATCGATCGCCGACAAGGGCCTGCTCTGTGATGGGATCGCGACGAACTCGCTCAACTACGCCGGAACGATCGGGTACCAGGGCATCGTGTACGGGATCGTGGCGCAGCCGTATCAGCTCGACATCATCCACCTCGGCAACCGGAACCTGGTCGCCAACTCCGGAGTCCAGTTCGTGTCGGCGTGCCCGGCCTCGGGAACGACCACCGGCTCCGGCATGACGCCCTCCTGGCTGCCCAGCGTGGACCAGACGGGGCCGGTCACCACCGTGCTCTCGTCGCAGGCGATCGTGTTCGGCGCGGCCACGCGCCTGGGCGTGCTGTACCACGTCAGCAACGTGGGCTCGTCGGCGACACTGGCGACCTTCGATGCGACGCTGACGTTCACCGACAACTCCTCCACGATCGTCACCATCACGGCGACGGACTGGGCCAGCACCAACACGCAGGTCATGCCCGCGCCGGGGGCCACCTCGGGTCTCGAGGTCCAGCGCGTGCTGGGCACGTACAAGGCCGTGGTAACCGCGGACCAGGCCGTCGACACGACGGTGCCGGTGAAGGTCGACGAGGCCGTGATCTCGACGACGGCGCTCATCGCCAAGGGCTTCGATCCCACGAGCAAGACGCTCGCGTCGATCACCTTCGGCAATCCTCGCTCGGGAAACGCGGCCCACGATGCGTTCTCGTCGGGCTTTGCGATCTTCGCGGCCTCGGTCCACGATCCCGCCTCGTACAACCCGGACTACGGCCCGGGCGGCGTGGGCACGTTCACGCCCAACCCGGTGACGGCCGGCACGCCGGGCACGCTCTACGTCACGGTGTCGCGCGGCACGGGTTCGCCCAACGCGATCTCCTCGGTGGTGGTGAACGCGTCGGCCATCGGCCTGGGCGCGGCCGTCGCCCTCAACGACTCGGGAACCGGCGGCGATTTGATCGCGGGCGACAACATCTGGAGCGCGTCGGCAACGGTGCCTTTCGCGGTGACGACCGGAGTGCGCACGCTGCCGTTTGTCGTCACCGACGCCCAGAGCCGGACGGCCTCGGGCTCGATCGTGTTCACGGTGAATCCGCCCAACCCCGGAGATGAGCGCCGGCCGCTCACACCCACGGTCACGGAACCCGAGAACGTCGGGCAGGTGGTCAACGCCTTCGACGTGCACCTGGTGACGGCGAACTTCGCCAGCCCGGTGCCCGCACCCAACACGCCGGGCCACCTGTGCTCCGACTGGGAGATCTGGAAGACGAGCACCAACACCCGTGTCTGGCGCGCCACGTGCGTGACCGACGGGGCGCTGAAGGTGCACATCCATCTCGGCGACGGGGTGTTCGAGGGGCCCTACGTGGGGCGCACGTTCCTTGAGTACAGCACCGACTACTTCATGCGGGTGCGTCATCGCGACGATTCGGGCGATCCGGTGTCGGAGTACAGCTACTGGGCCTCGCGGGCGTTCAGCACGGCCGCGCCGACGCAGATCTTCCCGCTCGAGGGCGACGACTTCATCGCGTACCCCGCGCCGACGTGGAAGGTGGACGGTCCGCCGACGAGCGATGTGGTGCTGCCCGTGGGCGCCTCGATCGAACTCGGATCGGTGGCCAACGACCTTCTGCTCCGGATCGACGGCACGACCACGGGCAACCAGACGACCAACCCGCCCGAGATCGCCTCGCACGTGGCGGTGCGGGTGCGGGTGCGGGCCGCGGCGGCCTCGGCGCTGAACATCGCTGCCTCCACCGTGGCGGTGGTGGACCACGAGTGCCACCGGCACCAGATCTTCCTTCCGGCGATCTCGCTGGCGGCGGGCGGGCAGGCGATCTACTGGGTGACCACGAGCGGCAGCACGTACTTCGGCTCGGCGGTGGACACCGCGCCCGCGTTTGTGACGCTGGCCCGCGGAACCCAGACGCCCTGGGAGATGCGACAGGACGGGTACGTTGTTGAGAACTTCGCCACCGGGCTGCAACTGCCCGTGAACATCGTGTTTGTGCCGAACGCGACGACCGTGGGGCCGAACGACCCGTACATGTACGTGACGGAGCTCTACGGGCAGATCATGGTGGTGAAGCGAGACGGGAGCGTGGGCGTGTACGCCTCGGGCCTGCTCAACTACAACCCCACGTCGATCTTCCCGGGCTCGGGCGAGTGCGGGCTCACGGGCATCTGCATCGATCCGGCAACGGGCGACTTGTTCGTGGGGCTGCTGTACTCCACCGCGCCGCCGAGCCCCAACTCGCTGCGGCCGAAGATCGTGCGCATGCACTCAAACGACGGCGGCCTGACGATGGCCACGCAGACGACGCTGCTGACCTTCCCCAACGAGGCGCAGGGCCAGTCGCACCAGATCTCGAACATGACCATCGGGCCGGATGGCAAGCTGTATGTGCACATGGGCGACGGTTTCGACCAGACCAAGGGCCAGGACCTGACGTCGGCGCGCGGAAAGGTCCTCCGGCTGAACCTCGACGGGACCTCTCCCACGGACAACCCATTCTCGACCTCGACCAACACCGTCACCAAGCAGGTCTGGCTGTACGGTCTGCGGAACCCGTTCGGCGGCGCGTGGCGGTACTCCGACGGCAACCACTTCACGGTGGAGAACGGGCCGTCGTACGACCGCATCTCCATGGCCGTGCCTGGGCGAAACTATCTGTACAACGGCTCGGACACGAGCATGGCGAACTTTGACATCCTGAATGTCAGCACCAACCCGCTCACCAGCCCGTGGTATCCGGCCCACGGTCCGGTGAACATGGCCTTCACGCAGACCGCCGAGTTCAATGGCAGCGGATTCCCGCCCGAAAAAATGGACCACGCCTTCGTGACCGAGTCCGGCCCGACCTTCGGGCAGGGGGCGCAGGTGCTCGGCAAGCGCATCGTCGAGTTCGTCTTCGCGCCCACGACTGGGACGTTGGTCTCCGGCCCCGCGCCGCTGGTGGAGTACACCGGATCGGGCTACGCCACGGCCGTTGGCATCGCCGCCGGGCCCGACGGGCTGTACTTCTCCGAGCTCTACAAGGACATCAACACCGTGACGCCCATCGTGCCCACGGTGCGCGGGGCCAACATCCTGCGTGTGCGGTACGTGGGTGTAACTGGCACATGCCCGACGTGCGCTCCGGACTTTGATGGCGTCAATGGCCTGACGATCCAGGACATCTTCGCGTTCCTCAACGCGTGGTTCGCGGGCGATCCGCGGGCGGATTTCAACGGTGTCAACGGCCTGAGCGTGCAGGACATCTTCGACTTCCTGAACGCCTGGTTTGCCGGATGCTGAGTCGGCCGACGTCGGCCGCGGCCAGATCAGGCCGAGGCCGCCGGTGAAGGGCTCCGCGCCGGGGCTCTCTTGCCATCGGCATGAGAAAGAACTTAGTGAAAATCGGATCATCAGGGCCCGAACCCGAACAGGGGTAGACACCGGCTTGCAAACGTGGTAGTTGTTATGCAATCGGACGCGCCGTGGGGGCGTGGGAAGCCGATGCGCTGTGGTTCTCGGCTGGCTCGAAGGACGCCAGACCGAGTTCCCGGACCTGCACAGGAGGATCGAACGTGAAGAGCACTCGAATGGGCGTCGGACACAGAGTTCGGACCCGGTCGGCGGTCGTCGCGCTTGCGATGTGCGCGTGCGGCGCGGCCTCCGGCCAGGTGACGGATACAAAGATCCCGCTCAACTACAACTTCCGCGGGTACGGGCGGGCCGGCGAAGCCATCGCCAACTCCACCGCCGGCAACGCCGACGCGGTGCAGTACCGCGCGATCTCCGATCGCGGGCTGTACTTCGATCTGACGGACACGCACGCGTTCGGCACGCTGCCGATCGTGGGCGCCACGGGCATCACGTACAGTCTGTTCAACACGCTGGGGTACACGAACACCACCGCGGCCAACGCCGCGTCGTTCGGGCTTGACAGCGTGCACCTGAGCAACCGCGTGTACTACCGCGGGTTCGAGATCAACTCCAACTCGGTGACCAGCATCGGCATCGCGCCGTCGTGGGCGCCGATCTTCGACGTGACCTCGCTGAGCAGCGATGGGACGACGGCGACGGGCACGACGGCCTCGGCGCACGGGTTCACGGTCGGCCAGGTGATCACGATCGTGGGGGCGAGCCCCGCGGCGTTCAGCGGCAACGTGACCATCACCGCGGTGCCCGACGCGACGACGTTCCAGTACGCCTGCTCGGCCTCGGGCGCGGCGGCGGGCGCGATCTTCTCCAACAGCACCAGCACGGCCCAGATCACGAACCTTTCCATCAGCGGCGCCACCGCGACGGGGACCACGGGCTGGCAGCACGGCTTCACGACGGCCGCGCCCAACAACGTGATCAACATCACCGGCTCGAGCGACGCCGGGTATCTCGGCCAGTGGACGCTGGCCTCGGTCCCGACGACCTCGACGTTCACGTTCACGAACCTCAACGCCCCGGCAACGACGCCCACGGGCACGCAGATCATCGCGGCCACCTGCATGCACGACGTGGACCAGGTGACGACACTCGCCGCGCCGGTGACGCTGGACGCAAACAGCGAGATCGGCGTGCTCTACACGGCTAGCGACGGCAGCGGAGCGATCGGCGGTTCCTTCGACGTCGTGCTGACCTTCAGCGACGCCACGACCGTGACCACGCGCCTGCAGGCCAACGACTGGACCAACACGACGGCCCCGAACATCATCTCGAACCTGGTCTCCTCGCAGCAGCTCATCCGCCACACGGTGAGCGGCACGACGAGCCTGGCGTTCCGCGGGCTGCAGAACGTGGACTCGTGCAGCCTCCTCACGTTCGGCTCGAGCAACATCAACGTGATCGAGGGCATCATCAGCGTGCCGAACATGACGGCCGCCGGGATCAACGTGGTGGGCAAGACGCTCACCAAGATCACGTTCAAGAACGCCTTCTCCAACCCAGTGCAGATCACGGCGCTGACCCTGAACGGCTCGCAGGCCACGGCGACGATCGCCGGCACGAACAACCCCTACGTGGTGGGGCAGCCCATCGTGATCTCGGGCGTCAACGGGACGACCCCGAGCGTGAACGGCAGCTACAAGATCACGTCCATCTCGGGCGGGACCACGTTCACGTTCGATACGACCGCCACCGGAACCCCGGTGGCCAAGATGTTCTGCAACGGCCTGCCGGTGACGAGCATCACCCTCGCCGCTGCGACGGGCGCCGTCACGCTCGACGCCCCCGGGCAGACGTTCGCCGTGGGCGACCGCGTGACCATCACCGGCGGCTCCGTCGCGGCGGCCAACGGAACGTTCACCGTCGCCAGCGTGACGAGCGCGACGAGCTTCACCTACAAGAACAACGGCAGCACCGGCACCATGTCGGCGCAGATGCAGGTCACACGCCCCGGGCAGAACCGCGGGTACCAGATCCACGCGGCGACGGTGCGCAAGGGCACGGCGATCAATCCCTCCTGCGCGACGGCCGTGCCGATTCCCGCCACGAACGGTGTGGGAACCACGATCAATGGGTCCAGCGCACATGCGATCGCCGCCGTCGGCGACCCGGCGACCTCGTCGTGCGGAACGTCGGATACCGCGGCCGTGTACTACTCGTACGTGGCGACGGGCACCAACCCCATCAGCTTGACGACATGCGCCCCCTTCAACAACTCGATCTCGGTGTACACCGGCTCCTGCGGGTCGCTGACCTCGGTGGCCTGCAACGCTTCGAATACCGCCAACTGCGGCGGGGCGAGCTTGAGCGTGTCGTCGAGTGTGACGATCAACGCCACCGCGGGCCAGTTGTACTACATCCGCGTTGCCGGTCAGAACGGCGGCACGGGCAACTTCTCGCTGACGGTTCAGGATCTGACGTTCGTCAACTGTTCCGGCGCCGTGCCGATCGGCACCGGGGATACCTTCGGAAGCACGATCTCGACCCCGGGCGGCGGAACGACGCCGTGCGGCGGCGGGGCGGACTCCAACGCGGTCTGGTTCCAGTACACCGCGACGGGAACGGATGCTCACCTGGTTGAGGCTCGCACCTGCTGGGACGGCCAGAACGCCACCCTTTCCCCCACACCCCTGATCAGCGGCGTCACAGGCGTGCGCCCCTCATCGTGCAGCAACTCGACGCTGGTGTATCCGCTCGACACCACTCTTGCGGTGTATCCGATGGGCCAATGCGGGCAGCCCTCTCCCACGCCGATCGCCTGCAACGACAACGGCTGCAGCGTGTCTTCTCGGCTGCAGTGGAACGCGACCCCGGGCACAACGTACCTGATCCGTGTGGCCAGCAAGACGGCCGGCTATCCAACCGGCGGCACGCCCGCCTCCGGGCCCACCGGTCCGTTCGTGCTGCACATCGATGATCCGGTGCACGTCGATCTGGCGATGCCGCTCGCCTTCAACTGGAACGGCATCTGCCACGGAACGCGCACGGTGAACGACGCGAACTTCTTCTCCGAGCAGTGCGTCAGCACGCCCGCGATCCACGAGAACCGCGCCGACTACAACGGCTATCGCGCCATCTCTGACCGCGGCCTGCTGTTCGATCCCAACAACGCAACGCCGAATGCCTTCAACTATGGCGGCACGATCGGTTATCAAGGCATGCAGTACCAGGTATACGGCACGGCCCTGCAGAAGGACCTCGTGCACGTCGCGCAGGCGGCCAACCCCTACCGCGGCGCGGGCTGGGAGCCCAACACCACCACATGGGCCACGCCCGCGACGACCAACCCCGAACGAGGCTGGCTGCCCCTCTGGCTGGAGGGCAACGCGGCGACGGGCACGCCGACCTACGACCACTACTCGAACGTGTTGTCCAATGTCTCGGCGATGAACGCCGTGTTCGGCGACAATACCAAGCTGGGGCTCATCTACCACATGACGAACCTCGCGGCCGCCACGGGGTCCTTCCGAGTGACGCTGACATTCGCGGACAGTTTCCAGGCGCAGGTGACCTGCAACGGCACCGACTGGTTCGGCGGCACGAGCGCCACGCCCTGCGGCGCGTCGCTGCCGAGCACGTTCCCGGCCGGTGTCGAGCGGCACCGGGTGCTGGGCGTGTACAACGCGGTGCAGAACTACGACCGCGCCCTCGCTGCGCCCACGGGCCAGCTCAAGGTTGTCGAATCGATCATCTCTACCGCAAGCCTGACGGCCGCCGGCCTGGACCCGCGCGGCCACGGCATCCTCACGAGCATCAAGTTCGACAACGTCACGTCCACCGACACGAGCACGAACGTTTCCGTGTTCGCGGCGACACTGCGTGACCCGCTGAGCTACAACTTCACCAACGGTCCATCGGCCGTCGGCACTGTGACGCCCAACCAGCTCAATGCGGGCGGCACGGGCACAATGAACGTGACGGTTACGCTGGGTTCCGCCCCGAGCAACACCATCTCCTCGGTTATCGTCGACGCTACGGCGATCAATCTGGGCTCCGCGTACGCACTCAACGTCGTGCCCGGCTCGGGCACGACACAGTGGTCTCGACTCGTGTCGTTCCCGGTGAATACCACGCCGAACTCGTTCTCCCTGCCCTTTGTGGCCACCGACGTGCAGAATCGCCAGGCGACGGGCAACATCATCTTCTCGGTGGTGGCCCCGACGGGCGCGATCGCTCCAAATCCGGCCGCGCAGGGCGCAACGGTGAAGGCCACGTTTGTCTTCGGCACCGCCGGCGGAATCTCCACGATCGTGGTGGATGGTGGACCGATCGGACTCGGCAGCATCTCGCTCAACGACGGCGGCACGGGCGGCGACGCTACGGCGAGCGACGGCACGTGGAGCGCCGACTTCGTTGTGCCCGCCGGGACCATTCCGGCGGACTATCAGCTGCCGTTCGTCCTCACCGACACGGGGGCGAATCAGGCGACTGGCAACCTGCTGCTGACGGTCACGCCGCCGTCGGGAGCCTGCTGCACCAACACCACGGGCGCGTGCGCGGTCGTGCTGTCCACGGCGTGCACGGGCACGTCGAGCGTGTACAACGGCGACTTCACGACGTGCCAGACGGGCACGCCCTCGCCCTCGTGCCCGCTCACGGGCATCTGCTGCACCTCTTCCACCGGCGCCTGCGCCCTGCTCTATGGCGGCTCCTGCGCTACCACGGCGACGCTCGGTACCGGCACGACCTGCGACGCGGGCACGCCCTCGACCTCTTGCCCGGTGAGCCAGTCGTGCTGCAACGCCACGACGGGCGCGTGCACGTTCATCTACGGTGGACTCTGCCCCGCGGGCACGACGGCCTCGGGCGGCACGACCTGTGACGTAAACACCTGCCCGGCCTCGGGCACGTGCTGCAACAACTCCACGGGCGCGTGCACGCTCGTGTACGGCGGCAACGCCTGCGGTACCGGCACCTCGGCCGGAACCGGCGGCATCGTCTGTGGCGCCGGCACTTGCCCGGTCGTGGCGGTGTGCTGCAACGGCACGACCGGCGTGTGCACCCAGATCTACGGGGGCCTCTGCCCCGCCGGCACCAACCTCGCTTCCGGCACCACCTGCGACGGCAACACCACCTGCCCGGCCGTGGGCACCTGCTGCAACCCCGCGACCGGCGCGTGCACCCTGAACTACAGCGGCTCGTGCACCGCTCCCCTCACGTTTGCATCTTCGATCGCCTGCAACCCGAATCCCTGCTCGGCCCAGCCGCACACCTGCGAGAACTTCGACGGTTCCGGCTCGCTCCCCACGGGCTGGACCACCAGCTCCACCGGCGCAGGCACGGCGTGGGCCATCCTGTCCGATCAGTCGCACTCGCCGTCCAACGCGGTCTTCACCAACGACCCCGCGTCGGTGTCGAGCCAGTTCCTCGTCATGCCCGCCGTCACCGCGGCCGGCACCCTCACGCTCGACCTGTGGAGCTACTTCTCCACCGAGAGCACCTTCGACGGCTGGGTCGTCGAGTACTCCACCGACGGCGGCAACACATGGACCGACGTCGGCGCCGGCGGGTGGGCCCTCAACGGCTACAACGTCGCGGCCATCAGCGCCACCTTCAGCAGCCCCATCGCTGGCCGTCCCGCGTTCTCCGGCGTGGCGACGACCTGGACCGAGCGCATCGCGGCGATCCCCGCGAATCCCGGCGACTCGGTGATCATCCGCTTCCAGATGGCCTCCGACACGTCGGTCTCCAACACCGGCGTCTGGCTCGACGACATCTGCGTCGCGGGCATCCAGGTCGCTTCGCCCGGAGTGTGCTGCCGCGGATCGACGTGCTCGACAGCGTTCGCCGACGCCGCGGCGTGCGCGGCCGCGCTGGACTCGGCGTCGATCACCGTCCAGTCAAAGTTCGTGACGGGCGCGGCGGCCTGCAACACGCCGGTGACCATCCCGGGCACGCTCGGCAACATCACCAGCCCCTGCTGCTACGCCAACTACAACCACAACACGCAGCTTGAAGTGCAGGACATCTTCGACTTCCTCAACGACTGGTTCGCCGGCAAGAAGGCGGCGATCGTCGGCGGCGACGGCACCACCGGCACCCTCGCCGTCCAGAACATCTTCGACTTCCTCAACTCGTGGTTCGCCGGCGGCTGCAACTGAGCCACGCGGACTGTCGGTGTACGTTGTCTTTGCTTCATCAAACCCCGGACTCAAGTCCGGGGTTTTTTCTTGGAAATGCTCGGAACCTGGGGCGAGCAGGAAATCAGAAAGCAGATCCGTTAAAAGCCGCTCACAATCCGGACTTGTCACGGGCGCGGCCGTCGCGACATGAGCGAGCACTTAGTGAAATCGGGATCATGGGGGGTTCCGGGTAGGAAGACCTCGACAAGGTGTGCCGATCGTGGTACATGTCAATCATGCGGCCGCGCCACAGGAGCGCGTCCGGGGTATCACCGTCCGCCGGTTGCCCCAAGCCAAGGGACCTCGTACAGGCACAGGAGCCAAGAACGTGAACGCAAAGACCCCCCGACCGACGAGTCTGACCGCCAGAAGCACGGCGGCGATGCTGTCGATGCTGCTGGCCGCGGCAGGAGCTGCCAATGCGCAGGTTACGGACACCAAGATCCCGTTGAACTACAACTTTCACGGGTATGTCCAGACGACCGAGGGCGTGACCGGCGCGACGAACGCCAACGCCGACGCCATTCTGTTCCGGTCGATCGCCGACCGCGGCCTGTACTGGAATCCGAGCGACACCCATGGTTGGGGTACCAATCCCATCATCGGAACGACAGGCATCACCTACAGCCTGTTCGACTCACTCGGGTATGGGAACACCACGGCCGCGAACGCCGCGGCCAACGGGCTGGACTCGGTCCATCTCGGCTCGCGCGTGTTCAACCGAGGCATGGAGACGGTGGCCAACTCGAGCACCCAGACCGGCGTGTTCACGGCGTGGGCGCCGATCATTGAGGTGTCGAGCTTGTCGAGCGACGGCTCGGCGATCACCGGCGTCACGACCACGGCGCACGGCCTTGCGGTCGGCCAGCGCATCAACCTCGCGGGCGCGAATCCCACCGGGTTCACGGGAGCGTTCACGGTGACGGGCACGCCCGACACCGTCACGTTTACGTGCATTCCGATCTCGCCGTTCACCGTGCCCGCCGCAGGCTCGGCCACGGGCTCGATCTTCTGCAACTCCACCAGCACCCCGCTGGTGACCGCGCTCTCCGCGAGCGGCACCACGGTGACGGCCACGACCAACTGGGCCCACGGCTTCACCGCGACGACGAACTCGGTGAACATCACCGGATCGAGCATCCCCGAGTACAACGGCCTGTACGTGCTCGCGACGGCCTCGGGCTCGACGTTCACCTACACAGACCCGAGCAGCCCGACGGGCACTCCGACGGGCACCAAGATCTACCTGGCAACCTGCGATCACATCGGCGACCAGACCACGACGCTCGCCTCGCCGGTCACGCTCGATGCGAACACGGAGATCGGCGTCCTGTACACGATCAGCGACAGCGGCGGTCAGTTTGACGCGGTGTTGAACTTCAGCGACAGCACCTCGACGGTCGCCCGTCTGGCCTGCCAGGACTGGACCGGCACGACCAACCCCCCGATCATCTCCAACAAGGTGTCGGCAACCGGGCTCATCAAGCACACGGTGAGCGGCACGACCTCGAGCAACTTCCGCGCCGTGCAGAACAACGACACGGGCTCGCTCCTGGCGTTCGGTTCCACGAGCGTGCAGGTGGCCGAGAGCGTGATCAGCGTTCCGAAGATCCTCGCGACCACCGGCGTGAACCTCGCGGGCAAGCAGTTGACCTCGATCACCTTCCGCAACTCGTTCTACAACCCGACCGCGATCACGGCTCTCTCGGTGAGCGGCGGCCTCGCGACGGCGACCGTGTCTTCCAACGCCGGGTTCATCCCCGGCATGCCGATCCGGATCGGCGGCGTTCTCTCGAACAACGCGGGCAATGTCCGTGAGTTCGACGGCGACTATAAAGTCGATTCGCTGGTCGGAACGAACCAGTTCAGGTTCGCCACCGGAGCGACCGGCACGGCGAGCGCGAAGATGTTCGCAACGGGCCCGGCGGGCTCCGTGCAGATCAGCAGCATCGCGGTCGCGGGCACGGTCCCGACCGCGACCGCGACCGTCACCACGGCCGCGGCCCACGGCTTTGTCACCGGCGACAGCGTGACGATCGAGGGTGCGAGCAACGCGCTGGAGAACGGCACCTACACCATCACCTTTGTCAGCGCCACGAGCTTCACCTACACCCCCCAGGTCACCGGCACGCCTTCTGCCCAGATGCAGGTCACGCGGTCCGGCGTCGGGCGCGGCTACCAGGTCCACGCGACCTCTGTGCGGACCGGCACCGCCGTCAACCCCTCGTGCTTGTCGGCGATCAACATTCCGACCACGAACGCGGTTGGAACGGATGTTGTCGGTTCGACCTCGCACGCGACGAACTCCGGCGGCGATCCGGCCGCTTCGGCCTGCGGAACCGCCGACTCGGCGGCGGTCTACTACTCGTACACGGCGTCCGGAAATGATCCGGTGGCCCTCACGGTCTGCGCGCCGTTCACGAGCACGATCTCGGTGTATTCCGGCTCGTGCGGAGCGCTGAGTTCGGTGGCGTGCAGCGCGACGAACACCGCCAACTGCGGCGGGGCCAGCGGCAACAGCTCTTCGACGGTGTCGTTCAATGCGACGATGGGACAGACGTACTACTTCCGGGTCAGCGGACAGAACGGGGCCATGGGCAACTTCACGCTCAACGTGAAGGAGTTCGGCAACGTCAACTGCACCGGCGCGGTTCCGATCGTGGCGGGTGCGACTTCCGGCGTGACGCTCGTGAGCGCCAACACCTCCACGACCCCCTGCGGCGCGGCGGGCAACGACAAGAACGCGGTGTGGTACCAGTACACGGCCACCGGCGTCGGTTCCCACCTTGTCGAGGCTCGGACCTGCCTGAATCCCTCGGGCGTGGGCAACTCGGCGGGCAGCCCGACGGCTCTGCCGCTGGACACGACCCTGGCGGTGTACTCTGACTGCTCCGGCGGCACCCCGCTGGCCTGCAACGACGACGGATGCAGCGTCACCTCTCGCCTCCAGTGGATGGCGACCGGCGGCTCGACCTACCTGATCCGCGTCGCCACAAAGGGCACCACCGTCGGCGCGTTCACGCTGACCATCGATGACCCGGTGAACACGGACATCCCGATGCCGATCCAGTTCAACTGGAACGGCATCTGCCACGGCACCTACATCGATCCCAACACCAGCGCCGTCACGTCCGAGCAGTCGGTTCCGATCAGCGGATCCATCGGCGCGACCAACGAGAACCGGTTCAACCAGAACGGGTACCGCTCGATCGCCGACCGCAGCCTCCTGTTCGATCCGAACAACTCGGTCAAGGACGCGCTGAACTACGGCGGAACGATCGGCTACCAGGGCATCCAGTACCAGCTCTACACCACCCCGCTGCAGGCCGACATGGTCCATCTCGGCAACCGCACGCTCGCGGGCGGCGGTCGTCCGTGGGCAACAGCCGGAACTACCTGGCCCGCCCAGGGCGGCACATCAACCAACCTCAACGGTCTGCGGCCGCTCTGGCTCAACAACGATGACCAGACCACGGATCAGACGTCGAGCATGGCCTCGCTGAGCGCGGTGTTCGGGCCGAACACGAAGATCGGCATCATCTACCACGCCAGCAACGTGACGGTGGGCCTCACGGCCAAGTTCGACGTGACGCTTCGGTTCACCGATAGCACGCAGGTGGTCGTCACGCTCAACGCCACCGACTGGTTCTACAACAACACGGGCGTGCTGGCCGATTCGCCCTCGTCCAACGGCGCCGGCATGGAGCGCCAGCAGGTGCTGGGCATCTTCCACGGCACCTACAACACCGACATGGGCATCGACGCCGCCTCGCCCAACACGGTCGGCCCGCTCAAGGTCGATGAGGCCGTCATCTCCACGGCCTCGCTGCAGGCGATGACCGTTCCCTTCGATCCGATCGGCAAGACGCTCTCGTCGATCACCTTCGGCAACGTCCGTTCGGGCAACGCCGCGGCCGACAACTTCAGCTCGGCCATCGGCATCTTCGCCGCGACCATCCGCAACCCGCAGTCCTTCAATCTCAACTTCGGCCCCAGCGGAGTCGGCACGGTGACGCCAAACCTGCTCAACGCGGGCGGCACGGGCAAGATGACCGTGAGCGTTTCGCGCGGCAGCGGTTCGCCCAACAACATCACCTCGGTGGTGGTCGACGCGTCGGCCATCGGCCTGTCCCCCACGTTCGCCCTCAACGACAGCGGTACCAACGGCGATACGTCTCCCAATGACAACACTTGGAGCCGAAGCGTTTCGTTCCCGGTCAACACCGTCCCCAACTCCTTCAGCCTTCCCTTTACGGTCACCGACGCCCAGTCGCGGCAGGTGACCGGAAACATTATCTTCTCGGTCGTTGCCCCCGCGGGCGCGATCACGCCCAACCCCGTCACGTGGGGCGGCACCGCGAAGGCGACTTTCAACTTCGGAACTGCCGGCGGCATCGGATCGATCTCCGTCGACGGCTCGCCGATCGGCCTGAGCTCCTTCAACCTCAACGACAGCGGGACCAACGGCGACACAACCGCCAACGACGGAGTCTGGAGCGCCAACTTTGTCGTCCCCAACAACACCATCGCCACGACCTACCAGCTGCCGTTCTTGATTACGGACACGGCCAGCAATCAGGCGAGCGGCAATCTTTCTCTGACGGTGATCGAGCCCCCGCCCGCGAACGACGATTGCGCGGGCGCGATCGCCCTCGTGTCCGGCGTTCCCTACACCGGCAATAACTCGCTCGCGACCAGCAACGACGGCGCGGCCGCGGCGGTGTGCTCGCCCACCAACACGCAGAACATCTACAAGGCCGTGTGGTTCTCGTTCACGACCGGGCCGTCGGATGCCGGCACCTGGCTGTTCTCTTCCTGCGGAAGCGGTCAGGACACGGTGGTGACGGTGTTCAACGCCGGGGTGACCTGCTCGGGCATCTCGGACGCGGCCAACATCCTGGCGTGCAACGACGACGCCGGCCAGGGTTGCACCGGCACCGCCGCGTCGGCCACGGCGACGCTCGCGGCCAACAGCACCTACCTCGCTCGGTTCTCGAGCTATGGCAACGTCGGCGGGCCCTACACCATGATCGTTCAGCCGCTCATCACGGGTGCGTGCTGCAACAACACCACCGGTGCGTGCACCCAGACTGTGTCCACCTCGTGCACAACCGGCAGCTCCTACCAGGGCGACAATGTCGCCTGCCCGACGACCTGCGCGGTCGTCGCGGTCTGCTGCAACAACACCTCCGGCGCCTGCACCAGCATCTACGGCGGCCTGTGCCCCTCGGGCACCTCGCAGGGCTCCGGCCTTGTGTGCGTCGCCAACGTCACCTGCCCGCCCTCGGGCGCGTGCTGCAACGACACCACCGGTGCCTGCACGTTCGTCTACGGCGGCTCTTCCTGCCCCACCGGCACCTCCTTTGGCCAGAACTCCGTCTGCGACGCGGCTACCTGCCCCGTCGCCGGCGCGTGCTGCAACAACACCACGGGCGCCTGCTCGTTCATCTACGGCGGCTCGTGCCCGACGGGCACCAGCGGCGGCGCCAACTCCGTCTGCGATGCCAACACCTGCCCGCCCGTTGGCACCTGCTGCCACGCGGTGACCAGCCAGTGCATCGTTCTCTACGGCGGTCTCTGCCCGGCCAACTCCAACTTCGACGGGTCCGCCACGTGCAACCCGAGCCCCTGCTCGCCCATCGCCTGGGCCTGCTGCTTCTCCGACGGCTCCTGCCTCACCCTCTTCCAGAACGACTGCGGCACGCACGCCGGTGCGACGTGGGCCGCGGGCCAGACCTGCGGCGTCTACATCTGTCCCTCCTGCACCAACGTGCTGGCCAACCCCGGTGCTGAAGCCGGCGACATGTCCGGCTGGACCATCGACGTCAACGGCGGCAACGGGTGGCAGGCCGGCAACAACGCCGGCGACGTCCACAGCGGCAGCTACTACTTCGCGACCTCCTACAGCCTCTCTAGCCGCCACCAGATGGTGGACCTCACCCAGTTCCTCACCGTCGTGCAGCTCGACGCCGCTCCGGCGATCTCCGCCGGCGAGTGGGTCCACACGCGCGGCGATCAGGGCGGCCAGTACTACATCCTGATCCAGCTCCTCGCCGCCGACGGCACCACGGTGATCGCGTCCTTCAACGACGGCACCCAGACCGGGCTGACCCAGCTCCCGGCCGGCACCCCCTACCAGCTGGTGTCCACCACGTTCACCGGCTATGGCGCGGGCGTGCGGTTCCTCCGCTTCGAGGACGGCGGACGCGACATCGCCGGCTGGGCCGGCAACTACGGCACCCACTTCGACGACGCCTTCGCCGGTCCGACCTCGGTGACCTCCGCCTGCTGCTCGAGCAGCGGCTGCTCGGTGATCTCCAACGCAGACTGCATCACCGCGGGCGGCACGCCCCAGGCGTGCGGCACCTCCTGCTCGCCGAGCCCCTGCCCGGCGACGGGCGTCTGCTGCCGTGGCTCTACCTGCACGACCGCCTACACCACCGCCGGCGCGTGCGCGGCGGCCCTCGACTCGGTCTCCATCACGGTGCAGTCGAAGTTCGTCACAACCAGCAGCGTCTGCAACACGCCGGTGACCATCCCCGGCACGCTGGGCAACATCACCAGCCCGTGCTGCTACGCCAACTACAACCACAACAGCCAGCTCGAAGTCCAGGACATCTTCGACTTCCTCAACGACTGGTTCGCCGGCAAGAAGGGCGCGATCGTCGGCGGCGACGGCACCACCGGCACCCTCGCGGTCCAGAACATGACTGGTTCGCCGGCAAGAAGGGCGCGATCGTCGGCGGCGACGGCACCACCGGCACCCTCGCGGTCCAGAACATCTTCGACTTCCTCAACTCCTGGTTCGCCGGCGGCTGCAACTAAGCCCCCGTCAGCCTCTGTGCCTCCAAGGGCGTGGTGCCTGTGCACCACGCCCTTTTTCATTGGCCGAGCGACGTGGCGACCGCGGGCTTCCGGTCTTTGCTTCCGGGCAGACTTCCGGTATCCTTCGGGCTGTGATCCGCATTCCTCAGGAATGGGTTGCCCGTCTGCGCCCCGTATACGAGGGCCGCGCGGTCTGCGTGACCGGCGGAGCCGGGTTCATCGGCGGTCATCTGGTCGACGCCCTGCTGTCGCTGGGGGCGGTAATCAGCGTGGTGGACGACCTGTCCAACTCCACGGCCGAGCACCTGGGTTCGCTCATCGATATCGAGCCCGAACGAGTTCGGTTTGTGCACGGGTCAATCCTTGATGACGGAGCCTTGCTCGACGCGTTCGAGGGTGCCGATGCGGTGTTCCATCTCGCCGCCATATCCAGCGTGCCGCGTTCGATCGCCGAGCCCGAACGCAGCTACGCGGTGAACGCGGTGGGCACGCTGCGGGTGGCCGAGGCCGCGCGTCGG
The DNA here is from genome assembly GCA_044221735.1 of Phycisphaerales bacterium. Lineage (GTDB taxonomy): Bacteria > Planctomycetota > Phycisphaerae > Phycisphaerales > UBA1924 > UBA4658. The sequence continues at coordinate 17,618 of JBGAOP010000001.1, read as the reverse complement.
ACCGGCGTGAAGCGGATCGTCTACTCCGCGTCGAGCTCGGCGTATGGAGCCAGCGAGCGCCTGCCGAAGGTCGAGACCGACGTGCCCGAGCCAATGTCGCCCTACGGAGCGGGCAAGCTGGCGGGCGAGCACGTGATGCTCTCGTGGGCGAAGGCGTACGGGCTTTCGACGCTGAGCCTGCGGTACTTCAACATCTTCGGGCCGCGCCAGCCCGCCGATTCCCCATACTCGGGCGTGATCCCGGTCTTCGCCAAGCGTCTGCTGTCCGGGCAAGCGCCGGTGGTGTTCGGCGATGGGCTCCAGTCGCGCGACTTCACCTATGTCGCCAACGCGGTGCTGGCCAACCTGCTCGGCGCCTCCAGCGACAGGCCGTTTGCCGGCGAGGTCATCAACATCGGGGCCGGCGAGCGAACGGAGCTGGTCCAACTGGCGAGGCTGATGGCCGAGGAGCTGGGCGTGCCGCACATCAAGCCGCAGTTCCAGCCCGCAAGAGTGGGGGATGTGCGTCACTCGCTGGCCGATCTGGGCCGGGCCCGGGAGCTTCTCGGGTATCAGCCGATCGTCACCCTCGAAGAGGGACTGCGATCCACGATGCAGTGGTATCGCGAGTTGTTCGCGGGCGACAGCGAGCGCAAGGCGGTGTGACCCTTCCATGCGATTCCTGCTCGACACCCTTGGCGCGATCTACGAACTGGCCCGGCTGGGGCTCATCACGGGGTTCCGCTTCCGCGGCGAGTACTGGTCGTGGCGCATGAACACGGCCTTCGGCCGCGGGTATCCGGCATCCCGGCGGGAGACGGTCCACGCGGTGCTTGAGTACGGCCGATGGGTCCATCGGATGCGCCGGGGGTTGTAGTCCGGCGTCCGGGCCGCCGAGCCTGTATGATGTGCGCTCGTGCCCGGGTGTGGCGGTGGGGGGGGTGGAGTCCGATTGCCAGGAGGCGTCATGGCCGAGCAACCGCAAGCTGACAACTCGATGTTCCTGAAGGCCTTTCTGCCCGGTGTGATCCTCGGCGTCATCGTCGGCATGGTGGTCGGCATGGTGGTGGTGCCGCTCTTCGACCGTTCGCCGCAGATCAAGCCCGCCCCTCCGGGAACCAAGCCCGCCGTGACCGAGCGGGACGCCCGCCCCGCGGCGACGCCCGCCCAGACCCCGGCCCCCGCTACCACGGACAAGCCCGCGGAGTCCAAGCCCGCCGCACCCGCGACGACGCCGGCGACCAAGCCCGAAACGCCCGCCGCGCCGGGCTCGCACCCCTGAGGCCGTGACGAACGCCATGACCGCCGTTCCCGATCCCTCGCGCGCCGTTCGCCTGCTGCGTCAGCACGCGCGATCGCTCCAGCTTCAGGGGATCGACTTTGTTCCTGTGACGGGCGGGATTCCTCGAACCGCCCCGTCAGCGCCTGCCGTCCACGCTGCCCCCGTCGCCTCGGTCGCGGCCGAAGCGCGGCCGACCCCTCGTCCCACCCCCGCGCTGGCTCCGCGACCCGCCGCCGCCGCGATCCCCGCGCCTGCTCCCTCGGCCCCCTCAACGTTTGTTGAGCCCAAACCGGCGCCAGTTGTGGTGTACACCGACCCTGAGCGCATCGAGGCCCAGCGGATCCTCGATGACATCCGGGCCCGCTACGAGAAGGACGCCCCCCACAAGCACTTCGTCACCGATCACCACACCATCGTTTTCGGCGAGGGAGACCCTCGGGCCCGCCTGATGTTCATCGGTGAGGCGCCGGGCGCGGAGGAGGACAAGTGCGGGCGGCCATTCGTGGGGCGCGCGGGGCAGCTTCTCGAGAAGATGATCGAGGCAATGGGCCTTCGCCGGCAGGACGTGTACATCGCCAACGTGCTCAAGACGCGCCCGCCCGGCAACGCCACGCCGACGATGGACGAGTGCGCCCGCTGCGCTCCGTACCTGTTCGAGCAGATCCGCGCGGTGAGGCCCGAGGTCATCGTGACGCTGGGTCTGCCCGCGACGCGGGTGATGCTCAACACGATGGACTCGATGGGGAGCCTGCGCGGGAAATGGGCGTCGTTTCCGCCGCCCGGCGTGCTCGCGCCGCCGGGCGATCCCGTGCCGGTGATGCCGACGTATCACCCCGCGTTTCTGCTGCGCTCGTACACGAAGGAGAATCGGCAGAAGGTGTGGTCGGACCTGCAGATGGCCGGGAAGCGCCTCGGATTGGCCGCGCCGAGCCGCGCCGCGGGCCAGGCTTGACCAGATTCTTATTCGGCGAGGGATGTCGTATTTTCATACGAATTTCCATCTCGCTCCGTGGAACCACTCCACGGCGTTCGGCGAATCTCCTATTGACCGGATCATCTCGGGCCGCGGCCTGACCCACCGACGGCCCAACTCCGACCCCCACGAGACCCGGCGCTTGGCCACTGGCTGAGCGCTGGGTTTTTTTCTGCGCGTCGGTCAAAGATGTGGTCAAGGCTTTGGTCCGGGCGTCGGCGCGGCGGGACCGAACGTCAGCGTCGTGTCGGCCGGGAGCTTTTTCATCCGCGTGACCCGATAGGACTCCAGCGTCGCAAAGTTCGGGCCGTACCACACCGACAGGTCGAACTCGACAATGTCTCCGACCGAGAACTCGCCAAGGTCGATCGACCGGTCCGGCGGAAGCGGCATCTCCATGCTGCCCATGCCCGTGCGACCGCTGGGATTCAGGAAGTCATCGATGGCCTCGTGCTTGATGATGAGCTCGTTCGTCGGTCGTTCCCGCGAAGGCAACATCGTGATCCGGCCCCGCACGGTGTACACCCTCTCCGCGGGGCGCTTGGCGCCCGATGGAGTGGGGGAGACGGGGCGCTCGCAGGATGCACCAAACGAGCCGAGCGTGCCCGCGAGCGCCAGAAACACAACGACCGCCGCGAAACGGTGCTTCGCAGCGGTCGGTTTGCTTGTCGGTTGCATCGGACGCTCCCGATGAGGAAGTGGTCTCAGGCCGCCTCGACCTTGAGGAAGCTCGCCACGGCCTTGAAGTCCGGAGCGATGTTCATGTCGAACGTGCACGTCCAGGTGTTGCCCGTGACGAGGCGAACGATCTTGCCGACCTTCTGCCGCTGCACCCAGTCGCGGTTGCCGCGGTTGTAGGTGACGGTGGTTTCCTGGCGCTTCTTGTGGCTGTTGCGCAGGCCGCGGGTCACGGCCGGGTCGCGGCGCATGAGACGCTCGATGGTCTTGCGGTCCGCGGCCGCCTTGGGCAGCTTGAGGACGGTGCAGCGGATCTTCTGGCCGGGCTTGAGCGTGTCAATCATGGTGCAAAACCCTTGAAAGTCGGGGGGAAAGGGTAGCGTGCTCGCGGCGTTTTTCCATCTTGAAGCGCGACTTGGAGGCATTCTCCGAACATACGGTGAACAGGAATGCCGATCGCAACGTCCTAGGATCTCCCACATGAGCTCCCAATCCCCCGTGCAGCCCAATCCCACTCCCCCCAAGTTCGATCCCGCCGCCGCTCACATGCAGCGGCCCAAGGTCCGCCCCCTCCGCGGATTCCCCGTTGAGGGGACCGATCCGCAGGGGAAAAAAGTCCAGATGCTGGGTCTGGCCGATGCCCGGCAGGTCTCCGACCGCATGGTCGTCACGGCCCCAGCTGTTCAGGTGCTCATTCCGCTTATGGATGGGTCGAAGGGCTTGGACGAGATCGTCACGCAGGTCGGCCGCGGCCTGAACCGCCAGATTCTCGAGGGCTTGGTCGCCCAGCTCGACGACGCCTGCCTTCTCGAGGGCCCGACGTACCAGACGCTGCTGGCCAAGACCCGCGCGGAGTTTGATTCATCGGACATTCTCCCCCCCGCGGGCACCGCCCAGTTCGCCGATGCGCTGGTGATGCAGGCCGTCGGCCAGGACGCCTCCGAGCAGCAGAAGTCGGAGATGGGCCCCGCGAAGCTGCGAGAGATCTTCGACCTGTGGATGAAGGAGGCCCTGAAGGAGGCTGCCAAGCCGAGCTTCGATCAACTGCCCCGGGCGATCGTCGTGCCCCACCTGGACTATCCGCGCGGCTGGATGAACTACGCCCACGTGTACGGCCGGCTCCGCGTCTGCGACCGCCCGGACCGCATCGTCATTCTCGGCACCAACCACTTCGGGCTCGGCTCGGGCGTGGTGGGCTGCGACAAGGGGTACGAGTCGCCCCTGGGCGTGTGCGGGCTCGACCGCCAGCTCGCGGACCTGCTCCGCGACAAGATCGGGGCCAAGCTCTTCGAGCATCGCTACGACCACGAGCGGGAGCACTCGATCGAGCTGCAAATCCCGTGGATTCAGCACGTTTTCGGCAAGGACGACTCGGGCAACTATCCGCGCGTCATGGGCGTGCTGGTGCACGATCCAGCGCCCAACAACGGCGAGAGCTACGACGGCGCGGGCGTCGCCATCGACCCGTTCATCGATGCGCTCAAGCATTCGCTGGGCATCCTCGGCGGGCGGACGCTGATCATCAGCTCGGCCGATCTTTCGCACTGCGGCCCCGCGTTCGGCGATCAGCAGGTGCTCGCCGGCGAGACCGATGAGGTCAAGCAGGCCCGCAACAAGATTGTGCAGCACGACATGCAGATGCTCGAGATGGTGGTGAAGAACAAGCCCAGCGAGCTCATCGCGTCCATGGCGTGGCAGCAGAATCCCACCCGGTGGTGCTCGACGGGCAACATCGTCGCCGCGCTTCGAGTGACCGAACCTGCCGAGGTCGAACTGCTCAACTACGCCGCGGCGATGGACCAGCAGGGCGCCACCTGGGTCTCCAGCGCGGCGCTGGTGATGCGATAAGCGAGGCGCTGTGGTCTGGGGCACTCGAGAGATCCTGATGGTCGGCATCGGCGCGGCCATGGGTCTCGTCGGGGCGTGGCTGTTCATCTTCCTGCGCCCCTCGTCCAAGCGGGCCCCGCTGCACCTGGCGGACAAGGAGGCTCCGCCCTCGGGACTCTCCGAGCCCACACGCCTCACCAGTGCCCTCATCGCCCTGATTGAGGGATTTCATCTGATCGTCTGGGCACTTCCACCTGAATGGGTGGCCGTGCAGCTCAATCGCAATGTCTGGTATGTTTGGGTATTGATAGGAATCGGGGCCATCGGCTTGTCGGTCTGGCTCGACCGGCTTGAGCGACGGTCGCCGCCCGGAAATGGAGACGCTTGAGCCGGAGCGGCCATCAGGTGGGATCGTGGGGTTCGCGGCTCGCCGCTTTGTCGGTTGGAGCCGGGCGGTTGACGGCGAGCGGCGTGTTGGTTGGAATGCCCGGCCCGGCGCGGCCGGGAACGGAAACCAGACTCGCGACGGGCCGTAAAGAAGGAGATACGCGGCCAGTCGCGTCCGGGGGAACGGGCGCGGGGTGCGAAAACCCGGGCGGTGCCGCGCGGGACAGCCGCGTGCGGGGCCCGTACTGTCCAGCCCCTTGAACCACCACACCGTGGCGTTGCCGATGGCGGCGCGGGCACGGACGAGGATCCGACGATGGCAACAGGCAATGTCTGCTGGGGAATCGAGCTCGGCGCGTACGCCATCAAGGCGGTCAAGCTCGAGCGCAGCGACGACGACGTGAACCTGGTCGAGTACGCGGTGATCCCGCACAAGAAGCCGCTCTCGACCCCCGACGCGGACCCGATCGACACGCTCCGGGTGTCCATGGGACAGCTCGTCAGCCAGTTCGACCTGTCCGGGGCCCCGATCGCGATCTCGATCCCCGGCCACTCGGCGTTCGCGCGATTCGCCAAGCTCCCGCCGGTGGAGCCCAAGAAAATCCCGGACATCGTGAAGTTCGAGGCCGTGCAGCAGATCCCCTTCCCGATCGACCAGGTCGAGTGGGACTACCAGACCTTCGCCAGCCCGGACAACCCGGACGTCGAGGTCGGCATCTTCGCCGTGATGCGCGAGCGAGTGATGGAGATCCTCGCCAAGTGGAACGACGTCGGCGTGACGCCGGACTACGTGACCATCGGCCCCGTGGCCGCGTACAACTCCGTGGCGTGGGACCAGAACTTCGGCGACAAGACGCCGGGCACGGTGATCCTCGACATCGGCACGACGGCGACGGACCTGATCGTGTGCGAGCCGGGGCGGGTGTGGGTCCGCACATTCCAGATCGGCGGGCACCAGTTCACCGAGGCGCTCGTCAACGCGTTCAAGCTCAGCTACTCCAAGGCCGAGACGCTCAAGGCCCAGGCCGAGCAATCCAAGCACGCCCGCCACATCCTGCAGGCCATGCGGCCCGTGTTCGGCGACATCGCCCAGGAAGTGCAGCGGTCGATCGGGTACTACCAGTCCAGCCACCGCGACGCGAACCTCACCCGCCTCATCGCGCTGGGCTCTACGTTCAACCTCCCCGGTCTTCGCAAGTACCTCGGCCAACAGCTCCAGATGGAGGTCATCCGTCTCGAGAAGTTCAACCGGCTGAGCATCGACGGCCCGCGCGGCGCCGACTTTGAGGCCGCCACCGGCAACCTCGCGACGGCCTATGGCCTCGCCCTCCAGGGACTGAACTTCCAGCACGGCATCATGGTCAACCTGATGCCCGTGAGCATCACGCGCGAGGGCGTGTGGAAGAAGAAGACCAAGTGGTTCGCCCTCGCGGCGGGCCTGAGCGTCGCCGGCGCAGGCGTGGCGTTCTTCAAGCCGCTCATGGAAAAGGCCACGGTTCCCAACGAGCAGAACAAGCCGCCGGAAATCGCCCAGGCGGCCAAGCGCGTCAAGGACCTCAAGGCCCAGTGGAAGAACGACGTCGAGAGCAAGTTCACCACCGACTATCGCGCGGCCAACGTCGCCCTGCTGCTGGCCAACCGCGAGATCTATCCGTTCATTGCCGACGACCTCGGCCAGTTGATGAACGCCACCCGCGAGAAGGCTGTTGCGGAGAAGTTCGCGCCGCCGACATTCGTCTCGTACACCACCGACTATCGCGCCCCCGGCACCTCGGACGCCAGCGCGGCCGGCGGCGCGCCTCCAACGGCGGATCCCGCGGCCGCACCCACGGGCCCCGTGGCCGTCGGCGGCCGCATCGTCTCGCAGCTTGAGATCACCATGATCTCCAGCACGCCCGAGCATCTCGACACCGATCGATTCGTCACCGACACCGTCGTGAAGTGGCTCAAGGACCACGCCTCGCGGGACGGAGTTCCGTACACCATCTCGGTGATCTCGTCCCCCGAGAGCCATGCCGCGCAGGTCGGTACCGATCCCGCAGCGCCAGTGCAGGCGGCCGCGCCGATCGGAATGTCCGGCGGAACCGGTCGTCCATCCCCCGGCCAGGGCGGCGGGCGCGGCGGCGGCGCAGTGCCCATGGGCGGATTCGACGGACCCTTGCCCGATGGCGGCAGCGGCACGATGCAGCCGGCTGCGGGGCTCGGCTCGCCCCCGGGCGGCGGCTCGAGCGGCAACACCAATCTCGATTCGCTGGCGCCCCTGCCGCCGGCGCCTCCGGCCGCGGAGCCGGGCAAGACCATCGTCACATACAAGATCAACTTCGAGGCCGTCATCAAGGACCCGGCCAAGCCCGCGGACGCGAAGGAGGGCAAGTCGTGAAGCAGATTGTTCCCTGGCTCAAGGCCCACTGGCCGATCCCGACGCTCACGCTCGTGGCCCTCGCCGCGCTACCCACGGCGATGTACTTCGCCGGCAAGATGCAGGACGAGTTCCACGCCGACTACCAGAAGAAGATCACCGAGGCGGCCAACTCGGTGAGCGCATCCGGAGCGGTGATCAACTACGGCGTTCCGGACATGGGCGGCAGCGGCATGGCGCTCGAGAAGAAGGCGCCCGCCAACGAGCAACTCATCGGCGCGTACAAGAAGATCCTCGAGGACATGCAGGCCAAGGTCGGCGTGGTGTCCGAGAAGGGCCTGACCTTCAACAAGGGCGACCACAAGCCGCTGGTGGACGGGTTCTTTCCCGGCGCATCTCCGGACTCGGGGCGCGGCTTCATCAAGCAGTACATGGACTTCCACCGGCAGATCATCGCCGAGATGAAGGGCGGTGATCCGGCCAGGGCCGAGGACATCGCCAAGCAACTCAGTGAGCACCGGGACTCGTTCGTGGCCCGGATCCGCGCCGAGCTCGGACGCGACCTGACCGTGGAGGAGCAGACCAAGCTCGTCGACGAGCTCACGCAGATGCGCATCGGCGCGGTGCGCAAGCGTGCCGCCGAGATCCAGGTGTACGCCGATCCGAGCGTGTTCGAGGGCGTGCCGACCTCCGTGCCCGAGAAGGCCCCGTCGGCGTCCGAGGCGTGGGACAAGCAGGAGCGGGCGTGGGTGCACCAGGACCTCTGCCGCGCCATCTTCGCCGCCAACGGCGGGGCCGGCGCGACGGGCGGGGTGCCCTCGAGCGTCGTGAAGCGCCTGCTGCGCGTCGCCGTGGCGTCGGCGCAGCTCGATCAGGCGGCGGCGTTCGAGCCGGGTGAGGAAAAGGTCCCGCTGAACTTCGGCGTCTCGCTGACGGGCCGCACGAGCGGCGCGGGCACGAAGAACAAGTGGTACGACGTGCGCACGGCGACCGTCGAGGCGATTGTCTCGAGCCAAAACCTGCCGAAGTTCCTCAATGCGTTGGCCGCGACGAACTTCATGACCGTGCTGGATTTCGATGTCTCCAAGGTCGAACCCCTCGCCGACATGCGCGACGGGTACGACTACGGCGACGAGAACGTCGTCAAGGTCACAATGAAGGTGGAGACGGTCTGGCTCCGCGAGTGGCGCAAGCCGCTCATGCCCTCCGACGTGCAGAAGGCCCTCGGCATGGTCGAGGGCGTTGAGGGCGCTGGCGGAGGCGCGGGTGGCGGCGGGTCTCCACCTCCTCCTCCCCCGAATCGTCCTCGTCCCAATCCTGCCGGCGGTCGTCCGGGGCCGGGCGGGCGTGGGGGGCCGGGCGGGCGTGGGGGCGGCGGCGGTGGTGGTTGATTTGAGACGGTGCGTGCCGCGCCGCGGCGATTGATCGAGCCAGTTCCCCGCCACGCGCGGGTTTGCAGCGAAGGAATCATCCGATGCGTCTCAAGGGCATCAGCGTAGTTGAACAGCACGTGGAAAAGGGCGTGGCGGGCCTGTTCGGCCTCGCGCTGCTGGGCGTGCTTGCGTGGCAGTTCCTCGGCGGCCAGAGCACGGTGCAGGTCGACAAGGACAAAGTGCCCATCGCCGGCGCCTACGCGAAAATCGGCGAGAACGCGCGCCGCCTGAATAGCAGCCTGCAGGCCACGCCCGAGTTCCCCGATCCTGCGAAGGTCCTTGAGACTGAGAAGCGATTCGAGAACTTCGACAAGGCCCTGACCGCGCCCGTCGCGCCGCGAGACCAGCTCGCCGGCCCGCTCGGTGCGCCGACCATGTTGTTCAAGGACGGCAAGAACATCGGCCCGAGCGCCGACGCTCCGATCGCGGAGGTCGTCGTCCCCGCTCCCGAGCATGCCATGGCGGCGACCTACCTCGGCACCGTGTCCACGGGCGAGCAGCAGAATCCCGAAGTGGCGAAGATCCTTCCGGCGGCCGCGCCGTTCGACAAGGCGGCCGTCACCGTCGAGGCCGTGTTCGATGGCACCGCCCTTCGCAAGGCGTTCGAGAACGATCCCGACGGCGAGAAGGGCCCGATCCGCGTGGTGCCCAAGAACTGGTGGGAAAACGGCGTGCAGATCCTCGCCGTGGAGCTCTACCGGCAAACGCTCAAGCCCGATGGCACCTGGACCGCAACGGAGAAGGTCAAGGGCATGCCCGGTCGCGCCCTGGTGGTGGACAAGGCCGACGCCCTCAACGACGCCGAGTCGATCAAGGATGCGCTGAAGCTCGCGACCGACATCGAGATGGTCCGTCGCACGCCGTACTACGACGTGAGCATGGGCGAGCGCTGGGTCGCACCGAGCGAGCGCGAGGCCGTCGCGGAGGCGGGGCAAAGCAAGGCCGCCGAGGTCAAGACGCTCCGCCAGCAGGTTTCCAACTTCGATCGCGAGATCAAGCGCATCGACGACCAGCTCCAGAAGGTCGGCCAGCCGATCGCTCCGTCGCCCACCGGCGGCGGAGGCGGCGGCGGCGCCCAGGGTGGCGGCCGCGGCGGCGGTGGTGGTGGGGCGACCGCTCCCTCGCCGGCCCAGCCTTCCGGTCCCAACTCGGCCGATGAGGCGCGCAAGAAGGCCCTGATGGCCGCGCGGACGAAGGCCGTTGACGCTCGCGCGAAGGTGATCGCCCGTCTGCGCGAACTCGGCGAGATCGTTGAGGGTGCGGACAACACCACCCAGCAGACGACCGCTGACCAGAAGACGGCCAAGGTCGAGACCCCCGTGCTCGACAACTCCACCATCCGCGTCTGGGCCCACGACGTCTTCGTCGAGCGCGGCAAGACCTACCGCTATCAGCTCGGCCTCGTGCTGACCAATCCTTACTTCGGCCACAGCGCGGCCATGGTCCCCGCCCAGGCCGAGAAGCTCGCCAAGAGCGGCGTGATGCGCTCGACGCCCTCGGAATGGACCGAGCCCGTCGCCGTTGATCGCGAGACCTACACGTTCTTCGTGTCGGCCGTTGAGGACGACCCGTCTTCGGGTGCGAAGGCCTACACCCGCGCCGAAGTGTTCCAGTTCAAGTGGGGCTTCTGGCGTCGCGGCTCCGACTCGTTCGAGCCGGGCGACCGCCTGAGCCTGAGCATCAACGTGCCGGACTTCACCAAGTTCCTCGCCGCTCCTCCCGCCCCTGGACAGGGCAACGAGCCTCCGGCGCCGACGCCGGGCCAGGGTGGCCGCCCGGGCGGTGGCCGCGGCGGCGGAGCAACAGCGCCCTCGGGCCCCGCGCCCGCACCGACGCCCGGCGGCGATACGCCGGCAATTCCAGCCGGAGCGCAGATTCCGATGGTGCTCGTGAACGTTCCCAGCAGCGAGCTGGTGCTCAACATCGGCCATGGCCCGAGCCGCGGCACGGGCGGTCGCTCGGCCGAGGTGTTCGTTCGAGAGGCCAACGGAACCGTTCGGTCGGTCCAGCCCGACCTTGAAAAGTCCGATCCGGTGTTTGTACGGATATCGAAATCGGCCGATCGCGGCGACAAAGAGCGAGCGGCTCCTGTCGAGAAGCCCAAGACTGGCCAGCCGCAGCCCGGACCCGGGCAAATTCAGCCTGGCGGGCGAGATTTGCCGCCTCCGGGAGGGGCGGCCGGCGGCGGTTGACCCGTTTTTCGGGGATTCCGACGCGCGAATCGTGCTCGGAATTGTGCCGACGAACTTCGCAAGGGCTTGACTCAAAGAGACTCGTATCTAGACTTCCCCCCGCCTCCCAAGACAACCGTCGAATGGGGCGGAACCGGGCGAAACGCCACGAAATGGGCGTTTCCCGGCCGCGGCAGGGGTGATCCCGGCCAACGCCGAACCCTTCATTGACAACCGGATGAGCGAATGATTTACAAGTTTACCGACGGCCATCTGGCCGTGGGGGACGCTCTTGAGGCGCAAGCCAAGGGAGCTGAACCTGCGGAGTGGGTGGTCGATCGGAACTGCGAATATCGAGTATCGAGAGCGCTAAAACAATAAGTTGTGTGCCCGGTGTGGTAGGCAACATCAGTCGGCGGAGTGGCGAAGGCAACCGAAAGGAAGCCTGAGGCACGACGTCCGGTTGGTGTGGTCAAGCCAATAAGGGCGCGCGGTGGATGTCTTGGCGTCCAGAGGCGATGAAAGACGTTGGAACCTGCGATAAGCCCAAGGGAGCTGGTAACCGAGCTGTGATCTTGGGATTTCTGAATGGGGCAACCCACCCGCAAGGGTACTTTGGTCTGAATGCATAGGGCCAAAGAGCGAACGTGGAGAACTGAAACATCTTAGTATCCACAGGAAAAGGAAGCAACAGCGATTCCGTCAGTAGCGGCGAGCGAACGCGGAGCACTCAACAGAACAGAAGAACCGGTTGGAATGCCGGGCCTTAGAAGGTGAAAGCCCTGTATCTGGAAGTTGAGGTGCCTTCAAGTAGGATCGGGCTCGTGAAACCCGGTCCGAACATGGGGGGTCCATCCTCCAAGGCTAAATACTCCTGGACGACCGATAGCAAATCAGTAAGGCGACTGAAAGATTAAAAGCACCCCGACGAGGGGAGTGAAAGAGTACCTGAAACCGCGCGCTTACAAGCGGTGGGAGTCCTTCGGGATGACCGCGTGCTTTTTGCATAATGAGCCGGCGAGTTGGTCTGTACGGCGAGCCTAAGTCCTAACGGGACGGAGGCGGAGCGAAAGCGAGTCTGAATAGGGCGTTGAGTCGTACGGGCCAGACGCGAAACCTTGTGATCAACGCTTGAGCAGACTGAAGTGCGGGTAAAACCGCATGGAGGGTCGAACGCGTGACCGTTGAAAAGGTCTGCGATGACTTGAGCGGAGGATTAAAAGTATAATCAAACTGGGAGATAGCTCGTTCTCTCCGAAATAACTTTAGGGTTAGCCTCGACGGGCAAGCGATGGGGGTAGAGCTACTGGATGAACTTTGGGGTCTACCCGACTACCGGGTTCAACCAAACTCCGAATACCATCGCCCAAGCGTCGGGAGATAGACGGCGAGCGACAATGTCCGTCGTCAAGAGGAGAACAATCCTGATCGCCAGCTAAGGTCCCGAATCTATGCTCAGTTCGAAAGGAAGTCAGATTGCAAAGACAGCCAGGATGTTGGCTTAGAAGCAGCCACCATTTAAAGAGTGCGTAATAGCTCACTGGTCGAGGAATCTGGCGCCGATAATGATCGGGAATAAGCATAGAGCCGAAGCTGCGGGCTCACCTCACGGTGAGCGGTAGGAGAGCGTACTTGACTGCTGTGAAGCGGGAGGGCAACCGACCGTGGAGCGTCAAGTAGTGCATATGCCGGCTTAAGTAACGATTAACACGGTGAAAATCCGTGTCGCCATAAGTGCAAGGGTTCCTGGGGAAGGTAAATCCGCCCAGGGTTAGCCGGGTCCTAAGGCGAGGCCGAAAGGCGTAGTCGATGGAAATCTGGTCAATATTCCAGAGCCAATATCCAATATGAGACGGAGCTCCAGACTCTGCGGGACTGCTAGATGTCCAGGCCCTTGAGGCCGATGCAGGGAAAGGGGCTTCCTAGAAAATCGGATGTGCCCGTACCAAAACTGACACAGGTGCACGAGGCGAATAGCCTAAGGCGCTCGAGAGAACGGTCGTGAAGGAACTAGGCAATTTAACTCCGTAAGTTCGCGATAAGGAGGGCCTACTCCGCAAGGAGAGGCCGCAGAGAAAAGGATCTGGGAACTGTTTATCAAAAACACAGCTCTGTGCTAACTCGCAAGAGGATGTATACAGAGTGACGCTTGCTCAATGCCGGAATGTCACGGGAGCGGGTCATCGAAAGAGAAGCTCGCGACTCAAGCACCGGTGAATAGCGGCCGTAACTATGACGGTCCTAAGGTAGCGAAGTTCCTTGTCGGGTAAGTTCCGACGCGCATGAATAGCGTAATCACTGGATCCCTGTCTCCACGACCGACTCGGTGAAATAGTAGTGGCGGTGAAGATGCCGTCTACCCGCAGCAAGACGGAAAGACCCCGTGGACCTTTACTATAGGTTTCTACTGGACACGAGCATAAACTGCGTAGCATAGGTGGGACCCTTTGAAGTGCCTGTTTCGGCGGGCATGGAGGGAACAAGTGAAATACCACCCTGTTTGCGTTTGTGTCCTAACGCTGATTCCCATGAAACTGGGCAGCGGACAATGGGAGCTGGGTAGTTTGACTGGGGCGGTCTCCTCCCAAAGTGTAACGGAGGAGTGCAAAGGTCGGCTCATCACGGATGGAAACCGTGTGAAGAGTGCAAGCGCACAAGCCGGCTTTACTGTGAGACCGACGGGTCGAACAGTTGCGAAAGCAGGCGCTAGTGATCCTGCGGTCCCGTATGGAAGGGCCGTAGCTCATCGGATAAAAGGTACCCCGGGGATAACAGGCTGATCGCGCCCGAGCGTCCATAGCGGCGGCGCGGTTTGGCACCTCGATGTCGGCTCATCACATCCTGGGGCTGAAGGCGGTCCCAAGGGTTCGGCTGTTCGCCGATTAAAGTGGTACGCGAGCTGGGTTCAGACCGGCGTGAGCCAGGTCGGTCCCTATCTGCTGTGGGCGTTCCAAGCTTGAGAGGAGTCAACTTTAGTACGAGAGGATTGGGTTGGACGAACCCCTGGTGATCCAATTGGACTGCTAAGTCCACAGTTGGGTAGCTACGTTCGGCAGGGATAAAAGCTGAAAGCATCTAAGCTTGAAGCCCCCCTCAAGATGAGGCTTGGTTGTAGCAATACGAAAGACCCCTGGAAGACCACCAGGTTGATCGGCCGCAGGTGTAAGGACAGTAATGTCTTCAGCCGAGCGGTACGAACGGTCGAAGGCTTGACCACTCCAACCGTTCGCCGTGTGTGCTCCACGCCACACGTCGACGGAAGTGCAGGCCATATCGGATACACACTCGTTGTTTTCAACGTGTGCTCTCGATTGGTATTCGCAGGTACTTCATTCGCCGTCCGGACAAGTATTCGTCCGGGCCTCCCGAAAGGGACGCCCGTTCTTTGTCGGTGACCATTCCCAAAGGGTCACACCTGTTCCCGTCCCGATCACAGTAGTTAAGCCTTTGGGGCCGATGATAGTGCATCGCGCGAAAGTAGGTCGTCGCCGGCTTTATGACCCTGCTGAGGTAACTCTCGGCAGGGTCTTTTTATTTTTGCTCCGCCTCCCGCCGCGGCCGTTCCCGGTACCGTGTGGCATGCACCGCCTCCGGCCCGCCCTGATCGCCATCTGCCTGATCGCCCTGAGCAGCTCGCTCGCCTTGGCTGACGGCAAGGTCTTCACCCGCGGCGTGGCCGTTCCTCCCCCCATCCCTGACCAGCAGGCGATCATCGCCTGGGACGAGACCAGCGGGACCGAGACGCTCGCCATCGAAACTCGTTTCCAATCCGGCGGCGCCCCCGCGTCGCCGTCGGCGGGAGAACCGGGGTACGCGTGGGTGATTCCACTCCCCGGTCCCGGGGCGCCCAGCATCGAAGCGGCCACGCCGGGGCTGTTTCCGACGGTGCGGTCGGTGTTTCAGCCCCGTGTTGACGATCGGCGCTCGCCGGAGTCCATCCCGCTGACGATCGCCCTGAGCGTGCTGCTGATCGCGTATGTGGGGCTGCGTGCGCTTGGGCACGGGGTCGGGGCCACCATCGTGGTCGGGGTGCTCGTGTTCCTAGGCATGGGCGCCCTTCTGCTGCCGACGCTGGGGACCGCGCGGGGGCTGCTCGATGGGCCGACCACGGTGCGGGTGCTGCAGCGGGACATCATCGGGTCGTACGAGGCGTCCGTCATTGGGGCCTCGGCGGAGAAGCATGCTGGGGCGGTGCTGGCCGAGTGGTTGCGCGAGAATGGCTTCAGTGCGCCGGCCTCGGCGGAGCCGGTACTGGCCGAGTATGCCAAGCGCGGCTGGGTGTTCGCGGCCGTCAAGCTTCGTCCTGACGCGAGCTCGCCCGGCGCGATGCTCACGCCGCATCCGCTGGTATTCCGGTTCGCCACGGCCAAGGCCGTGTATCCGATGGCTTTGACTGGTGTGGGCAATGCGCCGCTTCGGCTGGACTTGTATGTGTTTGGTCCGAAGCGGGCGGATGTGGATGGGATGAACGTGGTGCGGTGCGATGAGGTTCGGATGGTGAGCGGCGAGTATCCGCTGATGTTTCCTCCCGAGTCGTGCGTGGCCGTGTCGCACCCCGCGCTCAAGGGCATCGTGGGGGCGTGTGCCGTGGCGACGAAGCTCTCCGGCACGCTCTCGCCCGCGCAGCAGGCTCGCGATGTGGAGATCGGGTGGACGTCATTCTCGCGGGCCGGCTCGCACAAGTTCAGCGAGCGGGGGGCGCGCAATCGGGCGATCGAGTGGGGGGTGGGGATCGTGCCGCTTGCCATCATCGCGTTGATTCTCCTCGCGGTGGGGCGCTCGGCCGGGCCCACGTGGGCGATGCGGCGGTTGTGGTGGGCGGGGGCGGCGGGGTGCTTGGCGGGGCTGGTGGTGTATGTCGCCTCGCCGACGATCGAGGTGGTTTCGGGCGGGGGGAGGTCGCGGCGGTTCCTGCGGGGCGCGATGCAGGAGCTGTACCTGCACGTGCTCGACGACACCGACAAGCTCTCGGCGCGACCGACGGTCGACGAAGCGAGGGCGATCGTCGCGGCGGCGGCTCGTGACACAAAGCTGGAGGCGAGGCTCGAGGATTCTCCCGGCAACTACACGATCGAGGATGATGCGGCGACGGGAGACCTGAACCTGGTGTGGTACGACGCGGTTGGCGCGCCGCAGCGGGAGCCCATCTGGTGGAAGGATCGGTCGAGCGCGACGAAGCCGACCGGCCGGTAGTCATCATGTCCATCTTGTGATGTGCCAGTTCTTCTTGCCGCGGCGGATGGCGATGATTCCGCCGGGGAGGAGCGTGGCCTCGGTCAGTCGTGCGTCGACGGCGGCGAGGCGGCCGTTGATGCTGATGGCGTTCTGGGTGAGGTTGGTGCGGGCCTCGGTCTTGCTCTTGGCGAGGCTGGTCTGGGCGAGGAGGTCGACCAGCGACATGCCCTGGCCGGCGAGGAGAGACTTGTCGTGCGTAGTGGTGGGGGCGGAGGCGAGGAGATCTTCAGGCAGCACGAACGGGCCATCGTCGCCGCCGCTGCCCTTGGAAAAGAGGGCCTTGGTCGTCTGTTCGACCTTGGCGAGCTCTTCGGGGCCGTGGAGAAGCTCGGTCATGTGGCGGGCGAGCGCGGCGTGGGCCTCTCGCTTGCCGGGGTTGGCCGCGTGGCGGGCGGCGAGGTCGTTGATCTCGGCGTGGGAGAAGAAGGTGAAGGTCTTGAGGAACTTGACGACGTCGGCGTCGGCGGTGTTGAGCCAGAACTGGTAGAAGGCGAAGGGGCTGGTGCGGCTGGGCGAGGTGTCGGACTCATCGCGCTTGGCGGTGAGCCAGATTGCGCCGGTCTCGGTCTTGCCGAACTTGCCGCCGTCGGCCTTGGTGACGAGGGGCCAAGTGACGCCAAATGCCTCAGACTCATTGGGGAACTCTCGAACAAGCCGGGACGCCTCTGTTTGGTGGCGGGCCGCGAGATCAGAGCGCCCGGCTTCTGCCGTCGTCTTTGTCCCCACGTTGTGTCCCGCCCACTCAACGTTCACCTGCGTCAAGATCCTCCGAATCAGATCAATTCCGACGACGATGTTGCCGAACTGATCGCTGCCACCCATCTGCATGGTGACGCCCATCGTCTTCCAGAGGTGGTAGAAGTCGTAGGCCTGGAGGATCATGTAGGAGAACTCGGTGTACGAGATCCCCTGGTCGCGATTGTGCAGGCGCTCCTTGACGGAGTCCTTCTGGATCATCATGTTGACGGAGAAGTGCTTGCCGACGTCGCGGAGGGCGTCGAGGTAGGAGAGGCCGCCGAGCCAGTCGATGTTGTTGACCATGACGGCAGCGCTCGGGCCGGTGAAGTCGAGGATGCGGCGGAAGATGCGGGACTGGGACTGGACGTTGGCGTCGACCTCTTCGCGGGTGCGGAGGGTGCGCTCGGCGGTCTTGCCGCTGGGGTCGCCGATGAGGCCGGTGCCGCCGCCCATGACGACCACCGGGGTGTGGCCGGCGAGCTGGAAGCGGCGGAGGGCGATGATCGGGACGAGGTTGCCGATGGTGAGCGAGTCGGCGGTGGGGTCGAACCCGGCG
>JBGAOP010000036.1:0-36702 GCA_044221735.1 Phycisphaerales bacterium | reverse complement strand
GGCAGCGACAGAGGCATGGGTCTCGATGGCCCGGGCCTCGGCCACGCGCACCGAACCAACGTCGCAGATGCGCCCGAGGTCATTGCGCATGAGGTCGATGATCATGTTCAGCTCCGCACGGTCCTTGGCGCTGTGGCGGAGCGCGGCCTCGCCCGCCTCGGTCGTGCGAGTGCCCTTGATGGGGCGCGTGGTGATCTCGCGCGACGCGGCGCCGAAGCGCAGGAAGAGCTCGGGGCTGGCGCTGAGGGCGGCGTGGAAGTGCGGACCGCTCTGGAGTTCGAGATACGCGCCGTACCACGGAGCGGCGGCGCGGAGGAGCGAGGCGAAGAGGCCGCGCGTAGAGCCCTCGAAAGCGGCGCCGAGGTGGTGGGCGAGGTTCACCTGGAAGCAATCGCCCGCGTGGATGTACTCGATGGCGCGCTCAACGGCGTCGATGTACGCCGCGCGTGAGCCGGTCGGGCCGGGCGCGCCCAGCCGAAACGCGCCGGCGCCTTGGTGGTCGATCCAACTCGAAGGGTCTGGAACGCGCTCGCGAAAGTCGCTCTGCACCGTCCACCACTGCCGGTGGCCATGGTCGAACGCGAAGGCCCACGGACAGCGCCAGAGGACGATGGGCCAGGGCCAGCGATCGTCGAAGCGATCCGGGCGGAGGATCGAGGCGGGTTCAACGGCGCGGCCAAGCTCATACGAGAGCGCGACCAGCCAGCCACCCTGAAAGGGAACAGGGTGGGATGAGGAGGAGGACAGATGCGTTTCGCTCACGGCCGCGGCGAGGGTGGCGAGAGGATCCGGGTCGGACGGGTCAACGGTCAGCACCCGTGTCGGCGAGGCGAAGATGGACCAGCGGGACCACGGGCCCGGGAGGCTGGGCGAGGAATAGAGGGTCGCCAGGTGCCGATTGCGCGGCCACATCCGCAGCAGGTCGGCTGGGGTGAATGCCCAAGGGGTTGGCGTGCAGATCGGGCCGGGGGCCATTGGCGGAAGGGTACGAGGAGCGGAAGCAGGGAAATTGACCCTTTCTTGGCCGCCAAACCGGGGGACGCACCGCCGCGGCGGGAAAGGGGGGAGGGGGGGCTTCTATGCTCTGGGTCCGCCCTGAGAAGGCCGCAAACGCGGCGTTCGGAGGGCGGAAACGAAGCCCGAAACCCGGGAGTCGGAGCGCCGGGCCCGCCGCGTTGGCGAGATGCCCGATCCAGCGATCCACCACCCGGAGATGCGATCCACCAGATCAGCAAAGGAATACGACATGGCCAGCAAGACCGCCCGCAAGCACTCCCCGGGGACAAAGAAGAAGACGTCGAAGCGCCTGGTTCGCGCGGCGTCGAACGGCTCGCTCAACGGCCACGCCCTGAGCGCCAAGCCCGGCAAGATGGTCTACTTCTTCGGCAAGGGCAAGACCGAGGGTTCGGTGAAGATGAAGGATGTGCTCGGCGGCAAGGGCGCGAACCTCGCCGACATGACGAGCATCGGGCTGCCGGTGCCCCCCGGGTTCACGATCACCACCGAGACGTGCAAGCGGTACAACGACGCGGGCGGGAAGCTGCCCGCGGCGCTGATGGGCGAGGTGTCGAAGAACATCCGCTCGCTGGAGCAGTTCACGGGCAAGAAGTTCGGCGACAGCCAGAACCCGCTGCTGGTGTCGGTCCGGTCGGGCGCGAAGGTCTCGATGCCCGGCATGATGAACACGATCCTGAACCTCGGGCTCAACGACGTTTCGACCGAGGGCCTGGCGAAGGCGACGGGGAACAAGCGGTTCGCGTACGACTCCTACCGCCGCCTGATCAACATGTACGGCGACGTGGTGATGGGCGTTGACCACCACCACTTCGAGACGGCCTTCGCCGCAGTGAAGTCGCGGTTCGGCGCCAAGCAGGACACGGATGTGCCGGTGGAGGGCATCGTCGAGCTGTGCGAGAAGTACAAGCAGGTCTACCGCACCCACGTCGGCGCCGACTTCCCGCAGGACCCCATGCGCCAGCTCGAGCTCGCCATCGAGGCCGTGTTCAAGAGCTGGAACGCCGACAAGGCGATCTCGTACCGCCGCATCAACGGCATCCAGGGGCTGCCGGGCACGGCCGTGAACGTGCAGAGCATGGTGTTCGGCAACATGGGCGACGACTCGGGCACGGGCGTGGCCTTCACCCGCGACCCCTCCACGGGCACCAACGAGTTCTACGGCGAGTTCCTCATCAACGCGCAGGGCGAGGACGTGGTGGCGGGCATCCGCACGCCGCTCCACGTGGACGAGATGCCCAAGTGGAACAAGAAGGTGTACGAGCAGCTCCTGAAGATCAAGGGCACGCTCGAGAAGCACTACACCGAGATGCAGGACATCGAGTTCACCATCGAGCGCGGCACGCTGTACATGCTCCAGACGCGCACGGGCAAGCGCACGGGCTTCGCGGCGGTGAAGATCGCCTGCGATATGGTGGCCGAGAGGCTCATCGACGAGAAGACCGCGCTGCTCCGCATCCCCGCGGGCGATCTGACCCAGCTCTTGCTGCCCAGCTTCGATCCCGCCAAGAAGAAGGGCGCGACGATGCTGGCCAAGGGCCTGCCCGCTTCCCCCGGCGCGGCCATCGGCAAGCCGGCGTTCAGTGCCGAGGAGGCCGTTGAGCGTTCGGGCAAGGGCGAGAAGGTCATTCTCGTTCGCAAGGAGACCAGCCCCGAGGACGTCGAGGGCATGCACGTCGCCGCGGGCATTCTCACCAGCACCGGCGGCATGACCAGCCACGCGGCCGTCGTGGCCCGCGGCTGGGGCAAGTGCTGCGTGGCGGGCGCGGGCTCGATCCACATCGACGCCGACGCCGGCACGTTCTCCGTGGGCGGCAGGACGTTCGGGCGCACCGACACGATCTGCATCGACGGCTCGACGGGCGAGGTCTTCGCCGGGTCGCTGCCGACGGTCGAGCCGAAGCTCTCCGGCGACTTCTCAAAGGTCATGAAGTGGGCGGACAAGTACCGCCGGATCGGCGTTCGCACCAACGCGGACACGCCCGCCGACGCCCAGCGCGCCCGCGACTTCGGCGCCGAGGGCATCGGCCTCACCCGCACCGAGCACATGTTCTTCGAGGGCGAGCGCATCAAGAGCATGCGCAAGATGATCCTCGCCGAGACGCGCACGGCCCGCGAGGCCGCGCTCGCCGAGCTGCTGCCCTACCAGCGTGACGACTTCGTGGGCATCTTCACGGCGATGAAGGGCCTGCCCGTCACGATCCGCCTGATCGATCCGCCCCTGCACGAGTTCCTGCCCCACGACGACTCGAACCAGCAGGAAATGGCCGACGCGCTGGGCGTGTCGCTGGCGAAGGTGAAGCAGCGGGTGGACCAGCTCCACGAGGCCAACCCGATGCTCGGCCACCGCGGGTGCCGCCTGTGCATCACCTATCCCGAGATCCTGGTGATGCAGGTGCGGGCGATCGTCGAGGCCGCGATCATCTGCGCCAAGGACAAGATCAAGGCGATGCCCGAGATCATGATCCCGCTGGTGGGCACGAAGAAGGAGCTGGCGGTGCTCCGCGACGAGGTGCAGCAGACCATCGACGCCGTGCGGGCCCAGCACGGGAACCCGAAGCTGGAGATCAAGATCGGCACGATGATCGAGGTGCCCCGGGCCGCGGTCGTGGCCGACGAGATCGCCCAGGCGGCGGACTTCTTCTCCTTCGGCACCAACGACCTGACGCAGATGACCTTCGGCTTCTCGCGCGACGACATCAACAGCTTCCTGCCCGACTACATGAAGCGCGAGCTGCTCCCCGCCGATCCGTTCCAGACCATCGACCAGGGCGGCGTGGGCTCGCTGGTGAAGTGGGCGATCCTCAAGGGCCGCTCGGTGAATCCCAAGCTCAAGATCGGCATCTGCGGCGAGCACGGCGGCGACCCCGCCAGCGTGCACTTCTTCGCCGCGGCCGGGATGGACTACGTCTCCTGCTCGCCCTTCCGCGTGCCCATCGCCCGGCTGGCGGCGGCGCAGGCGGGCATCATGGCCCAGGCCAAGTAACCCCTGTCACACGCTTCCTCTGCGCACGGCGGCCTCTCATGAGGCCGCCGTTTTTCGTTGGGTTTCCCGGGCCCCGTACACTTTGACCCATGCCCAACCGCCCGAAGAAGGCCGACACGAATGGCACGCCGCCCGCCTCATCGCCCGGGGGGGGCGCCCGGGTGGCGATCCTCGGCATCGGGCAGATGGGGCTCGTGTGCGCGGGGGTGCTCGCGGGGAAGCTGCCGGGCGCGGAGAAGTCCGGGCGCGGCTCGAACGGGTCCGCCGTGGCCGACATCGTCATGTGGGGACACAGCCTGGACGAGGCGGGCGCGCTGCTGCAGGCCCGCACCAGCGAACGGTTGCCGATGTTCGTGCTGCCCGAGGCCGTACGGGTCTCCACCGACCTGAAGAAGACGCTCGCGGAAGCGGACCTGATCGTCTCGGCGGTGCCGGTGCAGTTCACCCGCGAGGTGTGGAAGAAGGCCAAGGGCAAGTGCCGCGCCGACGCGGGCGTGCTCAGCGTCTCGAAGGGGATCGAGACCGACACGATGATGCGGCCGACGCAGCTCATCGCCGATGCGCTGGGGGATGACCCGGACAGGCGGCCGCGCCCGATCGGCGTGCTCAGCGGCCCGACGATCGCGGCGGAGCTGGCCCGTGGGCTGCCGGCGACGATGATCGTGGCCAGCGATAGCGCGGAGTTCAGCCGGCGCGTGCAGGGGCTCTTCGCCACGTCGTACCTGCGGGTGTACACCAACGACGACGTGATCGGCGTGGAACTGGCGGGCGCTCTGAAGAACGTGATCGCGATCGCGGCGGGCATCCTCGACGGGCTGCACGCCGGGTACAACGCCAAGAGCGCGCTGCTGGCCCGCGGCCTGGCCGAGCTCACGCGGCTCGGCACGGCCATGGGCGCGAACACCGAGACATTCTTCGGCCTTGCGGGCGTGGGCGACCTAGCGACGACATGCTTCTCGCCCGAGGGCCGCAACCGTTCGCTGGGCGAGGCGCTCGGGCGCGGCCGGAAACTCAAGGACTATCTCAAGTCCACGCCGTTCGTGGTCGAGGGCGTGGGAACCAGCCGCGCCGTGATCTCGCTGGGCAAGAAGTACCGTGTGGAGATGCCCATCATGGAGACGGTGCACGCGGTGCTGTATGAGGGACTCGACCCGATCGACGGGATCGGGCGGCTGATGAGCCGCGAGCAGAAGGCGGAGCGGGTGGGATGAACGCCGCACAAAGGACACGATCCATGCACAAGGCAGTATTCACGGCGGCCGCGGCGATCCTGGCGTGCTGCTCAACAGCCCTCGCCTGGGACGCCCACGGTCACCGCACGATCGCGTGGCTGGCGATGGACGCCATGGCGGCGAAGGTGCCCGAGGAGACCCGCAAAGGCGACCTGGCCTTCCTGTTCGCCGAGTCCGGACGGGCCCAGGTCGGCTACGAATCAGGCGAGCCGGACCGATACCGCTCCATCGCGCTGGGCCAGCTCCGGCACGAGAACGAGCCTGAGCACTACATCGATATCGAGCAGCTCGCGCAGTTCGGCCTCACCCTGTCCACTGTCGCACCGCTAAGAAACGAATACCTGCGGGCGATGGCGATCGCCAAGCACGAGCATCCCGAGAACGTCGAGCCGTACAACGAGCGGCGCGATCCGGCCCGGACGCAGGAGTGGCCCGGGTTTCTGCCGCACGCGATCATGGAGCACTACGGCAAGCTGATCTCCAGCAACCGGCAGGTGCGCGTGCTCGAATCGCTCAAGGATCCGAAGCGGGCCGACCAGCTCGCCGCGGCGAGGGCGAACGTGATCTTCGAGATGGGGCAGCTGGCCCACTTCGTAGGCGACGCGGCCCAGCCCCTGCACACCACGCTGCACCACCATGGATGGATCGGGCCCAACCCAGACGGGTTCACGACGGCCAACGGCTTCCACCGCTACATCGACACCACGGTGCTCGGCCTGCACCGCCTGACCTACGACACGATCAAGGGCGAGTGCAAGCAGGAACGCACGGTGGACAAGAACAACCCGTGGGAGGACGTGATCGCCCACATCCAGCGTTCGCACGACACCGTCCGCCCGCTCTACGCGCTCCAGAAGTCCGGCGATCTCGACAAGGAACCGGGCAAGGCGTTCATCACCGAGCGCCTGTGCGACGGCGGGGCGATGCTCGGGGCCATGTACATCGCGGCGTGGGAAGCCTCGGCCATGGCGGACAAAGATGTAAGGGACTTCGTGAAGTACGACGAGGTGTCGAGCGTGGAGCCGAATCCGATGGCGGGGAAGAAGCCGAACGCTGGCGGGGCGGAGCCGTCGCCGGAGCCCAAGCCCACGCCGCAGCCATGATGGACGCTTCGCATCCGTCCTCACCTTCCCCCCCTCCGCCGAGCGGCCCACGCGTACGCGACGATCGCGGGCGGTGGGCGGGGCTGGCGGAAACACTCCACGGCGACGATGCCGACGAGAAGAACCTGGAACGCGAGCAGGGCGACATCGATGCAGTTATGGAGCACGATCGCGGGATTCCCTCCCGATACCTGAACGGCATCACGTTTCTGCTCATTGGCGTGTTCGTCGGCATCCCGCTGGCGGTCGGTCCCGTGGTCTGGCTCAACGCGCCCAAGTGGTGGCCGATCACGTTCCTGATCAGCGCGGGCGGCACCATCAGGTGGTGGTACCACCAGCGCATGCGGACCATGAACGCCGCCGACGCCGCATCGTTGCACAAGAGCCGTGGCCGGTGCGCGACCTGTGCCTATTCGCTCAGGGGACTGCCGCGCGAGCCCGACGGTTGCACCGTCTGCCCGGAGTGCGGGGCGGCGTGGAGGCTTGCCGCCTCCAAGTAGCATTCCGACGGCTTGGGTCGTTCGGCTCTGATATCGTCCCCTATGCGTTTCACCTTCCTCGGCACCGGCACATCCTCGGGCGTGCCCGTGATCGGGTGTGATTGTGCCGTGTGCCGGAGCCGCGATCCGCGCGACAATCGCCTGCGAACGGCGGGCGCGCTGGAGTTCGTGGATGCGCAGGGCCAGGACCGCACGATCCTCCTCGACTGCGGCCCGGACTTCCGCCAGCAGGCCCTCCGCGCGAACCTCCGCCGCTGCGACGCCGTCGTCTTCACGCACAACCACGTGGACCACACCTTCGGCGTCGACGAGCTCCGCCGCTTCAACGTGGTGCAGAACGGGCCCATCGAGGTGTACGCCGAGGCGAACGTGATGGACCATCTGCGCCGCGTGTACACCCACATCTTCGAGCAGGAACGGAACATCAACAAGTCGTTCGTGGCGACGCTCATCCCGTTCACGATTGACCCCGAGCAGCCGATGGACATCTTTGGCCTGCGCTTCACCCCCATCCGCCTGCTGCACGGGCGATTGCCGGTGCTCGGCTTCCGCATCGAGCGGGCCGTGAACGTGCCGGGCGTCGACGACATTCTCCCGCTGGCGTACTGCACGGATGTGTCGGCGATCCCGACCGAGTCGTGGGCCAAGCTGCGCGGCGGGGGGGGCGTGCGGACGCTGGTGCTCGATGCGCTGCGGAAGCGGCACCATCCGACGCACTTCACCGTGGATCAGGCGACGGCCGCTGCGGCGGAGGTGGGGGCGCAGCGGACGTACTTCGTGCACATGACCCACGACCTTGCCCACGGGGCGACCAACGAGGAGCTGCCCGAGGGGATGGAGCTGGCCTACGACGGGTTGACACTGGGGAAGTTCCGCAGTGCCAACGAAAAAGCCCCGGATGGATCCGGGGCTCGTGGGGGTGAAGATGGGGCATGGACGCCGATGACGTGAGGCGGATCAGTTGCCCGTGGGCTTCTCGGGCTTCTTGTCGCCCTCGCTGGCCGCGCTGTCGCCGCCGGTGGGCTTGACGACCACGGAGAACTTGGCGTCGGGAACGTAGTACTTCGCAAACGACGCCTTCACCGCCGCGGCCGTGAGGTTCTGGTAATACTCCGGCGCGCTCACGGCGTCGTCAAGGTTGCTTCCGCGATACGTCAGGTGCGAGGTCTGGCCGAGCCAGAACGTCGGCCGCCGCATCTCCGTGTCGAGCGTGTTGGCGAGCTGCTTCTTGACGACGGTCATCTCTTCTTCGGTGGGGCCGTCCTTGGCGAAGTCGTCGAAGAGCTTCCAGGTGACCTCGAGCAGGCGGGCGGCCTTGCTGGGCTTGGTGGTGGTGTCGAGCATAAAGACGCCGAAGCCGGGGAACTCCTGCCCGGGGCGGAGGCCGGCGCGGGGGCTGTAGGCGAGCTGCTCTTCCTCGCGGATCATCTTGAGCATGCGGGTGGAGATGACCTGCGAGGCGAAGGAGAGGTTGCGGCGGTCGGCGACGTTCTTGTAGTCGCAGGCGTAGAAGCCGACGACGGCGTGGGCCTTGTCGGTCTCGGTGTCCACGGTCTTCTCGACGGCGCGCATGCCCGTGGGACGCTTGAGCGTGCGGAGGCCGGCAAGGGTCTTGTCGCCGATGCGGTCACGCTTGGCAAGTGAGCCGACGTAGGTGTTCACCAGTCGCATCGCCTCGTCCTTCTGGATGTCGCCGACGACGGTGACCTCGATGGGGGCGGTGGCGAGGCGCGAGCGGAGCCACGCCTGGCTCTTCTCGATGGTCTGGGCGTTGATCTGCTCGGGCGTGAGGGGCGCCATGCGCGTGTCGCCGGCGGGGTAGATGGTCGAGGTGAGGGCCTCGATGAAGACGCCATCAACGACCTTCTTGCGCTCCTCGGCAGCGCGGAGCGAACGGGTCTTCCAGCGGTCGTAGCCGGACTTCTCGATCACCGGGTCGGTGAGCATGAGATAGGCCTGCTGCATGGCCGACTCGAGCTCGGCCGGGCTGCCGGAGACGCTGACGGTCATCGTGTCGAGGCCGACGCCGCCGCGGGCGCGGGCCTTGCGGCCGGTGGTGAGGTCGCGGATGTCGGTGGACGACAGCTTGCTGGTGGCGGGCTGGGCCCAGGCGACGCCGGCGAGCTCGCCGATGCCGCGGTCGGCGGCGGTCTCCTCGATGGAGCCGGCGGCGAGGGTGATGCTGATGGTGGCGTCGTTCTTCTGCTCATCCATGAAGCGGTAGTGGACGCGGGCGCCGTTGGAGAGCCAGGCGCTGGTGATCTTGGTCGCGGCGTGCTCATCCTGCTCGACGATGGTGCCGGGGGTGGGGACCTTCTCGAGCAGCGCGGCCGCGCGGGCGGCCTCCTTCTCGGCCTCGGGCTTCACGTCGAGGGCCTTGGTGCCCACGGCGATCACGTCGCTCTCGCTGGGCACGCCGCCCTCCATGTTCGCCGGAAACTCCGCCACAAACACAACGTTCGAGAAATCAAAGTTGGCCGCAAAGACCTTGGCGATCTCCTCGCTCGTGATGGTGGGCAGCAGTTGCTTGACGATGTCCAACTCCTGCGACGCCGAAGTAATCGTGTCGCCATTGGCGACGTCGTTGTTCATGCGGCGGATCATCATGTCGGCCCGCTGCGTGGGCTCGCGCTCGACCTGGCGCTCGGCGCCGGAGATGATCTCTTTCTTCACATCGTCCAGCTCGCGGGCGGTGAAGCCGTGCAGGCGGGCCCGCTGGAGGTCGGTGCCGAGCTCGGCGACCATCTCCTTCCACTTGGCGGGCTCACCGTCGCAATCGGCGGTGGTGTTGAAGGCGACCTTGAACATCTGGGCCGCGCCGACGTTGGCGCGCAGGTAGGAGGTGCCGCCCTTCTCGAGCTTGGCACCGATGCGGCGGTTGAAGGCCATCAGGCCCATCTGGCGGACGAGGTCCTCGCGCACGCCGCCGACGGTGGTGGTGGGGGGACGCTTGGGCCAGATGCGGGTGAGCTCGACGCTGGCCTGCGTGATCTCCTTGTCGCTGGCGACGATGGCGCGAACGCCGGAGGTGGGGGAGACCTTCGGGTCCTGCGGGGCCGGGACGGGCTTCTTCTCCAGCGAGCCGAAGGACTTGGTGATCTGGTCGATGACGACCTTGGTGTCCGCGTCGGCCACGACGATCATCGTCATGTTCCCGGGGACGTAGTAGCGGTCGTAGTAGTCCTGGAAGTCGGGCTTGCTCACCTTGTTGAGCGTCTCATCGGTGCCGATGGGCAGGCGCACACCCAGCAGCGAGCCGGGGGCGAGGCGCTCAAGGACGTAGTCCTGGATGCGCTGGCGGCCGCCGGCGCGGGTGCGCTTCTCCTCGAGGATGATCTGGCGTTCCTTGTTGATCTCATCGGGAAGCAGCGAGAGCTTGCCCGCCACATCGGAGAAGAACCGCATGCCCTTCTCGAGGGTCTCGGGCTTCACATCGGGGAAGGTGAGCTGGTACGTCGTCTGATCAAAGCTGGTGAACGCGTTCTGGTCGCGCCCGAAGGAGAGGCCCATGGACTGGAAGAAGTCGACCACCGAGCCGGGGAGGAAGTTCTCCGAGCCGTTGAAGGCCATGTGCTCGAGGTAGTGGGCGATGCCGCGCTGGTTGTCCTTCTCGTTGAGCGAGCCGGTGGCGATGTGGATCCACATCACGGCGCGGCCGGGCGGGTTCGGGTGCTTGACGACGATGTACCCAAGGCCGTTGGGGAGCGTGCCGGTGACGAGGCGCGGGTCGGTGGGCAGGGGCGTAGCCGCGTCGGGAGCCTTGGCGGCCGTGGGATCGACTTGCTTCATGGCTTCCTTGGCCTTCTTCTCGGCGTCCTTGGCGGCATCCTGCGCGGCCTGCTTGGCCTTGTCGCCGAGGCCCTTGAGGGCATCGCCGAGGCCCTGGGCCGAGGCGAGCACGGGGAAAGCGAGGAGGGCGGAGGCGGCCAAGGACGCGGCGAGGTGGTGGGGGCGGTGGGTATTCATGTGCGGAAACTCCGGGGGAAGAGAAGGGTACGCGCCGCCGGGAGACACCGAGCCTCGGTTTCTCCGTAACGCATGCGCGATCTTGCGAACTCGCGGTCTGCACACCCCAACTCCCGCCAAACCTCAGCAATTTGGCTCCCCGGCCCCCACCCCCTACCCTTCCGCCCCTATGGGCAAGACCCGCGAGATCAAGAAGCGCATCAAGGCCGTTGGCAACATCCGCCGCATCACCAAGACGATGCAGATGATCGCCACCAGCAAGTTCGCCAAGGCCCAGCAGAAGGCCGTGGCGACCAAGCCCTACACCGAGGGCGTCTTCGAGCTCGTCCGCGAGATCGCGGGCAACCTCGCCTCCGGTGGCAGCGATGTCACGCATCCGCTCATCACCGGAGCGACCGCTCCGGCGGGGACGGTGGCCAAGCCGCTGACGCTGATCGTGACGTCCGATCGCGGGCTGGCCGGGCCGTACAACGGATCGATTCTTCGCACCGCGATGGCGCACCTGCGGTCGCACGCCGGCGCTCGCGAGGGCGAGGTCGAGATCGTCGGCCGCAAGGGCGCGAACTTCCTCAAGTTCAACCAAATCCCGACCACCAAGCAGCACGCCCTCGGCGACAAGGCCGAGTATCGCGATGTCGAGCGGATGGCGCAGTCGTACATCGACCGCTTCACGCGCGGCGAGATCTCGTCGGTGCACGTCGTCTACATGAAGTTCCTGTCGGCCGGTCGGCAGAAGCCGACGGTGATCCAGTTGCTGCCGCTCCAGCCGCCGACTGCGGAGAAGGCCAAGAGCACGGACAAGGCTGTCGCGGCCGTGGAGTACGAGTTCAGCCCGCCCGCCGAGCAGCTCCTCAACACGCTCCTCCCCGCGGCCGTGAAGTCGACGCTCATGCAGGCGATCAACGACGCCGTCGTCAGCGAGCACATCGCCCGCATGATCGCCATGAAGTCCGCCACCGACAACGCCGGAAAGATGGGCAAGCGACTGACGCGCCAGTACAACCGCGCCCGCCAGGCCCAGATCACCACCGAGCTCACCGAGATCATCTCCGGCGCGGCCGCGCTGGAGTAACCAACCCAACGCTTCTCCTGCAAGCAAAACAAAAGACCCCGCACTCCGCGGGGTCTTTTTCTTCGTCACTTCGTCGCTTCTATTTCCCCTGCTTCGCCCATCGATCAAGGAACGCCCGCTCGCGCTCCTGATAGTCCGCGAACGCCTTCCGCAGCTTCTCGCTCATCGCGTCGATCTGCTCCTGCGACACCTGCGCTCCCGCGGCCGATCGCTGCGAGAGGGTCTTCAGGTCGTCGGCCGCGTTCTTCAGGTTGCCCACCGCGTCGGAGTATTGCCGAACGGTGTTGTAGAGCAGCTCGTTTTCGAGCTCCTTCTTGGTGGGCTGATAGAGCAGCCGCCACGGCGAGGCCCGGATCTCAACCATCGCGAGCTTGAGCTGCTGCGAGGCGAGCGTCGCGTTGGCGATCATGTCGTCAAGCTTGTCGCTGTTGCGCGAGACCAAGTCGCGGGCCTCGGCGGCGGTGGCGGTGGCGGTCTCGAGGGCCTTCTTGGCCTCGTCCACCACGCCGCTGACCTTGGCCGACCACTCGGTGTTGGCCTTGTCGGTGACGCTCTCGACGTTCTTGACGATGCGATCGAACGCGGGCCGGTTCTCATCCAGCGCGGCCCGGGCCTTGGCGATGAACTCCTCGGCCTTCGCCGCGCCGTCCTTGATGGAGGCCGCAACGTCCTTCGCGCTCGAGACCACCGAATCAAACTCGCGTGAGGCCTTCTCCACGCGGGCGATCACGTCCGAGGCCTGCCCGCTCCAGACGGGCCACTTCTTGCTCACGTCGTCGCTGATGTGCTTGGCGTTGGCCACCGTCTCATCGGCGTTGGCCATGATGCTGGCGATCTTGGGCTCCGACTCGCGGGTGATGTTGTCCACGCGAGCGAGGATCGCCCGCAGGCGGGCGTAGTCGACGGGGGCCATGAACCCCGGCGGGCCCAGTCGTCCCTTGATCGTGCCTCCGGGGGGCACGGGCAGGGCAGGGCCGGCAATCTCAATGTCGCCCGCGACGGCCCCGGTGAAGGACTGGATGTTGATGGTGCTGCCCGAGCCAAGCAGCGGACGGATGAGGTTTACCTCGGCGTCTGAATACAGGTGCAGCTTGGCGGGAATCTGGATCTCAACGTCCACGGCCTCGGGCTCGCCAGTGACGGGATTGTCGCGCGGATGCAGCGCGATCACCTTGCCCATGCGCTGGCCGCCGACCTTGACTGGCGCCCCCTTGTCGAGCCCGTCCACACCGTCGACGATGGCGAAGCGCACGAAGTACTTTGACTGGGGCGTCCAGGCGTCGCCGAGGTTGCTCATGACGATGATGACGGTGACGAACAGCACCGCCGCGGCGAGGACGAAGATCCCCGCGAGGATGTTGTTCCTGGAACCTCGAGCCGCGCTCATGGGCGACAGGGTAGCGGGCCGAAGGCGGAGGGAGGAGATGGAAGGGCGGAGGGCACGACCCGGTCACGTGCCCGTGCGGGTCGCCTCGATGCTCGGCGCGGCGGGGGCGGTGTGGGGGAGATGTCCGAGGAGGTCTTCGGCGTAGGAGGTGGCGGCCTTGCGCTCGGTGATGGGCCCCTCGGCGTCGCCGCGCAGGAACTGCCGGACGAGGCGCCGGTCCTCGGGCATGCGGGCGGCGTCCTCGGCGGGGACGCGCCGAAGGGCGTCGAACTCCTCGCGACGACCCTGCATCAGGACGCGCCCCTTGTCGAGCATGATCATGCGGTCGGCGATGGTGAAGGCCGAGTCCATCTCGTGGGTCACCACGACACTTGTGACGCCGACCTTGCGGGTGAGGTCGACGATGAGGCGATCGATCTCCGCGCTGGTGACGGGATCGAGGCCCGCGCTGGGCTCGTCGTAGAAGAGGATGCGGGGGTCGAGGGCGAGGGCGCGGGCGAGGCCGGCCCGCTTCTTCATGCCGCCGGAGATCTGGGCGGGAAACTTGTCGGCGTGCTCGCGCAGGCCGACGAGCTCGAGCTTGATCTTCACCATGATGTCGACGGTCGAGGGCTCGAGATCGGTGTGCTCGCGGAGCGGCAGGGCGACATTCTCGGCGACGGTCATGGAGTTGAAGAGCGCGCCGGACTGGAAGAGGATGCCGAAGTTCTTGCGGACCTCGTCCATCTCCTCGCGGGGGAGGCCCGCGATGTTCTTGCCGAACAGGCAGATCTCGCCGGAGTCGATGGTGTGCGAGCCGATCATGCAGCGCAGAAGCGTGCTCTTGCCGCACCCCGAGCCGCCCATGACGACCATGGTCTCGCCGGGCTGCACGTCGAAGGTGATATCCGCGAGGACGGTGCGGCCGTCGAACTGCTTCTCCACGTTTCGGCAGGTGATGACCGGCTCGGCCTTTGGCTGAGGCGGGAGCGATTCGCCCGCGCCGTTGGCGTGTGCGGAGGGCTGGTGCGCTGGCGACGGTTGGGCCACGGGCGGAGTTTAGGGCTTGGCGGGGGGGACGGGCGGCGCGGGCTTGTCCGGAGCATCCTCGATGGTCGATTCGTTGGCGTGCCCGCCCGTCGTGGGCAAAGCGTTGGCCTTGGTGGCGTCGAGGATCCACGTCTCCAGCCCGTCGTTGGACGCGATGCCGAGATTCAGGATGGGCATGCGGACGGTGGACGTCGGGGCCCGCTTGCCGTTGAAGCCGGAGTTGTCCAGGTGGAGGATGATCAGCGCGTTGCCCTTCTCGAACATGCCCGGGAGCGGGATCATGTTCTGCTGGTTCCCCCCGTTCGATCCGGTCTGCAGCGTCCGCATCGCCGGCGCGACGCTCTTGTACGCCGACCAGATCTCGAGGGGATTCTCCGGGAAGCCCTTGAAGGCGCCGAGGCGCGACTGGTACTTGGCCGCGAACTCGGTGAGCATGTCCTCGGTGATTCCGGCCTGGGCCCGCGGCGTGAGCAAGGCCCGCGCGGCCTTGGCGTCCTTGTGCTCAAGGGCCATGAGTACGTCGTTCACCGGCGCGACGACGGTGTTGCTCCAGCCGCCCATGATGGGCTGGTACACACCGAAGAGCATGACGAAAAAGATGATCGACTGGAGCAGCCCGAGGCAAACGGCCGTCGCCGCGAAGCCGATGCCGCGCACGCGCCCGCCGGAGGTCATGATCAGGAGGATCGCGATGCCGCCGAGCACCATGGCCAGCGCACCGGGTCCGGGCACGATGAAGCACACGCATCCGATGACCGAGAGCACCAGCGAGACGATCGCGAGGATGCTGGTGCGGGATTGGGGCAGGTCATTGAAGTCCGGGCTATACGGCGAGGGGCCGCTCTCGCCTCCTCCAAACTGCGCGTAGGGATTCTGCGTCATGCACAAGGTTAGTGGGGCAAGCGCGGCCACGCCGAGCGGGCGTGGGTGGATCAGGTCCCGGACACGGCCGCCATGGAGCGCCGGAGCCGCCCGATGGACTCGGCGATGATCGCCACCGCTTGATCGAGCTCTTTGCGCGTGGTGTCGCGCGAGAGGCTGAAGCGGACGGTGCCATGGGCGACCTCGGGCGGGATGCCGAGGGCCTTGAGGATGGGCGAGGGCTCGAGCGAGCCGCTGGCGCACGCCGCGCCGGCGGAGGCGCACAGGCCCTGCTCGCTGAGCAGGAGGAGGATGGCCTCGGCCTCGAGGCGGGGGAAGCCGATGCTGGAGGTGTTCCAAAGGCGATCAACGGCCGCGCCGTTGACGACGATGTCGGGGACCGCGCGGCGGAGGTTGGCCTCGAACTCGTCGCGAAGAGCGCGGCCGCTCTGGATGTTGGCGGGATCGGCGAGCCACGCCATGGCGAGTTCGGCGGCGACGCCCGCGCCGATGATGCCGGGGACGTTCTCGGTGCCGCCACGGCGGCCGAGTTCCTGCTCGCCGTGGATGAGCGGCGCGGTGCGGACCCCCGGGCGGCAGTAGAGGATGCCGATGCCCTTGGGGCCGTGGAACTTGTGAGGGCTGTAGCTGAGGAGGTCGAAGGGCGCGGTGTCGACCGGCATCTTTCCGACCCACTGCGTGGCGTCGGTGTGGAAGAGGACGTTTCGCTCGCGGCAGAGTTTGGCGATCTCGTGCACGGGCTGCACGATGCCTGTTTCGTTGTTGGCCCACTGCACGCTCGCGAGCGACACGTCGGGATTCGCGGCGAGTAGCTCCCCCAGGGCATCGATCCTCACGCGGCCGCTGGCGTCGAGCTCGGCCCAGAGGACCCGGACGCCTTCTTCCTTCTCCATCGCGCGGGCGAGGTCGCGGATGGCGACGTGCTCTACGGGCGTGGTGACGATCGCGCCGGGCGGGTTCTTGCGTGCGCCCCCGAGCCTTCCCTGGGCCAGGAGCGAGCCCCGGATCGCGAGATCGATCGCCTCGGTGCCCGAACCACAGAGGGTGATCTGCCGCGGCTTCGCCCCGATGAGCTCGGCGAGCTTCTTGCGGGCGAGCTCCACGCGATGGCGGACGGCCTGGCCGGGGCGATGGACGCTCGACGGGTTGTGCCAGTGGTCGGCGAGCATCTCGGCCATGGCCGCGCGGACGGGCTCGGGCGGCTGCGTGGTCGCGTTGTTGTCGAGGTAGATGGTCACCGGGGAATCGTAGGGAACGCGGGAATGGGCCTGCGCGGACGCTACCGTTGGCGAATGGCCGAGCCGTCACATCACGCGCCGATCGAAGTCGCCGCCGAGGGATTGAGCAAGTCGTTCGGCGAGCGCGAGGTGCTGCACGGGATCGATCTGCGCATCTGCTCGGGCGACATCGCGTGCATCGTGGGGGCGTCGGGCTCGGGCAAGACGGTGCTGCTGGATCACCTCATCGGGCTGATAGCGCCGACGGCGGGACGCGTGATGGCGGCCGACCACAACGCGCCCGCGGACGCGGCGGGCCAGGCCCCGCTGCGCGACTTGCGGACGCTCACGCCCGACGAGATCGACCTTGTGCGGCTGCACTGGGCGGTGGTCTTCCAGCGGAACGCGCTCTTCTCCGGGAGCGTGCGCGAGAACATCGCCTTCTGGCTGCGCGAGCACACGACGATGTCCGAGGCCGAGGTGCAGGTACGCATCCGGACGGCCCTCGCGAGCGTCGCGCTGGATGTGAACGACGTGGTGGACAAGGACCGCGACGCGCTCTCCGGGGGCATGGCCAAGCGCGTCGCGATCGCGCGGGCGGTGGCGTGCGATCCGATCGTGATGTTCTACGACGAGCCGACGACGGGGCTTGATCCGATGATCGGCGCGACCATCCACGACCTGATCTTCAAGACGCACAACAGCCCGGTGGGACAGGGATTCGTGTTCCGCGACCTGGAGGGACGGGCTCCGGTGTCGAGGGCGGGAGCGAAGCGCACCACCATCATCGTGACGCACGATCGCGAGTTGCTGAGGCGAATCAGGCCTCGGGTGGTGATGATCCACGAGGGCGCGATCTGCTTCGACGGGGCGTACGCGGAGTTTGAGACGTCGAGTCTGGCGCCGGCGCAGGCGTATCTGCGCGAAATGCCGGTGCTGCACTCGCGACAGACGCGGGGCTGACGCGTCTCAATCCTTCTTGTAGTTCTGGCCGAGCATGAGCTCGCCGAGCAGGTCGACGATGGTGTGGCCGTGCTGGTCGCCGCCGTGCTGGGCCACGCCCATAGCGCTGAGCACGCCGTACCCGAGGCCCATGTGGATGAGGGCCCAGGCGGTGAGCTCGGGGGAGAAGCGCTTGCTGACGCGGCCGGAGTCCTGGGCCTGCTGCACCTCGCGCATCAGGAACGCGTGCAGGGTCTTCACGTGCTCGCTCAGGGCCTCAAGGATCTTGGGGTCCTCGACCTCGGTCATGGCTTGCACGATCACGCGGTAGATGCCGCGGCCCATGTTGGCGACCATCGGGTTGGCGTTGATGAGCCGCTTGAGACGATCCGCCGGGTCGGCGGCCGCGGCGAGCTCGTGCTCCCACAGGCGAATGGTCGCCTCGCTGGTGCGGTTGATCAGGGCGATGAAGAGCTCGCGCTTGGACTCGAAGTGGCGGTAGATGATGGGCTCGGTGACCCCCGCGGCCTTGGCAATCTGACTGGTGGTCGCGCCCGCGTAGCCGTGGACGGCGAACAAGCGTGCTGCTGTGTCGAGCAGTTGTTCCTTGCGCTGTGCTGCGGGAAGACGACCCACTATAAATCCCTGTCAATACATGAGTTATGTATGGCGTATCCGACGACGATCGGCGCCATGTACATCGGTCATTCGCACTAACTTCTTGCTAGTATATGCTCACTTAGCCAGCAGTCGAGCAAAAAGTTAGTGCCGCGGCGAGGATTCCCGGCCAAGCCCTAGGGGCGGTGCCGCTCGCTGCGAAGGGGGGCCGGGTCGAAGCCGCCCTTAGCGAACGGG
Source organism: Phycisphaerales bacterium (assembly GCA_044221735.1). GTDB lineage: Bacteria > Planctomycetota > Phycisphaerae > Phycisphaerales > UBA1924 > UBA4658. Next base: position 18,517 of record JBGAOP010000036.1, on the reverse strand, counting down.
TGGCACCGAGCGAGGCGCCGAAGGGTGAGGAACGTGCCGCGGACGGGGCCATGATCGCGATACGCATCGAGCGCGTATTGGCTGCAGGTGGGATGGAAGCGGCACTGGCCGCCGAGGAGCGGGCTGAGGGTGATGCGATAGGCGTAGATGAGCGCGAGGAAGGGCCAAGTGGCCGCGCGGGCGAGGGGGGATGGGCGCGGGGATGGCGGTGTCATGGGTTGGCCGGTCCGGGGTCGGCGGAACCAGACTTGCGCGCCCGCCTGCGCCACTCTCGGTCGAGCTCAGCCGCAAGGTCCGCCAGCGCGGCGGAGCATCCGGCGAGTGGCCACACGGGCTGGTCGGGCGAGGAGCGGACGCTCACCACGTAATCGTAACGGCCGCCGCCGGCGGATTCGGGAAGATCGTGCTGGAGCAGGCGGAAGGACTCGCGGATGAGCCGCTTCCACCGATTGCGCACCACCGCGCCGCCGACCCGGGCTCCGATCGCCAGGCCGAGGCGCGGGCAATCGTGGGTGTTGGGAATCGCCTGCACGACGAACGGCCCGCGGGACTTCCGGATTCGGGCGTCGTACACGGCCTTGAACTCGAGCGCGTGGGTGAGACGATGGCGCGCTCGGAAGTGCAGGGGGAGATGGGGACTAGGGCTCGACATGACCGGTCGGCGGCGCGTCACTCCGGGTGCGCCGCCGTCGCTGCAGTGGGACGTGATGCTCGCCGCTCAGTCGGCGACGTTGAGCACGATCTTGATTCCCTCGCCGCTCTGCATGAGGGCGAAGCCCTTGGCGAAGTCGGCGAAGGGGAGCTGGTGGGTCACGATCTCGTCGAGCTCAAGGCGACCGGAGAGGAGGAGTTCCTCCATCTGGTACCAGGTCTCGAACATGCGGCGGCCGTTGACGCCGAAGACGGTGGCGCCCTTGAAGATGACGTGGTTGGAGAGGTCGAAGGAGATGGGGCGCGAGGGGATGCCCAGCAGCGCGGCCGTTCCGCCCATGCGGAGCGCCTTGAAGCCGTCATCGATCGCGCCCATGTGGCCGGACATTTCCAGCAGCACGTCGGGGCCGTCGCCGCGGGTGAGGGCGCGGATCTTGTCGATCCACTTGGGGTCGCTGGCCTTCCAGGCCTCGCTGGCGCCGAGCTTCTTGGCGAGCTTGAGGCGCTTCTCGTCGACGTCGGTGACGAAGATGCGGCTGGCGCCGGCGGCCTTGGCGACGGTGACGGCCATGAGGCCGATGATGCCCACGCCGGTGATGAGCACGGTCTTGGCGCTCACGTTGGCGGACATGACGGTGTGCACGGCGTTGCCGAGCGGGTCGAGCACGGCCGCGATGTGGTCGGGGATGTTCGGGTGGACGGGCCAGACGTTCTCTTCGGGGACCGAGACGTACTCGGCGAAGATGCCGTCGCGGTCGACGCCGAGGATCTTGGTGTCGCGGGCGATGTGGGCGTTGCCGGTGCGGGCGTTGTAGTCGGTGCCGGAGCAGATGTGGCCCTCGGCGGAGACGCGCAGGCCGGGCTTGAACTTGGTCACGGCCGTGCCGACCTTCTCGATGATGCCCACAAACTCATGGCCCGTGACGATGCCGACGGGGATGCGGTTGGCGGCCCAGTGGTCCCACTCCCAGATGTGGCGGTCGGTGCCGCAGATGCCGGCTTTCTTGACGCGGATGAGCACGTCGCGCGGGCCGATGGTGGGGATCGGGCGATTGTCGAGCAGCTGCAGGCCGGGGCCGGCGTGGTGCTTGATGAGGGCCCGCATCGTGCCCGTGGGGGCGGATGCGCCGTTGGTGGTGGAGGTCATGGGCTTGGAGCCGACGGACGGCTTGATCTCGTGGGAGGTGGTGGACATCGCCCGAAGGATATGACGATCGGGGGGTGAAAACGCCCGAACTCCCGCGGCCACCGGGGACACTACGGGCGGACGAATCGCCCGCGGCCCACCGCTGTTTCTACCACGCCCGCAGCAGGGGCGGCATGAACATCCGCATCACTACGCGAAGATCGAGGTAGTTCGTGGTGCCCGTCTGCACTAGCCGCTCGTAGGCGAGCAGGCTCGCGTCGATGGGCTCGGACTCGAACTCCACGCGAATGGTGCCTGTCGCGCCGGGCATATTGCTCATCTCTGCCCAGCGCACGCCGCCCGATTGCTCGTAGAGCACCCGCAACGTGCCGCCCGCCGCCCCCGTCCCCCCCGGCGCGGCCTCAGGCGGTCCGGGCAGAGCGGTCGTGAGCAGGAATCGCCCCGCGCCGAGGGTCTGCACGGCGGACTTCTGCGAGAAATCGTTCTGGAGCGTGGAACGCATCTGCTCGAGCTCGCTCTGGCGGGCCTTGCCCGAGAGGACCATCCGGGCCAGCCCGATGAGCCGCCTGAACTGCTCGGCACTGGGATTGCCGGGTGCACCAAGCTGCATGCCGATCGAGACTTTGCCGTGGCCGTCGGGGGTGCGCTCGACGGAGGTGTGCAGGCCGCCGGACTGCGCCGAGCCTGGGCAGACCATGGCGCTGAGGCCCTCGAAGAACCGCTCGTCGAGGCCGCCGACGTTGAGCACCATGCCGTGCTGGGCCATCTCGACCATCGCGCCGGCCATGGGGTTCCCCTCGGAGAGCTGCCGGGCCGCGGCGTCGGAGGCCCGGACGTACATCCATCCGCTGCCGGGCGTGAGCGCGCCCTCGGCGTCGATGACGCTGGGCGCGCCGCCGGCGGGGCCGCCGTCGGAGGTGAGCGTGAACTTGCCGTAGGCCACGCCGAGGCGGGCGGAGGATTCCATGGCCTTCGGATCGTCGAGTCGGTCGATGGAGATCGGGTCCTTCAGGCGCATGCGAACGACGCCGTCGACGGTGGTGCCCTGCGAGGAAACGTGATCGAAGAGGATGTTGACGCCGCCGAACTCCTTGGTGCGCAGGCCGCTGATGATCGTCGAGGCCTGGACGCTGTTGCCCCACGGCTGCGAGAAGATCACCACGCCCGCCGCGATGCACGCGGCCATGGCCGATCCCCAGGCGAGCCAGCGCGGGCGACGCTTGGTGGTGGGCGCGGCGTCGGTCCCGGCGAGCGTGAGCGCGGAGCGAGCGGGGACGGGGCCAATGCGGGAGCCGAACTGACGCAGGTTGGCGTCGAAGAGGGCGTCGGCCTCGTCGTGCCGGCCGGGATTGTCGTGCTCGTGGCGTTCCATCATTCCGACTCCTTCAACGCGTCCCGCAAAAGCTGTCTGGCTCGATACAAGCGTCCTTCGATGGCCCGGGCCGAGAGGCCGAGGCGTTTGGAGAGATCGACCTGCTGCATGCCCTCGAAGTAGTGGGCGAAGATGAGGTCCTGATCGGCCTGCGGAAGGCGCGTGATGGCCCGGAGCAGGCGGTCCTGGGTTTCGCGGCGGCCGAGTTCCTCCTCGGGCAGACGCTCGCGGGTCATGCGTTCGGCGAGCGCCGCGCCCGTGAACTGGTCCTCCATGGCCACGTGCGCGGGTCGAGCGCTGACCCGCCGCCAGTGGGTATTGAGCAGGTTGCGGGCGACGCCGCGCAGCCAGAACTCGATCTCGGCCTCGGGCACGCGCGAGGCGTTGCGGGCCGCCGCCGCCCAGAGCTGCTGGAGCAGGTCGGCCGCGAGATGCTCGTCGCGATTGACCCGAACGTAGAAGAAGCGGTAGAGCGACGCCCCGAGCCGCTGGTGGGCCGCGGCTAGATCAGGGGCAGGCGGCGGAGAAACCGCCGCTGGGGTCTGCGATGGGCGCGAAGGATGGGCGTGCGTGTCCACCACGCGCAGCGTAGGTGCGCACATCGCCAACCCATGGCCCATCGGAAGCGACTCCCGGTGTGTCTGGGAGGGGAATCGCGCGGAAAGGGCGAACCCCATACAGATTGAGAGGGCTGATAACCGGGCGTGCCCGGTGCTCGCCACGGGCATCAAGCTGCCCGTGCCACCCAAGGCAATGGGAGCCTACTTGAGCTTGTACTTCTCGCGGTACCGCTCATCCAGCGCCTTCTGCTTGTCGCGCAGGTTCACTTCGCGGCCATCGAGGAACGCGGCGGTGACGTGGGTGCGGGCATCGAGGATGTCGCCGTCGGTGATGATGAGCGTGGCGGACTTGTCGAGGGCGAGGGAGCCGTAGTTGTCGGAAATGTCGAGGATCTCGGCCGCGCTGAGGGTGATGGAGCGGAGCGCGGCCTCATGATCAAGGCCATACGCCACGGCCATGCCCGCCGCCGGGGCGAGGTTGCGCTCGTGGGCAGTCTCCTCGCCGCTGGCGAAGCACCACTTCACACCCGCAGCTTCAAGGCGCGCGGGGAGCGTGAAGGCGTCGTCGTACGGTGAGTCATCGCGCTTGGGGAACTTGTAGGTGCCTTCGACGATCACGCTGACGTTGTGGCGTTTGAGGAGGTCGGCGCACATCGGGGCATCGCGTCCGCCGACGATCACGCACCGGATGCCGTGCTTGACGCACATCGTGACGGCCTGCTGGATCTGGTCGTAGTCCTGGGCCTGGATGAATGCAGGCACGATGGCGTAGGGCATTCGGCTTTGCACACCGGGAGCGGCGCTTCGATAGTTGTTGTCGAAGAGACGGAGCATGGCGTCGTAACGGATGTCCGTGGGAAGCGTGGGCTGGGCGGCCCGGGCCGCGGCATAGGCCTTCGCACCTGCGATCATGTCTTCGATGGTGCGGAGCGCCTTGTCGTTGTCCTTGCGCTGCTCCTCCTCGGTCTTGTTCATCCACCACGCGGAGATAACGCGGGTCATGGGCCAGTTGATCACCAGCCCCGCGTTATCGCGCACGGTCATGTCGGCGACGGTCCATCCGTCGAGACGGATGACGCCGACGCGCCCGGGGATCGCGCCGCCCTTGGGGAAGACACCCGCGAGCAGCACGCCCGCGGAGCGCGTGACGGGGAGAAGCGTGGAGTCCGGGTTGACGGCGGTGATGGCGCGGACCTCGGGCGTGACGCCGCCGGTCTCGGTGGTGTCGGTGCTGGAGCGGATAGACTGCATCTCTTCGAGGCCGAGTTGGTTGGCCGCGCCGATGAGGCCGGGGTAGATGTGCATCCCCTTGGCGTCGATCGTGCGCCACCCCTCCGTGCCCTTCACCTTGCTCAGGTCGAGCGCGCCGACGGTGCCAAGGCCGCTGATCTTGCCTTCGGCGAAGAGCACGAAGCCGTTCTCGATCGCCTTCTCGGCGATGGGATGGATGGTGGCGTTGGTGATGAGGACAGGCTTGTCCTGTGGCTTGGCTCGGGGCGTGAGATCCTGGGCCGAGGCGGGTTCACCACAGAGACACAGAGACACGGAGAAGAGGGAAACGAGGAATGCTGAAGAGGTCTTGGTGAAGATGTTCATTGGGTTGTATTTCGGGATCGAGTTCATTGGCTTTGCCTCTGACTTTCTCTGTGCATCTGTGTCTCTGTGGTGAGTGTCTTGGCCTTCTCAGTTCCCCGTACACCCGCACTCCCCCGCGGCGTGGAAGCGTGGGTCGAGGCCGCGACGGAGGAGGTCGAGGAAGTACTCGCGCCGGGCGTCGTCGGCCGCGCGGTAGGCGTCGAGGAGAATGGAGCGGCGGCCGGACGTGGCCGTTGAGCCGTCCGCGTCGGCGTATTCATCGGTCGGCTTGCCTGCGTCCGGGCCGGGGGCGTCATCGCCCTCGCCCTTCTTGCCGCGACCGGGGCCGTCGCCCTTGCCGGCGAGAATCTTCTGGATGATCCGCGCCCGCTCCGCCTGATTCGCCTTGCGGGCCTCGGCATCCTTCTCCAGCGAGAAGAGTTCGCGCCCATCGACGAACGTGCGCTCGCATCGGCTCATGCTCGAGAGCGGCGGGCCGGACCAGATAGCGATGTCCGCATCTTTGCCCGCCTCAAGAGAGCCGACCTGCTTGTCGATCCGCAGTTGCTTCGCCGGGTTGATGGTGATGAACTTCAGGGCGTCGGCATCGGTGAGCCGCCCGTGCGAGTACTTCGCGGCCTTGGCGGCCTCCACATTGAGGCGGCGTGCCATCTCGTCCGAGTCGGAGTTGTAACTCGTGAGCACGCCGACCTCGGTCTGCATCGGCCCGGCGTACGGGATTGCGTCCTGCACCTCGACCTTGTACGCCCACCAATCGGCGAAGAGGCTCGCGCCGCCGCCGGGGTAGACGTGGTCCTTCACCACGTCGGCGACCTTGTATACCTCGAGGCCATGCTGGAAGGTGCCGATCTTGAAGCCGAACTCTTCGGCGATGCGGCAGAGCATGAGGATCTCGTCCTGCCGGTAGGAGTGGCAGTGGATGAGACGCTTGCCTTCGAGGATCTCGGCGAGGGCTTCGAGTTCGAGATCGCGGCGGCTGTTCTTGTCCTTCGATGTTGCCAGGTATTCCTTCGCCGCGGTGAAGCGATCTCGCATGAGCGTTTCGACGCCCATACGTGTGACGGGGTAGCGCGTGGAGGCGCGGTCGCCGTTGGATTGCTTGACGTTTTCGCCGAGGGCGAACTTGATGCCGGGAATCGCGCCGGCGAAATGCATGTCGTCGGGGCTGGCGCAGCCCCAGCGATTCTTGTTCACCTGATTCTGACCGCCGATGGGGTTGGCCGAGCCGTGCAGGTTGTTCACGCTCGTCACGCCCGCGGCGAGTTGGCGATACCACGAGATCGAGTCCGGGTCGGTGACATCGCCGATTCGCACCTCGGCGGTGACGGCCTGACCGCTCTCGTTCACGCCCTTGGAGATGCCGGTGTGGGAGTGGCAGTCGATGATTCCGGGGGTGACGTGCTTGCCGGTGCAGTCGATGTCGCGGAAACCACCCATCATTTTCGCCGAGGCGATGTGGAAGTACCACTCCTTTTCGGTGCCGACGAACCAGATCTTGCCCCCGTCGAACATCACCACGGCGTCTTCGAGCACGCCCTTCTCGCCCGCCGTCCAAACCGTGGCGTGGCGGAGAAGCGTCCGCCCCTGCTTGGGCAACTCCGCCATCGCGTACGGGCCGACGGGGAGGCCGAGTTTCTCGGGGATCGCGGCGATGGCGTCGGCTTCGGGAGTCTTCGACTTCTTGGACTCGTCCTTATTGTCGGGGTTTGAGACAGGGTCCCTTGTCGATGGCCGATCGTCTTTGTTGGCAACATCTCGGGCAGACGAGCTGCCCGCGCCACCCTCTTGGTTGGCATTCCCGTTGTCGCCCTTGTCTGCTTTGTCGCTCTTGTCGCCTTCGCCGTCTTCGGGCTTGGGCTTCGATCCCTTCGCGGCGCGGCCTTTGGGTTCTTTCTTGGGGAGTTCCGTGCTCGTGCGGACGGCCGCCCAGCGGAGGAGTTGGCCGCTGGAGCGAATCGACTCGCCGCGCATCACAGGCTGGCCTTCCTCCCCCTTCTCGATCACGCCCGAGCTCACGAATACGCCCTTCTCGCCGAAGGGCTCGTGGTCGAAGGTGAACTTCAGGCGGCCGTCTTCTTCGATGCTCACGCCCTGGCACTTGGTCGTGGCCTTGTCTTCCTTGCCGGCCTCGTCTGTCGATCGCTTCACAATCGTGATCGCGGGCGGGAAGTCGTCGTCGATCTCGAAGGTGATCTTCACGTTGCTTCCCGCCTTCGGGCCGGGCGTGAGCGTGACATCCCATGTACCGCCGAGGTCCCGCCGCTGCTTCGAAGCAATCACATGGCGGCGACCGTCGACCCAGACGGCGATGATGCGCCCGGCGCGGACGTATCCCGGTTCGCCCTTCTTCGGAGCATCGGGCTTGTCGGTGAACAGCTCGCCGTCGGCGATGATGAGGCTTGCGACCTTGCCCGCCTCGACGGTGCCGAAGTCGCGCTCCACCCCCAGCACCGCGGCCGCATTCGTTGTGAGCATCGCGAGAGCGCGATCGGCCTTCAGGCCATGCTTGATGGCCGCGCCCAGATGCTCGCGGAAGACCTTGCGGCCGCCGAGCTTCTCGGGAACCTTGCTGGTGGTGAGGGCAACGGTGAGCCCGGCCGCGTCGAGGCGACGGGGATTGGTCGGGGCCTGCTCCCAGTTGATGAGTTCCTTGAGCTCAACGGCATCGGCTTCGCCGATGCTGCCGACCTTGGGAGCCTTGGGGTAGTTCAGGGGAAGGACGATGGGGAGGGTGGTCTTCGCGATCGCGTCGAGGCGGCGGAACTCCAGCCCGCTGCCGAGAATGGCCGCGGCGCGGTTGAACTCGGCGGCGATCTTGGCCTCGCGCAGGGCCTCGAGCTCGTCCTCGGCGTCGAAGAGGAGCATGCCGGGGTCATGGGGCGGATGCGCGGCCGCGCTGGACTGTTCGAGTTGGTACCTGCGGAGTGCGTCGAGCGACTCCATCGCTGTGCTCCCGGCGACGGTGGCCCGCTGGTTCTGCTGCCAGTCGGCGTCGATGAGTGTCTGGCGCACCAGCGCGATCGCGCCCATTTGGCTGTTGGGGTAGCCGTTCCAGCGGCCTTCCTCGGAGGGGCGCGGCCCGCCGCGCACTGGGGGGCCGTCTTCGCTCTGGTCGCGCGTGCTCAGCGAGACCGTCTGGTAGACATGGTCCGCGTACACCTTGGCCGTCGCTTCGGAGGGATCGCCGCTGGTCTGCATCAGCGAAACCACCGCGCCGGAGCCGCGGAAGATGCCGCCCTTGGGGCTGATGGCCGCGGCCACGAAACCCATCGAGCGGAGGGTTTCGGCATCTTTAGCGGGGATGCCCGAGGCGCCCTTGTCGAGCGCGGTGCGCTGGGGCGTGACGCGCGCGTTCCAGTGCGAGCCCGGCGCTCCGGGGTCGGGCTTGGGCACGTCAACCTCGAAGTAGGGCTCGAGGAAGCCGGCGTAGATATGCATGCCGGTGCAGTCGCGCTCCTCGGCCCCGGGCGGCACGGCGGGCTTGGCGGCGTCGCCCTCGATGGGCGTCACCGACTCGATGCGGCCGGCGCGGACCACCACTGTGGCCCGGGCAATGACCGTTCCCGGCGTCGTGTGCACGGTGGCGTTCGTCAGGGCGACATAGCCGTCGCCGGGCTCGCTCTTGCGGGGGCCGTTTGGGGGCGGTGCGAGGGGCGAGCGGGAGGTGGGCTGGGAGAACGCTTCGGAACCCAGGGCAACCACGGACGCGGCCGCCAGAAGGATCGAAAACGCCTTCACCGTTGATGTTCGGATCATGGCGTATAGCGTAATCGATCGTCGGTTCCCGTACACACCCCGGGGCGCATTTCATGCCCCGTTTTTCGGAGCATCTCGTGGCACTCGCACTCCCCAAAGGCAACGCTGTCATCGGCCAGTCCGGCGGCCCGACGGCCGTCATCAACCAGTCCCTCGTCGGCGCGGCGGAACAGCTCAGAAGGTTCACGGCCGTCAAGAAAATCTACGGCATGCGCCACGGCGTCAACGGGCTGGTGAAGGACAACCTCGTCGATCTGAGCAAGCTCTCGGCGGCCCACCTGGCGAAGGTAGCCCAGACGCCCGCGGCCGCGCTGGGATCCAGCCGCGACAAGCCGGACCCGGAGTACTGCGGGCGAATCGTCGAGGCGTGCAAGAAACACTCGATCCGGTACTTCTTCTACATCGGCGGGAACGACTCGTCGGACACGTGCCGCATCGTCAACGACATCGCCAACGCGGGCGGGAAGGACGAGCTCCGCTGCTTCCACATTCCCAAGACCGTTGACAACGACCTGATGGAGAACGACCACACGCCGGGGTTCCCGTCGGCGGCTCGCTTCATCGCGACGGCGTTCATGGCCGATGCGCTCGACAACGCGTCGCTGCCGGGCGTGAAGATCAACGTCGTCATGGGGCGGCACGCGGGCTTCCTCACGGCCGCGAGCGCGCTGGCGCGGGGCGAGGGGAAGAACGCGAAGGACCGCGGCCCGCACCTGATCTATGTGCCCGAGGTGCCGCTGGATTCCAAGCGGTTCCTCGCGGAGGTCGAGGCGGTGTACTCACGCCTTGGCCGCTGCCAGGTGGCGGTGAGCGAGGGCGTGCAGGACGAGCAGGGGCGGCCAATCGCCACGACGCTGGTGCAGGGCCTGGATACGGATGCGCACGGGAACGTGCAACTCTCGGGCGTGGGTGCGCTGGGCGATGCGCTGGCGGACCTTGTGAAGAAGAACATCAAGGTCAACGGAAAGCCGGTGCGCGTGCGGGCCGACACGTTCGGCTACCTGCAGCGCTGCTGGCCGGATGCTTCGCCGGTGGATGCAAAGGAAGCCCGGGCGGCCGCGAAGTTCGCCGTTGATCTGGCGAAGAAGGGTGAGCGCTCGGGCTCCGTGGCGATCGTGCGGAAGCCGGGGAAGGCGTACAAGGTCGACTTCAAGCGGGTCGAGCTTTCGGCCGTGGCGGGGAAGACGCGCCACATGCCCGCGAACTTCCTCGACGGCCCGAGCAACGTCAGCCGCGCTTTCCTCGACTACGTGCGTCCGCTGGTCGGGCGCCTGCCTGTCATGGAAACGATCTGACGCTGCGCGAGATCAGTTCACGCTCGGCTTGGCCGGCCCGGCGTGGCCACGATTCTGGCCGTGGTGGCCGTGTCCCTTGCCAGCCGCGTGATGGCGGAGGTTCTTGAGCACGTTGGGGTGCGTGCGCAGGAAGTGGCGGAGGCGGGCCTTCTGACGCGGCGACAGATGGCGGTGGTGGCCGCGATGGGCCTGACCTCGCTGCGCTGGCTTGGCGTCGTCGGGAGGGGCCGCGCCGGCGGGCGTGGACATCGCGGAGACGGCGAAGAGGGCGACGGCGCAGGCAAGGACACGCAGCAAGGACGAGCGGGACAGATTCATGTGAACACCCCAGGCGATTCGGTGGTCGTTGCGCGGCCTTGGCACATCGCGGGCCGCCGTAAGTAGAACGGGTCACCGCCCGGGCTATTGCTCATTCGAGAGCTCGGAAACGAGCGAAGAACGCCTGTTCACAGAGCCGCGAACCACTCATCGAGAAAGAGAAACACATCCTGGATGTCGAGCACTCCGTTGCCGTTGGCGTCGGCATCGAGTCGGCCGCCGAGGAACGCGCCGAGAAAGCCGAAGACATCGGTGGTGGTGATCTGGCCGTTGCCGTCGAAGTCGGACTTCTTGATGTGGATGGTGGCGACCGCCTGCGCCATAAGGGGAACTCCGCCGGAGTGATTCCAGGCCGAGGGTCGCCGCGCGTAGGAAAGCGTGGAGACGGAGCCGAGCAGGCGGAGCTCGGGCGTGGGATCGGTGGGATCGGCGCTGGGAACTTCCATGAGCACCGGCGCGCCGGAGTCGTGCAGATTGGCGTTCGCCCGCGCGGGGCCGGCCGGGCAGGTCAGGCAGGGGGCGACGGTGCCGATGGTGCAGTAGGAGAAGGCGAAGAAGTCTGAGGTTGCGGAGTTGGTTGGCGAGGTGCCGCGGGCCATGCGGAGCACCCAGGGCTCGCCCGCGCCGAAGCACTCGCCGTTGTATCCCCAGCCCGCGAGGATGATGCTCATCGATGCACTCGGCGCGGTGTTGAGTTCCATGCCGATGGGCTGGATGCCCGTCGGCGCGTGGGCTAGGGTCGCGATGACCTGATCGCTGTTGGGATTCGGCGCATCGGTGAGTTGGACGACGTCGATCTCCTGGTACACGCCGTGGCAGGTCACGCCGCCGACGAGCAGGCGGTTCTCCGACGTGCCGTCCGCGGCGCGCCGGAACCGCACGCGGCATGGGCGCGTGGCCACCGTCGGGATCGGCTGCGTGGGTTGAACGTCCAGCGAATGTCGAGCGATGAGCACCGTGGTCGGCCCGACCAGTGTGCAGCTTCCGGAGATCCATCCCCCGCAACTGCCGGGCGCGGCGGCCATGAAGAGGCCCACCGCGTCGAATCGTTTATCCGTGTTCGGGATCGGCGTGCCGTTCACCACCCCCCAGCACACTCCCCCCAAGTTTATCGCCGCGCACGCGGCCACCAGCCCGACGAAACGTGAAGACATCTTGGTCCCCTCGCTTGAACAAAACAGGTTCCAGGCTGGTCGCGCGACCGCCACACGGGGCAGAGAGTACCACAAGCCGTGCGGAGTTGATCCGCAAAAGCAGGGGAAACCGTGCAATTTTCGGCCAGAATATCGTGAAACTCGGCGCTTTGGCGAATCTGGACTGGCCTAGTCTGGCCCATCGAGGCCGACATGGCCGGCGATCGAGAGGCCGAATGCTTCCAGGCCCGGCATCTCTCGGGGGTGATTGGTGAGCAGGCGAAGGCGGGTGAGCCCCAGTTCGCGCAGAATCTGGCCGCCGATTCCATAGTCCCGCATGTGATCCGGAACGCGGCTGTTGGACGCGACGGGCTCGGCCGCGCGGGTGTCGTCCGGGCTTCCCGCGGCGCGATCGATGGTCTGCAGGCGCTGCTCGAGGGCGCCGCTGCCGATGAGCGCGGAGTCTCCCGCGCCCTCCGGACGGAGGTAGATGATCGCCCCTCGCCCCTCCCGCTGGACGGCCCGCATGGCCCGGTGGAGCGTGCGGCCCGTCGGACCATCGGACGCGGAATCGAGATCGAGGAACACATCGCCGAGCAGGTTGCGTCGGTGCATGCGCACCATCGTGGGCTCGGCCCAGGGGATCACGCGTCCGCTGGAATCCAGATCGCCGACGCCGCCGACGCAGAGCGCCACGTGGGGCAACGGGTCCACGATCGATCGCATCGCGATGAGGTTGAACTCGCCGAACTGTGTGCGGATGGGCGTGCCGCCGACCGGCGACTCGCGGCGCACCAAACTCTCGCGCGAGAGGCGATGGGCGATGATCTGGGCGACGGACCCGATCTTGAGCTTGTGTGTCGCGGCGATCTTTTCCAGATCGGGCATGCGGGCCATCTCACCGTCGTCGCGCATGATCTCGATGATCACCGCGGCCGGATTCAGGCCCGCGAGTCGGCACAGGTCGATCGAACCCTCGGTCTGTCCGGTCCGGACCAGCACGCCGCCATCGCGGGAGCGGAGCGGGTTGATGTGCCCCGGTCGGACGAAGTCGGCCGGCCCGGTCGCCGGGTCGATGGCCATCAGGATCGACTTGGCCCGCTCACGGGCCGAGACGCCGGTGGTGAACCCGTGGCGGGGGTGACCGTCGATGGAGACGGTGAACGGCGTGCCACGGACCGAGGTGTTGACGCCGGTCTGCGGGTGCAGGTCGAGGCGGTCACAGTCGGCCGCGGTGAGCGAGAGGCACATGTAACCGCGGGCCACCGAGAGCATGAAGGTGATGGCCTCGGGTGTGGTGAACTGGGCGGGGAGGATGAGGTCGCCCTCGTTCTCGCGGCCCTCGTCATCGACAAGGATGACCATTCGACCGGCCCGGAGGTCGCTGAGGATGTCGTCGATGGGGGCGAGGGGCATGCGGGCGGATGGTACGGCCGCGCGTTGGGGGTTCGGGTGGCGGGCGGGAGCCGGACACTGTTATTGGATTGGCAAGGCACACGATTTGATAATTTGGGTAACTTGCCCCTACAGACGGGTGATTTTTTCCATGTTTTTTCTTGGACCCCCGCAACAAGTGTGATAACTTGACGGCACGGGGACGTTCCCTGTTGGGGAAGAGAGAGGGGAGGTCATAGAGAGACTGTCTGGTCATCGCACGGTTCGGCGATGGGCGTTGGTCGCGCCTTCGTCGTTCCAGGAGGCGGTTTCTATGCGTTTCTCTCTCGCTCCCCTGGCCGGTCTGGCGGCCCTTTCCATCGTCGGCACTGCTTCGGCAACCGTTCTCACCTTTGATTGGGGTGGCAGCACTCTCGATCAGGTCCCCGCGACGTACGGCCGGTTCGTCGGCAATCCGATGTTCCCCACGCCGCCCGCGTTCTCGTACGGCGCGGCGGGCGGGCTGACGCCGAACGTTGATGTGCTCTACGCACCCACGCTGCGGCTGGGATCCGGCAACCCCGCGGACCCGACGCGCGTCTTCGGCGATCTGCACAACGCGCTGTACCGCGACCGCGCGACCGACCTCGGCACGCCGGGCATTCTGTCGATCACGCTCTCGGCCGATCCGGGGTACCTCGTGTGCCTGCAGGCGTTCGACATCGCGGCCGTGTTCAACTCGTTCACCGGCTTCGGCGAGGATCTGCCCGCCCGCAACATCAAGGTGCTTGACGGGGGCGGCAACACGCTCTTCAACCTGGACTTTGATCCGAACAACCCGGACCACGAGAGCCTTTTCACCACGTGGGCTCCCGGCACCAACACCCCGCTGCGCCACAAGCACTTCGTTTTCGATCCGGCGATCACGGCCAACCGCCTCACGATCCGCCTGGACTTCACCCAGCTCCTGACCATCGGCGGCAACAAGTCCGATCGCATCGCCATCGACAACATCCAGTTCTGCCAGGTGCCCACGCCGGGCGCGGCGATGCTGATGGGGTGTAGCGGTGCGCTGCTGGCGGCCCGCCGCCGTCGCCGCTGAGCACGCTTTCAGTAGTGTCTGATTTTCGTAGCCCGGCGGCCCTCGGTCGCCGGGTTTTTTCATGGTATTTGTGCACGCTGAGACTCGATTTCATTTATACTTGTGGCTCGTTTGCCGCTCTGCAGGCCGACCAGCGCCGCTCGCGCGGCTCCACGCCACGACGCGCGGCCAACCCAGGAGCCTCCACGATGGCCTTCGCACGCAGTCTTCCCCGGCGGATTTCGGATGGCGCCACCCTGATCGCGGCCGTCGCGGGCTGCGCGTGCGCGGCGGAGCGGGGCCTGGCGGGCGTTTCGCTGCTGGTCGTGGATCGGACCGCCCAGAAGATCTGGCGGATGACGGACCTCGACAACAGCAACACCATCGAGGCGAGTGAAGTGTTCGTGTGGTTCGATGGGACCAACACCGCGGGCACGCCGGGGTTCATCACGCCCTTCGCGTTCGCCCTCCGGCCGATCGACAACGCCGTGCTTGTGGGCGACGCCAACAGCGCCAACCGGAGTCTGTACCTCATCAAGGATGTGGACCGCAACGGGAGCGCGATGGGCGCGACGGAGAGCCGCGTGGTGCTGGCGGGGGCCAACGCGTCGGGCGCGCCGATCAGCGCGCCGAGCGGCGTGGCGTTTTTTCCGGGTTACGACGTGGCGTATGTGAACTCCGGCGCCGGCTCGAACCCGGACGCCATCTACCGCCTGCGCGACGGCAATAGCAACGGCACATACCAGGACACGGGCGAGGCCACGCCGTGGGTCACCAACTGGTCCACCTTTGGCACGGGCAACACAACGTTCTCGCCCCAGGAGATCGTCATCGACGCCAACGGCGTCGGGTATGTGCGCAACTCCTCCAGCGGAACCGGCGCACCGGGCCACTCGGTGTGGAGGTTCAAGGACAGCGACGGCAGCGGGCGGGCGGACGATCCGGGGGAGATGACGCTCTGGTTCGACAACACCAATCCCTCGGGCATCACCATGGGCGCGGGCTTCGTGATGGAGCTCGACCTGGCGCACCAGCACGCCATCTACACCAACCACCTGCTCGCGATCGGCGGTGGCGTGAACCGCAAGCAGATCATCCGGTTGACCGACCTGGACAACAACGGCAACGCCAACGGCGTCGGCGAGTCGGTCGTGGTCTACACCACCGACGAGGCGAACCTCACCATCCAGGACGTCGTTTCGCTTCCCAACGGCGACCTGTACTTCACCGACGTGGGAACCTCGCCCGGCGGAAAGCGCATCTTCCGGCTCCACGATCTGGACAACGACGGCCTGTTCCTGTCCCCAGGCGAGCGGACCGAGTTTCTGTCGCAGGCGACGGCCGCGGCGGCGGGGGTGCTTGACACGCGGTACATGGGCTGGCTGCGCGACATCTCGGCGTGCGCGGCGGACTTCAATAACTCGGGCAA
Source organism: Phycisphaerales bacterium (assembly GCA_044221735.1). Taxonomy (GTDB): domain Bacteria; phylum Planctomycetota; class Phycisphaerae; order Phycisphaerales; family UBA1924; genus UBA4658. The sequence goes on along the minus strand of JBGAOP010000036.1, from coordinate 2,805 downwards.
CCTGACCGTTCAGGACATCTTCGATTTCCTGAACGCGTGGTTCAACTCCGACCCGCGGGCCGACTTCAACAACGTGAACGGGCTGAACATTCAGGACATCTTTGACTATCTCAACGCCTGGTTTGCCGGCTGCCCGTAAGGCCTGAGGTCTCAGAGACTTGCCTCGCCCACCGGCATGCCATCGCGCGGCGGTTTTAATTTACATCGCTATTCGGTAGACTCGCCCTCCATGAATCCCCGACGAATCAAGTCCGCCGGGCCCGCCGCGGCCATCGCCGCAGTTGCCGCGTGCGCCTCGCTCGCGCCGGGGCAGCCGGTGGCGCCCGCGACGATCGATGCGTCAACTGTGGTGCGGTATCGCGTAACGCTGATCGGCAACGAGGGGGCATGGACTGTGGTGCCGTCGGCGGTGTCGCTCGAGGCGGGAGTTTCGGCCGAAGCGGCGCCGACGGTGACGATTCGGTCGATCCACGTGGCTCAGCCGTTTGTGACGTGCGACGTGGGTGTGGGCGTGGGTGCGGGCATTGTGCCGGTGGGCCTCACGTCGCTGGTTGCGGACGCCGCGCCGACGGCGGTGGTGTTTCCCACCACGATCGGGCCGACGGGGCTGGCGGAGTTCTCGGGTAGCGGCATCACGGCCGCGGCGACGGGGACGGCCAACTATGAGGCCATGGGCCGGGCGTGCCAGGCGCTGACCACCGCGAGCGCACCCTGCACGGGGCCGTTCAATCTCTCGCTGGTGCCTGCCGGTCCGACGGGATCGATCAGCGCCGGAGCGATCACGGTGTCGGGCGCGACGAGAACGATCTCGCTGGTGTACCTCGGATCGCACCCGTTCGTGTCGGGCACGACGTGGGGGAAGGTGGACATTCGTGCGGAAATCACAGCCCTGATCGGTGCGTCGCAGTCCTCGTGCCCGGCGGACTTTGACCACAGCGGGGGCCTGTCCGTGCAGGACATCTTCGAGTTCCTGAACGCCTGGTTCGCGGGGGGCCCGGGGGCGGACTTCAACCAGTCGGGCGGGATCACCGTGCAGGACATCTTTGATTTTCTGAACGCGTGGTTCGCGGGCTGCCCCTGAGACGCCCCTATAATGACATCTCTTTGACAATCGGGGCCGACACTGGTGATCGACCGGGCAGGGAAGCGCCGTCGTGGCGCGCCGTGGAGCATGCCGGCCACGTAAAAAGCATGCACAAAAACAGTAGCCAACAACAGCTACGCTCTGGCCGCCTAATAAAGGCAGCCCGATCCGCACGCGATGCTCGATGACGTGCGGATTGAAGCCATCGAGCTGGGCCGCTCGCGGCGCCTCCGGGCGCGCGGCCGAGACAACTCCGGATGCTGGGTATGCGTGGACAAGGTCCGTTGTGGACACGCATTCCGAGATTAATTGACGGAACACGCGCGTAGAGGCGACGGTGTGACTGTCCCGGCACGGGGGTTCGAATCCCCCCGGCTCCATTCTTCCGAAACACCGGGACTTGCGGAAACAAGCCGCAAGTCCCGGAAATCTGCGGAGTTCCGCGCTTCGGCCCGCTCCGTGCCCTTTCCCTGTTTCCGCTCGTTTCCGGCCCCATCCGACGCCTTCCGCTGCGCCTGGCGCTGCGCGCAGGTCGCGGGCGTCTTGGCGGCCCGTTCGAAAAGTTCGTCCGGCACGGCGTTGGCGTAGTGCTTCCCGCTGATGGTGATGCTGTGGCCGATCCACCGGCTCACGGCGAACTGCGGGAAGGTCATCGCCCATTCCTTCTCGCACGACGAGCGAAGCGTCTGCCACAACCGCGCCCACGGCTCGACGCTGGCCTTCGCCCAGATGCGACGCACGCGGCGGATGACCGCCCCCTTGCCGCCGATGGTGACCAGCGGCGCTTCGCCCTCGGGCATCGTCTCGAAGCGGTCCCGCAGCAGCGTCATCAACCTCGGCGTGATCGGGACCACCCGCTGGTCGTGGCCTTCCCACCGCTCGGTCTTGGGGCTGTGGACGGTCAGGCGGGCCCGCTCGAAGTCCACGTCGGCCCAGGTGAGGCGGTGCGACTCGCTGGGGATGCGCAGCCCGGCATAGCGGGCAAGGCCGAAGAGCAACCGCCATTCCGCATCGGGGCAGGCGTCGATGACCCGCTGGATCTCGTCGGGCGTGATGTACCGGGTGTACTTGCTCGGCGTCGGCCCGCTCTTGAGCGAGTCGAACGGGTTGGCGTCGATCACCTTCCGCCGCTTCGCCTCGCCGAGCATGGTCTTCACGTTGCCGCAGTGCGTCCGAATGGCCGCCTCGGAGAGGCCGAGGTCCTTGAGCGACCGTCGCCATGCGGTCGCGTCCTCGGGGGTGATCTTCCGCAGCGACTTGTCCTTGTCGAAGAAAGCCAGCAGTTTCGTCTCCGTCTGCCGGAGTTTGCGGGTGCTCTCGGGCTTGAGTTCGTCCTTCCGCTCGGCGATGTACCGCTCGACCAGCGTGCCGATTGTGGCGCTCTGCCGCTCGCGCACGAGGCCGACCGCCGCGAGTTTGACGTGCAAGCGATCCTCGAGCGACGAGAGCCAGCGCGAGGTATCGTCGGTGGGCGAGTGCCCGTGCAGCGAGGCCGCGGCGAGGTCCTCGACGCGGACCTTGAACGCCTCGGCGTAGCGCTTGGCGACCTGGCCCAGCGTGATGTGCCGCGGGTTGCCCGCGGCGTCGTGGAAGGTGATGAACCGGCTGCCGTTCTTGCGGGTCGTGATGCTCGCCATCGGGCGGACCTCCGTGTCGCCAGTCAGGCTCGGACGGGCCGAGTGTCAAGCGGAACTGGGGGATTCGGGCGGAATGTGGGCGGA
>JBGAOP010000035.1:0-38564 GCA_044221735.1 Phycisphaerales bacterium | reverse complement strand
CCCCCCACCCGCACGGATCGATCTGAACCACGCACGGATGCGTCTGGCCGGAGGCCGCACGCATGCGCATGCTCGTGAGTGTCAAACGACTCTGGTGGGCCGCCTGGTTCGCGGGCTTCGCCGCCTCGCCCTCGCCCGTCCCAAAGCCCGCCGCTCTCAGGCCCGAAACGCCTCGCCCCGCGGCCATCCCAGCCCCCGCCTTCCCGCACCCGATCATCACCGAGGTGCTCTTCGCTGTCCCCACCGGCGAGGGCGGCGACGCCAACAAGGACGGCAAGCGCGAGGTCTCCGGCGACGAGTTCATCGAGCTCGTCAACCCGCACGATCGCGCCATCGATCTCCGCGGCTACACCCTCACCGACGGCGCGTCCGACGCGAAGGCCGCGCTCAAATTCACCTTCCCCGCCATCACCGTCCCGCCCCACGGCGTCGTGGTCGTTTTCAACGGCCACGACTCCAAGATCCCCGGCCCCGTCGGCGACGCCAAGCACGCCCCCGCCTCCGTCAACGATCAGTTCGCCAAGGCCGCCGTCTTCTCCATGCACATCGCCAAGACCCGCGTCTCCTTCTCCAACGCCGGCGATGCGGCCTGCCTCTTTGCGCCGAACAAAAACCCGCTCCAGCGCGTTCGCTGGGGCAAGGCCGACGAGAAGGCCGGCGGCACCGGCTTCCCCATCGACGAGGTCGCCCCCGGCACCACCCGCGGCAGCGTGCAGCGCGACGGCATCACCAAGGACAGCGCGTGGAAGTCGCACACCGACATCGACGCCACGCCCTTCAGCCCCGGGGCGTTCACCTTTCCCGATCCGCCCGCCGCGCAGAACGACCGCACCGGCACCCGGCGATAGCCCCGCCATACCGTTGGCCAATGCGCATCCTGCTCACCAACGACGACGGCATTCGCGCCCCCGGCATCATCGCCCTGCACGACGCCCTCACCGATGCCGGCGGCCATTTCGGCGGCCCCCTCGGCGGCCCGAACTCCACCGTCTTCACCATCGCTCCGCTTACCGTCCAGTCCGCCACGGGCCACGGCCTCACCGTCCACACGCCCCTCATGGTCTCCGAGGAGCGCGTCACCGAGCGCATGTCGGGCATCGCCGTTGATGGCCGCCCCGCCGATTGCGTCAAGCTCGCCGTCAGCGACCTCTGGCCCGACAAGTTCGGCCCCCACTCCCGCCCGGACCTCGTCATCTCCGGCATGAACTCCGGCGCGAACGTCGGCATCAACGTCATCTACTCCGGCACCGTCGCCGCCGCGCTCGAGGCCGCCTTCCTCGGCATCCCCTCCATCGCCGTGAGCCTGCACATGGGCAAGAACCAAGCCGACTTCGCGCTCGCCGCGCGCCACGGCCGTCGCGCCGTTGAGGCCATCATCGCGGCCGGTCTTCCCCAGGCCCACACCTGCCTGAGCGTGAACATCCCCATCACCGAACTCGGCGCGCCCGCCTCGCAGACCGCCCACTACCCCATCCGCGTCTGCCCCATGAACACGCACGGCCTGAACGACAAGTACGAGAAGCGCACCTCCCCCGGCGGCGAGGTCTACTACTGGGCCGCCGGCCACGGCCTCGACTTCCGCAACACCACCGAAGGCTCCGACGTGCAGGAACTCTTCAAGCGCTGCATCACCGTCACGCCGCTGCGCTACGACCTCACAAAGAAGTCGTCCATGGATGGGTGGCGGGACCGACTCAAGGGTGCGGCAAGCAAGGTGAGTTGATCTCGGGCACTTGGCCCCACACTTCGCGCCACCACGACCACCTCCTCCGCTACCCTCACACGTGATGGACCGACCCAGTTCTCTCACGTCACTCCGCGACGATGTTGCCTCTCGACGCACATCGTCGGAAGTCGCCGTGCGCACATCGCTCGACGCCGCAGCGAGACTCAACCCCTCCATCAACGCCCTCACCCAGACTTTTCCGAACGAATCCCTCGCCCACGCCCGCGCCATCGACCAGCAACTCGCCTCCCACCAACACCCCGGCCCCCTCGCTGGAATCCCCATTGTCCTCAAGGACAACATCTGCCTCTCTCACGGTCGCACCACCTGCGCCTCGCGCATCCTCGAGAACTACCACTCCCCCTACACCGCCACCGCTGCGCAGCGTCTGATCAACGCCGGCGCCGTCGTCATCGGCAAGGCCAACCTCGACGAGTTCGCCATGGGCTCGGGCACCGAGCGCTCCCTGTTCGGCCCCACCCGCAATCCGTGGGACACGACGCGCACCCCCGGCGGCTCCTCCGGCGGCTCCGCCGCGGCCGTCGCCTCCGGCATCGTTCCCGCCGCCCTGGGCTCCGATACCGGCGGCTCCATCCGCCAGCCCGCGGGCATGTGCGGCGTCGTCGGCTTCAAGCCCACCTACGGCCGCGTCTCCCGCTACGGCCTCGTCGCCTACGCCTCCAGCCTCGACCAGATCGGCCCCTTCGCCCGCACGGTGAAAGACGCCGCGCTCATCGCATCGGTCATCTGCGGCCACGATCCCCTCGACGCCACCAGCATCCCCGAGCCCGCGCCCGACCTGCTCACGCACATCGATGAGCCCGTCAACCGCCTCGTCATCGGCGTGCCCAAGCAAGCTCGCAGCGCCACCAACCACCCCGCGGTCGCCGCCGCGCTCGACCGCGCCATCCACGCCTTCCGCGAGATGGCCGCCGAGGTCATCGAGGTCGATCTCCCCCTCACCGATCACGGCATCGCCGCGTACTACATCATCGCCCTCGCCGAGGCCAGCTCCAACCTTGCTCGCTTCGACGGGGTCCGCTACGGCCGGCGCGCCGAGGCGGGCCGCACCGACAAGGGCGGCGACCTGATGGAGTTGTACTGCCGCTCTCGCGCCGAAGGCTTCAGCGAAGAAGTCCAGCGCCGCATCATGCTCGGCACCCACGTCCTCTCCGCCGGATACGCCGAGGCCTACTACAACACCGCCCTCAAGGTCCGCCGACTCATCCGCCGCGATTTCGATCTCGCCTTCTCCGGCACGGGCGGCCCAACGGGCTCGGCCACAGGCGGTTGCCACGCCATCCTCATGCCCAGCTCCCCGCACCCCGCGTGGACCATCGGAGAAAAGGCCGCCGATCCGCTCAGTGAATACCTCGAAGACGTCTACACCGTGGGCGTGAATCTCGCCGGACTCCCCGCCATCACCATCCCCGGCGGCCTCGCCACCGGCGCGGGCTCAGCTCACCGCAACCTCCCCATCGGCGTCCAGCTCATCGGCCCCTTCAAGGAAGACGCCACCCTCCTCCGAGTCGCCCGAATGCTCGAGCGCACCGCCGACCAGTCCTGGTCCGCGCCCCCACCCTCAACAGCCCCATAATTGATCTTGCACTTTGCACTTTGCACTTTGCACTTTGCACTTTGCACCGGGCACTACTTCTCCACCACCGCATTCACCACCACCGGGTGATCCAGCTTCGAGATCTCGTACATCACCACCCCGCGATACACCCCGCGCTGCACGTGCAGCCTGGACCCCGCCTCCACGCGGATCTCCCGATCATCACGCGTCGGCCCCATCGCCACCATTACCGGCTCGCCCTCCGCCCGCACCAGCAGCACCTGCGCCGGCTCCGCTAGCAGCCCCGGGCTGTACGTCCACCCCAGCACCTGCACGCTCGCCGCCGGCCGAACCAGGAACGCCACCCCAAGCCGATCCTTGCTGTACTGCAGGAACTGGGTGTCGTTCTCACATTTCCACGTCGGCGTGAACCCGTCGTCGAGCATCCGTTTCATCACCACATCCGCCGTCAGCGATGACGGCAGCCACGGCCCCCACGATTCCCACGGCCGCGCGATCGCCGCCCACACCCCGACCGCCGCCACCGCCAGCACGGCCGCCACCTTCAGCCACGCCGGCATGCCGACGCGCCGCATCGGGATCGGCGCGCTCGCCGCATCCGCGCTCTTCCCCTCGCCCTCCGGCATCGCCGGCGGAGCCATCGCCACCCGCAGCCGCGCATCGATCCGGCGCTGCAACTCCACCTCCGCCCGCAGCGCAGGGTCCGCCTCCAGCCGGCGCTCGAACGCCGCCCGCTCCGCCGCGCTCAGCAGCCCATCGACGTACGCGTCGAAGACCGCCATGTCCGTGCTCCGCTGTTCGCTCATGGAACACCCCCCGCCGTCGAAGGCGCAAGAGCCCGCCGCAGCGCGGCCCGGGCCCGATGCACGTGGCTCGCCGCCGTTCCCTCCGGAACGCCCAGCGCCAGCGATATATCCCGGTACGACATGTCCAGCACTACCCGCAGCAGCAGGCACCCCCGCGCCGTCTCCTCCAGCCCCTCCAGCGCCCGCTTCAGGTTGTCGTCGAAGGGGTCCATCCCCGCCGCCATCTGCCCCGTTCCCGTCAGCACCGATCCGCCCGACTCCACCTCCGGCGGCGCGGCCCCCGCGTCCAGCACGCTCGTGTCGACCGCGCCCGTCCGTCGACGCGCTCGCTTGCGGCCCTCGTTCATCGCGATGTTTCGCACTATCTGGATCATCCAAGCCTGAAACGAGGTGGAAGGATCAAACGTGTCCAGCCGCTGCAGCCCCACCACCGCGGCCTGCTGCACAATGTCCTGCGCCAGCGTCCGATCACCCACGATCGCCGCGCCCGCGCACCACAAGACCCGCCAATGCGCCTGGTACAGGCGCGCAAACTCCGCCGGACCAAGTCGGCCCGTGTGCGCGGCGGCGGCAACCCCCTTCGTGGCCCCCTCGGGGCCGATCGGAGCGGTCATTCACACACCATATGTCGCCCCGCGCCACGTCCCTTGCGGTCGGCCCGGATCCTCGTGGCATTACGCCGTCTGGCGGACCGCGTCGCCGTTGGAGATCAGGGCCCCCAGCCGACGGCTCAGCCCCGCTCGCCGGGCCATCATCCCTAGTTGCACCCGGCTCGTCGAGCCCGTCTTCTCGGTCAGCGCCGCACGGTGAGACTCCACCGTCTTCACCGCCCGGTGCAGGCGAGCCGCGATCTCCGCGTTGCTCAGCCCCTCGCCGATGAGCGCCATCACCTTGAGTTCGCTCGCCGTCAGACCCGACAGCGGCCCGAAATCCACGTGCTTGGCCTCGACCGTCCGCACGGCGGGATCCGTCGAATCCTCCAGCAGCGCCTGCTCCTGCGAGCCCACCACCAGCACGCACGGCCCCGTGGCATCGCCGGTTTCCACGCGCCGAAGCGTGCACCGAAGCGCGATCCCGCCCCACAAATCCCGCACCACCAGCGCCTCGCCCGAGGCGATCACCTGACGGACGAACTCCAGCCGCTCGGCCGCCGCGGGCGCGGGAAGGAAATCGCTCAAGCGAAGTCCCGTCACCTCGCGCGCAGGACGCCGGGCAAACACCTTCGCGCCCACGGCGTTGATCGAGAGCACTCGGCCCTGACCATCCACCATGAACGCGCACAAGCCGCCGTCGGACGCGACAGTTGACCAGTCAATTGAGGTATGTGTGTTTGCCAAAGCTGCAGCCCTTGAAGCTTCGGTTACGCCAGGTTGCAGACTAGAAAGGCCCGCAAGCAAGACGTCCGTAATGGATTGTGGTGGGTCCAGACCGGGACACCCTGCTCTCAGAGCCCACCTTCATGGATAGCCTTGACCATAAGTGTCGTCGTGTCAAGGGGAAACCGCTGGGGAATGGAAATTCTCTTATCCGTTGACGGCATATTCGGCTCCCCCCGGCCAATCGCTTCTCAGTCTCTTCGGACTGTCGCGCCCGCCTAGCGAATGATGAAATCTGATGGACCCGAACAAGCCCCAGCAACATGAGCACACAGGTGCTCCTTCCTGGTTCCTCTCCGCACACGGCGAACTCTGGTCCAGCATCGTCGCGGGCGCGCTCCTGCTCGGTGGCCTCCTCGCGTGGCTGGCCATGGGCCGCTCAGAGACCGGCGCGACGATCCAGAACGTCTGCTCGTGGGCCAGCCTCGCCATCGGCCTCGTCCACGCCTCGCGAGCCGCGTGGGAATCCGCGCGCACCCTCCGCTTCGACATCGACGTGCTCATGGTCGTCGGCGCCGTGCTCGCCGCGGCCGTCGGCCACCCGGCCGAGGGCGCGCTCCTCCTCTTCCTGTTCGTGCTTTCCGGCGCGCTCGAGGACCTCGCCTCCCAGCGCACCCAGCGCGCCGTCGAGGCCCTGCACAAACTCATGCCCACAAAGGCCCTCCGCCTGAATCCCACCACCGGCGAGTGGGACTCCGTCGCGCCGGAGGACCTCGCCAAGGGCGACACAATCAAAGTTCTCCCCGGCGAGTCCATCCCCGCCGACGCCACCGTCACCCTAGGCCGCACCTCCATCAACCAGGCCAGCCTCACCGGCGAGAGCATGCCCCGCTCCGTCGACATCGGCGACGCCGTCTTCGCCGGCACCATCAACGCCGGCGACCCCGTCGAGCTCCTTGTCACCCGGCGCGCCGCCGAGTCCAGCCTCAGCCGTATCCTCAACCTCGTCCTCCAGGCCCAGAGCCAGCGCGAGCCCGTGCAGCGCATGATCGATCGCATCAGCCAGCCCTACGCCATCGGCGTCGTCGCCGCGAGCCTCGCCGTCTTCTGCGTCTGGTTCTGGATCCTGCACGCCCCCTTCGATTCGGCCATCTTCATCGCCATCACGCTCCTCATCGTCGCCTCGCCCTGCGCCGTCATGATCGCCACCCCCACCGCCACGCTCGCCGCCATCGCCCGCGGCGCACGCGGCGGCGTCCTCTTCAAGGGCGGGCAGACCATCGAGCGTCTCGCCAATCTCGCCGCCGTCGCCTTCGACAAGACCGGCACCCTCACCGTCGGCAAGATGCGCGTCCACGCGCTCCACCCCATCGGATGGTCCGACGAACGCGCCCTCCTCTCCGTCGCCGCGGGTCTTGAGCAGGATTCCACGCATCCAATCGCCGCCGCCGTTCGCGCCAGCGCCGAGGAGCGCGGCGTCGAGCCCGCCGAATCAAAGAACCCCCGCGCCATTGCTGGCCGCGGCGTCGCCGCCGACTTTGACGGCCTCCCCGCTCGCCTCGGCACGCTCGTCTTCGTCGAGGAGCTGATCCCCGAATGCCTGCGCGCCCAGGTCCGCGACGTTCTGAAAAGCGTCCAGCAGCGCGGCCAGATCGGCACCGTCGTCGCCCACAACGACCACGCCGGCGTCATCATCCTCTCCGACACCGTCCGGCCCGGCGCCGATCGCCTCGTCACCGATCTCCACACCCTTGGCGTCAAGCCCGTCGTCATGCTCACCGGCGACAACAGAGCCACCGCCGCAGCCGTCGCCTCCTCGCTCGGCATCGACCGCTTCGAGGCCGAGTGCCTCCCCGAGGACAAGCTCCGCCTCGTCCACGCGCTCCGCGACGACATCCGTGCACGCGGCGGAAAAGGCGGCGTTGGCGTCATCGGCGATGGCGTCAACGACGCCCCCGCGCTCGCCGCCGCCGATGTCTCCATCGCCATCGGGTCCATCGGCTCCGACGCGGCCCTCGAATCCGCCGATATCGTGCTGCTCTCAGATGATCTCGGCGTGGTCCCATGGGCCGTCGCCCTCGCTCGCCGCGCTCGCCGCACCATCCGCCTCAACCTCGCCTTCGCCCTCGGCGCCATCGCCGTCATGTCTGTCGCGACCATCGTCGGACCCGGTCTCGGTCGCCCCCTCCCGCTCTGGATGGGCGTCCTCGGCCACGAGGGCGGCACGCTCCTCGTCGTCGCCAACTCGCTCCTGCTTCTCGCTCACCGGTCCCCGACACGCTCCATCTCCAGAGAAAGCTCGCCGATGGACCGCTCCGAGGCGGCTAGCATCCGACGTCAGGGCGACCGCGCCGTCGTCCCGGCCGAATAGCCCCCCGAGCGTTCCCTTCTCGCCACGAAGCGCGACGCCGAAGGACAATCTTTGTCCCCGGCGAACATCGGAACCAGCCGTCAGCGTCCGCGTCCCGCAGGAACACCACGAAAAAGGAAACCGCGTGTTCTCACACACCACCGAATATGCGATGCGGGCCATGGCCTGGCTTGCCCTCAGTCCCGATCGTCTCGTCCCCACCATGACGCTGGCGGACAAGACCAAGGTCCCGCCCCACTACCTCGCCAAGGTCCTCCAGCAGCTCGCTGCAGCGGGTCTCATCACCGGCAAGCGCGGCGTGCGCGGCGGATACCGGCTCAGCCACCCCGCCGAGCGCATCACGCTTCTCGACGTCGTCCGCTCCGTCGCCGAGGTCAATCGCATCACCACCTGCCCCCTCGGCATCGAGTCCCACGGCCCCAATCTCTGCCCCCTCCACCGCAAGGCCGATGCCGCCGCCAAGGCCGTCATCGATATCTACGGCTCCTCAACCCTTCGCGACCTTGTCAACGAGCAGGGAGCCCCCACGCCCCTCTGCGATACCGACAAGAAGGTCGGCCTCACTGTCTCCGCGGGCTCGCGCCGCTGACATCACAAAAGGACAGCGGCGACCATCGTCCTTGATGGTCGCCGCGTCGGTTCGAATCTCAACCCGCGGACCGCGGCCATCCCTGGCGGCGATCCCCTCGTGTCAAAGCTCTTTCTCAGCCGAGCATCGCGTTCACCGTCTGGATCTGCTCGGGCAGCTTCTGGGCGATCTGCTGCAGCGCTTCGGTCGAGAGTTTCAGGCTCTCAAGCACCGCCGGATCGATGTTCGCGTCCTTCACGTCCATCCGGAAGCCCGGGCACGCCGAGGCCAGCTTGTCGGCCACGTGCACGATGCACACCAGCGTGCGGATCTCCTTGGCCAGCTCCAGCGGACGGTGGTGATAGCCGGTGACGAGCGCGAAGTTCTTCGGGAACTTCCACTTCTCGCAGAGCCCGTGCCCGAAGTCCTGGTGGTTGGCGCCGAACATCTCCGTCTCGGCCGCCAGCCAGTCGCCCGTCGGCGCACCGTCGGGACCGGGCTGCGCCCGCCCGATGACCTCGATAAGCCGCTGCCGATCGTACTGGATCTCAACGATGATCCCGATGTCGTGGATCAGCCCCGCCAGGAACGCCTCATCGCTGAAGCCGAGCTTCAAGTGATCGGCGATCATCTTGCACGCCGTCGCCGTCGCCGTCGAGTGCGTCCACAGATCCTTCGCGCTGAACTCGGGGGTCAACGACCCACCCCGGAAGAGCTTCGCCAGGCTCGCCGCGATCGCGATGTTCTTCACCGCGTTCAGGCCCAGCAGCACGATCGCCCGGTTGATCGAACCGATCTGGCCCGGCAGACCGTAGAAGGCGGAGTTCACCACCTTCAGGATGCGCGAGCACAGCGCGGGATCGTTCGAGATCACCTTGTTCAGGTCCTGCGCCGTCGAGTTCGGGCTCTCCACGAGCTCGATGATCTTCAGCGTGATCTCGGGAAGCGTCGCGATGTGCGAAATCTCGCGGATCGCCGCGGCGACGGCCTGTTCTTTGCCAAGCGGTTGGACGGACATGAATGCCTCCGGCGCGTGGTGAGTCCATTCGGACACGCGCACGCCGGAGAATCGGACCTTCCAGACCGTCACTTTGGTCAAGCCCGGGCGAATACCCGACCTTCACCCCCTCCACCCTCCCCCACGTCTCAATAACTGTTCCGCTTTCGGAGCAGTGACGCCTCCAGAGGATCCATCTTCGCCAGCAACGCAGCGATCCGCTTCCCAGACTGTCCGGAACCATACAAACTACACACTCGATCGGTCAGCACCATCGATAGTAAATCGTTGAGCCCGCGGTCAGACACTCCCTGCTCGAAGTTCGGCTCCGGCATGTCTCGTACAAGTTCAGAGCGCTCGCGGCCGCACTGCCTGGGCCCAACGTTGAGCACCCGCACGCCCATCGCCGGTGCTTCGATCATGCCCGCCGACGAGTTGCCCACCATCAAACCACACCCGGATTTCGCCAGCCGCTTGAGCAGAGAAAGAAAAACGCCTCGCTCCAGGTGATCCGCGTAAAACCACTTTCGATCCCCAATATTGTTCATCGCCACTTGGCTCGGCTGGCGAAGCGGACGCAACTTGCACGAGCCATCCTTGCACCACCACCACTTCACGCGCGAGTTTGGCGTATCCAACCGGTGGCGGATGTGTGCACGAATGACCTCGTGTCCCGGATCACGATTTGGAGCCAGACACAGCACATCACCCGGCGCGGCCTCGTCTACGACCGCCATCGCCGTCTGCACGAACGCGCTCTCCCGCTCGGCTGTGAGCCCGGCAGGATGCATCAGGAACACCGTTCTTACGTCCTTCCACTGACCCGCCTCTGCGTCGCTTATCGCCCGGACTTTGGCCAACCCATCAATCGCCGGCGATCCCGTCACATGCACGCTTTCCGCGCGCTCCCCCATCGCCACGATCCGCGCCGCGCTCCCCTTCGTCGCCGCACAGTGCAGATGCGCCAGCTTCGTGATCGCGTGCCGCATCGCCTCATCCGCGATTCCCTCCGCCCGGTCCCCGCCATGAATGTGGCACACCGCCACGCCGCCAATGCTCGCCGCGCTCGCCGCAGCGAACGCCTCGATCCGATCCCCCAGCACCACCACCCATTCCGGCTTGATCCGCTTGATCGCCGCCGCAAATCCCACCATTCCCCGCGCGCACGCCGCCGCATGCTCCACCCTTCCCCGATCCCCCGCCCGCTGCATCGCCACCTTCGCATCAATCCTGAACGCCTTCGCGACTTCTTTCCACGTCTGCGCCGGCCCAAGCAAGTGCTCCCCCGCCACCACCACCCGCAACTCAAGCCTCTTGTTCTTCTCAATCGCCTCCATCACCGGACGCAGCAACCCATACTCGGCCCGCGAGCCGGTCACCACCATCACCCGTCGCTTCATCTGTTTCTTCTTCCCGCTCACGCCACATCCTCCCGCCCAATCACCGTATCCGCCTCAACCCCGCCCGCCCTCACCACCCGCTTCCCCACCACCATCTCCATCTCAAACGGCAGGAACCCAGTCCCCGGCCGCTTGATCGTCACATCCTTCGCCCCCACCACCTCGCCCACCGCCAGCGCCCGCACCGCCACCACCGACTGCCGCGACACCCGCCGCACATCCGCCTCGATCTCCTGCACCACCTTCACCGCCACGATCCCTCCCCCATCCTCGCACCGCGACGCCCCGCGCGCCATCCGCACATACTCCCCAAACTCGGTCGGCTCCAAAGACGCCGCATGGTCCGGCCCCATCGCCTTCTTGCTGTACGTCATGTGCTTCTCCAGCACACATGCCCCCAGCGCGACCGCCTCCGCGCCCGTCTCCACCATCGGCGTGTGATCGCTGTACCCCACCGGCACGCGCATCGACTCTTGCAGCGCGACGATCCCCCCGAGTCCCGCCAACTCCCGCGGCGTCGGATACGAACTCACACACTGCAGCACCGCCAACCGCTCGTACCCCGCCACGATCCACTTCACCGCCCGCCGCACCTCATCCAGCGTCGCCGCCCCCGTGCTCACGATCACCGGCCTCCCCGTCGCCATCAACCGCTCCAGCAGCGGCCGATGCACGATGTCCGGGCTCGCCGTCTTGTACGCATCCCACTTGAGCCTCTCCGCCTGTTCCACCAGCTCCGTCGAGAACACCGTCACAATCGCGTGCATCCCCAGCTCGTGCGCCCGATCCACGACCGGCCCCATGGCCTCGATCCGCAGCTCGAGCCGCCGAAGCATCGCGATCGGGTCCGTCTCGCCCGCCGCCCGCTGATACGCGGCCAGTTTCGCCGACCTCGACATCAGCCGGTCCGTCTCGAAATACTGCAACTTCACCGCATCCGCCCCCGCCCCCGCCGCCATCTCCACCATCTCCAGCGCACGAGCCGCCGACCCATCATGGTTCACACCAAGCTCAGCGATGATGTACACCGGATGCCCCGCACCAATCTGACGCGCACCAATCTTCAAGCGTGTCCCCTCTTGATGCCTTGATGCCTCGTTGACTCGGTGCCTTCTTTCAACATCGCCTCCGCCACCACCGCATCGATCCGCGAATCAATATCCACCACCTCCCCCTCCCCGTTCACCACGCCGCGCCGATCCTTTCCGAAGAACGCGTGCGGCCCGGGCGCGACCCCCGCGATCTCACAGAACAACGCCCGCCGCGTCACCACCAGCACGCCTCCATCCGGCACAAACGCCGCCGGCAAGTCCTGCCGCCGATACACACCGTGATTCAGCACCTCACCCTCCCACGGTGCGACACGCCCCGACGTGCTATCAACCCGCGCCGTCCACCACGGATGCATCTTCCCCACCGGCGCGTACGACTGCACACTGTCGCACCCCGTCTCCATCATCCGCCGCACCGCCCGGTCGATCAGCCCCGTCGGACGCACCGGCACGTTTGCATACAGGATCACAACGGGCAATGTCGGATGTCGGATGTGCGATGTCGGATGTGCAGAACCACAGGCCTCGACCGCATGCCGCGCGGCCGCATCCACCGTCGCCGTATCGCTCGCCAGTTCCCCGGGCCGCTTCACCACCCCCACGCCCATCCGCTCCGCAAGTTCCACCAGCCTCGCGTCATCCGTGGACACCACCACCGTCCCCACCGACTCCGCCGCCAGCGCATGCTCGATCGTCCACTGCGCACACGGCTTCCCCGCGATCATCATCGCGTTCTTCCCGGGCACGCCCTTGCTTCCCGCGCGCCCCAGCACCACCGCCAGCGCGGGCGACTGCTCGCTCCATCCCCGCATCGCGCTCGCTCCCGCACCGCTCACGGCCGCCCCCCGCTTCTCCCCACCCGCCCCATCCTCGCCATCGCCGCGCCCGGCAACGGCAGCGGCCCGATCCGCTCGCCCGCGCGTGCCGCCGCCAGCGGATCGATCGCCGCCCATCCGCACGCCATCACCCACCGATTCACAAACCCCTCCACCATCGTCCACGTCGCGTCGCTCCGCGTCATCCTCGCCACCACCCACGGCACGCCCAGCCCGTTGTCCCCCACCACGCCCCGCCGCGCCTCGATCATCCGCTTCATCGCCGCGATCGCCCCCGCATCCTCCGGCCCCTCGCCGAAGTCCACGCTCACCACGCCCGCCCCGCTCCGCGCCAGCCGATCCGCCGCGCCGGCACCTACATCCCCCGCCCGCACCCGCACGTGCACCGCGATCCCCGCCTCCGACAACGCCTTCACCACCAGATACACCCGTTCCACCGCGCCGCTGCCGGCCACCAGCGTCACCGCCGCGGCCTCAGCCCCCACCATCCGCGCGATCGATTCCGCATCCCCCGCGCTCTCGCTCGACAGGTCAATCTCCCACTCTATCGCAGCCTGCCTCGACCGCTCCTCCACCGCCGCGCCGACAATCTTCTCCGCGCCCGCCGCGCCGTCCTCCCCCAGCACCCGCCCCAGCACATCGCGCGCCCACGCCGAGTCCGCCACCAGCCGCACCCCGCCATCGCGCACCGCCGTCGGCACGTTCACGCAGATCGGGTGCGCGATCAGATCCTGCAGCGGCGCGCCCGGCACATACCCAAGCACCCCGCCGAGCGTCGCCAAGCACAGCCGCCCCGACCCCGCATCCTTCGACAAATCGCGGCACAGATCCCTCGACACCACGCATCCGCACAGCCCCGGCACGCTCTGCGTGAACGTCAGCCGGTTCACGCGCGGCTCCTCGCGGTGCCGCCGGATGATCCGCCCGCACAGGTCCGGATCCACCGCCGCCCAATCCGCCCCCACCACCAGCGCAGCGTCCGCCCCCACGCGCTCCAGCACCCGCGCACACACCGCCGGATCAAACGCCTCATCGAAGATCGTCACATCTCCCAGCCCGCCGCGCCAGCACTCCCGCGCCCACACGCGCCCCATCTCGATGCCGCGCCGCCGGCGCGCATCCGCCGGTGCGGCCTCGCGCTCGATCCGCACCCGCCCCGACCGCACCTGCCGCTCCTCCAGCAGTCCCTCCACCGCGCCCGGCTCATCCGTCACCAGCGTCACATCGTGAAGCTCGGCGCACGCCAGCAGCCGATCCACCGTCGCCGCCAGAATGCTCTTTCGCCCGGCAAACGCCACGTCCAGCGGCCTCGCCCGCCCCAGCCCCGACCGGTGCAACTCCACCGGCACGATCGCGCTCACCACCACCGCCCGCGTCTCAGCCGCCGCCGTCGGCCGCTCATCCAGCAGGCTCTCGCTCTTGGGCAGATCGCGCGTGATTCGCTCGCCGCCGTTGAGCACGTTCAGCCCACCATCGAGCATCTCCACCAATTCCCCCGCCGTCCGCCCCAGCCCCAGCACGTTCTCGAGGTCGCGCTGGATCTGCAGCTTCTGCCGCCCCAGTGCGTCCAAATCCGCACCGAGGTGGATCATCCGATCCGCCCGCACGCGGTTGAACACTGTCGCCTGTCCGAGCAGTTGCGTCAGCGCGAATCCGGGCGCGAGCGCTTCCACCTCGCCCGCCATGCGATGCACTCTGTCGATTAGTCCGTCCACGCGCTCCCGATCCGCCGCGTGCTCGCCCATCTCCGCAAGGCACGTCCCCGTCCGCGCACTGATGTCCGCCACCCGCTGCGCCTGCCCGCGCACCATCGTGATCCGTTTGCGGAGCGACTCCAGCAACCCCTTCCCCGAGCGCCCGCTCTTCCCTGTCCCGCCCCCCCCACTCTTCCCCAGCATCTCCTCCACGCTCGGCCCGTCCTCGCCCACGAACCGATCCAGAAACTCCCGCAGCCCCATCGCCGCGGCGTGCTGCTTCCGCACTCCGCCCTCGGTCGCATCAAACGTCCTCAGCCCCCTCGCCGCGTCCTCGCGAAAGTCCGACTCGAACTGCACCAGGTACGAGTGCATCTGCGAGTCGGTGTACATCGCCCGTCCCATCGCATCCGTCGCCGGCCGCAGGTGGTCCCCCATCCGCGCGATCCGCTGCCATTCCAGCAGCTCCAGGCTCTTGAACGCGTTGAGTTCACCCGCCCACACGTTGTGGATCGAGGCCCCCGCCGCGTAATACTGCCCGTCGGTGAATCCAAGGTCCTGCCCCACCAGCCCGACCGGGTCGCACCCAAGGTGCCGCGCAAAGTAATACGCCAGGTGCGCC
This sequence comes from Phycisphaerales bacterium, assembly GCA_044221735.1. Classification (GTDB taxonomy): domain Bacteria; phylum Planctomycetota; class Phycisphaerae; order Phycisphaerales; family UBA1924; genus UBA4658. Next base: position 23,597 of record JBGAOP010000035.1, on the reverse strand, counting down.
ACCGTCGCGCCCTGCTTGAGCCGCTCACTCTCATCGCGCCCGCATAGCTCGCGCCCCAGCAGCAGGTCCAGCGTCGCATCCCCGATGCACCGCACCGCGCCCGGCCAAGCCATCAGCACGCTCGGGTTCACCTTCGGCTCCACCACCAGCGTGATCCCCTCCACATCCGCCGCCGTCAGCCCCTCGTAGAACCGCCGGTTGATCTCGCTGTAGTCCAGCGCGGTAACGAAGTGCGGCCGGATCCCCAGCGCCAGCAGCGGCTTGAGCACCGTCTGCACGGCCACGATCACGCACCGCTCCCGCACCGCCGGATCCTTGAGCAGCTCCACGTTTCGCCGCAAGCTCGGCCCCGCGCTCACCACCAAGCCCACTCGCCCCGCGCACGCCCCCTTCAAGTCCGCCACGCCCGGGCTCGCCGCGTACACATCCGCGTTCTGCACCAGGTTCCTCATCGTGACGCGGCACTGGCACAGCGTCGTGATCACCGTCATCTTGATCGCGTCCACCACCCCCGCGAACCGCTCGTGGAACCGCCGCGTCTGCGGCCCCAGCCGCGACCGGCTCGCCGGATGCTCCACCAGCGTCACGCCCAGCCCGACGAGCCCCTCGAGCCCGCGCAGGCAGTCGTTCATCGCCGCGCCGTCGTCCGGGTCCGTCAGGATGCACACGTTCCCCGCCCGGATCCACGCCGCGCAGTCCACCCGCTCCAGCACCGCCCGCAGCAGCGCCACATCCGGCTCGAACACGATGATCACGCCCGCCCGCCCCAGCCGCCTCGACAGCGCCTCGACGTGGTACCCCATCCCGAACCCCGCCACCACGTACACCGCCGCATCCTTGAGTTCGATCCCCTCCACCAGCCGCCCCGCCTCCTCGCGCGGCCGCCTCCGACTCGCCAGCATCCGCGCCCCGGCCCCCTCCCCAACCTGCGCCGTCGGCACACCGTCGTCCGTCTCAAAGAACCGAACCCCCTCCAGCGGAGCCGCCGCCCGAATCCGCGCCACCGCATCCCCGCTCGCCGCCGCCAGCGCACCGAGGTTCCCATCCAGAATGCTCGTCGCCAGTTGCGTCACCGAGTCCACCAACTCCCATCCACCAACCCACACCCAAAACCACGCGCGCTCCGATCGCGCCAATCCCAATCCCGCTCCCCCGTCTTAGATGGTGCACAATCGACCGAATCCCCCCTTTTTGTGTACTCCCCCACTTCCCGCAACGCCTTCACTCCTCCATCCGTACACCCTCTCGATGACCCTCGCCCAACTCGGCACCCTCAAAGGCGACGCGGCCGCCGTGCCCATGCTGGCCCGCCTCCCCCGCTCGCCCACTACCTCGTCGAGAACCCATGGCCCGTCGTCTCCGGCCTTCTCCTCGCCGGAGTCATCGCCCTCGTCGTCATGCACCGCCGCGACAAGCTCAAGGACGGCCTCCGGGCCCTCCTCGCCGCGATCGCCCTCGCCGCCACAGTCTTCACCGCCGCCGCCCTCATCACCACCGAGCGTGAGGTGCTTGCCGAACGCACCCACTCCGCCGCCACCCTCACCGCCGCGGCCAAGGTCACCGACCTCCGCGAGCTCTTGACGGAGCGGGCCTCCGTCCGCGCGTTCGGCCCCGTCCCGGTCCCCCACGGGCGCGACGAGATCCTCGATGTCGTGCAATCCACCCTCGGCCGCTCGCTCATCGTCAAGGACCTGAAGATCGGCCCCGTCCGCGCCGTCGTCGACGGCCCCAACGTCGCACGCACCCAGGTCCGCGTCTGGTCAACCTTCGAGGGCGAGCAGGCCCTCTACAACGCCCCCCTCGGCGCCTGGTTCCGCCTCGACTGGACGCGCGACGGTACGGGCCCATGGCGCATCACCAGCATCAACGTCATGCAGATCGATGGCGCCGGCGTCAACCCGAACATCAACGACTGACCACCGGATGCCGTGGTGGACGGCTCTGCGTCCGCCACGTCCCCTCACCGCTTCTCCACAATCCGCAGCGGCGAGTTCGGCCCCTCGCCATCCTGCTGGATCTCCACGTACGAAGTTCCCTTGGGCAGGTCCACCGTCAGCGGCCGACCGGGATTGCCCATCGAATCGATCGACAGGAACGCACCGTAATCCTTCGAGGTGCGCACCGGACCCACGGCCGCGCGATCGCCCGGTCCGAGCCGGCGCGACGCCCCGAGCACCGCCGAATCACCACCCTTGCGGAAGATGTCCGCCCGGATCGGCTGCGGCGTCCGGTTCGTCACATCCACCGCATAGTCCGCCTGGCATCCCGCCAGAGCGCCCAGAAACACACCAGCGCTCACCAGCAACCAACTCGGGCCACGCACGGCCAGCATTGAACGAGTGATCATGTCAGACTCCTGCTTGTTTCGCATCGATCGCGTCCCGCTTCCCCGTTGATGGTATGTTGAGATCGCGTGATGAGCATGGCCTCGCCGATGTCGAGCGCCACCATACCACGGCACGCACCCCGCACAGAGGAACGCACATGAACACGCGTCGAACCACCGGCCATGTCCGCAACTTCGCGCCTGCTTTGTACGCCCCGCTCGAGACCCTCGAGCCGCGCCAGCTCCTCGCCACCTGGTTCAACCCCGACGGCCCCACCGTCGCCACGCCCGCCCAGTCTCCCACCTCCATGGTCACCGCCGATTTCGACGGCGACAACAAGGCCGACCTCGTCACCGCCGTGGGCAAGGACATCTTCTTCCAGAAGGGCGGCGGCGGCGGACGCTTCGGCGCGCCCCAGCGCATCGCCCGCTTCAACACCGATGCGGGACTGCTCGGCGTGGGCGACTTCGACGGCGACAATCGCCCCGACATTTTCAGCATCCAGAAGGGCGTGCACCAGGGTTGGCACCGCCTGCTGCTCAACACCGGCCTCGGCCGCTTCACCACCGCCGCCTACGGGCGCGCGTGGACGGCCGTTGAGTCCGTCACCGTCGGCAACATCGATTCCGACCCGATGGCCGAGGTGCTCCTCAAGGGCGCGGGCCCGCTCGTGGCCCTGAACTCGATCTGGGGCGAGGCCCCCGACGAGATCCGCATCCTCGACCCCCTCGTCACCATCACCGCGCAACCCGCGAACATCATCCCCGGCCCGTACGTCCGCTTCATCGACCTCGGCCCCGCGCTGTACGGCCAGAAGCTGGCCGCGCCCCTCATCGCCAATCTCCGCGGCACATCGACGCCCCTCATCATCGTCGGCGGACAGGACGCCGACACCGCCACCGGCTTCGTGCAGGCCTACTCCTTCACCCAGCCCGCGCCCATCGTCGGCACCGGCGCCCAGACCCTCGGCCTTCCCGGGCCGCTCTTCAACCCCGAGGGCGACCGCATCATCGTCGCGGGCGTGGTCACCTCCATCGCCGCGGCCGACATCTCCGGCGATTCCAAGACCGACCTCATCGTCTCCACGCTCACCCAGCCCGATCTCACCGACGTGCCCCCGCCACCCCTTGGCGACTACACCGCCCGCACGCTCATCCTGCCGCGCACCGGCTCCACCACCGACCTCACCTTCGGCGCCCCCGAAGAGGTCGAGACGCGAAGCCTCCCCGCCGGCGACCTCATCCAGCGGGCCCAGGCCCCGGAGTACACCATCGCCTCTGTCGCCGACCTCAACTCCGACGGCCGCCTCGACGTGGGCCTTTCCATCATCGAGGACTTCCGCATCGGCCTGAGCTCGTACACGCGCACCGGCGCGTTCGTGCAGGCCCTCCGCAACGACACCGGCTCCGCCTTCACCACCAGCATCGTCGCGCAGGTCACCTCGCAGTACTCGCCCTTCACCGCCTCCCTCGCGCGCACGCAGCTCTTCCTCGCCGCCGACATCCGGCGCGTGGGTCGGCCCGACTTGTTCGTGGTCGATCAGCCCTCTCCCACCGACGCGGTCCGCATCTCCGTGCGATTCAACGTCCGCACGCTGCCCATCATCCCCTTCGAGGGATGATCCGCCTCAGCGGTACGGCCGGTTCTCCGGATACGCCAGCTTCGGCGGACCTGCGTACGCATCGTGCGCCGTCGATCGCATCCAGTAGAACACCCCCACCACCACGCCGCCCAAGAACCCAAGCGCCACCACAACGGTGATCGCAAACCGCCTCGCCCCGCCGGGTGCGGGACGCGGATCGAACTCAACATACGGGGCCGGATGGCCGGGCTCGCTCACAACACACCTCGCCGCCGACTAGCGGTCAAGCTCCGCCGCCACGATGTTGATCGACCCGAGGATGGCCACGATGTCCGAGAGCGTGTGCCCTTCGGTCATCTTCTGCATCACCTGGTAGTTGATGAAGCACGGCGGACGGGTGCGAACGCGGTATCCGCGCGCCGTGCCGTCGGACACGATGTAGTACCCGAGCTCGCCGTTGCCCGTCTCCTGCGCGCCATAGGCCTCGGCGATCGGCGCCTTCCAGCCCCGGTTCGACATGACGATCTCGAAGTGCTGGATAAGCCCCTCGATCGAGCCGTACACATCCTTCTTGGGCGGCTTCATCATCTTCGCGTCGGCGAAGGTGTCGATCGGTCCCTGCGGGATGGTGTCGATGAGCTGGCGGATGATCCCGATCGACTGCTTGATCTCTTCGCAGCGGACGCGGAAGCGGGCCGAGCAGTCGCCCTCGTGGGCGATGGGCACCTTGAACTCCACGGCCTTCGCCCCCTGCCCATCCCAGTTGTCGGCATAGCACAGGTACGGGAAGTCCTTGCGCAGGTCGCGGGCCACGCCGCTGCCGCGGGCCATCGGGCCCGTGAGCGACCACGCGAGCGCATCCTCCTTGCTGAACACGCCCACGCCCACCGTGCGATCGATGAAGATCCGGTTGCGGTTGAGCAGCCCCTCGAACTCCTTGAGCGAGGTCTCGATGTCCTCGATGGCCGCCTTGCAGAGGCGCCTGAAGACTTCCTCGTCCTTGATCTCCTGCATCAGCCCGCCCACGCGCGTCCAGTCCGGGTGATAGCGCTGCCCGGAGATGTAGTCGCAGATGTCGTAGATCTTCTCGCGGGGGTTGAAGCAGAAGAGGAAGCCGGTGATGGCGCCCAAGTCGAGGGCGGCCGCGCCGACGCAGAGGAGATGGTTCTGCACGCGGCCGAACTCGGCCATGATCGTCCGCAGCACCTTGCAGCGCGGCGTGATATCAATCCCAAACAGCTTCTCCACCGCCCCGTGCCAGCAGATGTCATTCGAGATCGGCGACAGATAGTCCATCCGCGACGCGATCGTCACGTACTGGTTGTAGTCCAGGTGCTCGCCCAGCTTCTCAAAGCCCGAGTGCAGATACCCGATGTGCGGCGTGCAGCGGGCGATCCTCTCGCCGTCGAGCTCCAGCACAAGGCGCAGGGTCGTGTGCGTGGCCGGGTGCTGCGGACCAAAGTTGAGCACCCACCGCTCGCCGGTGTCCACGTGCTCCTTGAGGTAGTCGGTGGACTCGACGTCGATGCCGAAGCCTTGCTCGGGCTTGAGTGTGAAGGGCATGGGACGCGATGGTAGGGAGGGGGGAAAGCACAGAGTTCAAGGCACAAGGCACAAATGGATTGCCCTGAGCCGCTGAGGTTCGGGGCTAGCTTGGGCTGGGTTTGCTCATTGACTCTCGGGGTGCCGGGATCCCCGCAAAGGCATGCCCCCTCCGCCCTCGCTTCGCTCGGGCACCTCCTCCGCTGGAGCGGGGGAGGGGGCGAGCCGGCGCGCGGCATTCGGAACTCCGCCCAATCAGCCCCTCAACTTCCGCAGCGCCTCCGCGATCCGGAACGCCCGGCTTCCCCTGATCCGCTCGAGCCTCATCCGTGCCGGCTCCTTCGGGTCCACCAGTTCCCAATCCGGGCCGAAACGGGCCCGGGCGATCATTCGGTATGGCTGGGTGCTCTTGATCGCCTGGATCGCTTTCCACGGGCTTGAGCTTTCCAGGTGCGCGAGAACGGCCGCGGCCTCGGCGTCCTTGCGGGCCGCCTCGGCGGTGGATTCGATGGCGCGGTCCATGTCCATGCAGCGCTGGCGATAGGGCCAGAGCTCCTCGGCCAGCGACTGGATCCGCATCATCTCCACGCCCTGCAGCGCGAGCTCGCGGGCGAAGGGCTCGGCTATGACGGCGCGCGGCGACTCGCGACGCAGGCGATCGGCCCTGGCGAAGTACGCGAGCATGCGCTGGCCCATGGACGCAAGCTCGAAGTGCTGGCCGATGCGGATCCGCGCGGCCGCGCCGAGGGCGGCGATGCACTGCGGCTCATCGAAGAGCCCCGCGAGCGTGGCCGCGTAGGCCCGGGCCTCGAGCTCCGCATCGCGCTTCGGGAACGAGAGCAACACGCCGGTCTCGGGCGTCACCAGCTCGGCCTGCCCGCCGACATCGGCGCCGACCACGCACAGCCCCGCGGCCATGGCCTCGTAGATGGACATGGCGATCCCCTCCCACTGGCTGGGGAGGAAGAAGATGTCGGCCGCGGCCATGAGGCCCGGCATGCGATCGGCGGGAACGGGCCCGAGCAAACGCACACGCGAGCCGAGACCGGCCGCGGCGATTGCGGACTCGAGCTCGCCCTGCATCTCGCCATCGCCGGCGACCAAAGCCACGAACTCGCGACCCTGCTCGGCGAGGAGCTGCATGGTGCGGGCGAAGACGAGGGGCTGCTTCTGGGGGCAGATGCGCGCGGCGTAGAGGAGGACGGGGGTGGAGTCGGAGATGCCGAGCTCGGTGCGCCACTCGGCGCGGGCCGCGCCGTCGGGGCGGAACATGGCGGTGTCAGCGTTGATGTGGCAGACCTCGATGCGGTCCGGATCGGCGGAGCGCGGCGAATCGGACATCCACCGCTTGAGGTGGCCGGAGACGACGATGGAGAGATCGAGCTGGTCCTGGTAGCCCGCGCCGGTGCGCGGGTGGCCGCCGCCCTGCCAGTGCGGCTCTTCCATGTGGTTGAAGTCGACGAAGGTGGTTTCGGGGTGGCGGCCGCGAAGGAAGGGCAGGAGGAAGTAGCCGAGCTGGGCGTTGGTGACCATTACCACGTCGGGGCGGCGCGAGGTGATGAGATAGTCGATCAGCCGCGGCAGGTGCGGCGGGCGGGCGAGATGGTCGAGGCAGAAGACGTCCGGCGTGAGGACGGCGAACTCCGGGAGCCATGGATGGCCGGGGAGCGTGGTGGCAATCGTCACATCCCAGCCGGCGTGTCGAACGAGGAAGCGAACAAGGTCGAGGTTGAAGCGATCCGCGCCGCCCATGCGGAGCCACGGCGCGATGAGGAGCAGACGCGGGCGCGTCTTGCGGAGCGGGTTGGAGAACTCGGCGGGATCCAGCGGCGGCGCGAGCGGCGCGAAGGGCATGTGCCAAGCTCGCGAGGGGCACGGGAACTCGCCGTCGAAGATGTGTTGATGGGCCGAGCGGATGCGGCGGAGGAAGCGATCGCGGTGCGTGTGCTGGGAGATGTTCTCCCAGTCGGCGTGCTGGCGGTCGCGGCGGCGGTACCAGTCGAGATACTCGGGGATGGTCTCGCCCCAGTGGCCGTGGGCGGCGCAGCGGAGCCAGAACTCCCAGTCCTCCATGCCGCCGCGGATGGTCTCGTCGAAGCCGCCGACCTCGTGGAGAACGGAGGCGCGGACCATGGTGGTGGCGGTGACGAGGTTCTCGTCGAGCATCTTGCCGCCGTCGTGGAAGCCCTTGGTCCAGAGATACTCCTGCGCGGCGAAGCCGACGGTGTAGCCCTTGACGAAGGCGAACTCCGGGTTGCAGGCGAGATGGAGGGCGGACTTCTCGAGGGTGGTGGGCTCGATGAGGTCGTCGGAATCGAGGAAGAAAATGTACGGGGCCCGGGCAGCGCGGAAGCCGGTGTTGCGGGCGGCGGGGAGGCCGTGGTTGTGGCGGTGGTCGACGATGCGGATGCGCGAGTCGATGGTGGAGAGGATGCGGTAGTCGGCGAGGATGCGGAGCGAAGCCTCGTCGGTGGAGGCGTCGTTGACGATGATCCACTCAAAGTTCTGGAGGGACTGGCCGGAGGCAAAGCGTGTGTGTGGGTCTCGTGCGTCGTAGCCGAGGATGCACGCGGCGGTCTCGTGGAAGACCTCGCCGGTGTTGAAGAAGGGCGTGACGATGGAGACGAGGGGGGCGAGGTCGTGCTCGAGACGCGCGATGGGCGCGGGGGCGTAGGGCATCGCCGCGCGGTCCGGGGAGACGGGAGTGGAGGCGTAGTTGGGAGAGCGCGGGTCGATCACGGGGGCGGAGATGGTATGAAAGCCGCGGGCAATTGCTCGCGTTTACCGGGGCTGAGTTTGTTCGGGGGATGGTCGAGACGCGCTGAAAATAAAGACGGCTGCGGAGTGGCGGGCCGCCCCGACTACCACTCCATGTCGCGTTCGTAGCCGAGCTCGATAAGGAGTGCGCCGGCGGTGGACTTGAACGCGGCCTTGGCGTCGTTGGTGAACACGTCGCGCCAGGTTGGGGATGTGGGCGCGGTGGGGAGGAGATCGGCGGGAGGGTCGAGGGCGGGGAGACCGAGGGACTCGAGGAGATGCTCGGTGTGGGCGGCCGCGCCGGTGTGGAGACGCTCGATGCGCACCTCGATCAGGTTCGCGCTGAGCGTGTGGCGCGCCGTGCGGATGGCGTGGACGGAGCGGGCCCATCGCGCGGCGAGTTGGCGGACGGCGGAGGGGGGCGCGGGCCGGGGGAGCGCGGCCGAGGCGATGACGTTGCGGCCGTCGCGGATGAGGTGGAGGGTCGCGGCGCGCGAGGCGGCGCGGAGGACGCGATGGGCGTCGACGGGTGTGCGGATATCGGCGTGCTGGACGAGCGGGCGGTGCGGGTGCGCGGAGATGGCGGCACTGAGCCAGTCGTGGCCGGAGCCCTCGGCGGCGAGGATGATCACCTCGGTGCGCGGGCGGGCGGCGGGCGCTGCGCGCGGGGCGACGCGGGACGAATCCTGGCGGGAAGCGCCGTATTCGGACCACCTGATCGCACCGGGCTGGGCGGACGTGGTGTCGCGCATGGGTCGATCAGCTTACCCGCCGATGAAGTCGGCGAGCAAGCGGACACCCCAACCGGTGGGGCCCTTGACAAAGCAGCCGTTGTCGGACTCGGCGGCGTGGACGCCGGCGATGTCGATGTGGGCCCAGGGAGTCTTCGGGGTGACGAAGAAGGAGAGGAAGGCCGCGCCCTGGATGGGATGGGCCTTGCGGTTGGGGTTGGAGTTGAGGATGTCGGCGATGGGGGACTTCATCATGTCGCGGTATTCCGCGTCCATGGGGAGTCGCCACCAACGCTCGCCGGAGGTATCCATGGCGCGCTGGAGGCGGTTGCGGAGGGCGTCGTCCTCGCAGAACATTCCGGCGAAGGTGGAGCCGAGGGCGGTGACGACGCCGCCGGTGAGGGTGGCGAGATCGATGACGCAGGAGGGGTTCTCGTTCTCGCAGGCCCAGATGAGGGCGTCGGCGAGGACGAGGCGGCCCTCGGCGTCGGTGTTGGTGACCTCGACGGTGACGCCGTTGCGGTAGGTGAGGACGTCGTCGGGGCGGTAGGCCTCGTCGGAGACGGAGTTTTCGGCGACGGAGAGGAGGGCGACGACGGGGTGCTTGGGCTTGAGGGTGGTGGCGACGGCGTGCATGGCGCCGATGACGGCGCAGCCGCCGTCCTTGTCACGCTTCATGCCGACCATGCCGTTGTTGACCTTCAGCGAGAGGCCGCCGGTGTCGTAGGTCATGGTCTTGCCGACGAGGACGATGGGCTTGGCGGACCCCCCACCTCCCCCACTCTTGGATGCGCCCTTGGGTGAGTACTCGAGGCGGATCAGGCAGGGCTTGTTGATGCTGGCCTTGCCGACGTTGATGAGGCCGGTGAGCTTTTCGCGCTCGAGGTCTTTGCCGGAGAGGACGGTGCACTTGAGGCCGGTCTTGCGGGCGAGGGCGCGGACCTGGTCGGCTATCCAGGCGGGGGTGGCGATGTTGGGGGGCGTTTCGCTGAGATCGCGGCAGAGGTTGGCGGATTCGGCGATGGCGAGGCCGCGGGTGAGGCCCTCGGTGAAGGACTTGTTTGCGGACGAGACGGAGAGGGTGGTGCGCTTGGGCTTCTCACCGCCGTTGCTGGGAGCGGTGCCCTTGAACTTCCAGTTCTGCCAGCCGATGAGGCCGAGGCCCTCGCCGAGGCAGCGACCGGCGAGCTTCATGTCGACGCGCTTGGCCTCGCTGAGCGCGGAGGCGAGATCGATCTCGACGCGCTCGTCCTTGGTGAGGGCGAGGCGGCGGCCGAGCTGGCCGCCGATGGAGCGGAGGGAGCCGGGCTTGAAATCGTCGCGCTTGCCGAGGCCGACGATGAGGACGCGAGTGGGACCCCCCCGACCGGACTTGGCGTGGGGATAGGCCTCGACGATGCGGCCGGACTCGCCGGTGCACTCGGGGCGGGCGACGGCGGCGGAGATTTCGCCGGTCGAGTCGAGAGCCTTGGTGGCCTTGTCGAGGCGGCGGTCGGAGAAGACGCCCAGGACGAGGGCGGTGGGTTTTTGGGAAGAGACGAAGCGGATGGCGTTGAACATGAGAATCGGGCTCCGGGTGGGGCCACGAGTGTAGAACGTGAGGTGTGGGAGGGGAGCGTGGGACGACGCCGGATGTCGTATGCGGGGTTGCAACACCACTGGCGGTCAAGCCGCCAGTGCCACCCCTTGCGCGCTCGCCACGATCATGGGTTCATCCCAGGGGACGACGATGCGCGGGTCGCCGGCGTGGAGGGCGTGGGCGTCGAGCATGGGGCCGGGGGAGAGGGTGGCGATGACGAGGGCTTCGGCGGCGCTCTGATCGTCGATGATGCGGACGCCGAGTTCGTTGAGGCACGCCTGGACGACGTGGTCGTTCTTGCCGCGGTGGATGAGGGCGGCGGTGGTGAAACGGCGCTGGGCCCACTGATGGAGAAGCGAGCGCCGGCAGGCGGCGTGGCCGGTGAAGCGGTCCCACAGGCGGGCGTCGAGCTCGGCGCGGGGCTGGCGAGAGAGCGTGGTGGAGAGTTCGGCGAGGCCGGCGAGGTAGCCGCCGAGGGCGTGCTCGTTCCACGCGATGCGGGCGTAGCGGGAGAGGACGCGGCGGACTTCTTCGCGGAGCACGTTCGCCGGGGCGTAGCGCTGCATGACCCAGGCGTTGTTGCGGACGAGACGGCGCAGGATGGTGTCCATGCTGCGGCCGGCGGGCGTTTTTTCGTGGAGGACGGCGAAGCGGCGGTCCATGACGATGCGGTGGCCGGCGCGGATGAGGCGGGCGGCGAGGTCGTACTCCTCGGCGTAGAAGCCGAAGCGCGGGTCGTAGCCGGTTTCGCTCAAGAACGCTTCGCGGCGGTAGGCGACGCCGCAGCCGATGGGGATTTCGGGGAGGCCGCCCGCTTCGCGGGGAGAGTGATCAGTGCCCAGTGCCCAGTGCCCAGTGGGGGGAAGTGCTGAGTGCTGAGTGCTGAGTGCCGAGGGCCGAGGGGGAAGGAAGATTTCGGCGCAGAGGGCGGCGACGTCGGTGGGTTGGTCTTGGAGGGCTTGGAGGTGATTGAGGTTGAGGGGGTGGGAGTCGTCGTCGAGCATGACGAGCCACTGGGAGGAAGGGTCGGCGGCGCGGGCGGCGGAGTTTCGGGCGGCCGCGCCGTCGTTGCGAGAGCGGAGGAGGAGGGTGACGGAGAGGCCGTTGGGAAGCTCGAAGGGGACGGAGGCGGGGGGTTCGGAGGCGTTGTCGACGACGATGACTTCGGCCGCGTGGGGCGGGAGGGTGCCGAGCGCGGTGAGTGTGCGCGCAAGGCAGTCGGGGCGGTTGCGGGTGGGGATGATGTAGGAGACGGGGGGCATGGGCGGAGATTTCAGAATTTCAAATTTGAAATTTCAGAGGAAGAGCGGAGGGGGAGGCCGGAAGCGCGGGATCGCGGGATCGCGGGAGCAGGGGAGCAGGGGAGCAGGGGAGCAGGGGAGCAGGGGAGCAGGGGACATTTTGTTGCTAGTGCACTGGCGCGGGTTGTGGGGCTGGGATGTTGATGGTGGAGGTTGTGGTGCGGGCTCGAGATTCGCTTGGGGCGTAGGCGAGGTGAGCGGAGTGGAGGCGGGCGATGGCGCCGCGAAGGTCGCTGGCGGAGATGACGGTGTTGCCGAGGCGCTGGACCTGTGTGGCGGCGGCGGCCGCGCCGAGGAAGCCGGCGGCGAGGAGTGACCCGCCGGAAGCAAGCGTGAGCGTGGCGGCGGCGAGGAGGGCGTCGCCGCAGCCGAGGGGATCGACGGCGGAGGCGGCGAGTGCGGGGACGTGCTCGGCGGTGACCTTGGTCCCCCACTCGCCGGCGCTGCGTGTGAAGTCGGGGGTGCGATCGAAGGCGACGAGGCCCTCGGAGCCCATGGTGATGAGGGCGTGCTTCGCGCGGGTGGCGGAGAGGAGGTGGTAGGCGACGGCGGGGAGGCTCTCATCGAACTGGCGGTAGGTCTCGCGGAGCTCGGCCTCGCTGGGGCAGAGCAGGTCCATTTCGGTGAGGTAGGAGAGATTGGAGCGTTTGCCGGAGACATCGCCGGCGAGGAAGCGCGAGTGTTGGCGGGCGAGGGGGCAGAGGCGGCGGAGGAGGCTTTGGCTGAGGAGGCCGAGGCCGAAGTCGGCGATGATGGTGGCGTCGAAGGCGATTTCAGATTTCAGATTTGAGATTTCAGATTTGCAAGACAGGGTTTCGGTGACGAGGGTGAGGAACTCTTCCTGCTTGGCGGCGTCGGGTTCGATGCGCTCGATGAGGTCGAGCTTCATCATTTTCTGGGCGCCGACGAGGAAGCGTTGCTTTTCGGGGATCGGGCGGTCGGTGTGGATGCTGCGGACTTCGATGCCCTCGGCGATAAGGCGCTGGCGGAGTGCGGCAGACTCGGGGGAATCGTCGAGGGCGGTGATGAGGACGGGGTATGCGCCCATGGCGGCGGCGTGGCGAGCGATGACGGCCGCGCCGCCGTCGTAGGAGCGGCGCTCCACGGGGCGGAGGGTCATGATGGGACTCTCGCCCGCGACGTCGGGGCGATCGCAGAGGATGTAGGTGTCGAGGATGACCTCGCCGATGACGGCTATGCGCTTGCCGCGGAAGGAGGAGATGAGGCGGGAGAGTTCCTCGCCGGCGAGACTCTCGCGGGCGAGGAGGGAGCGGAGGCGAGCGTGGTAGGGATCGACGGACTGCTCAAGGGCGGCGATGAGCGCGCTGGAGGAGAAGACGACGTCGCCGGAGGAGAAGACGATGCGGCCGCCGTGCTTCTGGACGGTGGCTTGCTCGGCCTTGAAGCGCGGGTCGTTGTTGTTCTCGTACTCGCGGCCCTTGACGTAGATGTCGGGGCGGACCTCTTCGAGGAGATCGACGGCTGTGGGGCGGGACTCGATGTGGACCCAATCGACGCAGTCGAGCGCGGCGAGATTCTCGGCGCGGAGTTCCTGCGGGATGAGGGGGCGGCCGGTGCCCTTGTCGATCATCGAGTCGCCGGTGATGCTGACGAGGAGGATGTCGCCCTGGGCGCGTGCGTGGCGGAGGTGGCGGAGGTGGCCGGGGTGGACGATGTCGAAGCAGCCGTGGCACTGGACGACGCGGCGGCCGGTGGCGCGGGCCTCGGCGCGCTTGCGGAGGAGGGCGGCGTGGTCGAGGATCTTGGCCGCGGCGGGAAGGGCGGGGGCCGCTTGGGTGATCGCCTCAGAAGAGTTTGAGGGGAGATCGGAGCGGGGTGAGGACACCAGATGCAGGGGGGGCCGGCGGCCGCTCCAACGACTCATGGGCGGAGATATCGGTCCTTCCGCGCGCTAGAGGACAGAGGCTGCCCCCTTTGTGCGGGGTTGAGGGAGGGTGCCGATAAGTGGGTGTGCCAACGATCTCGCCTGTCCATCAATCACCCCCATCTTCGGGTGGCGCCACACCGAAACAGATCGGGCGGAAGGAGATTGTGCTGCTCGGGCGCACCGGGTCGCCGTGGGACTTTGTGCCGGTGGGGCTGGCCGCGATGCGGGTGATGCCGGGGGATGAGGAGGTTCGGTTTCTGCTGGCGGCGGCGTATGCGCGGGTGGGGCTGCGGACGGCGGCGGGGGAGCAGATCGCGCTGATGTCGGCGGGGGCGCGCGGGAGCGCGGGGGTGAGGGAGCTCGAGCGGGTGGTGGCGCGGCTGGCGGATGATCGCGTGAGTGTGGGGGCGCTTCAGGAGGATCTGCTCAAGAACGTGGATGCGCTGCGGGGGCGGGCGATGGGGACAATTGATCTGCGCGGCGAGGTGGAGGCGTGGCGGGCGCGGGCGGCGGAGCGGGAGCACTTTCGGGCGGCGTCGGGGGACATCGTGTGGCGCAGCGTCGGAGAGCGGGGCGGATGGATGCGGCTGACCAACCAGGCGGAGCAGGCGCGCGGGGTGCGGCTGCCGCACGATGAGCGGCCGACGGCGGCGACACCGCCGCCGTGGTACATCGTGGAGGGGATCGATCCGCCGTGGATCCTGCGGAGGGTGGCGGCGGCAACGAGCGGGCGGCTGGATGGATACTCGGCGCGCGTAATCGTGGTGCAGACCGAGGCGCGGCAGTTTGTGGATGGGCTGGTGCAGGCGGAGATGGCGGGCGTGCTGGCTGAGGAGCGGGTGATGGCGCTCGTCGGCGACGATGCGGGGGCGCGACTGGAAGCGTTTGTAAACGAGCGGGCGGCGCGGGGCGAGCGCGTTGCGTCGGTGGCGATCGTACTGCCGACGACGGTGCGGCGGATCGCGCCGAGCCCGCAGGAGATGGTGAACCGCGCGACGGCGATGGCGCAGCAGGCGGCGGCAGAGACGCGGCGGGCGGTGGACGCGGCGTACGCGGTGCGGGATCGGGCGTGGCTGGCGGCGCGGATTGGCCGCGCGATGAAGGGGACCGATGCGCCGCTGCGCGTGCTGGTGGTCACGAGCCGGTTCAGCACATTTCTTCGGCACAGCGCGGCGGACCTTGCTGCGGGGCTGGAGGAGGCGGGGTGCGCGGTGCGGGTGGTGATGGAGCCCGACGACCACTCGCTGACGGACCCGCTGCAGCGGCTGCTCGCGATCAAGGAGTTTGAGCCGGATGTGGCGGTGGTGCCCAACTACCTGCGGAACGATTTGCGCGAGAGCCTGCCGGAGAACCTGGCGCTGGTGACGTGGATCCAGGACGCGATGCCGCACCTGTACGACGCGAGCGCGGGGGCGAGCGTGGGGCCGATGGACTTTGTGGTGGGGAACCTGGCCGAGGATTTGTTCCAGAAGTTCTCGTATCCGCGGGGGCGGTCGCTGGCGATGCCGATGGCGGCGTCGAGTGTGAAGTTCCACCGCGGGGAGGTGGAGGCGGGGATGGCGGTGCGGCACGCGTGCGAGATCGCGTATGTGTCGCACCACTCGGAGACGCCGGAGGCAATGCTGCGGCGGAAGTCGGAGGAGGCTGGGAATGCGGGAGAAGTAGTGGCCGCGATGGGGGCGCTGTACGAGCGGGTGCGGGAGATCGTGGATCGTCCGATCTCGGCGGGGCCGCTGGCGACCGCGCTGCGGGCGGCGAGTGTTGAGGAGCTTGGTCGGGCGGGCGCGCGGGCGGATGATCGTGCGGTGGCGGCGACGATGACGACGCTGACGATGCCGCTGGCGGACCGGATGCTTCGGCATCGGACGCTGGAGTGGGCGGCGGGGATCGCGCGAGAGCATGGGTGGCGGATGCACCTGTACGGGCGCGGGTGGAACGCGCATCCGACGCTCGGCGCGCTCGCGTGCGGGGAGCTTGAGCATGGCGAGGATCTGCGGGCGTGCTACCAGACGGCAGGCGTGCACCTGCACGTGTCGCTGCACACGGCGATCCATCAGCGGGTGTTCGAGTGTGCGCTC
Organism: Phycisphaerales bacterium; assembly: GCA_044221735.1. GTDB lineage: Bacteria > Planctomycetota > Phycisphaerae > Phycisphaerales > UBA1924 > UBA4658. Next base: position 7,812 of record JBGAOP010000035.1, on the reverse strand, counting down.
TCGGGCGGGCTGCCGGTGTGCCGGCTGATGGCCGATGACCTGTCGCACTTGGAGTACTTGGCGGCGGCGCACGCGTGCCGCGCGGGGGAGGCGGCGGTGAGCGACCCGTGGCGGACCGCGGGGAAGACGTGGCGATTCCTCGGGTATCGACCGGGGGCGTGCGCGGCGGGGTCGCGGTATGCGCGGCTTGTCGAGGAGGTTGGGCTGAGCGCGCCGGAGTTTGTGTGGCTCAACGAGATCCACGCGCAGCGGCTGCGTGGGTCGGCGGAGGAGGCGATCGATGGGGATGGGCGATCGCTGTGGGACTTGTGGCCGGATCCGGGGGCGGTGATGTTCCATGATGCGGACTCGATGCGGCGGGTGTTGACGCGGGCGATCGAGGATCGGGCGTGGCGAGATGGGGTGTCGGCGGCGATGGCGGCGCGGGCGCGGGAGACGGTGACATATGGGGCATTTGCGCGGTCGATGCTGGGGCTGGTGGCGCGCGGACTAGCGGCGGGGCAGAGTGACGGGGAGCGGTGGTATGACGCGCGGGCGCGGGGTGCGCGGGGAGCGGGTGGGGCATGAGCACGGTCACGGCGCTCGCGATGGGGAGTGCGGGGAGGAGCGTGTAGCGATGTGCGGGATTGCGGCGATGATCCGTGGGAGCGGGGGCGGGTTCTCGCCGGAGGAGCGGGCGCGGATGGGGCGGGCGCTGGCGCGGCTGGCGCGGCGCGGGCCGGATGGAGAGGGCGTAATAGTGGCGGGGGGCGGGCGGGCGCTGCTGGGGCATCGGCGGCTGGCGATCCAAGATTTGACTGACGCGGCGGCGCAGCCGATGGGGACAGCGGATGGGTCGCTGATGATGGTGTACAACGGGGAGATCTACAACGCGGCGGCGGTGCGGCGCGAGCTCGAGACGGAAGGTGCGGCGCTTCGCACACGCTCAGACACGGAGGTGTTGCTGCGCGGGATCGAGCGGTGGGGCGTGGAGCGGACGCTGGAAGCGGTGCGCGGGATGTTTGCGTTTGTGGTGGTTGGGCGGGAGGAGGTGATCGCAGCGGTGGACCACGCGGGGATGAAGCCGCTGGCGTGGGCGTTTGTTGATGGGATGCTGGCGTGCGCGTCGGAGTGCGATGCGCTGGGGGAGTTGATGGCGGAGAAGCCGTCGTTAGATGTGGAAAGCGTGCGGCGGGTGCTGAGCATCGGGTATTGCCCCGCGCCGTGGACGATGTGGCGCGGCGTGAAGAAGCTGGGGCCGGGGATGATGCTGCGGTGGAGGATCGGGGATGCGGCGGGGCCGCGCGTGGAGCGGTGGTGGCGGGCTCCGGAGCGGATTACGGAGGAGCGCGGCGAGTTTGATGAGACGCTGGCGGAGGTTTCGCGGGAGCATCTGATCGGGGATGTTCCGGCGGGGATGTTCCTTTCGGCGGGGCTGGACTCGGCGTCGATTGCGATGTCGATGAAACGCGCGGGGGCCGACATGTTGGCGGTGCGGGCGTTCACGCTGGCAACGGGGGATGCGTCGGATGAGGATGGGCCGGCGCGGGCGCTGGCGGAGCGGATGGGGATGCCGTGGAGCCGCGTGGAGTTCGGCGCGGGGGAGCTGATCCCGGCGATTTGCGAAGCGGCGGAGGCGTTTGATGAGCCGCAGGGGTATACCGCGGTGCTGACGGCGACGCGGATCGCGCGGGCGATGCGGGCGCGAGAGCCGGGGATCAAGGTGGTGCTCGGCGGGGATGGCGGCGATGAGGCGCTGGGGGGGTATGCGTGGCATCGCGATGCAGCGACGCACCCGCTGAGCCTTGGGGCGTTTGCGGGAGCGTCGGCGGAAGATGTTCGCGAGCATGCGCGGCTGGCGGATGTGGTGGCGCGGCCGGATGTAGATGACGGCGAGCGCGGGCGAGCGCTGCTCGCGCTAGGACGATTGTCGTACACGCATCGGTACTTGGTGCGGACGTTTGGCGGGTTTCATCCGGCGGAGGCGGCGGCGCTGTGCAGGACTTCGGCGGCGGAGGCAATGGACGGATTCGCGTCGTGGCTTGCGCCGGAGGATCGGTCCGCGCTTGCGGCGATTCGGCGGGCGCAGCGGCTGGATGTGATGGGGTTCTGTGCCGGGTCGATCCTGCCGAAGCTGGACCGGGCGTGCATGAGCGTGGGGCTGGAGTTGCGCTCGCCGTTCCTGGATCGGCGAGTGCTGGAGGCGGGTCTGGCGCGGCCGGTGGAGGCGCAGGAGGGCGAGCGCGGCGGATCGAAGCCGGGGCTTCGACGGCTGCTGGCGCGGGGCGCGGAAGAGGGATTTGTGCCGCGCGAGATTCTGGAGCGACCCAAACAGGGGTTCAGCCTGCGCATGCCGGGCGCGGGGGACGGGTTCGAGTCGCTGGGGGCGATGATCGATGGGTCGCGGCTGATCGGCGATGGGGTGATGCGGCGCGACTGGGCGCGGTTTGTGCCGCGGGAGGCAGAGGCGCGGCGGGTGCGGCTGTTCACGCTGGCGATGGTTGCGGCGTGGTACGAGCGACGATCGGCGTGAGGGCGGCGCGGAGGAGCGCGAGGTTGGCGGCGCCGAGGCGGTCGCGGGTGGTATTCCAGCGGTCGACGGCGGAGGGCGAGATATTGGCCGCGGCGGCGATGCGATCGATGGCCGATGCGCCGGTGAGCCATCGGGCGCGGGGGAACGAGTTGGCGACGATGGCGGCGAAGCTGGCGGGATCGCGGACGACGTTTATGAGCGGGATGGGCTCGAGGAGGGCGGCCTCGGCATCGGAGGCGGCGTCGTCGAGAATGAGGGTTCGCGTGCCGCGCGAGGCGGCGAGACGGGCGAGTCGGCGGGAGTTGCGATCGAGGCCGATGATGGCGAGGCCGAGGGGCATCGGGGTGGCGCAGGCCGCGGCATCGAGCATGGCGGAGGCGATGTCGTCGGGGTGGATTACCTTGCGGGCGAGTTCTTCGATGGCGGCGGCGGTGGCTTCGGGCTCGCACCAGTTCTCGCGCTCGCAGCGGGACCACCAGTGCGCGAGGGGTGGGAGCCACTGGAGTTCGGCGCGGCCGTCGATCGCGGGCGCAGCGCAGGAGCCGAAGAGGATGGCGGTGCAGGCGGCCTGGGCGAGATTGGCGGGGGAGAAGCGGTCGGGGCGGGCGGCGGCGCGGAGGAGATCGGCGGCACGGGACTTTTCGGGATCGGGATCGAGCAGGGCCTCCATGGTGGCGTACATGAGTGCGCTGTGGCCGACGACGCGGCGGAAGCGGGCGTCGGAGAGATCGATGCGCGATTCCCAGTTCGGGCGTGCGGCGTGGAACGCTTGGCGGGTGACCTCCTGATAGATGCGGCACATGTCGGCGAACTTCTTGCTTAGGCTGGTGGGGCGGAGGCGGTAGTCGCAGACGAGCTGCTCGACGGCTTGGAACCTGATGCCGCGGGTTTCGAGGCGGAGCCAGAGGTCGTAGTCCTCGCAGACGGGGAGGCGCTCGTCGAAGCGGTCGGCGCCGAGGGCCTGCGCGGAGAGGAGGCGGGCGTGGGTGGCGGCGCGGTTCCACTCGAGCTCTTCGTCGAGGCCGACGAGGGGGGCGGAGATGGGAGATTCGCGGCCGAGCGGATCGCCGCGCTCGTTGATGAGGGTGTAGCCGCCGTAGGCCGCGCCGGTGTGCGTGGCGGCGCGGAGGAGGGCGGTGTAGGCGCCGGGGCGCATGCGATCGTCGGCGTCGAGGAAGTGGAGGAACTCCGTGCCCGCTTGCAGCGCGGCCTCGATGCCGGTGTTTCGTGCGCCGGCGAGGCCGCGGTTGGGCTGGGAGATGATGGTGATCCGCGGGTCGTGGTGGGCGAGCTCTTCGACGATGGCGGGGCCGGTGTCGGTGGAGCCGTCGTTGACGACGATGATGCGGAGGCCGTCGATGTTCTGCGACTGGACGGAGCGGATGGTCTCGGCCACGGTTGCGGCGGAGTTGTAGAGGGGGATGATGGTGGTGAGAGTCGTAGTGCTGAGTGCTGAGTGCTGAGTGCAGAGAGGGGAGTGGAGTGTGGAGAAGAGGTGGGCGGATTGGGCTTTGGCGAGGATGTCTCGGGTAGTGCGCCAGCGGATGGGGGCTTGGTCGGGGACGCGCTGGCAGATCGCTTCGTCGTTGAGTGGCGAGACAATGACGCGCCAGCCTTCGGGGATCGGCGCGTCGATGGGGGTGGTGTGTGGGGCGCGGTTGTCGTCGCGGAGTTCGAAGGGGAGGTTGCGATCGCGGGCGGCGCGGGCGAGGGCGTGGCCGTTTTGGCCTGCGCCGATGATGACGAGGCCGGTGGCGTTTGGCGCGGCGTCGAGGCAGGCGTGGGCGATGGCGGAGGGCGTGGGAAGGAGCGAGGCGAGGTGGTTCCAGGCGAGGGGCTGGGCGTCTTCGCTCATCCGGCCGCGCTGTGTGCAGTGGGACCACCATTCGCCCGCGCGGCGGATCCAGGTGTGATCGCTGGGAGATTCGGGGCGAGCGCCGAGGCCGAGGAGGACGGCCCAGAAGACGGACTCGGCCGCGTCGGCGGCGGAGATGGTGTATTTGGTGGGGAGCGCGACACCGTCGAGCATGGACTCGGCGGTGGCGAGGCGGTCGGGGGCGTCGGCGAGTGCGGCCATGGTGGCCCACTCGAGGGCGAGGCGGTGGAGGGCCGCGGACTCGCGGCGCGGGGAGGCGTCGATGGCGGGATCGGCGGAGTCGCGGGCGTGTCGGAAGGCGGACTGGAGGATGGCCGCGCCGGTGCGGAGCATTCCGGCGAAGTCCTTGCTGAGGCTGGCGCGACGGACGCGGTAGAGCTTAACGGGATCGCCGGGGCAGGCGGCAATGCGCAGGCCGCGGCGGGCGAGGCGGAGCCAGAGGTCCCAATCTTCGCAGACGCGGAGGGTGGGATCGAAGCGGTCGGGGCCGAGGGCGCTCGCGCGGATGACGAGGGTGCCGACGCCGAGGCAGTTGCCGGTGAGGAGTTCATTGAGGCCGATGACACCGCCGGATCCGGAGCGGGGTGTGCAGGTGCGGTCGAGCGGCTCGCCGGATTCGGCGATGAGCGCGTGGGGGCCGCAGGCGGCGGGCGAGCCGGTGCGCTGGGCGTGGTCGATGAGGCGCCGGGACGAGCGGGGGAGGGCGAGATCGTCGGCGTCGAGAAAGCGCAGCCAGCGGCCGCGGGCGTGGGCGATGCCGGTGTTGCGCGCGGCGGCGAGGCCGTGGTTGGACTGGTTGACGATGCGGATGCGGTGATCGAGGGCGGCGGCGCGGGCGGCGATGCTGGGGCCCTCGTCGGTGGAGCCGTCGTTGACGACGATGATCTCGAGGAGGCCGTCGAGGGGGTCGTGCTGGATGGAGCGCAAGGTGTACGCGATGGTCGCGGCCGATTGGAACATCGGGACGATGACGCTCAGGAGCGGGCGGGCTGGGGGCGGGAGCGCGGGCACGTCATGCGCTCCCGATTTCGCCGGCGGGGCGCCAGGGGCCCGGGGGTTTCAGGCCGGCGCGCTCGAGCAGGGGGCCGTAGAGGCGCGGGTGGACGATGCTGAGGAAGCCGGGGAAGGTGTGCTCGTGCTCGAGGGCGAGCGCGGGAGAAGACGCGATGGCCTGGCGCGTGGCGTACATCACGATGTTCTGCTGGTACCAGGGCTCGACGCGGCGGTCGGACCAGACTCGCTTGCGGATGGGATCGATGAGCTCGTAGCCGCGGGACTTGAAGAGGTCGTACCAGAAGGTTGGCCAGCGTTCGTTGACGTGGTCTTCGCCGCCCTGGAAGGGGATGGCCGCGCTGAAGAGGATGATGGGGGCGAGGCGGGTGAGGTTATCGATGAGTCGCTCGGACGCTTCGGGCGCGACGTGCTCGGCAACCTCGAGGCAGAGGGCGAGGTCGAACGTGCCGATGGAGGGCCACTCTCGGCGGAGGTCGGCGGGGATGAAGGATGGACGCGGGATGAGGAGGCGGGAGCGGTCGACGTAGTCGCCGTCGAGGCCGGTGATGCGCTGGGCGCCGTGGGCGGCGAAGGCGGCGAGCCATGCGCCGGTGCCGCAGCCGATGTCGATGACGGAGCGTGCGTGGACGAGCCCCTGCACGATGGGGGCGATGACGGCGGCGGAGGCGCGAGAGCCTTCGACGATGGCGTCGTAGTACTGCGGGGAGTAGGGCGTGGCGGGGGTGGGGGTGGCGGTGGGCGCGGTGGTCATGCGGCCTCCCGCGAGGGGGGAGCGGCGGGGCGACGCAGGGAATCGACGTCGATGCCGATGCGGCGGAGGGCGTGGGCGGGGCCGCTGGAGAAGCCGAAGCGATCGCGGATCCAACGCGGGGTGCGCTGGTCGCCGACGTAGTCGTGGGTGGCCATGACGCATTCGGCGAGGCCGAGGGCGTTGCAGGGCCAGGGGGATTTTTCGGCGAGGCGGGCGGCGAGCAGGCGCTCGTTGTACTTGGGGTGATGGCCTTCCCAGTCGTACTGCGCGGGGGCGGCGGGATTCGAGGCGTCTTCGAAGCCGTCGGTGAGGCCCCAGGAGGCGACGAGATAGTCGGGATCGACGCGGGCGCGGCGCTCGACGAAGGCGAGATGGTCGGCGAAGGCGGTGTCCGAGCCTGAACCATTGTCGGCGGCCCAGCGGCGGCCGCGCATGCGCATCTTGATGTAGATGTGGCGGTAGAACTGCTCGAAATCGTGGAGGGCGATGGGGACGGGCGGGGCGAAGGGCTTGAAGCCCTGGGATTCCATCGCTTTGGCGACGGCGGTTTCGGGGCGGAGGCTTGGGGGAACGTCGCGAGCGACGGTGAGGGCCTTGTCGAGGAGGCGGCGGGGATAGGCGTGGATGCCCATGAAGCAGAAGCCGCCGTAGAACTTGCAGAGAACGAGAGAGGCGATGGTGAAGACCGCGCCGTCGGCGGCGGCGCAGAGGTTGCCGAGGCGCTGGAGACCGTCGGAGAGGAGGAGGACGTCGGCGTCGATGCCGACGACCCAGGGGCGCGGGGAGTCGAGGCCGATCTCGAAGGTGCAGCGGACAGCCTTTGAGAAGGGGCGTTCGGACACGACGTGGACTTGTTCGGACGGATTGCCGCCGTCGGCGGCGACGAGGGCGCGGAGGTGGGCGGCGGCGGCGGGGGCGGTTCGCTCGCCGCAGGTTCGGAGGACGAAGGTCATGTCATGGATGGGGACGCGCATTGTGGAGGGATATCGGACGCGGAAGGGGGAGGGGCTAAGCGGGAAGTGCTGAGTGAAGAGGTGAGGAGTGGCGGGGTGGGTGGGGGTAGACCGATAACCGGGGGGTGATTGCTGATGCGATTGTGCATGTTCATTCGGCGTACACGTCGCTTGAGCGGCTGGCCCATGTTGGCCTGATGCCGCGCGAGCGGCGGTTTTACGCGCGGGTTCTGCCGGGGTTCGGGCAGGCGGTAGTGGCGAGCTATGGGGATGCGGCGGATGGGGCGCTGGCGGGGTCGCTGTCGCCGCGCGGCTGGACGGGGCGGGTGCAGAGCGTGTCGAACGTGGGCGGGCTGGATCAGGCGGTGTTTCAGGCGGGGGTTGGGGCGCGGGTGCTGGAGGCGCTGGCGCGGGTGGGGGCGCGGTCCGCGCTGGTGTACCAGGACCAGCACTGCGGGGGTGAGGTGGCAATCCAGGTTGCGCGGACGCTTCGCGCGGCGGGGATACGGGTGGGGCTGATTGCGCGGGCGGGGTATCACTGGTCGTGGACGGTGGCGCGGGACACTGCGCCGGACAGCGCCGGGGCGATTTCGGCGGCGTTTGTGGAGGGGGAGTTCTGCCGCGCCGCGGATGTGGTGGTGGCGACGACGGCGCGGATCGCGGAGATGCTGTCGTGGCAGCACCGGCTGGGGGCCGGTGGGGGTGG
>JBGAOP010000034.1:0-38895 GCA_044221735.1 Phycisphaerales bacterium | reverse complement strand
CCCGCCCCACCAACACCACCACGCTCATCGTCGAGGTTCACCCCTCCGATCGCGCCATCAAATCCGGCAAGCTCACCGCCCGCCTCGGCGGCGAGAAACCCATCGAAGTTCCCGCAACGCTCTGGCTTGTCTATCCCGACGGCGTCCTTCCCCCCGCGCCCGCCGCCGATCCCATCACCCAGCGCGTCGCTCAGTGGCTCGGCCCACGCCTGCACTACCGCGCCGTCCGCGCCAGCGCCACCGATCAACCCGCCGCGCTCGCCGCCTCATCGGGCTGGTTCGCCGAGCTCGCCATCCCCACCGACTCCACCGCCATCCAAGCCTTCGTCGACGGCGAACCCGTCGCCCTTCCCGCGCCCGCGAAGCGATCGCTCCCCGCCGTGCCCCACGCGGCCACCACCGCCGCCCGCGCGGCTCTCGCCATCCTCGGCACCGACCCGCGCGACCACTGGCGCGCCGCCCTCGCCACACCCGATCCCATCGCCGCGCTTCCCACCGACCCAATCATCCGCGGCCTCGTCCAGCGCAACACCCTCGCCGCACGCGCCGCCATCTCCACCCTCGACGCCGACCTCGCCCGCCGCACCGCCATCCGCCTCGCCGGCATCGTCGATCTCGGCGACGGCGTCTCGCTTCCCATCTGGACCGGCGACGCCGCCCCGGCCCGCGATCTCATCGATCAACTCCTCAATCCCGCCACCGCGCCCGCCCGCAAGGCCCTCGCCGCGCAGGCCTGGCTCGATCAGCAGCCCGCCGCCGGCGCCGTCGTCATCGACGACGCGGCCGCCATCGACCCGCGCTCCGGCATCACGCTCCCCAGCGTCCTGCTCGTGAACTTCTCCGATCATGCCGCCGCCGCCAGCGCCACCCGCGCCGACGTGCCCCCGCTCGACCTTCTCCGCATCGAGCCCATGACCGCCGCGCCCGCCACCATCGGCGCCGACCGCCGCCCCGACGATCCCGGCGCCCGCACCGACCCGCGCCGCCTCGATCCCGACCGCCGCACCCTCGCCGACATCCGCATCGGCGAGTGGCACGCCAAGCGCGCCGTCATCGGCGAGATCGCCAAGATCCGTCCCCCCGGCCTCACCATCGGCCCCCTCATGTCCGACTGGAGCCAGCCCACCTTCCTCGCCGCCGCCACCGACGCCACCGCCTTCGGCCCCATGCCCGAAAGCCCGATCGCCCGATCCGTCAGCGGCCGCCTCTACAAAACCGCCGAGGGCGCAGGCGGCGGCAAATGGATGATCTACTTCGAGCTCGCCGGCGCGGCCGCCTCTCCCGAGATGGTCCTTTACTTCGGCCCCCGCAACGGGTCCAACTCCACCTCGCTCCAGATCAAGCCCGACGGCTCCCTCACCGAGATCCGCGCCGGCAAGGCCTCGCCCTCCGGCAAGGCCACCCTGACGCGCGCCGCCGATCGCACCTCGATCTTCATCCCGCTCCCCGCATCCGCGATCGAGGCGGGCCACATCCTCCGCATCGGCATGATCTTCATGGACGCCGAAGGCCGCCGCGCCGCCTGGCCAAGGCCCATGCTCCCCTGGCACAACGAGCCCGGCCGAATCGCCGTCGATCTCGACACCTGGGCACTTCCCTAACTTGCGGCCTGCGACGACCTCGTACTTCGTACTTCAACCTTCGTACTTCTACTTCCTCGCCTTCGCCGCATACACAAACCACTCCACCGTCAGCAGCGCCCCCGCCGCGATCACAAACCAATGCCACACCTCACGCCGCGGCGGCTCGCCCGCCTGCGCCGTTCCACCGCGCGCCTCACGCCCGCCGATCACAATTCCGTCCCGAGTCGCCACCGACGACTCGCCCGCATCCGCGAGGTTCACCGCGATCCGCTCGCTCCCCGCCTCCGCGCCCACGCACCGATACACCCCGGCCAGCCGCAGCGACCCGATCGTCGCCGCCCCCTCGGCGTTCACCGCCGCCTCCATCGCCTCCGGCCCTTCCACCTTCACCGTCTTCACGCCCGCCGCGGCCCGCACCACCACCGTCTCCCCCGCTCGCACCCACGCTCCCGCGCTCGCCTCGCCGCGCCCGGTGAGATAGTCCACCGCCGACGACACAAACACCGGGAACGACGCATCCTGCCCCCAGTTCGTCCGGATCAGGTCAAACGCGAGCACCAGCCGCTTCACCCCGCGCACACCCGGCTCCTCAACCAGCGCAATCAGCGGCCCGCGTTCGCCCTCCGCCAGCGCCGTCGCCCTGGGTACCACCACGCTCCGCGTGGTGCTCTTGTCCTCCTCAATCCTCATCCGCATCGGCGGCGAAACCAAAACCGAATCCGGCACCACATGCCGCATGATCGGATGCCGCCGCTTCCACGAAATGAACCGCGTCGCGCCCCCTCCCGCCTCCGCGCTCTCAACCTCCACACCCGCGATCGGCGCCCGCGCCCCAATCGAAATCGTCGGCACGCGCGGCATCTCCACTGGCGTCGTCCGATCAAACACGATCAGGTCAAACTCACCGACTCCGCCCGCATCCCCACCGGCGCTCATCGCCCGATACCCCGCAATGTCCGTCGTCCGCACGCTCGCGGGTTCAAGGTCCTGCAGCGCTCCGAGCAGGAACCGATCAATCCCCAGCGGCCCGCGCGCCGCCGCGTACGGATCTCCGGCCTCATTCGGCCCAACCACCAATATCCGCGGCCGCGCCGACGCGCTCAGCACCACCGCCGCGGCGTTGTCCGCCGCCAGCACATCCGGCCTCGACATCGCCACCACCACCAGCCCCGCGCCCGGATTCTCCACCGCAATCGTCCCCGACGCCTCCCCGCCACCGGGCACATCCAGCGACAACAGCCCCGCGCTCTCCCCATCCACCGAGGACGTCAGCGTCACCCCAACGCTCTTCTCACCCGAGTTCGTCACGCGCACAAACACCCGCGCCACCGCCGGGTTCTCCGCATCCCGCTTCGCCGCGATCGACACGATCCCCAGATTGTCCGGCCGCGTCGCAGGCTCCGGCCCCACCCGCACCAGCCGCACATCCACCATCCCCGGCAATCGCTCGCGGGTCTCGGCGATCGCCCCATCACTGAACACCACCATCGCCGTGCGCGGCCCGGCTCTCACGCCCTCCGCATCCACCCCGGCCAGCGCGGCCGCGCCCGCAATCCGAACAACATCATCCATCGCCTCCACGCCCGCTACCTCATCTGTCCCCCGAATCCCCTCGATCGCCTCCCGCAGCGCACGAGCATCTCCCGTGAACCCCTGCACCACCCGAGCCTCGTGCGAGAAGCACATCACCATCGCCTGCGCCCGCGTCCCCCCAGCTCTCCTGAGCTGTTCCACAAACTCCACCGCCCGCCGCTTCGCCTCATCCAGCCGCGTCGCCGGCTTCTCAATCGTCCCGCCCGCGCCATCGATCGCCGACATCGACGCCGACGCATCGATCACGATGATCGCCCGCGCCGCCCCCCCCATCTCCGCCCCGCCCGGCACCGTCGGCCGCGCCATGGCGATCAGAAGGCAGCCCAGCGCGACAAGCTGCAGCACCATCCACCACGACCACTTGAGCCACCGTAGCGGCACATTCGCCTGCAAGTCCTGCACCGCCTGCTCCCACAGCAGCACCGAGCTCACTTTCAACGGCTTGCGTCGGAGCTTGAGCAGATACAGCGACACCAGCAGCGGCACACCGATCGCCGCGCCGATGATCCCCGCCCAAGGCGCGAGAAACGCGATCAAGTGCCCCACCCCGGCCGCGGCTCTGGCGGCGCCTTGGCGATCCCGTGCGGCAGCGGCGTCACCGGCAGCGGTCCGCCCTTGTAGCCCTTCGCCGTCAGGAACATCTCCCGCGACACCTCGCGGCTCGCCTCCGGCTTGTACCCCTTCACATCCGCGAACATCTTCCCGCAGTCCTTGAGCAGGTCCGGATACGCCTCGCCCTCGAACACCTTCATCACCAGATTCCCGCCCGGCCGCAGCAGCGAGGGGCAAAGGTCCAGCACGCGCCGGCACAGATCGATCGATCGGAAATGATCCATCGACCCGCCCCCACCACCCTCGGTATTCGGCGCCATGTCCGAGAGCACCACATCCACCAGCCGCACCGGCTGCCCCTCGCTCACCAGGATCCCCAGCAGAAACTTCGCATCGCTCTTGAAGATGTCCGCGACGAGCGTCTTCGCGTTGCTCGGCGTCCCACCTTCCGTGCGATCGATCTCCACCGGCTTCAGATCAATCCCGCCCACGCGCCCCTTCGGCCCCACGATCTCGCTGGCCACCTGCACCCACGAGCCCGGCGAGCACCCAAGATCCAGCACCCAATCCCCACGCTTCAGAATCCCCCGCTTGCCCTGGATCTGCTTGAGCTTGTACGCCGACCTCGCCGCGTACCCCTCCTCCTTGGCCTTCTTGAAGTACTGATCATGCAGTTTGCGCGGCTGGGCCATGCGGAAGCATAAGACGCACGCAGAGGTGCGCGGAGGTCACGCAGGGGTTCGCAGAGAGGAAGAGGGGGAAGAAAAGGAAACCACATCCGATCCGTCCACACTTGAACCAGTCGCACCCCTGCCTTTCACCCCCATCTCCCTCTGCCATTCCCCGCGCACCTCCGCGTGACCTCAGCGAACCTCTGCGTGGCGCATTTCTCCCCGCCCCGCATACCCTGACCTCCCCCATTCCCGGAGCCACCCCCCACATGCCCCCCGCCACATCAGCCCGCCTCTACGTCGCCCAGTTCCAGCCCAACGAGCGGATCTTCGGCACCTACGCCATCTCCAACGCCCAGCTCGGCCGCACCAAGCAGGACAAGCCCTTCCTCAAGGCCCTCATCTCCGACAAGACCGGCCAGGTCGCGGCCCGCATGTGGTCCATCGAGCCCGCGCACTTCAAGCGTCTCCCCACCGACGGCTTCGTGTACATCGAGGCCGAGACACAGCCGTACCAGGGCGAGCTGCAGCTCATCATCCAGTCCATCGACCCCACCGAGCCCACGCCCGAGCAGCTCCGCGAGCTCATCCCCTCCTCCAAGTACGACCCGGAGGACATGTTCGCCGAGCTCAAGACCATCCTCGCCACCATGTCCCACGGCGCGCCAAGGCCCTCGCCTCCGTCTATCTCAACGACGAGCACCTCATGACGGCTTTCAAGAAGGCCCCGGCCGCGAAGGCCATGCACCACGCCTATCTCGGCGGCCTGCTCGAGCACACGCTCTGCCTGCTCCGCCTCGCCCAGGCCGTCTGCCCGCTGTACCCCAAGATCAACCGCGACGTCGTCCTCCTCGGCCTGTTCCTGCACGACCTCGGCAAGACGCGCGAGCTGATCTACGACCGCACGTTCTCCTACTCCGACCGCGGCGAGCTCATCGGCCACATCGTCGACGGCGCCATCATGCTCCACGACAAGGCCCAGCAGGTCATGCGCGACACCGGCCAGCGCCTCCCCCCCAACCTCGTCATGGTCCTCCAGCACATCATCCTCTCCCACCACGGCATCCCCGAGTTCGGCGCGGCCAAGGTCCCCATGACCCCCGAGGCCATCCTCGTGAGCATGCTCGACAACCTCGACGCCAAGACCCACATGGTCCTCGCCGCCGCCCGCCCCGACAACAGCGTGGTCGATCCCAGCGAGCAGAAGGGCGAAACCCTCGGCGGCAACTTCACCGAGAAGCAGTGGGCGCTGGATAATGCGAAGTTGTTCCGGCCGGACCCCTTTCCAGGGTCGTCGGTGGCCGGCTTGGCATCCCGCCTCAGGGCGTGGGCTGCACGGCCGTCCACGACAGGACCTTGGTGCTCGTGCCCGCGCCGGAGGCCGCGAGCTGCAGGTCGTCGTAGTAGACGTGATCGACCGAGCTGCCGTACAGGTCCACGGCCGCGAAGGGCATATTTTCCTTGGGCGTTCAAGGCGCTCCAGGCGTTCCCGTTGTACTTGACGGTCTGCCAGCCCGCGTTGAGGTCAATGTCGATCTGGATCTTGATCCACTGGTTGCGGACGATCGCCACCTGGCTGCCCGTGACGCTCCCCGTCAGGTCGTCGTAGCACTTGTTGGTGCTCAGGTTGAAGTGGATCTGCGTGCTCCAGCTCTTGGCCCCGCCCGACACATACTTGTTCATCAGGATGATGTAGGTGCCCGCGCCGGTGGCGGCGGTGGGGATGAACTGCCACGCGGTGTACGTCCACGTCCCGGAGGTCGGCGTGTACGTCTTGACGCTGTCGGAGGTCGAGCGGATGTCCTGGCTCATCGCGCCGGAGCGGGCGCGCGTGTTGCTCGCGTAGCCGACGGCGGAGGCGGAGCCGTCCCACGGGGCCCAGCCCCCGACGTTGTTGAGCGCCAGCCCGACGGCGTAGGACTCGAAGCCCTCGATGGGCGCGCTCGCCTGATCCACCGACAGCTCGTACCACACGCGCGTGCTTCCGGCGCGGGCCTGCACGCCGAAGCGTTGCCCCGACGGCGGCCAGGCCAGGTCGTCCTCGCCGAAGTTGACGGTCGGGTCGTTCGCCGCGTTGCCGTCGTTGGAGATGGTGCCGATGCCCCCGTCGCCGTCCAGGTCGACGTTGTCATAGATCTCCTTGAGAGCCATGTCGGCCCCGGCAATGGCGGCGGCCTCGGCCTGCGCGTTCTCGAGCCGCAGCTTCGAGAGCGAGCTGTCACGCGAGGCGAGCACGACCATCCCCATCACCACGATCTGGAGCATGATGAGCGTGATGATGACAGAGATGAGCACGGAGCCGCACTCCGATGCACCGGGCGGGGGGCGTCTGCACGTTGTACCGGGTGGCGGACATTCCGGACATGGATCGGCGAAATCGGGCGCATGCGAGAGGATCCCCGGACGAATCGGGAGCGGAATTGCGAGTGCCACCCCAACCCCCCTTCCCTTCTCCCCCCATTTGCGCTGCCCTACACGCACTCTGGAGAAACTCCCCCGGGAATACCATCCCCCTTCAACGGCCACGACCGCTGATGGCATGCCTGCGCCTTCACGCCATTGGACCCAAATGCCCGCAGAAAAACCTGTCCCCCTCACCCGAGCCGTTGCCGTGCTGCTCGTGCCAAACGCCGCTGCCGATTGTTTTGTCGCAAGAGTCCGATTCACAGACATTGCAGTGTACCTATTGCGCGCGGTGTATCGCAGCAAGGTCTGGATGGATGTGCCCGCATACATGTCCGGCAACGTGCTGATGCGCACCCTCCGCCCCGCCCCCACACCCCCACACCCCGCCCGCGCCGCAGTCGCCCGGCATCACCTGCGGTTGAGTGGCGGGTGGCCTCGACTGATACTGACGTCCATGCCACCGACCGCTGCTCTGAGCGGTTGGTGTGCCTTGGTTCTCGCACGCCTGAGCAGCGACCGTCCAAAGCGACGGTCGGTGGCACGAATCAATCAACCACCCGACGGCCCATCGCCCCGACCCGTGCCATGCGATCGTCGATCCCATTGCATGAGCCATCGCCGCGCTCGATGGGGCCGGCGGCCCGTGCCTCGACATCGTCGATCCGATCCCCCGTGGCGTCGATCGACGCCATGCGGGCGGCGATCTGTTCTGTCGGGGCGCGGGCGCATGCCATGCGGGCGGCAATCTCGTGGCATGGGCCCGCGAGGCGTGCCATGCGATCAATGATCCGTGCCATCGGATCGACGATCGCGCGGCGTGGAGCGCGGCATCGTCCGGATAAATACCCGCGCCGCGGCGCGCGGAGCGGGCTGTCGTGGCTCGCCGCGATATTTCGCGCGTCATGGACGGTAAGATCGTTGCCGACCTCAAGTCCCTCCCACACCTCTCCGATCCCCTTCGCGGCAACGCACTCGCCGCTCGCCCCCTTCGGATTCGTCGGCGCGACACACACTGTGCGGTTCGGATTGTCCGGCCGCTCGCGCGTGATGAACAGGGGATCGGGGCGACGCCTGGTGCGCTGACCCAAGGAGGGCATCCCATGCCCATCGTCCCGTCGAAGGTTCAGGACCTGCTCACGTTCTGCGAGAGCCACTCCACGACGTGGGGCGTCTCGTACGCGAGTCTCGGATTGACCGCCGCGCAGGCCACCGCGTTCAAGAACGCCTACGAAACGGCCAACGAGCAGTACAAGCAGGCCGTCGCGGCCAACGAGGCCAAGCTCGCCGCCTACCAGAACAGCCGCGCCTCCATCGCCGCGCTGCGGGTCTCGGCGGCCTCCACCATCAGCATCATCAAGGGCTTCGCCGACGCCTCGGCCAACCCCGCCGCCGTCTACAGCGCCGCCGAACTCCCCCTGCCCGCCATCCCCTCGCCCGCCCCCGCCCCCGGCACGCCCACCGACTTCACCGCGTCGCTGAACCAGACCGGCGTCGTCACGCTCAGGTGGAAGTGCGCCAACCCCGCCGGCACCACGGGCACCATCTACGAGTGCCGCCGGAAGATCGGCAACGGCTCGTTCGCGTTCATCGGCGCCGTCGGCACCCGCGAGTTCGCCGACGCCACGCTCCCCGCCGGGTCCATCGGCGTGCTCTACGAGGTCACCGCCGTCCGCAGCACCGTCCGCGGCAACCCCGCGCTCTTCAACGTCAACTTCGGCGTTGGGGGTGGCGGCGGGATGTTCATCGCGAGCACCAGCGAAGGCGAGCCGTCCATGAAGATGGCGGCGTAGAGCGATTTCAGATTTCAGATTTGAGATTTCAGATGTGTAAAGCACGCGGCCCCCGGTCTGTTTGACGGGGGCCGCTGTTTTGGCCTGCACATCTGAAATCGAAAATCGAAAATCTGAAATCTGAAATCTGAAATCGAACATCCCGCCCCTCACCTACAATCCCCCGCCATGTCCTCCGAGACCATCCAGGTGAACTTCGGCGCCCCCAAGGGCCTCTTCCCCTTGCAGGGGACGATGCTCATGCCCCACGGCATCCTGCCGCTGCACGTCTTCGAGCCGCGCTATCGCGAGCTTGTCAAAGACGCCTTGGAAGGCGACAAGCAGTTCGCCATGGCCACCTTCCACGGCGACCAGTGGCAGCACGAGTACCACGGCCGCCCCGCCATCCGCCCCGTCGTCTGCCTCGGCCAGATCATGCAGCACGCCGAGCTGCCCGACGGCTCGTACGGGATCGTGCTCCAGGGCCTGTGCCGCGCCCGCATCGTCGAAGAGCTCCCGCCCGACGACGACATTCTCTACCGCCGCGCCATGCTGCGGCCGCTCGACCTCACCGAGCCCGACGAAGAGTCGCTCGCCTCCTTCCGACGCAGTATCACCGACGCCATCGAGCACGAACGCCTCGCCGATCTCCGCGGCGCGAGCGGCATGCTCGAGCATCTCCGCAACGACGAGATCCCCACCAGCACGCTCGTCGAGGTGCTCGGATTCCAGTTCCTCGCCAATCCCGAGACCCGCTACAAGCTCCTCGCCTGCGACGATGCGGAAGAACGGGCCGACATCGTCCGTCACGAGTTGCTCGACCTCGAGAAACTCCTCCGCCGCGCCCAGCCACAACGCCTCGTGGAGACCCCGAAGGGGTGCCACTGGAACTAGGCCAACCTGGGCATCGGGCCGCAGAACTCGTTGCGCCCTATGCCCCGCGCTGTCGCGTATCACGTAGAACCACCATGGAGGCTTCCATGAACACCCCACACACACGAACCACCAACCGCTCCCGCCTCGCCCTTGCCGCTTCCACCCTTGGCCTCGCCATCGTCCTCGGCGGCTGCTCCAACGCCGGCGAGGGCGCACTCTCGGGCGCTGCGCTCGGCGCCGCCGGCGGTGCGATCATCGGCAGCCTCTACGGCGGCGCAGGCACCGGCGCGGCCATCGGCGCCGTCTCGGGCGGAATCGGCGGAGCCGTCATCGGCGATCAGAACTCGCGCCGCAGCGAGGCCAACTACTCGCAGCCCCGTCGCGACTGGTAACGCCCGCCCACCCCCGGACAACGCCGCTCAGTCCAGGTCGTCGTCCGCCCCATCATCCAGATCAAACTCATCCCCCTCAAAGACGCTCAGCCCCGGCTTGCGTTTGCGCGGCGGCTCAACCAGCGCATCCTTGCACGCCTCCTCCAGCCGCTGGTGCAGCTTCTCGTGGTGTTGCACCGACTCGAGCCGGTCCATCAGCAGGTCCACCCTCGCCGCCGCCGGCAGCGTCACCGCCACCTGCCCGATCGCCTCGTCCCCCAGCGCCTCGCCCGCCGCCACAAACCACTTCACCGGCGGAACCGGCACGGCGGAGGCCGCGCCCTTCTCGGTCTTCCCCTTCCCCTTGGCCGCCGACGCCTTCGCCGGCGCGGGCACGTACGGCTCGATCTTGGTGCGCACCGTCACCGGCCCCACCGCGACGATCGGCCACAGGCCGTCGCGCGTCACCGGCTCACGCACCAGCACGAACACCGACACCTTCTTTTCGTCGGCCATGTCCCGCAGCATCCGGCCGTCGGCCCCCACGCGCGGCGGGCACACGAGGTAGCACCCGGCCACCAACCCTCGCCCGTGCGGCAGCTCGCCATCGACCACGAACACCTTCTTCGCGTCAAAGGCCATCTCGCGCTTCTGCCGGCGCGCCTCCTGCAACGGCAGGATGATCCGCGACATCCGCTCATAGTCCGCATCGTGGTGGGCCCGGCGCAGCGCGCTCAGGGCCAGCTTCTCGGCCGCGAAGTAATCGCGCCCCACCAGCGCCCGGCTGGCCTGCTCCATCATCGCGTCGATCTTGGTGGCCCGTTCGGCCTGCGATTTCGACACGCGCACAGAACTCCCACTAGGCCATCCGTCCGTCACCCCACACCTTGTCCGCCAAACCCGAAAGCGACGCCTCCCACTCATCCGCCTGGTCCTGCATGTCGTACCCCAGCACGTCCGACAGCCCCGACCAGTCCTCCGCGCCGATCGACCGCTTCACCTCGTGCAGACAATCCGCCAAAGCCCGGATGCGGTCTGAGAGCAGCCCCTCATCCTTGCCGTTCCCGCCCCGGCCCGGCACGCTGATCGCCTCCGCCCTCAGCCCCAGCAGCGTCGTGCCGTCGAGCACCGCATCCCTGATCGTCTGCCACGCCCGCAGGGCGCTGTGCAGCCGGTCCATCGCCTCGCTCACCTTCCCCTCCATGAGCATGCTCGCCGCGGCCGACTGATCCGCCTTCAGGTCCCCGATCAGCGACGCCACCCCACGGAGGGTCGATCCCACGAGTTCCGCCGGGTCCGCCGTGACAAACCGCAGTTCCTTCGCCCCCGACGGTGCGCTCGACGGGTCGCTCAGCGCCCCATCCGGCAGCGTCTCCCCGTCGAGCACCGCCTCCACCACCACCCGCCCCCGCCGCTGGGCATCCAGCCGAGCCGCCGACAGCGCATCGGCCACGCTCGCGGCCGCGTCGGTCAGCACCAGATTGTCCACCAGAACCTTCATCATCACAGCCTATCGACTCCCGCACGAACACGCAAATCCAGAAGATGCCAGCAAACCCGCCCTATTCGACCGGCAAAGTGCCTCGTTTCTGGAGCCCGCGGAGCGGGCGCCCGCATCTAGGCCGGGGCGCAAGCCCCGGCACCCTACCCCGCCCACCGCGGGAAAGCCCGCGAAGCGGGCAACACCCGCCCTCACGCCGACCCGCCCACATCCGTCGAACTCCCGGCAATCAACGCATCCCGCCTCGCCCGCCGCGCATGTTTCCGCAGCAGCCGGATGTTCCGAATGTAAATCACGATCCCCGAGGCCTGCCCGAGCAGGGCCACCGGATCCTGCCGCCAGATGAAGTAGCTGAACAGCGTCACGCCCCCGAACAGGCTGAACCACCAGAAGCTCTCGGTGATCACGCTCTTGCGGTGCTTCTCGCTCGTGAGCCACTGCAGCACCATGCGGCCCGAGAACGCGAGCTGCCCCACCATCCCAATCCCGATCCACGCCAAGCTCGTCCACGAAGTGATGTTCAGGAACGTGAACAGCCAGTTCCGCCGCGACATGAGCAGGTCATCGATCAGCCCCTCCCCGAACTCCGCCTTGGCCTCGGCGATCTTCTTCGGCGCTGGCGGATTCGGACCGCCCTTGATCCACAACCGCACCGACCATTCGCTCGAGGGCGGCGTCCGCGCCTCCAGCACGCCGCGCGTCTCGCCGATCCGCACGTCCTGTCGCAGCGAGTCCTTCGGGATTTCCGGGAACCTCGGCTTCGACGCCGGTCCGAACGCAATCCACAACCCAAGCCCAAGCACCAGCACCATCAGCGCTCCGGGCTCCCATTTCAGTCGCTTCGTGGGTTGCATCGTTGTGGACTATCGACTCCCGCCCGCTCCCGCCCCCACCCCACCAACCGCCTCCACCCTTCGCACCGTCACGGCCGCGACGGCGTGCTCACCCGCCGCGGCCTCCCGAGGGTGCGAACCACCCGCCGCCACTTCCGCGTGCTCCGTCGGCCGCCGCCGCGATCGCATGTACCGCACCGCGAACAGATCGACCAGCCCCGGAATCGCCCGCTGCACGATCCCCATCCCGTACTTCGTCTCCCCAGCCACGCGCGGCCGGTGATTCACCCGCATCTCCACCACCGTGTACCCCATGTGCCGCGCCGTCACCGGGATGAACCGGTGCATCCCGCGAAACTGCAGGGGCAGTTGGACCGCGATCTCGCGCTTCATCACCCGCAGCGAGCACCCGGTGTCGCGGATCGAATCCCCCAGCAGCGAGCGGCGGAAAACGCGCCCGATCACCGACGTGATCCGACGGATCACGTTGTCCTTGCGGGCGTGCGAGCGATCACCCTGCACCATGTCCGCGCCCGTCTCGCGCATGAGCTTCACCATCGCCCCGATGTCCGCCGGGTCGTTCTGAAGGTCGGCATCCAGCGTCGCGATCAGCCGACCGCGGGATTCCGCGAAACCCGCGAAGAACGCGGCCGACTGCCCCGCACCTTTCCCCGGCGGCGTTCGGGTCATGGCGATGCACCGCAGCCACGGCCGCGCGGCCATGAGTTCCAGCAGCCGCGCCCGCGTCGCGTCCGTGGACCCGTCGTCCACGATCACCACCTCAAAACCGAACCCGAGGGGCTGCACCGCCGCCCGAATCTGCTCGACCAGCGCGGCCACATTGTCCTGCTCATTGTGCGCAGGCGCAATCACGGACAACTCGATCGGTTGCCCCGCCCAGCTCCCCGAAGTTGACGACCCATCTGCCGCCATACGCGTGGGTCGATCGTAGGAGCACGGACGCACTAGAATCGCCCATGCACACGCACGGAGTCAAGATCAACGCCGGCTCGGCCACCAACACCATCAAGTACATCTGCGAGGACCCCCAGGCCGTCACCGGGACCGACCAGAAAGAGCACATCATCAACGGCGAGGTGGGCCACAACCTCCTCGAGTTCGCCCTCGGCGCCGACATCAACATCGAGCACGCCTGCGGCGGCGTCTGCGCCTGCTCCACCTGCCACGTCTACATCGAGGAGGGCATGGAGCTCCTCTCCGAATCCACCGAGGCCGAGGAAGACCGCGTCGAGGAAGCCCCCGACATCCGCCGAAACTCCCGCCTCGCCTGCCAGTGCGAGATCAAGAAGTGCGGCAAGATCACCGTCCGCATCCCCTCCTGGAACCGCAACGCGGTCAAAGAGATCCCGCACTAAGAGGTTCAACACGGAGACCACAGAGAGCCACGGAGCGAAGGCCTTAGGCTCGAACCCATCTCTCCCCTCCGTGCCTCTCTCCGTGTGCTCCGTGGCCCTCCGTGTTTCAACTTCTTCGCGGAGCCTCCCATGTCCGGCAAAACCTTCGGCTGGCTCGAAGTCGACCGCATCGCCGAGGAACTCGCCGACGCCCACCCCGGCATCGACCCGCTCACCGTGAAGTTCGTCGACCTCCGCCGCATGGTTCAAGCCCTCCCGAACTTCCAGGAGGAACCCGGCCACCCCGTCAACGAGCGCATCCTCGAGTCCATCCAGATGTCCTGGAACGGCGAGAAGCTCGAACGCGATGAGGACTGATCACCGGCACCGGTCGCTCACCCCGACGCCCGCTGCAACACCACCAGCACCAGCACGTCATACACCGCGTGCGTCGCCACCACAATCCCAAACCCGCGCATGGTGTACACCGTGCCGAAGTACACCCCCGCCATCACCTTGAACAGAAACTCCATCGCGTTCTGATCATGGTGATACGCCGAGAACGCCAGCGCGACGATCACGATCGCCGTCGCCTGCCCCCACTTCTCCTTCATCCCGATCAGGTCCACCAGGATGAAGTGGAACAGCGCGATCCCCACCAGCCGGAAGAGCATCTCCTCGTACAAACCAGCCCCCACCGCGATCGTCAGGAGTTTCATCGTCGACACATGCCCCGCGGCCGTCCCCGCCTCCACCGCCGCGAGCCCGCCCCCGCCGATGAGTCCCGATGATCGCGCGTGCACAAACGTCGCCGCCAGCACCAGCAGCGGGAGCGTCCACGCCAGCGACTCCAGGAACATCCCCGCCAGCGTGTTCGCATCCAGCTTCCACGGGTCCTTCGACATCACGTGCCACGTCAGGAACACCGCCACCAGCGCGAGGCTCGGCAGCGAAGCCCCCGCCAGCCCGAACGCGTGGAACAGGTCCACGAACAGCCGGTACGCGCTCACCGACAGTTCCCGCCCAGTCCCGTGATCGTTCAGGTACAGCAGCGACCCAAGCTCGTACGCCGCCACCAGCGGAAGCAGGAACACCAGCACGTGCAGCGGCCGCGTCGACCGCACCCAGTACGAATCCCCGCGAGCCTCTGCGCCCCCACCCTTCCCGCCGCCGCTCTCCCCCCCATCGGCGCGCACGATCTTCGACCGGCTCGCGCTGCTCGTCTTGCGGCTCTTCTGAATCACGACCCCAGCGTAGCAAATCCGCCCGCCTCGGGTACCCCGACACTCCGCCGGGTACCCCCACGCTCCGCGTGGGGTTCCTTCTTCTTCACCCCTTCACCACCGCCATCGTCTCCACCACCACCTTCACCGCCTGATACATCTTCCCCCGGACCACCCGCTTGCTCCCCACCGACTCAAACGCCCCCGCCGCGTCCATGTGGTCCAGCGTGATCGGCCCCTCGCCCTTGTAATCCGGCCGCCGCATGAACGTCAGCGCCACCCCGTGCGGCCCGGCCGCGAGCGGATTCACAAACGACACCCGCACCACCCGCCGCTCCCCCGCCGCCATCGGCTCGATCTTCACGCCCTCATCCAGGACCGTCGATCCGAACAAATCCACCCCCGCCTTGTCGCGCACTACAAACGCCAGATCCAGCCGATTCAACTCCGTCTGCGCCGCGATCACCACCTCCACCACCACCGTCTCCCCGAACGAGAATCCCTCCCGCCCCGTCCCCGCCTCATCCACCAGCCGCACGCTCTCGATACGCCCATGCCCCGTCCCATACCGCAGCCCCGCCGCGTCCGCCACCTCTTCTGCGCCCCCCTCCACCGCCTGCGCCAGTTCCGGCCGCCGATGCGCCACGTTTGCCACCGCCCGTTCGGTCGTCTGCTCGCGCAGCGACTGCATGTACATCCCCACCGCCTCGCTCGCCGGCCCGAACGTCACCGCCTTCCCCTTCTCCAGAAACAACCCGCGCGAGCAGATGCTCTTGACCATGTCCGCCGAGTGCGACACCAGCAGCAGCGTCAGCCCGCCGTCGAGCATCTTCCGCATCCGCGACACGCACTTCTGCTGAAACCCCGCATCCCCCACGCTCAGGATCTCATCCACGATCAGGATGTCCGGCTCCACGCACACCGCCACGCTGAACGCCAGCCGCGCATGCATCCCGCTCGAGTACACCTCGACGGGCTGCTCCATGAACTCCCCAATATCCGCAAACGCGGCCACCGAATCAAACTTCCCCTCCACTTCCCTGCGACTCAGCCCCAATATCGACCCCGCCAGAAACACGTTTTCGCGCCCCGTGAACTGCGGGTTGAATCCGCTCCCCAGTTCCAGCAGCGCCGACACCCGCCCGCGGATCCGCACCTCGCCCTCCGTCGGTGCCAGCGTCCCCGCGATGATCTGCATCAGCGTGCTCTTTCCGCTCCCGTTCCGCCCAACCACCCCCACCGCCTCCCCCCGCTTCACCTCCATCGACACATCCCGCAAAGCCCAGAACGGCTTCCCATAGCTCTTCGTCCCCGCCGTCATCAAATGCTTCACGCGATCCACAGTCCGCGTGTAGATGTCGTATCTCTTCCCCACACCGCGCACGGAAATCGCCGCATCGGCGCCTTCCGATGCCTTCACATCTGAAATCTGAAATCTCAAATCTGAAATCTCAGTGCACATCCGCCATGCTCCTCCGCATCGCGGAAAACACAAAGAACCCGCCCATCATCACCACCGCGCCAAGCACAGTCACCCACCCAAGCCCCATCCAATCCGGCATCTCTCCCCACAGCAGCACCCGCCGCCCGCTCTCCACCAGCACGCTGAGCGGGTTGGCCTCGATGAGCGTCCGCAGCCAGGCGTGCTCGGGTGGGATCCGGTCCACCTTGTAGAACAGCGGCGTGGTGAACATCAAGAGTTGCGTCAGCACCACCACCACGTGCCGCACATCCCGCACGAACACCCCGATCGCCGCCAGCGCCCACGCCACCCCGAGGCTCAGCATCGCCAGCGGCACGAGCACCGCCGGCAGCAGCACGATCGTCCAGTGCAGCCCGTGCCCCCCCGTCACCCCGCCCAGCACCGCCAGCAGCAGCGCCACGATGATCAGCGCATGCACAATCCCCGCCCGGACCGCCGCAACCGGCAGGATCTCCAGCGGGAACACCACCCGCCGCACCAGGTTCGGACGCGACGACACCAGAGTCGGCGCCCGGTTCGCGCACTCCGAGAACACGTGGAACACCGCGTTGCCCGCGAAGAACGTCAGCGGAAAGTCCAGCCGCGCCGGCAGGGCGGGGTCGCCGCGCTCCCATCGCTGCCCGAAGATGTACCCGAACACAACCGTGTACACCGCCAGCGACAGCAGCGGGTTCATGACATTCCAGACCGCCCCCAGCACCGCCCCCTTGTGCCGCTCGGCCAAGTCCCGCCTCGCGAAGTTCCGGATCAGTTCCCGGTTCTCCCACACCACCCGCACCATCCGCGCAGGGTTCAGGTGCTCCCACAGGGGCGGCGGCGTCGACGTTCGAATGACAACCACTTCACTCATCTTCGCGGACTCGCTTCACGCGCTTGTCGTTCGGTCTGGCTGCGGCCTTGAGGCCCCGGAGGGGCCAGAGTTCATTGCCATGGGCGTCAGCCCACGGAGCGTCATCGTACTCCGCACCCCTCGCCGCGCAGGCGCCAAGCCCCAGAGGGGCGACAGTGACGCACACAACCCTCAAGCCCATCCATAGAGCGACTCGCACGCGCTCAGCCTGACTTCCCCACCTCCCCTCCCCCCCCTCAGCGAACCCCCGCGCAACCTCCGCGAACCCCTGCGTGCGGCATTTCCTAAACGCCTCCGCCCGCTCCACCATCGCCTCCATGCTCCTCCACGTCCTTCCTCGCCGCCCTATCCAGCCGCGACGACACCTTCGCATACCCGACGGCCACGCCCAGCATTAGCAGCCCCACGCCGATGAAACTCGCCACCCGCCACTCAGCCGCCACCGACGCCATGTCCACGATCAGCGCCTTCACCGCCGCCACGCCCAGCAGCGCAAGACCCAAATGCCGGATGATCGGCACGCTCGCCATGAACCCCGCCATCAGCATCCCCACCGCGAACACCGCCCACCATATCGTCAGCGACGCGGCCTGCGACGTGTGGCTCGCCGGGAACCATACCCCCGCGCTCCGCGCCACCTCCAGACTCGTGCTCGCCAGCAGCAGCACCCCCGCCACCGCCTGCACCACCGGGATCGACCACGCCCACGTCGCCCGCATCGGCGAGCCGCGCCGCAGCCACGCCGCGGCACCAATCATCGCCGCCACGATCGCCATCGCCACCCACAGCCCCGGATGCCGCAGCCCCGCCACCGCCACGCTCATCCAGTTCTGCTCGATCACGTAGTCGTACGTCCACACGAGCGCCGCGAACATCAGCACGGCCATCCCCATCACGTCCAGCCCGTAGCGCCGCACCCGATGGTGCGCCGCCACCAGACCGATCGCGATCCACGCCCACACCACGCACACCGCGCCCTCGCTGGTCCCCTTCGTCAACAGCGAGAACGTCACCACCGCCACACCCAGCGCGCTGGCCACCACGGCCCCCGCGTGCGCGAGCGCCGATTCGCCCGCCCGAACCAGCCACGCACCCACAAACCACGCCGCGCCCAGCGCGAGCAGCACAAACGTCCATTCCGTTAGCACCAGCGGCCCAACCGCGAAGCTCGCCCGCTTGAGCCCGTCGAAATCCATGTGCACGCCCAGCGACGCGGCCGTCACGATCATGAGCGCGACCAAGCCCCAATACCGCAGGATCGACGAGTTGCGCCACCGCGATACGCCCAGCACCACCAGCCCCCACACAATCCCCGCCCCCGCCATCGCCACACCTCGCGCCTGATCGTCCAGCAATCCCAGGAACGGGAGCGTCAGGCCGATCCCCGTGCACACGTTCACGATGGATCGACGTCGGGTCGAGGGAGACCCGCTCTCTCCGCTCGGCCGGTTCAGCAGCCACGCGGCCGCGCCCCACGCCGCGCCGCCGATGAGCATCAGCAGCGCGCCGCGATCCAGCACCAGCCCCAGCGCATCCGCCGGCGTGCCGCCCGTTCGCCGCACGTCCCACACCCACAGCCGCCCGAGCGAGATCACCAGCACCACCAGCCCATACCCCTCCAGCCCCTTCGCCTTGGCCCACCGGCCCGCTGCGATCGCACCCACGCCCATCGCCAGCCACGCGATCGTCTGCGTCCAGTCTCCGAGCGCCAGCGCCACGGTCGTGATGAGCAGGGCCCCGGCCTGCACCCACAGCGCCACGCCCAGCCGCTCACCATCCGTCTCGGGCATGTCGCGGAACGCGCGCAGGTGCCCCGCGAACATCATCCCCATCACGCTCGTCCCCGCCAGCCCCGCCGCCGAAATCCACCACCCCTCGATCTGCACGCCCGACTTGGTGTACTTCGCCACCAGCATCCCCACGCCCACCGACCAGATCGTCGTCGCGAACGACGAGAGCATCGGCCGCACCGTCCGAATCGTCATTCGGCTCGGCCCCAGCGGCACACTCTCCCCCTCGGCCACGCGCCTCGATCCGATGAACAACTCCGCGTGCACCATCGCCCACACGATCGCCAGGAACGGCAGCGTGATGAGCGGATGCTCTGCGCCCGCCATCGCGATCCACAACGACCCAACGATCGACGTCCCCCACCACGCCACCCCGCGCAGCCACCGGAACGGCCGCGGCCGCCACCCCGCCAGCACCAGCCCCACCACCAGCAGCGCGAGCAGGTACGACGGCATCACCAGCGGCGATTCCGACTTCG
The DNA here is from genome assembly GCA_044221735.1 of Phycisphaerales bacterium. Lineage (GTDB taxonomy): Bacteria > Planctomycetota > Phycisphaerae > Phycisphaerales > UBA1924 > UBA4658. The sequence continues at coordinate 19,560 of JBGAOP010000034.1, read as the reverse complement.
CGCCAAGCACCGTGAGCGCGAGCGGATTCAGGTATGCGCCGACGAGCGACAGGATCGCCAGCGGCAGCGACTTCGCGTGCAGCGACATCGCGATCCCGCCCGCGCTCACGATCACCAGCAGCGCAAACGCCGCCGTGGGTCCGAGCAGGTGGTACATCCCAAACGCCGCCAGCACCGCTCCGTACACGGCCGCAAGGCCCGCGCCACCCAGCCCCGCTCCCGCAATCTCTCCCGCCTTCCCCAGTCGCCGACGAACGAACTCTCCGCCGCCCATCAGCAACACGCCGAACACGGCCACGCCGATGCACCGCAACTCCGGCGGAAACCGGAACCACCCCTTATCCATCCCCAGCTTGAGCCCCATGATCAACCCGACCACCACGATCAGCGCGCCGGCGAACGCGTACAGCTTTCCACCCACCAGCCGCTCGAGCTTGAAGGGCTCCGCGCTCGCCGCCCCGCGCACCGTCGGCGGCGCGCCCACCGATCCCAGCGACGGCGGCATCACCACCGGGCGCGGATGACCGCCCGTCGACGCCACCGGCGGAGCCTCACCCCGCGCGGCCGTCTGCACCACAAACTTCCGCCGCGCCATCTCTTCGAGCTTCGTCACCGGCGGTGCGGTCGGCGGGGCCATCACGGGCACTGGCAGCGGCAGCGCAGGCGGCACCACTTCCGCCACCGGCGCGGCCGGCACTCGAGGCGGAACCGGCATCGCAACCGGCGGCTGCACGCTCGGCACCGCCGCCGCGGCCATCCCCAGCTTCGCTTCGATCCGGTCAAGGCGAGCCGACAGGGCCCTCAACGCCTCGTTCACATCTGGTGTGTGCTGCTGCTCGCCGGACATGTCGCGTCTCCATTGGCTAGCACCTGCTAACTCATGGTATAGTGTACACTAACTCGACCCGTTCGGCAAGCTCTTCGTCTCCGCCGCGGCCGCACGCAATGCGCCGACGCCCAGACAATCAGCCAACGCACACCCGTTGATCGTCACCCCCGCCCGGCCGCCACCACTTCCGTCAGGATGTCCCTGTGGTTCGCGCACCGAGGGCACTTGTGCTGCCCGCCCAACTTCCCCTTCTTGAGCAGCCACGAGTGAAACGCCCCCACCGGCAACACCGTGATCGTCGGCTCCACCATCCCCAGCCCATCCGTCCGCTTCGTCGTGTAGTCAACATTCTGCGCCTTGAGCGCACCATCAAAAGCATCGCGGAACGCCCGCTCCCATGCTCCTCCGCTCCCCCGCTCCCCTGCTCCGGCCCCCTTGGACTCAACCTCCACGGCCAACTCCAATCCCGCCCGCCGCCCATCCCCCGGATACACCGGCGCGGCCGTGAACTCCCCCACCACCACGCCCGCCGCCTTCGCCGCCGCTGCCACGGCGTTCTCGATGTGCTCGACAATCAGGTTCTCGCCGAACGCGTTGATGAAGTGCCGATGCCGCCCGACGATCCGCATCCGGCAAGGGCCAACCGTGCCACCGACCGTGGCTTTGAACGGTCGGTGTTCCTCGCCCAGCCGCGCCGGCACCGCGTCAAACTCCACCACGTCGCCGATGACGTACCGCCACAGCCCCGCACACGTGCTCATCACCACCACGTACTTCTGCCCCTTCTCCACCTCCCAGCACGCAAACGCCTTGGCATTCGGCGAGTCGATCTCCTCCAGCGGCACGAACTCGTAGAAGTTCCCGATGTCGCTAAGCAGCCGCAGCCCCGGATCGCCTCGCGTGTCCTGCATCGCGATGAACCCCTCGCTCGCCGGATACAGCTCAAGTCGCCAGGGGATATCCGCGCCATCGGCCGCCCCCGAAAACAACTGCCGCACCCGCGGCTCGAACGGCGCGTATTTCACCCCGCCATGCACGAACAGCGTCAGGTTCGGCCACACCTCGCGCACGCAGGTCACGCGCCGCCCCCGCTCATTCGCCAGCGCAATCACCCGCTCGAAGAGCACGTTCGCCCACGACGGCATCCCGCTGATCATCCGGATGTCTCGATCGATGCAGCGCTTCGCCATCGCATCGATCTTGCTCGGCCAGTGGCTCATCAGCGCCACCTCGCCGCCCGGCTCATAGATCTCGCTCAGCGGCCACCGGATCATCGGCGCCACCAGCCCCGAAAGGTCCCCCGTCCGCACGCCATGCTCGTTCGTCGCCAGGTCCGTCGAGCCGCCCAGGAACAGGCACTTCCCGCCCAGCAGCCGCGAGACGCTCACGCCAAACCGCTGCGCGTTGGCGAAGATGTCCATCGCCGCATAGAAGTTCGACCGCATCATCGACGCCGAGACCGGGATGAACTTGTCCCCGGCCGTCGTGCCCGACGTCTGCGCGAAATCCATCACCTTCCCGGGCCAGAGCACGTCCGGCTCGCCCTGCTCCCGCATCCGCGCGATCTGTCCCTTGAACGCGTACCAGTCCGCGATCGGCGTGCTCTGCCGATAGGCCGCGATGATCTCCGACTCGGGCAATCGCGAGATCCGGAAGAAGTCGTGCGTCCTCCCGAACTCCGTCTGCGCCGCCTTCACCAGCAGCCAGCGAAGTTGCCCGACCTGCTCGCTCGCTGTGTTCCTGGTCCAGTACGCGGCATCGTCCAGCCGCCTGACCCGATACGCCACCCGCGCCCGCAACCCGACCCCCACCAGCGATGTCCACCGCATCCCGCCCGGCTGTCGCGCTGTCCCCTGCATGCTCTCGCCTTGTCCGCCTGTGGCTACTTCGTCTCCAGCCCCGCCGCAAACTCCAGCATCAGCCCGGCAAACTCCTCGGGCTTCTCCACCATCGGCACGTGCCCGCAGTTGTCAAACCACACCAGCCGCGACGACGGAATCGCCCGGTTGAACCCCACCGCGGCCTCGGGCGGCGTCACCACATCCTGCCGTCCCCACACCAGCAGCGTCGGCACGCGGATATCCCGCATCCGATCGCCAAGGTGGTCCTTCCGCGCCGAACGCGACAGCTTCACCATCGCCCGCGCCCCGCCCCGGTCCGACAGCTCCTTGTACGCCCGGTCCAGGTCCGCCTCGCGCATATGCGCCGGATCGAAGAACAGCTCCCCGATCTTCCGCCGCAGCCACTCCTTGCTCGGCCGGATCTGGATATCCGACACCATCGACTTTTCCAGAATCCCGCTCGCCCCCGCCAGCACCAGCCCCCGCACCATCTCCGGATGATCGATTGCCAGCCTCGTCGCCACGTGCCCGCCGAACGAGTTCCCCACCAGCACCACCGGCGCACCCACATACTCCCGCACGAACCGCTCCGTCAGCGCCGTCGCCCCGTGGATCGAGCAGTGGTCCCCGCGCAGTCGCAGCAGCGGCAGTTCAAACCGCACGCACCGCACCCGCTCCCGTGCCCGCGCGGCCACATCCTCCCAATGCTCGTTCAGCCCCACAAGCCCGTGCAGAAACACAAACGGCACGCCGCCCCCCGAGTCCACCACGCTCGCCATCAACCCATCCGACCCCTCGATCGCCCAGCGCGACACGCGCTCCTCCCCGCTCGCCGCCAGCGAAGAAGTCGTGCTGCCCGAGTTGGTCGTGAGGATTGCCAAATGCGTGTGGGAAGGGTGCCCGGGAGGCAGAGAACGGTGGACGAGCGGGTACGCCGGCCTTGGTGTGATGCGATGGTATCGCAAACGCCACCAATTCGCACCCAACAACCCGGACAAATCCCTTCACACACCCTTCACACCCCCGCCGCGGCCTCAATCCCCTCCGCCACCCGCCCGTCCACCAGCCGCACCACCCGATCCGCCCGCGCCGCCACCCGCGAGTCGTGCGTCACCATGACGATCGTCCGCTTGGCCGCGTTCGCCTGCCCCGGAGCCGACCGCGCCCGCGCCACCGAGTCCAGGATCGCCTCACCCGTCTTCTGATCAAGGTTGCCCGTGGGCTCATCCGCCAGCAGCAAGGGCGGGTCGTTGATGAGGGCGCGGGCAATCGCCGTTCGTTGACGCTCGCCGCCCGAGAGCTCCGCCGGTCGATGCTCCAGCCGATGCCCGAGCCCGAACGAATCGAGGATCGCCTCCGCCTGCTCCGTCAGCTCCGCCCGCTTCCGCATGAACCCGATCCGCCCCCACCGCTGCATCGCCGGCAGCAGCGCATTCTCCATCACCGTCAACTCCGGCAGCAGGTGATAGAACTGGAACACAAACCCCACCGACTGGTTCCGGTACGCATCCAGCTCGCCCGCCCCCATCTCCGTAAGCTCACGATCGCGGAACTTCACGGTGCACCGATCGGCCCGACGATCCGGCCGATCCAGCCCGCCGAGGATGTGCATGAGCGTGCTCTTGCCGCTCCCCGAGGCCCCGAGGATCGCCACCCACTCCCCCTCCTTCACGCTCATCGCCACCCCATGCAGCACCGGCACATCCACGCGCCCAAGCACATACGTCTTGTACACATTCGCGCACGACAGAATCATCCCACCCGCGCCCACCGCGTTGTTCACCGCAATCCGTGATGTCGACGCTGCACTCGCCAAGCCCTAGCACTCCGTCTGTCTTTCACATCTGAAATCTCAAATCTCAAATCTGAAATTGCCTCACTCAAACCTCAACGCCCGCACCGGGTCCATGTTCGCCGCCCGAACCGCCGGCACCAGCGCCCCCAGCAAGCTCAGCACAATCGCGCTCACCCCCACCACCATCGCGATGAACGGCTTCACGTGGCTCGGGATCTCCGGCAGGTAGTACACGCTCGGATCCCACACCTGAATCCCCGCCGCCCGCCCGAGCCACTCGTGGATCGGGTTGATGTTCCACACGATCGCGCACCCGAGCCCCAGCCCCGCCACCGCGCCGATCACCCCGATGATCGCCCCATATCGCAGCCACACCCACGCCACCCCGCTCCGCGTGCACCCCACCGACCTCAGGATCCCGATGTCCTTCGTCTTCTCGTTCACCATCGACCAGAAGATCGACAGGATCAGCACCGTGCACACCAGCGACACCAGCAGCAGCATGAGCAGGATCGTCACCGTCTCCTTCTCCACCTGCCCGATGAACACCGCGAACGCCCGCTCCCACGTCGTGATCCCCTTCGACGTCTCCATCTGCTCGATCGTCGGCACCTGCCCCGCATGCGCGGCCGCGAACTCTTTGTAAATCGCCAGGCACCGCGTCCGCAGATCCTCCGACGTCACCCCTTCCTTCGCCCGCACCAGGATCGTCGTCACCTTCGCCGGCTCCGATCGAACCACCCTCCCCTCCACCGCCCGCTCGTTCCCATCCTCACCCTCGATCGCATACGGATTCACCGGCGCCGCCTCAAGCACCTGCCCCGCCTCCATCTTCAGCAGCTTCTGCAGCACGCTCAGGTGCACCAGCATCGTGTTCTTGTCGGTCTCAAAGAACCCGCTGCGAAACTCGTTCGCCACCGGCAACTTGAGCGACCGCGTCGAAATGTCGCGCCCGTTCTTGTCCATCGGCAGCACCGTGATCATCACGCTCCGCGAGGGCAGAAACGCCGACGACCACACGTTCTGCCCGTCGCTCCGGCGCGACGCCGCAAACTCCGGCGCCTTGTACCACCCGCCCGGCTGACGCTGGCTGAACCCGCCGAGTTCAATCCCCAGCACCGCGGCCGCGCGATCCTCGCCGGTCCGCGGATCTCGCACCATCAACCGCTTCCCATCCTCGTACATCTGCTGCCACGACCGGAACGACCCCGGCGGCGGAGCCTCCACCGGCCGCCCGTCGAGCGTGTGCGTCCGCTGGAACGCCACATCCACCTCGCGCGGCCAGTCCGCGTTCAACCGCGGATCCTGCGCCCGAACATCCTTGCGCACCGCCTTGTCCAGCGGCCGCCACCAGATCGACTCCTCAAAGTTCCCGATCTTCGCGTACCGCTCATCCACCCCCTCGATCGTCGCCGCCACCGCACGGTCGTCGGGCAGGCTCACCATCCCATACGTCCGAATCACCGGCGCGGCCGCCATCACCAGCCCATCCTTCTCCAGCCGCGAGATCAGATCCTCGTAGTGCCCAAACCCCACCGTCGGCCACGTGATGCTCACATCCCCCTGCATCTTCCGCCCGATGTCCCGGAACACATCCAGAAACCCCCCCATGATCGACCACACCACCAACGTGATCATGCAGCACAGCGCCACCGAGATCATCGCCAGCCAGGGCATGATCTTGCTGGTCAGGTAGCGGCGTGTGAGGAGCGATTGGTACATGGGCGAGGGTGGGGTCGGGGGCGGAGTCTAGCGATGTGGCCGGAACATACCAGCCCAATACCGGCGCCCCACGCCATCCGTTCGCGCACACATACGATTGAGCCCCGCACCTCACCCAACGCGTATCACTTTCCACCGCTGCCCCCGTGCTCAACGTCGGCCCCGTCCATCTCCGCTCCAACCTCCTTCTCGCCCCCATCGCGGGCTACTGCGATCTCGCGTTCCGCACCATCTGCCGTGAATACGGGGGCCTCGGCCTCGCGTGCACCGATCTTCTCTCCCCGCAGGGCCTCCTGCGCGGCACGGCCACCTCCCTCGACCTCGCCCAGACCAACGACTTCGACAAGCCCATCGGCATGCAGCTCTACGGCGGCGACCCGGCCATCATGGCCGACGGCGCACGCTGGGCCCGCGACCACGGCGCGACCGTCATCGACATCAACATGGGCTGCCCCGTCGACAAGGTGACCAAGAAGGACGGCGGCTCCAAGCTGCTCTGCATCCCCGACACCGCCGAGAAGATCGTCGAGGCCGTCGTGTCCGCCGTCGGCGACACCACGCCCGTCACGGCCAAGATGCGCCTCGGCTGGTTCGACAACGCCCCCGTCGCCGAGTGGCTCGCCCCGCGCCTCGTCCGCGCCGGCGCGTGCATGATCACCATCCACGGCCGCACCACCGAGCAGAAGTTCCAGGGCGTCGTCAACCACGACGGCATCCGCCGCGTCGTCGAGGCCGTCAAGTCCGCGCACCCGTCCATCCCCGTCATCGGCAACGGCGACGTCACCGAGCCCCGCCACGTCATCGAGATGCTCGCCAAAACCGGCTGCGACGGCGTCATGATCGGCCGCGGCGCGCTCTCCACGCCTTGGCTCTTCCGCGACGCCTTCGCCCTCCAGACCACCGGCGTCATCCCACCCACGCCCACCCGTGACGAGATCCTCCTCACCATCCGCCGCTACTTCGACCTGATGCGCGAGTATCGCGACGACCGATACGCCATGTTCCAGATCCGCCGCCGCATCTCTTGGTTCGCCAAGCGCCTCGGCCCCTCCAAGTCCCTCCGCGAAACCATCCGCACAGCCCCCGAACCTGGGGATATCTACGCCGCCCTCGACGCGTTCGCCCGCACCCCCATACGGGACACCCCCTACCGCCCCACTACCGAAATCGCCGATCCACCCTCCCCCGCAATAGATCCCGCCGCCCCGAACGCCGAGGCACTCCTCGCGTAAAACAGGCTGTCGCCACCATGGAGGGGGGCGGGAGGGGCGGGGAAACCAACCCACCTTCCGATCAACGTCACACATCCGCCCGATGCGCGGCGGCCGCAGAACCAATCGCACTCGACCATCACCCACTGGAGCGAAAGACCCATGATCAGCGTCTCCCACCGTGCCCGAATCCTGGCCCTCGCGGCCCTCGCCCTCGCGCCCGTCGCGTCCATCGCGCTGGCGCAAGACCCTCACGCGGCCCCAACCCCCCCGGCCCCTTCCGCCGTCACCGCGACGCCCGCCCACGCCCCCGTCGGCCCGACCGTTCAGCCCGTCCCCGCCCAGCCCCACGCGCTGCCCGACGCCCTCAAGCTCGACCAGACCAAGTTCGATTGGGGTGATATCTCCGACACCGAGCCCGTCGAGCACGTCTTCACGTTCACCAACGTCTCCGACAAGGAGATCACCATCGCCGTCGCCGCGTCCTGCGGCTGCACGGTCCCCACGCTCGAGAAGACGACCTACAAGCCCGGCGAGAACGGCAAGGTCACGGCCCGCTTCGATCCGCACTCCCGCCAGGGCGCGCAGACCAAGACCCTCACCTTCACCGTCACCAATCCCCAGGGCGTCTTCAACCAGCAGATCGCCACACTCACCGCCAACGTCAAGGCCCTCGTGGTCTTCGATCCGCCCAAGATGTTCCTGAGCGAAGTCGACCACATGTCCGGCCAGAAGACCAAGCTCACCGTCAAGGGCCGCAAGGAGGGCTTCACCGTCTCCTCCGTCACGCCCAACTCCGAGCACATCAAGGCCACCATCGGCGCGTCCACGACCGTCGAGGAGAACGGCGAGAAACTCACCGTCGTCCCCATCGAGCTCGACGTCGGCAAGGGAGCGCCCATCGGCACCTTCCAGGGCCAGCTCGACATCAAGACCAACGACGAGAAGGCCAAGCTCCAGCCCTACTTCCTCGGCGCCGACGTCGTTGGCGACATCAAGGCCTCCCCCGCCCAGGCCGTCCTGCGCGTCAACGACCCCTCCACTCCCTTCAACACCACCGTCAAGCTCGACAGCCGCTCCGGATCCGCCTTCAACATCCTCAGCATCGAGACCGACGCCCGTAAGGAGATGCAGGTCGTCACCGACGTCGTGAAGTCCGCCGACACCAACGCCTACACCATCACCATCAGCGGCGTCACCCCCGCCGAGGCCGGTATGGTGCAGTCCTTCCTCACCGTCTCCACCGACGCCCGCGGCGGCGAAACCCTCCGCATCCCCTTCACCGCGGTCATCCGCAAGCTCGCGCAGGGCATGCCCCAGCCCGCCCCGCAGGCCATGCCCCAGCCCCCGAGGGCCCCCACCGTGATGCCGCCCGCCAAGAAGGACGAAGGCAAGCACTAAGTTCTGACCACCCCCCACGCAACCTTTTTTCCTCAAGCCGCCCCCGGTGATCGCTGCTCGGCCAATCGCCGATCCGCCGATCATCGGGGGCGGTTGTCCAAACCCACACGCCCGGGATGAGGCTCGGCGAATCCCGGGATCTGCCTGTCTGCTTTTCTGCTTTTCTGCCTCGATGCCTCGATGCCTTGATGCCTACTTGCCTCCATGCCTCCGGCCCCGGAGGGGCCCAAGTCCCTTGCCGTGGGCGTAAGCCCACGGTTGCCGACTCCCGATCCCTCTTCCTTCCTGTCTTTGCCTTCAAGCCCTGAAAGGGCGACAGTCCACACGCCCAGGAGTTCTCAAATGCTCTGCTCCTGCAAGTCCATCCTCTCGCAAGTCCTCATCATCTCCGCCATCGGCACCGCCATCGGAATCGCCGACTCCATCGCGCGGCCCATCACGCTCACGCGCCCGGCCCCGCCGCCCCCGCTCATCAACAACAACCAATCCACCACAACCACCACACCCACAACGCCCCCCACCGCCAACCCCGCCTTCGTCTTCACCACCGAAGCCGACCTCAAATCCAAGCCCGGCCAGATCACCGTCGCCCAGGCCAAGTCCCTCTTCGATCAGCAGGCCTTCTTCATCGATGCCCGCAAGCTCGAGGACTATCGCAAGGGACACGTGAAGGGCTCGTTCCGAATGGCCGAGGCCGACTTCCAGTTCGGCAATCCGCCCATGCTCGCCGCCATCCCGCGCGACGCCACACTCGTCGTCTACTGCAACGGCGGCAACTGCGATGAGTCTGAACAGGTCGCCAAGCTCATCAACGGCTCCGGGTACCAGAAGGTCTACGTGCTCCACGACGGAATCCCCGGCTGGCAGGCGATGGGCTATCCCAGCGAAACCGGAGACGGCCAATGAACAATCCCTCTCCTCCCACCTCACCCTTTGCCCGCGTCTCCGCGCTCGGCACCGCCGTCATCTCCAGCCAGGCCCTCCTCGCCGGCCTCTTCCTCTTCGCCGCCTTCAACAAACTCGCCGGCGCAAACGGGCCGCAACTCTTCTCCGGCTCCATCCAGGCCTTCTTCAAACTCAAAGACGGCTCCAGCGCGGCCCCCGACTGGTTCGTCAAGCTCTCCACCGGCGTCGTCCCCTGGGTCGAGGTCGTCGCCGCCCTCCTCCTCCTGTGCGGCATCTGGGCCCGTGCCGCGGCCACGGTCCTCTCGCTCCTCCTCATCACCTTCATCGTCCTCATCATCCAGGCCATCGCCCGCGACCTCGACCTCCACTGCGGCTGCTTCGGCAAGCTCTCCCCCTTCTGCCCCGAGAAGGTCGGGGTCTGCAACATCATCCAAAACACCATCATGCTCGCCATGGCCCTGCTCATCGCCTGCACCCCCCGGCATAAACTGGTCAAATCCGCCTGATTTCGCCCCTTTCCGCCCTTCCGCCCTCCGCCCTCCCACTTCCCCCTTTCCCGCGCCTACCCTCTCCTCCCACATTTCACCCGTCGCCCGACCCTGTGCGTCGTTCGCCAAAGGTCGGGCCGAAGTCCAAGACGGAGCACAGCAGCATGTCCCGATTCGCCCGTTTCGGTTCCCAGCCCAAGATCAAGGTCACCAAGTCCGGCGCCGCCGAGAAGGTCTACGTCGATTACAAGGACGTCGAGAACCTCCGCCGCATGATGTCCCCCAACGGCAAGGTCTACGGCCGCAAGCGCCTCCAGACCACCGCCACCGAGCAGCGCATGGTCGCCCGCGCCATCAAGCAGGCCCGCTACCTCGGCCTCCTCCCTTACACCTCCGCCACCCTCTGAGTGGCACCGGGCTTCCGCCCGGTCGAACTCGCCTTCCCAAGACGCACGGCCCACGCCGTGCGTTTTTCATTCCCGCCTCCCCCGCTCCAGCGGGGGAGGTGCCCGAGGCTCGGCGAGGGCGGAGGGGAGGCCCCTTCACCCCCACCCCCACGCCGATAATCCCCCCATGCGCACTCCGCGAAACTACGACGCCGTCATCGCCCGCCTCGGCAAACCAACCGGTGATCGCCAGTCGCGCATGCAGCGCACCGTCGACGCCCTCTGGGACGCCTTCCACACCGCCGACGTCTCCTGGGTCGGCTTCTATCTCAAGAACGACGACCTCGACGAGCTCATCCTCGGCCCGCGTCGCGACAAGCCCGCCTGCTCGCCCATCGCCATGTTCGGCGCGTGCGGCCGCGCGTTCCTCTCGCGCAAGCCCCTCGTCGTCTCCGACGTGAACAACCTCCGCAACGGCTACATCGCCTGCGACCCGCGCGACCGCTCCGAGGTCGTCATCCCCTGCATGGACGCCTTCGACGACCTCTGCTGGGGCGTCCTCGACGTCGACAGCCACGACGCCTTCGCCTTCAGCGAGGCCGATGCCGTGGGCCTCTCCAAGGTCCTCATCCACATGGGCCTCCACGTCGCCCAGAGCGGCGTCCTCGAAACCGTCTAATCTCACACGCCCGGGATGAGCGAGTCGTCGAGCGAATCCCGCGGATTCGGCGAGTGCGTACTCTCGCGCATGCCCGCCCCCGCGCGCAAATCCCCCGAAACCCTCTACGAACCCCGCTTCCCCCACCCGGGCGTCTACATCCTTCCGATCATCCTCTTTCCCACCGTGGGCGTCCTTGGCGGCCTCCTGCTTCGCAAGTACATCCCCGGCATCCCCGAATGGATCATCCCCGCCGTGATCGTGACGGTCACGCTCACGCTGGTCGCCAAGTGGATGTTCGACATCCACCGGATCCGCCGCGTCCTGCGAACCAACGGCCGCTTCCTCTGCCTCAACTGCCACTACCCGCTCCACGGCCTCCCCGACGCCGGCGCCTGCCCGGAATGCGATCATCCCTACCAGCGCGAAGTGAACGAGCGCCGCTGGAAGACTTGGGAAGAAACCGTCAACAAGGGCAAGCCGCTCGCCTAAAACTCCGCCCGACTCTCAAACCGCACCATCGCCCCGCCCTTCCCCGGCTCGCGAAACGCAAGCATCGCCGCATGCAGGCACAACCGCGGCGAGAGCTCCGCCGTCCGCGGCTGCGGCCCATACAACACATCCCCCAATATCGCGTGCCCCGCATGCGCCATGTGCACGCGCAGCTGATGCGTCCGCCCCGTCAGCGGCTCGAGTTCCAGCCGCGACCGATCCGTCTCCAGCGCCAGCAGCCGCCACCGCGTCACGCTCGCCCGCCCCTGCTCACGATCCACGATCTGCATGGGCCGATTCTCGATGTCCGCCCGCATCGGCACATCGATCTCCCCGCGCTCCGCCCCCACCAGCCCATCCACCAGCGCCACATACCGCTTCTCCACCAGCCGCGCCTCGAACTGCATCGAGAGTTCCCGCTGCGCATCCGCATCCAGCCCGAACACCAGCAGCCCCGAAGTATCCATATCCAACCGATGCACCACCAGCGGCCCGGTAGCCCCCGAAAATCGCTCCCGCACCCGCGCGGCCGCGTTGTCCAGCCCATCCTCCCCCTTCCCCTGCACCGACAACAACCCCGCCGGCTTGTCAATCACGACATACCGCGAAGTCGCATGCACAACATTCAGCCGAGGCTCATTCATCGCCGCCAATCGTTGGCTGCACCCGCTCTCATCGCACCATCCCACGCCCGCGATTGCCTGCCCTGATGTGGACTTTGCTGGTTGAACTCTGAACTTTGCTCCCCGCGTACCCTCCCCCACTATGAATATCGCCGCGTCCACCACCGCCGCCGCGCTCCTCCTCCTCGCCGCCTGCTCCCCCTCCACCCCGCCCGCGCCCACTCCCCAACCAACCTCCACAACCACTTCCACCACCTCCACAACCACCCCACCCAAACCCCTCGACTGGAAACTCGCCGAGGCCCCACTCCTCACCGACCACCTTGAGCTCACCTCCCGCGACATGTTCGTCAAGGCCGGCGAAGCATACTTCGATCACCACTCCCCGCCGCGCTGGGTCATCTTCCAGGCCGTCCCGGTCCCCACCGCGGGCAAAGACCCGGAGCCCTTCTACTCCATGTACGTCGCCCGCCTCACCTGGCAGGGCGAACGCATGACCGGCATCGAAAAGCCCATCAAGATCAGCCCCGATGGCTCCGCCAACACCTGCGGCTGGTTCAACCCCGTTGCGGGCGAGCAGGTCGTCTTCGGCTCCACGATCACGGCTCCCGGCCAGACCCAGCGCCCCGGCTTCCAGGTCGGCACGCGCAAATACGTCTGGATGTTCCCACACGAGATGGAGGTCGTCACCCGCACCATCCCCGAGATCTTCGACGCCCTCCACCCCAACGCCCCGCGCCCGACTTTCGGCCCCGACGCGGCCGCCGCCAAGCCCCTCTTCACCCGTCCCAACTACGACGCCGAGTGCTCCTACTCCAAGAACGGCCGCTTCGTCCTCTACGCCCACGTCCGCGATGAACTCACCCGCGGCAAGGACGACGCCGACATCTGGGTCTACGACACCCAGACCAACCAGCAGCACGAGCTCGTCCACGCCGACGGGTACGACGGCGGCCCCTTCTGGTCCCCCGACAACAAACGCATCTGCTACCGCTCCGATCGCAACGGCGACGACCTCCTCCAACTCTTCGTCGCCGACCTCAAGTTCGACGCGGCCGGAGTCCCCATCGGCATCGAGCGCGAGCACAAGGTCACCAGCAACGGCCACGTGAACTGGGCCCCCTTCTGGCACCCCAGCGGCACCTTCCTCATCTACGGCTCCAGCGAGATCGGCCACGACAACTACGAAGTCATCGCCGTCGAAGTCCCCGCACCGGATTCCTCAACCCCCGCCGACCAGCTCCGTCACCGCCGCATCACCTACGCCCCCGGCGCCGACGTCCTCCCCGTCTTCTCCGACGACGGCAAATACATGATGTGGACCGCCCAGCGCGGCCCGCTCGCCGATGGCGAATCAAAGCCCTCCAGCCAAGTCTGGGTATCAAAGTTCAACTTCGATCCAAGCGATGCTCGCTCTCTGGCGAGGCTCTTCCTCCCGACCTTCCCCCCGCCGACCAACGACGCCGAAGCGATCGATATCGCCCGAAAAGTCATCGCCCAGACCGAGGATTGGCAGCAGGACACCCACTATCGCGCCCGCCGCGCCGATTCGGGTACGTGGGTGGTCGAGGCCACCGGAGCGCCGAAGGGAGCGAATCTACCGGTACGCAAGCAGATCCAGATCGATGCTCTAGGCGTGGTGCGAACGGATCGTTGACCCCACAAGAGCGGCGTTCTTCAGGCCGCTTCAACGGCCTTGTTCACTTCTAGCCCACGGCTTCCAGCCGTGGGTGCGATGCTCCATCCCAAATCCTCATCTACTGTTTCACCGCGCAGCCCGCTTCAGCGGGCTTCCCGCTCCACGGCTTCAGCCGCTCGAATCTCGCCGCTCACATCTCTCGCTGCCATGTCCAAAAAATCTACAACACCCTCCTCCGCCAAACCCTGGGAACACGCCAAGCACGGCGAAGGCTCCGCCACCGACCCCCTCGCAGCCCGCTTCGTCGAATCCCTCTCCTACGACACGCGCCTCTACTCCGCCGACATCCGCGGCTCCCTCGCCCACGCGCGAATGCTCTACAGCGCAAACCTCACCTCCCGCGATGACTACACCGCCATCGAGCGCGGCCTCTCCGAAATCACCCGCGAGATCGAGTCCTCCCCCGCCGGCCCAACCGCCGTGGGCGTTCCGGGCGCATGGCCCGGCTGGAAGGTCGAGCTCGAAGACGTCCACATGTGCATCGAGGCCGCGCTCGTCGAGAAAATCGGCGACGCCGGCCGCCGCCTCCACACCGGCCGCTCCCGCAACGACCAGGTCGCCCTCGACCTCCGCCTCTGGCTCCGAGAGGCCTGCGCCACGCTCACGCAATCCCTCGACACCCTCCAGAACTCCTTCGTCCTCCTCGCCCGCGCCCAAGGCACCACCGTCATCCCCACCTACACCCACGTCCAGCGCGCCCAGCCCGCCGTCCTCGGCGCCGAGTGCATGGCGTGGTGGGCGATGTTCGATCGCGACCGCGGCCTCTTCTCCGCCATGCCCACCTGGCACGACGGCCTCGCCGCCTCCCCCCTCGGCTCCGGCGCCGTCGCCGGCTCCACACTCCCCCTCAACCGCGCCCAGGTCGCCCGCGACCTCGGCTTCGACGCCCCCACGCTCTCCTCAATCGACTCCACCGCCTCGCGCGATGAAGCCCTCGACTTCCTCCACGCCTGCTCCCGCACCGCGATGCACCTCTCGCGTCTCGCCGAGCAGTGGATCCTCTACTGCTCCACCGAGTTCTCCTTCCTGACCCTCGGCGAGGCCTACACCACCGGCTCCAGCATGATGCCCCAGAAGCGCAACCCGGACATGCTCGAGCTCATCCGCGGCCGCTGCGGCAACATCTTCGGCTCCCACTTCGCCCTCGCCACCATCCTCAAGGGCCTCCCCCTCGCCTACAACCGCGACCTGCAGGAAGACAAACGCCACGTCTTCGCCGCCTTCGACGTTCTCAAAGATTCCCTCGACATCGCCGCCCGCATCGTCGCCTCGGCTCGCTTCAACGCCGACAAGATCGCCGCCACCCTCGACCGCGGCCACCTCGACGCCACCGTCCTCGCCGAGTATCTCGTCCTCAAGGGCGTCCCCTTCCGCACCGCCCACCAGATCGTCGGCCACCTCGTCCGCCTCTGCGACAAGTCCGGCCGCCACTCCCTCGCCCTCCTCGATCTCGACGAGATCAAGGACGCCGTCCGCGCCATGGGCCACTCCGCCGCCGTCGGCGACGACATCTTCCAACACCTCGGCGCGGCCAACGTCATCAAGCGCTACCGCTCCTCCGGCCACGCCGGCACCGGCCCCGGCGGCTACACCGACTGGCTCGCCCGCCTCGGCCCGGGTACCCCCACGCTCCGCGTGGGGTCCGACACGCCTGCCCGTGAGAACTCCTCACCAACTTCATCCTCCTCCGGCACCCGCCCCACGCGGAGCGTGGGGGTACCAAAACCCGCCACCCTCTTCCCCACCGACTCCAAATCCCCCGCCAAGTCCGACGCCGACCTCATCAACGGCTACAAGTCCTGCAACCGCACCCTCGACGACCTCCCCTACACCGACGAGTTCGAGTCCCTCTTCTCCACCATCAACGCCGCCCGCCCCGATCTCGACAAATACGCCCTCTTCCGCCGTCTTCACAACCTCCGCAAGGCCGGCAAGCTCCCCAAGTCCGGCCGCGCGGCCACCCTCCCCGTCAAACTCCAGCCCAAAGAAGAGTCCTGGCTCCGCGACCGCGTCACCGCCATCACCGGCACGCTCGGCCAGCGCGACCAGCTCCCCTACGACCCACGTTTCGACAAACTCGTCGAAGAGTTCAACGCCCACACCGGCCGCGCGCTGAGCCCCCACTCGGTCTGGCGCGTCGTCGCCAAGCTCGCCAAGTAACAGAGGCCCGGGCGCAAGCCCGGGCACGGCCTCGCCCATACAGCGAGCATCCCGCTCAAATCGGCCGCTTGAAATCCCCATCCGCCACCCCGCCGCCGCTGGCAAACGCCCGCGCAACCTTCCCCCCGCCGCTCGCGCTCGCCCCCGACATCCCGGAAGCCTCCAGCGCACGCTCCACCGCCGAGAGCGTGCCCGCCGGTGCGCCGCGCGGCACATCGGCAACAGTCGCCACTCCACCCATCCCCCCCATCGCCTGATTCAGCGCCCCCACTGCCTTCGGCGCACTCGTGGCCACGCCGCGCTTCTGGATCATCTCCGCCTCGCGCATCACCGCCCGATCAAGCTCGCTGGGCGACATCACGATGATCCCCTGCTCCACGCCCGCCCTGAACCACAGCGCCACACCCAGCGACGCGAACATCGCCACGCCCGGGGCCACCACCCACTGCATCAGCATCGCCAGCGATCCCGCGCCCGTCCCGCCGATCGTCTTGGCGTCGATCACGCCCGTCATGTCCGCGTACGAGGCGAACACCCCGGGCACGCCGAGCCCCGGCATCAGCCGCTCCCACGGCAGGCAGATCAGCCCAAGGACCAGCGACCATACCGCCGCCGTCGTCGCCCGCTCCACCCCCGGCACGCACCCGCCGCCCGCGATCATCACGCCCAGGAGTGTCAGCACCGTCAAGCACAACCCCGCCAGCACACCGATTCCCACCGCGAATCCGCTCGCCCGCCGCATCCACAGATCCGCCGGGCTGCGGACGCGGTTCACGTCAAGCCCCTGCGCGCCCTGCGCGATGGTCGCCACCGCCCCGCGGATCCCCGCAGCAGCGTGCTCGTCCTTCGCCGGCCCCTCCACCTTCACCGTCGGGTCCAAGCTCGGCGGCGGCTTCACCACCGAGTTCGGATCCGCGCCGATCACCTTGTACGACTGCTCCCCAACCCCCTTCACATCATCCCACCGCGCCTGCGTGTACGCCGCGAACCCGAACACCAGCATCTGCACCACGCAGCAGAGCGCCAGCGCGCCCGCCGCGAGCGACACCCATCCGCGCAACTGACGGATCGCTTCGCTCACATGGGGCCGCGGCACAAAGCTGTTCATGGCGTACCCACTGCATCGACCACCCCCATCCGGCGATTCATCCACACATCCCCATCACGCCACACCCGGCCGCTCTTCATCCAACCCGAACCTCCCACCCCGCACCGCCCGCATCCCTTCACACCAACCAACCCCATACCCTGCCAACTTCCAAGCCCCCCTCCTATATTTTCACTCCCTCCTGAAAACTCGATATCCCTGATCCCCTGATCCCCTGATCCCCTGATCCCCTGATCCCCTGATCCCCTGATCCCCTGATCCCCTGATCCCCTGATCCCCTGATCCCCTGATCCCCCGCCACCCATGCCCTCCACCCTCTTCACCCCACCCCGAGCACCCCACGCTTCCCGCGGCCGATCCCGGCCTCCTGCGCGCCGTCTCCCTCGGCCACGCCCGCCTCACGCCCGAGCAGGCCCTCGAGCTCTTCCGCGCCGCGCCCCTCCACACTCTCGGTCGACACGCCGACGCCCGCTGCCGCGCCCTCCACGGCGACAACATCCGCACCTACATCATCGATCGCAACATCAACTACACCAACGTCTGCAACGCCCGCTGCACCTTCTGCGCCTTCCGCCGCGATGAGGGCGACCACGACGCCTACACCCTCGAGCCCGCACAGATCCACGACAAGATCGCCGAACTCGCGGCCATCGGCGGCACGCAGATCCTCATGCAGGGCGGCATGAACCCCGCCCTCCCGCTCAATTGGTACACCGATCTGCTCTCGGGCATCAAGGCCAAGTTCCCGAAGATCCACATCCACGCCTTCAGCCCGCCCGAGTTCATCGAGTTCGTCCACTTCTTCGATCCGCCCGGTGAATCGCTCGAAGACAAAATCCGCTACGTCATGGTCCGCCTCCGCGACGCCGGTCTCGACTCCATCCCCGGCGGCGGTGGCGAGATCTTCGCCGATCCCGTTCGCCGCAAGATCGGCCTCGGCAAGTGCGACGCCGAAGCCTGGCTCACCTGCATGTACGTCGCCCACACCCTGGGCATGTTCACCAGCGCGACGATGATGTTCGGCCACATCGAAGGCCACGCCGATCGCATCCACCACATGCACCTCGTGCGCAAGTGGCAGGACAAGGCGCTGAGGGGCATCGAGGGATCAAGGCACCAAGGCACCAAGGTCTCGAACTCGATGCCTGGATGCCTCGATGCCTCGATGCCTTCTGGTCACTACAAAGCCTTCATCTCCTGGCCCTTCCAGCGCGAAAACACTCCCCTCGGCCGCGTCCCCGACTGGGGCGCGGACGAAGCGGAGCTCGCGCAAGAGTTCCCCGGCGACGTCATCGCCCGCGGCGGCAACTTCCCCCCCGGACAGCGCGCCGCCGACGTGTACGACTACGACGCCATCGACAAGCGCCTCCACCCCACCGCCCACCTCTTCGGCAAGCGCGTCCGCATGTCCGGCGCTACGGACTATCTCCGCACCCAGGCCCTCTCCCGCCTCTTCCTCGACAACATCTACTCCATCGGCGCATCCTGGGTCACCATGGGCCCGCACATCGGCCAGGTCGCTCTGGCCTACGGCGCCAACGACATGGGCAGCGTCATGATGGAAGAAAACGTCGTGAGCAGCGCGGGCACCACCTACTGCCTTGACCAGGCCGTCCTCTGCCGCCTCATCCGCGACGCCGGCTTCATGCCCGCGCAGCGCAACAACACCTACGACGTCATCAACCTGCACGCCGGCGACAAAACCGATCCGGACCTTGCCGTCACCGACTGGTCCACCCATCGCGCCAAGAAAACCCACCAGCAGGCCCCGCGCCCAGTCCAGCCCCGCGTGAGCGCTAAGCCAAAGCTCGCCACCACCTGACGCGCTCCGCGCCGCCTCTCCTCGCCGCGTGCAGGCCCGGAGGGCCGACCAGTCCCTTGCCGTGGGCGTAAGCCCACGGCGCACGCCCTCAAGTCTCTCATACGAATCCTGCTTGAATCACACGCCCGGGATGAGCGAGTCCGCGAGCGAATCCCGTGGATGTTTGCCCGGGCTGTAGCCAGGACCCGCACTACCTCCATCCGTCCCTCTCTGTGCTCTCTGCGCCCCCTCCGCGCTCTCTGCGTGCTGCCTTCCCTCGCCCGCCAACGCTACTTCCCATCACGCCCCGCCCGCACCTCCACCCCGTCCCCCTCCATCAGAGTCCACCCCATCTCCCCCTCGAGAGGCTCCATCGTCAGCGTCGCCGGCGCCCCCAGCCCGCGCACCACCGTCAACCGCACCGACCTTCCCTTCACATA
>JBGAOP010000060.1:0-5810 GCA_044221735.1 Phycisphaerales bacterium | reverse complement strand
CACCCCCACCCATGGTCACCGTCGTCTGCCCGGCCTCTTCTGCCTCCAGCCGCACCATCACGCGATACCGCTCCTCGCTGATGGGCTGAAGATCGCCGAAGGTGCGGGCGAGTTGTTCCACTTTCTCGGGCGTGATGCGGCGAGCGATCTCGGAGCGGAGCTTCCACAACTCGCGGTCGTGGCGGGCCACACGCTTTTGCACATCCGCCATTTCGTGCGCGGCCTGGGTTCGCAGTTGGCGGATGCCCAGCAGCAGGCACGCCAGCACGCCCAGACCGACGATCAGCACGCTCAGTTTGGCCAGCACGAGACCTCCCGCGGGTAGTCCGCCAACTCCGTGGCGGTGGGTGTAGATCGGGTTCGCCGCCACTCCGTGGCGAGCCTGGGGGTGAGGGGGGTGCTTACTTGGCGGGGATCCGCAGCTTCATGCCGACGGTGAGGGCCTCGGGGTCGCTGAGCGTTCCCTTGTTGGCCTCGATGATCTCGTTGTACCGCTTGCCGGAGTTGAGCATCTTGCGGGAAATGCCGACGAGCGTGTCGCCATCCTTCACGATGTACTCGCGATAGTCGCCGGAGGCCTTGGGCGCATCGGCGGCCTTGGGGGCCTTGGCCGGGTCCTGTGAGCCGCCGCGGTTGCCGTCCATCACGATCGTCGTCGGACCGGGGCCGGATTGGGCCTGCGGCACGTACGGCTTGCCGAGCAGCACATCCTTGGGCGGGAGCATGAGCGTCACGCCTTCGCGGAGACCGCCTCCACTGACCTTGTCCTTGTTGTAATCACGGACCTTCTCCCACAGCTTGCCATCGCCGTAGTACTTCACGGCGATGCGGTAGAGCGTGTCGCCTTCCTTCACCTCGTGCCGCTGGAGCGGGATCTGCACCGCGGGGGTGACGGGGGGAACGCCGGGGGCGGGAGCGTCGTAGTGCGAGTCGCCGCTCGGCGGATACTGCGTGGTGTTGGTGCCGACGAGGGCGACCGCGGGCACGCCGCGAGACGGGGCGACGACCAGCGTGCCGCTCGCGGCGAGCGAGGGTGCGCCGGGGGTTCCCATGCCGGGAAGCTGGACGAGATCCGCGCGGGTGACCGGGGTATTGCCCGGATGGGTGGTTATGCCGGAGGCCGTGGCCGCGCCGGAGGCGCCGACGACGCCGGGCTCGCTGGCCATGCGAACGCCCGGGGGCGCTCCGCCCATGTCCTTGGCGGAGGCGGGCTGGATGTTCTCGGCCATCTCGACCTGGCGGGCTTTGCTGAAGTGATCACTGATCAGCACGCCCAGGACGAGGAAGAGCGAGAAACCGACGATGAGCGCGAGTTTGTGTTCTCTGGTCACGGCGTAGGCGTCCATGCACGAACCGTTGGGCGGGGGGTTGTCTCGCAACGCATTGGGCAGAGAGTCCGTTCCGCCACACGCGAGACAAGGGATCGGGATGTGAATCGGGCGACCGGCGTTCCCGCCGACTCGTCCATCTCGTTTCAGCCGACCAACCGAACGACCCGCAGCTTGGCGGACCGCGCCCGCGGATTGGCTGCAATCTCCGCGTCACCTGCAACGACGGGCTTCCTGGTCACTGGCTCCGCCAGACCCTTCTCCACAAGCCTCCCGAAACTCTGTTTCACCGGCCGGTCCTCCAGCGAGTGAAACGAGATGATGCCAACTCTCGCCCCGGGCGCGAGCCAAGTGTCTTTTCCGGCGCCGACCTGCGTCGCGGCCCGTTCGATCGACTCCAGCAACCGTTCCAGGCTTCCGATCTCGTCGTTGACGGCGATCCGGAGGGCCTGAAACGTCCGCGTGGCCGGATGGATCGAAGACTCGGCCGCTCGCGCGACGGGAATCGCGGAACGGACAACCTCCGCCAGCCGGACGGTGGTCTGTATCGGCCCCGAGGTTCGCGCGAGGACAACTTTCTCGGCGATCCGCCGCGCCACGAAGGGGGGCTCCTCGCCGTACTTCATGATCAGCTCGGCCAGGTCGCGCGCGGGCATGGTGTTGACGAGCTCACCCGCCGTAATGGGTGCCCCCGGATCGAGTCGCATGTCGAGGGGGCCTTCGCGCATGAAGGAGAACCCCCGGGCGGGGTCGTCGACTTGGGGGGAGGCGAAGCCGAGGTCGGCGAGGAGAACCGAAGGGGGATTTGAGATTTCAGATTTTAGATTTGAGATGTTGGAGGCAGGGTCGGCATCCATATGGGTCTTGATGAGCCTGGCTGCCTGCGAGAAGGAGGCGTGGATCGGGATGACCCTTGGGGCGTTCGGGAGCGCGCGGACTCGGTTGGCCGAGACGTCGAGGTTCAGGGCGTCGAGGTCCATCAGGACCACCGTTCCATTTGGCCCGATTCGATCGGCCATCGCGGCCGCGTGACCGCCGAGGCCGGCGGTGCAATCGACGACGGCCTCGCCCGACTGGGGGTTGAGCAGGTCGATGACTTCCTTGAGCAGGACCGGGATGTGCTTGGAGGGGTGCACGCACCACGATACGCGGGATGGAAGGCGGCACGCAGAGGTTCGCGGAGGCTGCGCGGGGGTTCGCGGAGAAAGGCGGGTGGAAGGGGTGGAGAGAGCCAAGACGAAGAGAAGAGGGGGAGGATGAAGACACGCTGCCGGCTTCACCAGTCCACAGATCCCTGGCCTCATCTTCTCTTTCCCCGTCTTTCCCCGTTCCCCTCCTCTCCGCGCACCCCTGCGTGACCTCTGCGAATCTCTGCGCGCGGCCTTCACTCTCAATATCCTGACCCCATGCCCACACCTCCCTCGCACCCCCGCCCACTCTCGCCTCTGTGTGTCTACTGCGGAGCCTCCTCCGGCTCGCGGCCCGCGTACGCCGCGGCCGCGCGGGCTCTGGGGCGTGTGATGGGGGAGCGGGATATCTCGCTGGTCTACGGCGGCGGCCGCGCGGGGATGATGGGGCATGTCGCCGATGCGGTGCTTGAGCATGGTGGCACCGTCACCGGCATCATCACCCAGCACCTGATGGACAAGGAACTGGGGCACAAAGGGATTCACGAACTCCGCATCGTCGACACCATGCACGAGCGGAAGAAGATGATGGCCGACATCGCGCGGGCCTTCATCGCGCTCCCGGGGGGCGTGGGCACGCTGGATGAACTCTTCGAGATCCTCGCCTGGGCCCAACTGGGCATCCACGACCACCCGATCGGCCTGCTGAACACCGAGGGTTTCTACGACCCGCTCATCGCGCTGCTGAATCACATGGAGGCGGAGCGTTTTTTGCGGGTGTCGCCGGGCGATGCGATCGTGGTGGATGATGATGCAGGGCGGCTGCTGGAGCGGATGAGCAGGCAGGGGCCGCGGACGCCGAGGGTGCACTCGGGGGAGTAGGTCCCATTTCCGTGCCACCGACCGCGCTTTGGGCGGTCGGTGGTTGAATGCACGAATACCAAAGCCACAGAGTCAGTCGGGACCACCTGCCGCCGCTCGGCCGCATACCCACTAGCACGCCCGTATCCTCCGCCGGCACGGCCCCACCCATCCCACACAACCTATCTCCCTGACCAGTCAGCACAGCATGCTGGCTCCCAAGCGTTCTGCCGATCATCAACCAGCCGCATTGGCATGGAAGGCTCCCCCGCAGGCGTCCCGAGTCTCTCCGCAACAACACATTATCCCCCAAAGACGGGATCGAACACTGTGCAAAACACTGTGTGCGATTGACGTCCGACATTGTATGTGATTTCTTGGTACAGTGATATGGCCATTCCTATGTTATGCAGTTCCCTAACCTGTTCACCTGTATCCAGTCTCCCGCATGCCTAGGCACACTCCATCGCAACACCCCTTTCCCGCGGCCTTCGAGGCTCCGCGGACTTGCGAGACATCTATGCCCGAAGTTGAGCAATTCGTGGCCGTCGATCGGGGCGACTGCACGAGCGACGGCTCGCCCATTCGCCTGGGCTTGGCTCTGTCAGGCGGGGGCTTTCGCGCCACGCTCTTCCACCTGGGCGTGGTCGGCGCGCTGTACGAGTGCAAGGTTCTTTCCTGCGTTCGTGTAATTAGCGCGACATCCGGCGGGAGCATTCTCGCGGCACACCTTGTCGCAAACTGGAAGGCCTACCTCCACGATAAGCCCGCGTTCACAAAGCTCTGTCAGGAGATCGTCGACTTCACCCGAAAAGACATCCGCAACCACCTGGTGGCGATGATCCCGATCCTCTGGCTGTACCAGGCCTTGACGTTTCCCATCCGGTGGCCGCTCCTCTTGATCGGCAAACAGAAGTGGGAGCTCCGGATCGCCCACGGAGGAACGCCGAACCGGGTCTTCAGGCGACGCATCCACGAACTCACGAAGTCGTGGAATTCACGCTACAAGTGGCTCGAAGACCTGGAAGCGCTCCGTGGTGAACAGGGCAATGCGCCTGCGCTGCACATCACCACGACCAACATGACCCATGGCGTGCCGGCGGCGTTCACCGAACGCGGGCTCCATCGAGATATCGCCTCCACACTTCCTCCGCGCGACGCCAGCCGCATCCGTATCTCGGACGCTGTGGTGGCGTCCGCGTCCTTTCCAGCGTTCTTCCCTCCCCATGAGTTCTTGCTTCCGGAGGAAAAACTCGACAGCAAGGAGCTCGTTCGCGTGTTTCTCTCTGACGGCGGACTATGCGACAATCTCGGAGTCGGCGCGTTTCTTCGCAAAGAAACCAGCGATCAGGTGGACCTGATCCTCGCAAGCGACGCGACCGGCCGACCGTTCAAGAACGAGAGCATTTGGCTGAGATATGTGATCCGCAATCTCTTTAGAACAATCGACGTCGTGGCCTCAACCACGCAATCGGCGCAGCAGCACCACTCCGTTCTTCTGATTCCCGACGGCAGTCTCGGTTTCGCCAACAAAAGCAAGGTGCAATACGTCAGCATCGACGACCGACACGTCTACACCCACGCCATCGCCGACGACCACCAAGAACTGCTTGGGGCCATGCGGACCGACCTCGACCACTTCACCAAACACGAGGTCCGTTCGCTCGTGGCGCACGGGTATTTCTCCACGCTCAAGCGGCTGCGGGCGATCTCACAGGAGCTTGCCGTCGCGGGCAAGCCGCCACTGGTCGGCGCAGCCGCCCTGCAAAATGCCGAGCAGCGGCGGTTCTTCCCGGTCGTTTCGAAGAACAGCAACGGCTCGCTGGGCGCCGCGGAGCTCTGGTGGGCGGCGTGGCCCAAGACCACCGTGGACGTGGCCAAAGCCATCGATCCCGGCAAACTCACAGGGAGCCTGGAGCGAGCACGCACTCGCAAGTACTGGCCGGTCATCATGCAGCCGTGGTGGCTGCTTGCGAGCCTCGTCATTCTCTCTTCGTTCGCCTACGGCGCCTATCAACTGGCTCTCACAGCCCACGCGTATATCGCAGCCCACCACCCCTGAACTCCAAAACCTGGATGCGCAGCCCGGCTCACTCTCGCTCTGCGCCTGCGGGGGACGTCGTTCGGCGTGCGGCTTCAAGCTGACGACAGGCAAGTCTCCCTTTTTCCCTGCATAAGCCCCTGCGTTTCCTCCTCGCATCTCTACGTGCTGCATCGGCAAGCTGTCGCGCAACTCCCCGGTCCCCTGCGTGGCCGCGAGGGCTCTTCAGGTATTACGACGCCGCCAATGACAAGGCCCGAGCACATGCCCGGGCCTTGTCTGATTTGACTGTGAACTGTGAGCGATGTGCTCTACACGTTTGCCCAAGCTTACCAGCCGCCGCGGCCACCGCCACCACCGCCGCCGCCGCCGCCACCGTAGCCGCCGCGGCCACCGCCGCCGCCGCCACCGGAGCGACCGCCACCGCCGCCGCCCCAACCACCGCCGCCACCC
>JBGAOP010000033.1:0-42975 GCA_044221735.1 Phycisphaerales bacterium | reverse complement strand
CTACCGCTGGCCCCACAAGCGTGATCATGCTCCCCCCGGCCCGCCCCATATCACCACAGCCACCCGCTCACAAGTCCTTGCCGCCAAGGAGTTCCGTACACTGAACCAGGCCGCGTAGTTCACGGCGTTGGGTGGCACCGACCAAAAGGTGATTGACCCATGCCACCGACCGCGGGCGGGTGGCTCGACGCTGTGCGCAACGGGCCGGTTTCCAATACAATGACTAGAGCATTGAACCGGATGGGCGGCGGCGTGGCGGAGGTTGTGCGATGACGAACCTGGAGATCGTGCGTGGGTTGTACGCGGACTTTGGCAAGGGGAACGTGGCGGGCGTGATGGGGGCGATGAGCCCGAAGATTGTGTGGAACGAGGCGGAGCACTTTCCGTACGCGGATGGGAACCCGTACGTGGGGCCGGAGGCGGTGGCGAAGGGGGTGTTCGCGCGGTGCGTGAGCGAGTGGGACGGGTTCACGGTGAATCCGGAGGAGTTCATCGACGGCGGATCGACAATCGTCGCGCTGGGGCGGTATGGCGGGGTGTACAGGAAGACGGGTCGCAAGCAGCACACGCAGTTTGCGCACGTGTGGCGGCTGGAAGATGGGAAGGTGGTTCGATTCCAGCAGTATGCGGACACGCTGGGGGTGGCGGGGGTGATCGGGGGCGAGCGCATGGGGCAGGTGGCTCGACATTAAGCGCGATGGGGCGTGCCACAACCGTCGCGGTTCCTCCGCGTCGGTCGCGCGGCGACCCTCGGCGTCCGAAGTCCGGGACACGGAGCATCGCCGAGCGATCGACACGGGGATCTGGCATCCGGCACGACCTCTCGCGCCCGAAGGTGGGACCACCCGCGCGTCCCTGATATTCTGCCGCCATGATCGCCAAACCCTTCGACAAGCCCGAACCCTCTGACCCGCGCCTGCACGCCGGTTGGGAAGCCGAAAAGGACCTCGCCTTCTACTTGGAGCGCGAGTTTGGCCCGCACCGTGACATCTTCGTCTTCAACGACCTCCGTTTCGCCGACGTCTCGACCGACTTCACGCAGATCGATCACCTCGTCCTCTACCGCCACGGCATCGCGATCATCGAGAGCAAGAGCGTCTCCGGCGAGCTCGAGGTCGATCGCCTGGGCCAGTGGCGTCGCCGGTGGCGAGCCCGCTCCGGTCGCACCGACGAAGAGAACTTCGCCGATCCGTTCGCGCAAGCCGAGCGGCAGGCGACCTCCCTTCGTCGTGTGCTCGACCGCGCCGAGCCGCCTCTGCTCAACAAGATCGCCGGATTGGTCCAGACGTGGTTCGGCAACTTCCCCATCCGACCCTTTGTCGCCATTAGCACCAACGGTCGCTTCTCAGGCCACACCGGCCCTTTTCAGGGCAAGGTGCTGAAGGCCGACCAGATCACCCGCGCCATCAACGATCAGATTGCCCACCATCGCCGCAACAGCGGCATGAAGAGCCTCATCTTCTCCAAGCCGGAGGACCTCACCGTCTTCAATCTCACAGACGACGAGTTGAACCGAATCTCCGGATTCCTGACCAACCGGCATACACCAGCACGCCCACCGGCACGCATCGATGCGCCCGCCTCACATCGCACCGCGACCCCCGCGCCTGCCTCCCTCGCGCCCGGTCGCATCGAGCGCCCCGAAGCGCTCTGCTGCGCCAAGTGCAAGAGCATCAACGTCCGCATCATCTACGCCCGCGACTACTGCCTCAAGTGCGATGAGTGCGGCAAGTTCTCGTCCCTCGCCTACACCTGCCCGCTCTGCGGCAAGCACGCGACGATCCGCAAGGACGGCCCCATCTACTTCCGCGACTGCGACGCCCAGGATGGATGCCGCACCCAGACTCTTTTCTCGCGCTCGACCTGAGACTCGCGGCATCGACCCGCCGCACGCCTCTATCAAAATCCAAAGCGCCACGCCAACCCCAAGCGCCGCACCCACGCAGGCCCGTTCACGGGCCTTGCTCGCTCCTAGCCGTGGGTACGCGGCCGCCACCATCACCGCCCCCTTCGTTCAACGCCAGCCCGCTTCAGCGAGCTTCCCGCTCATACCGCCTTCAGGCGCCCCGCCCACCCCATCCATATCCCATTCCCCACCAACCACTTACAACATTCCACCATTTCCCACCCCCACCCTTGACAAATACCCAAACATAAGCCATACTTTCCCAACGCCACGGGCTCAAAGCCCGTGTCCGGGCCGCGCATTCGCACGCGGCCGGTCGGGGGCACACAGGGGGAGGGTCAGGGGGACATGTCTACACAAACCATCGGCCAGTGGAACGAGCGTCTCAAAGACCGCACGCCCATCCCCGCGCTCGACTTCGATCCCCCCGACTACATCGCCGAGCAGCTCCTCTCCGATCTCGCCGAGGGCGAGTCCTCCCTCTCCATCCTCGCCCAGAAGGCCCACACCACCGTTGAGGCCATCACCCTCTGGCTCACGCGCCCCGACATCGATGCGCGGCTGAACGCCATGGAATCCATCTTCGCCCGCCGCGCCCGCCTCCAGGTCGCCAACTACACCGGCGGAATCCTCACCGCCTGCTGCGGCGTCATCGACAACTACAACAACGCCGAATCCCGAATGCTCTTCCGCCCCGGCGATCTCAAGGGCCACGTCGTCCTCGCCCGCCTCGGCTCCAACGCCCTCCTCGCCAGCCGAATCATGCTCCACCTCGCCCGCCACTACTCCGGCGCATCCCCCAAAACCCGCGGCCAGCCATCCCCCACCACGCCCGCGCCGTCCTCCGGTCCTGCTCCTGCGCAGACTCCGACTCCCTCCGACTCCGATTCCCCCCACACCACTCGCTTCAACCTCCTCCCCCCACTTCAAGACCTCACGCTCAACCTCCACGACCAGCGCGAATCCAACCACACCACCCCCAACAACCCCGCGCACAACAACGCAGCCACAGCCCCCGCGGCAACGTTGGGGGGGCGGGGGCCACTGGGGCCAACCGAACATCTTCCCACATCGGCCCCTCCCACACCTGCCTCCCAGGCCGAAGGCCTGACAGGCAATAGCCGGGGGTTAAGCGAGTCCGCGAGCGCAACCCCCGGACCGCAACGCAACGAATCCCCGCACCCTGAAAGGGTGCAACTCTCGACAGCGCCCGACAAACCACCGTGCGCAGGCCGTCCCAAATCACGCACAACCAAGCCGTGCACCAACTGCGCCCCAGGCGCACCCACCCCCACCACGCTCCTCACCATCGCCGGCACCACCACCACGCGAACCAAGCGCCCCCGCGAGTCCCCCAAACCAACTGCCTGAAGCCGGGGTCACACCCCGGCGTCCCACAACACGAACGTCCCAGACCACAAGCCCGAACCCATTGGTTCGGTGCCATCTATCTATTTGAACCCAGAACTGTTGAATCCGCAATTTGCACTTTGCACTTTGCACTTTGCACTTTGCCCCCTCCCCTACTCTCCCCCATGCCCCTCCCCAAAGAAATCACCGCCTACAACGCCGCCCAATCCCCCATCCACAAGCCCATCTGCGCGGCCCTCGCCAAAGCCATCGACCAGCATCTCTCCAAGCAGCCCGACCTCGACCGCAAGATCTGGCACCGCCACCCCGTCTGGTTCCTCGACGGCAACCCCATCGTCGGCTACCACCACCTTAAAGGCTCCAAGAAGGAAGGTCCGTGCATCCGCCTCCTCTTCTGGAGCGGCCGCTCCTTCGACGAGCCCAACCTCCCCGTCGACCCGCCCAAGACCAAGTTCCAAACCGCCGCCGCCCGCTTCACCAGCGTCGACGAGATCTCCCCCAAAGACCTCAAGCGCTGGCTCACAAAGTCCATCAAGATCCAGTGGGACTACAAGAACATCATGAAGCGCAAGGGCCGCCTCGACCGCCTGAAGTAGACGCCGCCCGCGCGCTTGAGAATCCACGATGCTCCTCCGCTGCATCCTCACCGCCGCCCTCGCGCTCATCGCCGCCCCGCTCATCGCGCAGACCCAGCCGCCCGCCGCACCCTCCTTCGCCTTACGCGCCAAGACCGTCACCGACTCCATCCAGAAGACCTTCCTCCTCGAAAAGACCAACCTCTACGCCCGCAGCACCGAGCACCGCGAGCCCGAGTTCATGTGGGGCAACGGCGTCATGTTCTCCGCCCTCGTCGCGGCCGCCCGCCACGATCCCGCCACCTACCGCCCCGCGATGGAGCGCTTCTTCACCGCCATGGACCGCTACTGGGACGCCAAGGCGAAGATCCCCGGCTACGAGCCTGCCCCCACCGCCGGCAACGGACACGACAAGTACTACGACGACAACGAGTGGATGGTCATCACCTTCATGGAGGCCTTCGAGTTCACCGGCGAAGCCAAATACGCCGACCGCGCCGCCCAGGCCCTCGCCTTCTCCCTCAGCGGCTGGGACGACCAGCTCGGCGGCGGCATCTGGTGGCACGAGCAGCACAAGGGCGGAGCCAAGAACACCTGCGCCAACGGCCCCGGCGCGGTCGCCGCCCTCGCCGTCGCCCGCCACCGCGACCGCGAAGCCAACATCGAGTGGGCCCGCAAGCTGGTCAAGTGGACCAGCGAGCACCTCCAGGACAAAGACGGCCTGCTCTTCGACAACCAGCGCGTCGCCGACGGAAAGCTCAACCGCGGCAAGCTCACCTACAACACCGCCCTCATGCTCCGCGCGAACCTCGGCCTCTTCCGCGCCACCGGCGAGCGGAAGTACCTCGACGAGGCCGCCCGCATGGGCGCGGCCTGCACGTTCTTCGTCAAGCCCGAGACCGGCGCCTACCGCGACGCCCTCAAGTTCTCGCACCTATTGGTAGAAGCCGATCTCGAACTCCACCGCGCCACCGGCGACGCCGCCGCGCTCGAGCGCGCCCGCCGAAACGGCGAGGCGGCGTGGACCCTCTGGCAGACCTCGCCCCCGAAAGAGCTGATCGAGCAGGCCGCCATCGCCCGAATGCTCTGGCTCCTCGCCGATCAGGAAACCAAGACCGGCACCGAGTTCTGGAAGAAGTCCGACGCCGCGGCCCACTCCCGAAAGCCCTGACCCATGCCCCTCATCGACCCCAACACCCCCGCCCCAAACTTCACCCTCCGCGACGCCGAGGGGAAGAAGCACTCGCTCTCCAGCTTCCGCGGCCGCGCCGTCGTGATCTACTTCTACCCCGAAGACGACACGCCCCTGTGCACCACCCAAGCCTGCCAGTTCCGCGACCATCACCCGGACTTTTCCAAGATCGGCTGCGACATCATCGGCATCAGCCCCGACGATCAGGCCTCGCACGCCGCGTTCGCCAGCAAGTTCGCGCTCCCCTTCACGCTCCTCGCCGATGAACCCGACGCCAAGGGCAACCCCAAAGTCAGCACGCTCTACGGCGCCTGGGGCGACAAGAACATGTACGGCAACATCGTCCGCGGCATGCTCCGCACCACCTACCTCATCGCCCCGGACGGCGTCGTGGCCAAGGTCTGGAGCCGAGTCAAGACCCCCGGCCACGCCGCCGCGGTCCTCGCCGCTGTAAAGCAACTCCACACCGGCGAGAAGCTCACCGCCCCTCCTACAAAGGGGCGGGCGGTCGCTTCCCTGTCGCCAGGCTGTACAGCAACCCGACGAGGAAGAGCACAAGGAAGATAAAGAACAGAACCCGGGCGATGAACGCCGCGTCTCCGGCGATACCACCGAAGCCGAAGATCGCCGCAATGATCGCCACGACGAAGAAGATGAGTGCCCATCGAAGCATGGTGATCTCCACTGCAAGAGTTGATGATGCAACCGCCGTTTCAGAACACCCACGAAACACAATCGCCGGGCGCCGCGGACAACTCACCGGCGGCGCCCGGCCGGTCCGGCCGCGGGATGGCGCTCAGCGGCCGCCGTCGCCACTCGCACGCCGCTGCCCGTCAGCGGACATCGACGCGCCCTGCGCCTGGGCCTGCTCCTTCGACGTGTAGGTGAACTGCTGCCCACCGATCGAGGCCTCGGCCATCAGGCCGCCCTGCGGACGCACGAACACCGCCGTCCCGCCGGAGTGATCCGCCGCGGCCGCCACGCCGGGCTTGATCGCCACCGCCGAGACATTGGCGCTGAAGGCGAACTGGTTGCTCTTGAACTTGTTCAACTGCTCCTGGCTGAAGAAGATGACCAGCTCGTCATAGGTCTGCGCACCGATCTGCAGGCCGACCGTGCCCTGGGCCAGGTCGGCGTATCCAACCATGCGACCGTTCTCGTACACCTCGCCGCGCCCGTACGCGCCGCCGGCGATGAAGCCGGCCTTGCCCACATCGGGAAAGACTGCGTATCCCGGGGCCTTGTCGATCATCGACTTGAGCGACGGGTCCACGGCCTCGAAGCCCGCCAGCGTCCCGCCGGCGTGCTCCGACAGCGCCTCACGATCGGCCGCGCTGGTCGGCGACGTCGAGCATCCGCCCGCCGTCAACACAGCACCGGCCGCCAGCGAACCGAGCCAGAGTGTCGAGAAGATCGTGCGATTCATCGGCATCTCCTTTTCAACGGTGCGCCGCCCGGCCCGCTCGCACGTGGAGCCGATCGCGTCGGCCGGGCGGCCGCACCTCAGATGTGTGTACGCGGCACCACACCCGAACATCCCGCAGATGTGCGGAACATTTCTTTCATAGTCGCACTTTGTTCACACCACAACAGGCCATGCAAACGGCCAAGGTCCCGACTCCGCACTTCTCGATCTGTTTATCGCTTCGACTTCAGCCACTTGTGCAGCTTCGCGGCGGGCCAGGTGTTGATGCATTGCGCGGCCGTCAGCCAACCGCGCCGGGCAGTCTCCACGCCGTATCGGAGATTGTCAAAGTCCTCCCGCTCGTGGTCGTCGCAGTTGATCGCGATGAGCGCACCCGCCTCGACGGCCGCGCGAACGTGCGTGTCGCGAAGGTCCAGCCGCATCCAATGCGCGTTGATCTCCAGCGCGACGTTGTGCTCCTTCGCGGCCGCGATCAGTTCGCCCATATCCGGCGAGAGCCCCGCGCGCCGGTTGATCAGCCGCCCGGTTGGATGCCCGAGGATGTGCACCATCGGATGCCGGATCGCCTTGAGCAGGCGCTTGGTGGCCGTCGCGGGGTCCTGGCTCAGGGCCGTGTGCGGCGACGCGACCACCACATCCAGTTCCGCCAGCAGATCGTCGTCGTAGTCCAGCGATCCATCGGCGAGAATGTCCACCTCGCTCCCGGCAAGGATGGTGATGCCCTTCACCACCTGCCGCGCGGCGTGGATGTCCGCGATGTGCTCGCGAAGTCGCTGCGGCGAGAGCCCGTTGGCGATCACCGACGACTTGCTGTGGTCGGTGACGGCGATGGTGTGGAACCCGCGCTTCTTGGCCTCGAGCGCGAGTTCCTCGATCTCCATGCGTCCATCGCTCGCGGTGGTGTGCGCATGCAACTCGGCCTTGATGTCGGAGAGTTCGATGGGCGCGACGGGTCCATCCTCTCCCCTGCTCCCCTGCTCCCCTCCTCCCCTGCTTGTCTTTCCGTGTGTGCGGACTGGCCTCGCGAATGCCTCCAACTCCCCCCGATCTTCCCGCATCTCCGGCGGAATCCACTCCAGCCCGAGTTTGTGGTA
This sequence comes from Phycisphaerales bacterium, assembly GCA_044221735.1. Classification (GTDB taxonomy): domain Bacteria; phylum Planctomycetota; class Phycisphaerae; order Phycisphaerales; family UBA1924; genus UBA4658. The sequence goes on along the minus strand of JBGAOP010000033.1, from coordinate 35,411 downwards.
GACGTCCTCCTCGGTCTTACCAGCGACGGGCTTCACGCCGCGTTTCTGCGGCGGTTCCTTCTCGCCATCCTCGGGAAACAGCCCATACTCATTGAGCGTGAGGCCCATCTTCAAGGCCCGCTCGCGGAGCCGGACGTTGTGCTCCTTGGAGCCGGTGAAGTACATCAACGCCGCGCCCCAGCAGGAATCGTCGAGCACGCGCAGATCGACCTGGATCGTCGGCTCCACCTTCTCGTGCCCGTGCTGCCCCTCCATAGTCCACCGGCCCATCTCCGGATTGATCGAGATGCGCACGCTGGACTTGGTCTCTCCCGCCGCGATCACCTGCCGCACCTCCGGCATGGCGCGGAACGCCTCGCTCACCGCTTCCGCGTTCGTCGCCGTCGCGAGGATGTCCAGGTCCCCCACTGTCTCCTTGCCCCGCCGCGCCGACCCGGCGTACGCCACGTGCTTGACACCCTTCACCTTCTTGAGCTGCTCCACAATCCGCTCCGCGATCGGGATCGCCAGCCCCAGATGCAACCGCTGCGCCCCCTGCTCCGCCAGCGCGATCGACTCCTTGATCTTCGCGACCGCCTTCTCGCCCATGCGCGGCAAGTTCAAGATTGTTCCATCGGCGATGATCCGCTTGAGCCCCGCGAGGTCCTCCACCTTGCCCTGGTGCCAGAGCACGGCCACCGTCTTCGGCCCCAGCCCGGGAATCTCCATCAGCGGCACCAGCCCGTGCGGCACCTTGGCCCGCAGTTCCTCAAGCTCGTGGATCTTCCCCGTGGTGACGAACTCAATGATCTTGTCGGCGATCTTCGGGCCCACGCCCTCGAGCTCGGTCAGCTTCTTCTTCGCTTCCGGCGCTGGCAGCTTTGCGGTCGGCTCGAGGTCCTGCGTCAGGTCGCCGATGATCCGAGCCGCTTTCGCGTGCGCGAGCACCTTGAAGGTGTCCTGCCCGAGGACGTCCATCAGCTTGGAGATCAGCGAGAATCGCTCGGCCAGCGCGGCGTTGACACTCATGTTCAAGGATACAGGGCTCAGGCCCCAGGGCGCGGACGTGTCGATACACTCGGCACATGACCATTTCTCCCCCCATCCTCTGCGCCATCGCCGCCGGCCTCTGCTGGGGCGTCGGCGAGATCTTCACCAAGTCCGCCATCAACACCCGCGAGATCGGGCCCCTCGGCACCGTCCTCATCCGCGCCGCCGTGACGCTCCCCCTCGCCATCGTCGGCTTCCTCATTGCCTCCAAGCTCATGAAGACCGAGACGCAGCCGTTCTGGCAACAGCTCGGCGCGGCCACGTGGCTCAAGCTCATCCTCGGCTCCGGCCTGCTCGCCGGATTCGCGGGTGTGTTCTTCTTCTACTTCGGCCTCTCGCTGCCCGGGGGCGAGATCAGCATCCTCCGCCCCATCGCCTTCGCCCTCGCCCCAGCAACGGCCGTGCTGCTGGGCTGGTGGTTCCTCGGCGAGGGCATGACGCTTAGGAAAGGCATCGCCGTCGCGCTGATCCTCGTGGGCATCCTCCTGCTCGCAGGCGAAGGGAAGAAGCCCATCGGAGAGACCAAGCAGACCGCCCGCGCCGACCGCGTCGCGGCGGATGATGTGCCGATGGTGGAGTAGCGGCGGTACCCGGATTCAGCACCCGGTGAACCACGCGTTGAGATAGTCGAAGATGTCCTGCGTGGTCAGGCCGCCGGTGCGGTTGTAGTCGGCGCGGGCCGAGCCCGCGAACCACTCGTTGAGAAACGAGAAGATGTCCGCCACCGTGAGCGACCCGGAGGCGTCGAAGTCCGGAGCACAGGGCGGGGTGATCGAGGTCGCCGTGTAGTCCTCGGCGCAGGTTCCCTCGCCGAAGGTGCGCAGCTCGCCGCGCACGGGGTAGCGCCAGAGTGTGCCCGCGCTGTCGCGTGCTTCGAAGTGGTACGACCGGCACGCACCCGTGAGGGCGGATGTGGCCCGGTATGTGCCGCGAGCGGCCGCGCCGAGGTGGACCGTCATCGGAATGGTCGCCCCGTTCACGACCACCGAGACCGATTGCGGCGCGAGGTTGGCCGCGTCGTAGAAGTTCGCCAGAAACGCCACGCCGCCCGCGCTGGCGCTCTGGACAAGGTGCGAGCCGGCGGCGATCGGCGAACAGACGGTTCCTGTTCCCGACAGAGGTCGGGCAAAGTCCTGGGTCCAATACCGGCCGTAGGTGTTGGAGCCGGTCGCGTATCCGCACCCGAGCTGGGTGAAAGACGAGGACATGATGTTGCGGCGGTGGCCGTCGGAACCCGAGTTGTCGGCGGCGGGAGTCGAGCCGACGTTGTCGAGCAGCCATCCGTTCACAACCGTGAGCGGATCGGCGTATCCCGCGGCGATGTTCTCGCCGAGGGCGGAATACGTCGGGTAGTACGCGGTGATGCGGACGTTCCAGAGCGTACCGTCGCACGAGTTGTGCGCGAATGTGCACCCCGAGGTGTTCGCCATCTCGAAGGAATGGAACCGCGACGACTGGCTGAGCCCGAGGTTCCACTGCACCGGCGCAACGGCCGGATAGACCGACGACTGCAGAATGCCGGTGGCGGTTGGAAGGTACGTGGTGCGGTACTGGCTGGGCGCGATGCGGCAGGCGTTGGTGAGCACGAGCGTCGCACGCTCCTGCCAGTTTGGAAAACCGGCGGTGGGAACGCCGTGATCGGTGCAGACCTGTGCACCACAAGAAAACGCGGTCACGCCGATGGCAGCTATGCCGATCGCCGCGCGCACGAAAAGCTGACTTCCAACCGGACTCAATACCGTCATGGACATTTGCCCTATTCCCGGGAGGCCATTGCTCACACACACCGTTCCGCTACGAGCCGGATCGGCCAGATCGGGGCCATTTCATGATCGGCACTCCGCCCCGTGAAGGTACGCCGCGGCGGTCGATGCGGTTCGATGGCCGCGGCTGGCCGATCGGACCGTCCTCGTGGGCGATGCACTCCCGGTGAAGCAACTGCAAAGGCGCTTCGCGTGTGGTCCTGCGAACGCTCTCGCCAACTTCATCACGCCTGGCCGCGGCGATGCACCAACTGCACGATGCCGACGATGACCAGCACGGTTCCCAGCAAGCTGGTGCCCCCGGTCACCCCCCGCATCTCTCGCACCCCGCCCTTGGGGAGTTGCAAACCGAGCACGAGGAGCCCGATCCCGATGCCGAGAACGGCGCCGCGCGGCAACCTCCTCCCGGCAATCCACGCCCCTACGGCACCGCCGACGACCACCAGCGCCATGATCGCGATGACGGCAACCAGGTACAGCTTGGAGGATGCAAACGACTCCGGGAATATCGACTTGATCCAGTTCGTCTCACCCGTGAGCGAGTTCAACAGCGCCCCCATGGTCGCCCGAAGCTCCTCCGCGATCTCCGCCTTCCCCACGACCTTGAGTTGCACCGCGTGGCCCCGCAGCGGCACCTGTACGTTGTACGTCAACAGCTTGACGCCCGCGGTCTCCTCCGGAACCTCGAACATTTCCAAGTCAAAGCCGTTCCATGGAATGGAGAGCAGTCGCCCCTTGAATGCCGCGGGCATGTGCGAAATGTCCAGCTTCCCTCGCCCAAGCACGCCCCCCATCCTCTCAACCACGATCACCGTCCCAACGTCCTTCTCCGCCGCCCGTACGAACCCGTGGATATACGCGGGACGCGAAGCGACGATTCGCGGCTCGGGCACGAACCCGTCGGGGATCACAACGGTGAACTCCGGATCGGAGTTGTGGACGACCTCGGCCGCGCGAGCGAACGACGCGGCCAGAACGAGCGCCAAGAACGCCGCCACCCGGTTCCAAGGCCCAAGGGTGCTCACGCGCCGCCTCCCACAAACGTCCCCCGGTCCCGATCCTTGCGGACACCCGGGAACTTCAGCACGCGCCCGTGGGCGGCGCAGTACACGCCGGGTTCGAGCATTCCGGCGGCGAAGATGGCCTCGGTGAGGTTTTGCAGGGCGTCGGAGCGGGTCATCTCGAAGGGGCGCATGGCGCCGGTGAGCACGACGGGGGCGCTGAGGTCGTTGATGTCCGCGAGGATTCGCTCTCCGGACTTTGTGAGCGTATCGGTTCCGTGGAGGATGACGATCCCGCCGGGCGCCTCTCGGCGGCGGCGACCGCGGCCGGACTTGAGCGCGCTCCGGACGGCCTTCACAATGGCGTCGCGATCGGCGTCGGTCATGTGCAAAGAGTCCTTGCGCATGAGCTCGACGATGCTGAGATCGGTGTCCTCAAGGCGGAGGTGCTCGAGCATGCGGTCGATGATGCTCACGCGGTTGGTGAGCTCGCCCGTCATCTCGTCGTAGGTCTTCTCGATCGTGCCGCCCGTGGTGATGAGGGTGATATGGCGCATGGGGGTGCAGAAAGGGCCAAACTACCAAATTGCCAAAGGGCTAACTGCGGACACGTCCCGCTTGGCTCGTTTGATTTGGCAATTTGGCAATTCGATATTTGGCAATTTGCTCTACGCCTTCGCGTGCACGAGTCGTCCTCCGCCGACCTGCTTCCGCGGGTCGGTGCGCCCGATGATGTCGCTCACGCCCTGCTGGTTGAAGCCCTTGAAGCCGTCGTTGCGCTCCAGGTTCTCCAGGTGCGAGCCGATCGCCCCGACCTGCCGGAAGCTCTCGGCCTGCTCGCGGTCGATGCGCTTGGCCGCCAGCAGCCGGTTGATGCGGGTATCGCTCACCAGCCAGCGCTCGCCCTCCGTGAAGGCCTGGCGCAGATAGGGGAACGTGGTGAACGGGTCCATCGTCCGCACGTGGGCCTTCTTCTCGAGCTGCGTCACCAGCGCGTGCCAGTCGAACATCGCCTCGAGGTGGTGCATGCCCGCCTGCAGCACAGCCTCGCCGTGCAGGCCCACCCACAGGCCCACCGTTCCGAGGTCCTTGTGCTTCTTCTTGAACCCTTCGTGGCTGAAGTCGCCGAGCAACTCCTCCGGGCTCATGTCCACATCGTTGAAGGTGATGATCCCGGTCGTCGGGTGCTCCATCACCTGCGCACCCCACTGGTCATCGCGCCCGGCGTAGAACCGCTCGCGGCAGCGCAGGCCCAGCTTCTCCCACAGCGCGACCAGCTTGGGGAAGTTCTCGCGGCTGCTGCGATAGGTGTGGTGGTCGTGGTTCGCCCAGCCGAGGCCGAGCTTTTCCTGGCGGCGGAACTGCACCCGGGCGGCGTGGTTGCGGCGCATCCAATACTCGCGCTCGGCGGCGTACCACAGATCGCAGGTCCAGTCGCGGCCGATGTCGGCGATGGCCGCGTCGACGATGCGGTTGGCCTCGCGGAAGCCGTCGGCGTCGTCGTCAAAGTCGCGCTTGCGGCGGCGGAGGTTCTCGCGGTGCTCCATCGCCTTGATGGCGACGGTGGGATCGAAGACAGGGGGGAGATAGCCGAGGAAGCCGTGGCGCTCAACGACGAGAAGCTCGCAGGTTTTTCCCGTCGCCACGCGGGCGATGCGGAACTGGCCGAGGGGCTCGCCGTCGATCCGGGTCTCCGAGATCTGGTGGGCCGCGAGGAAGTCGGCGACGAACTCGACCTTGATGGCCACGCGCGTCGTCTTGCCCTCGACGAGCACGATGCGCGGGAACACGCCCAGCTCATTCACCAGGCACTCCGACCCCGACGGCGCGGGCAGCGATTCCGGCGTGTATCCGACGTCGAGCAGCTTGTTGCGCATGCCCTTGAAGGCGGGCACATCCACGGGAATCTGGATGTGATCGATCCAGTCGCCGAACCGCGTGCCGGTTTCCGTCAGCATGCGATACGAGAGCTGCTTGGCGTCCGAGCAGCGGTTGAGAAAGTCGTTGACGATGCTCGCGACGAGCGCGGCCGCCTTTGGCTGCGGCTCCCACTTGAACTGGCTCAGGACGCTCGACGACTTGGACTTCTTGGCCACGATCAACTCCCGGGGTGGACCAGACATTCACGCTCGGGCCTCGCACGCTGGAGGCTGGGGCGGATCGTATTCCCGCCCACGCCAAAAACAGCCCGGCCCGCCAAACGGCGGGCCGGGCGCGATTCACTGTGGCACGCCGTTCCGACTCAGAGCTTGAGACCGAACTTCTCGGCCGTCGAGCTGATGGTCTTGAGCAGGCCCTCGCCGTTGCCGGTGAGCTCCTTGACCTTGGCCATGAGGCCGTCGCCGCTCATGCCCTTGAGGCCGTCGAAGCCCTTGCTCAGCGAGCCGAACTGATCGGTGATGCCGGAGAGCGCCTTGGCGAACTCGGGCTTCTGGTCGGCCTTGAGCGACTCGCCCGCCTTGGTGAGGGCGTCGATCTTCGTCTTGGCGGTGTCGAGCAGGTTCTTCAGGCCCGCGGACGCGGCGTCCTTGGCCTTGTCGGCCATGCCGGCGGTCGCGTCCTTGGCCTTATCGCCGGCCTGCTTCATCGCGTCCCCGAGCGGATTCGCCTTCTTCTCCTCGCAGCCCATCGCCACGAACATCGAGAGCCCCGCCACACCCGCCACGATCAGTGCACGTTTCATTTGCGTCTTCCTTGTTTGTTCCGCGGAGCGACAGGCCGGTTCACCGGCGGACGCGCTTCGCGTACTGAGAAAGGGATCATACGCTCGTCCGTAGGGTTTTCCCGACAACATCCACCCGAATCGAGGGCCGTTCCCGGGTCATCACGGGTCATTCGCCTGTTCGGCTGCAACGCCATCCATCGTCGCTCACCATGCATGAGTTTGCCCTCGCCCGGCCGATCTGTGCCGCACCTTCATGACCTCGCCAATCGTCCAATCGCCACTCCTGTGCTCTCTCCGGGTTCCGCACGCGTTCTCCACGCGACACGGCGGCGTGTCAACCGGTGTCTTTGCCTCGCTGAACTTCGGGAATCCGGGCGATCTGCCGCCCGATCGCCGCGACCCCAAGGCCAACATCCAGCAGAACTGGGGTGTGTTGACGAGGGCCATCGCGGCGACGCTCTCGCCGGCGACACCAGAACTGGCCGGTCGCGCCATCGTGGAAGTGCACCAGGTCCACGGGCACGACGTGTGCGTGGTCCCCGCGGGCGGGCCCACCCCCAAAGACGCGGCGGGCCACGACGTCAAGGCCGATGCGATCGTGACAAACGACCCCTTGCGTCTTGTCGCGGTCCGCGTTGCCGATTGCACTCCCGTCCTGATCGCCTCCGGTGATGGATCCATCGTCGCGGCCGTTCACGCCGGATGGCGAGGGGTGGTCGGCAACATCGCCGGGGCGGCCGTTGAGGCCATGGGCGGGCTTGGCGCTGGCCCGGAAGACATGGCCGCGGCCATTGGTCCGTGCATCGGGCCCGAGGCGTTCGAGGTCGGGCCGGAGGTGGCGGCGGAGTTTCATCGGGTGTTCGGGGAGCACACGCCGCATGTGCGCGCGGCTGGAGCCGGGGACAAATCCCTTGTCGACCTCAAGCACGCGCTGAGGGATCAACTCATCGCGGCCGGGCTTTCACCGGCCCGCGTCGACGTGCTCCCCCACTGCACCGTGCGCGACCACGCGGACTTCTTCTCTCACCGGCGAGAGCGCGGCGTCACTGGCCGCATGGTCGGGATCATCGGACCGCGCGGCTGAACCGTTCGAACAGGGAAGGTTCCCGCCGGGTGACCACTTGCATTTGCATGCCGGGGTGTGGTAGCGTGGTGACACCAAGCAGGGCTCGGATCGGCCGGGCCCGGACCAACAACCCATCGAAGGGACCCCACCATGGCCAAGAAGGCACGCAAGAAGGCGAAGAAGTCCGCGAAGAAGGCCGGCAAGAAGAAGGCCGCCAAGAAGAAGAAGGGCAAGCGCACCACGCTGTACTCCAGCAAGGGCAAAAAGCTCTACGCCGTGCGCGCCGCCGATGGCACGTTCAAGGACATCCAGCAGTACTCCCGCGCCCACGCCGCGGACATGCGGCACAAGTCCAAGGCCGAGGCCGCGGGCTGAACCGCCCTTTCCGCTCAGGCAATCCATGAACGACAACGGCCCCGGCATCTGCCGGGGCCGTGTGCTTTGATGGGTTGGATCGATCCGATCGGACAATCAGCGGCCCCCGGGGCCCTCGGGGCCGCCGGGCCCGCCGCCCTCGCCGCCGCGCGGGCCGCCGCGGCCTTCGCCGCGTCCGCCCTCGCGCTCTTCCTTGACGCCCATGACCTTGTGCGACTCATCGCGGAGCTTGACGATCTCATCGACGAGCGCGGAGGCTTCGGCCGTCTTGCCGTCCATCAGCGCGGTCTCGAGCTTGAGCGCCTTCTCCATGATCTGGATGAGGGCCTTGCGATACGCCGCGGCGGCCTCGGCCTTCTTCGCGTCCTCCATACGGCCGAGGGCGCGGTCGGGCGAGACGCCCTTGGCCGCGACGCAGCCGCGCTGCAGGTCGTTGACGAGCTTGAGGTTCTCGTCCTTCTTGGCCGCGTCGCTCACCTGGTTCTTCAGGGTTCGCAGCGACCGGTTCATCATCGACATGCCCTGCTTGACGCCGCCGGCCTCGCCGCCGCGCTGGCCGCCGCGCCCTTCGCCGCCCGGCTGGCCTCGCATCCCATCGGGGCGCGGTCCGTCCTGACCATCGCGCGGCCGATCGCCGGCGGGCTGGTCCTTCGGAGCGGCGGCGGGGGTACCGCGGCCGGGCTCACCGGCGGGCTGGGCGAAGGTCATCATGCCGGAACCAGCAAGAACAAGCGCCGCCAGAGCGGCAAGGGTCAGGGAACGGGCCGAGGCCATGGGAATCTCCTGTGAGTCGTTGGATCGCGACCGGGCGACAGAGCCCGGCCGCGGCCGCGGAGCATATCGGCGGCCACCACTAAACGCCCTTTGATGTCCGAGATTGCCCCGGCGGTGAAGGTTGGCATCGCTTTTTCCAGCTATCGCTCTGGCTTGACCAGGCCATCGTGGAACCCCTGAACCAGTGCGTCCAGATCGTCGATCTGGCGACGAATATCGTCGCCGCGGTCGGTCTCGCCGAGTGTGCGGGCGCGGCCGTAGGAGCGGATGGTTGTCACCTTGGGCAGGATGTCAGCACCGTGCAGAACGGTGGCCTCGACGCCCTCGAAGGGCGAGTGCTCGGCGAGGTCGATGCGGTCGGGGCGAAGGACGAGCGTGTAGCCGCGATCGCCGTAGGCCTCGCTGAACGCGCCGTCGATGGTGATGGCGTTTCCGCCGCGCTTGAGGGGGAGCTCGCCCTTTTCGATCTTCACGGGGACGTGGCCGTTGACGACGAGGACGCGCCGGTCGATGCCGAACATGGCGCCGATGCGTTCGACGAACTGGGCGTCGTGCATGAGCTCGAAGTAGGGGTTCTTGTGCTCCTTCTGGGCGTCCTTGTCGGCGATGAAGCTGGTCTCGAACGTGGCGATCTTGTCCTTGCCGAAGAGCGGCGACAGCGGGCCGCCCCACATGTACCAGACCCAGTCGGCGTCGGAATCGAGGCCCATCCAGCGCTTGCGGTGGGCCCGCCGAACGACGAGGCCGAGGGCGTCCATCAGTTCGCGTCCGGAGCGTTCGATGCCGTCGACCTTTAGCGCCAGCGGCTCGCCCGCGGCGTTCACGGGAACGCAGGCGTGGAAGAGGAGCACATCATCGCGCCGTGTCCACATGCCGCCGTGATGGACCATCCAGTCCATGTGCTCGCGGAGCTTGTTGGAGCGGGTGAAGCTCTCGACCATGCGCTCGATGCAGGCTTTTTCCTCGGGCGTGTAGGCGTAGGGATCCCCGCCGGTATTCTCGGGCAGGAGCGTGGGCAGGAAGCCGTCGAGCATCGGGTGGACTTTTCCGTCGATCTCGACCGACACGGCGCGCTTGCCCTCGAATCGAATCCGATGCAGCAGGCGGCGGTGATCGAGTTTCCACTCGGGATGCGCGGCGATGGCGCGCCCCTCGGCCTTGAACTGCATGATGGTGATGGCCTTCTGCATCCGGGCCACCGTGAGCGCATCGCGGAAGCCCTCGCCCTTGGGGAGGAACTTCTCGCACGGATCGTCGCCGTACACCTCGCGGGCGAGCTTTTCGATCGGGGCCATGATGATGCCGTAGCCCTCTTCGAGCTGGCTGAGGCGGCGATAGCGGAGCGAGAAGCGCAGGAGCGTGAGCATGCAGGGCTCGTGGCCGAGGTGGGCCCCGAGCCAGAGCATGTCGTGGTTGCCCCACAGAACATTGCACCCACCCTCGCGCGGCTGACGCATGAGTGTCTCGATCACCCGATCCGCCCGCGGGCCGCGGTCGCCAAGGTCGCCGATCACCAGCAGCTCATCGCAGGAAAGGTTCCGGATGAGGCGGGCGGCGGCGCGGACCGCGCCCCAGTCGCGGTCGAACTTGGCCAGCCCGGCGAGCATCGCCTTGATGTAATCCGGGCGCTGGCCCGAGCCGAGTTCGACGAACAGCTCGCGATAGTTGGGCTGGAGCAGCTTCTCGAACGATGCCCGCCGCACCCGGGCCCGCAGGTGGCGGATGATCTCGAACTGCATCGAGAGCGTCTCGTACACCCACTCCAGCCGGTGCCCGCCCGCGACGATCTCGCGAGAATAGTGGTTGATCGCCTCGCGCGGGTAGTAGAGGACCGCGAGGAACCGGTCCTTCTCCGCGCCCTCCAGCCGCTCGCCGAGGATCTGGTCCACCAGCAACCGCAGCGCGCCCGACGCGTTGTTGATCACGTGGCGCAGCTTCGCGTCCTCGCCGTGCACATCCGAGATGACATGCACCGTCGGCGCGGGGAGGTCCAGCGTCGCCCGCAGCGCGGCCGATTCGGCGATCGCCGTTCCAGCCGAGGGATAGTGCGCGGCCAGCGACTTGAGATGGGCCAACTGCCCCGGCTCGATGGACCCGAGGTACTCGACGCGGCACTTTGGTTGGGTGGCGGTAGACATGGCCCGATGCTACCTCGGACCGCCCCCGCCGCCAATCGCAAACCGGGCCCTTCGACCAACTCCGGCCTCCCACCGCCGGGCCGTCAACAATGTCTCCCATGTTCGACGACGCCCCCCCCCGCGATCATCATTCCGACGAGCACGACGACTCCGGCGAGTCCGCCCCGCGCACGGGGTGGACCAAGGGCGAGCTTGTCGACGCGGCGGAGATTTCGCCCAAGACCTTCGACACCATCCGAAAGGCGGCCCGCATCAAGGGCCCCTCGCATGGGCGGCTCGGGCACGTGTTCGACCACCAAGACATGTTCGCCCTGATCCAGAAGGTCGAGAGCGGGCGATTCTCCGTGGCCGGGCCGAGCATCGCGAAGGCGTGGCGGGCTCTGCTCGCGGAGGCGAAGGTGGTGATGCCCGAGGTCATCTCTCGGGCGCGGCGGTAGATGTTGGCATCCGCGTGGCGGGCCCGGAGCGGCCCACCACGGCACCCATTCGGTTTCAGCCTCCGGCGGCTTTGGCCGGATACCCCTTGGCAATGAGCCAAGCAACGATGCGGTCGCGATGGTCGCCCTGGAGCTCGAGCGTGCCGCCCGCGACGGTGCCGCCGGTGGCGAGGGACTTCTTGAGTTCACCGAGCATCGCGGGCAGGTCGTCGGTGCGGGGCGAGCGCGGGGCCAGGCCCGCGACCACCGTGACCATCTTGCCCCGCCGCTGCTCGCGCCGCACGCGGACCTGCTGGGCCTTCGGGTCGAGCACCTTGCCGTCGGTGCCGCGCGGGCACGCGCACTGCGCGTGCGGTTTCCCGCAGCGTTCGCAGGTCGGTGGGCGTTCGAGCGGGGTTCCCGCGAAGAGTCCGGACATGCGCCAACGATAACCGGGTCCGTGCCACGGGGCCCGTGACCCGGGAGATGCTCCATGCGATCCGTGCTTCGAATCCTCGGCTGCGTGCTGCTGACCGCTTCCAGCGCGGCGGCGATGCCGCAGGCCGCAACACCTCCCGCGACGCAGCCGCAGGCCGTTCCGGCGGCCGCGCCTGCGGGCGAGGCCCACCTGTACAAGACCGGCGCGGGCCCGATGGGCGTCAAGACCATTGATGAGAACTGGGTGGACCCGGCTCGCTCGCGAACACTCCCCGTCCGAATCTATCTGCCCGTCCCCCCCACCACTCCACCCAAGCCCGATGCCGACGCGACCAAGCCTCCCGCGCCCGCGACGCCCGCCGCGCCCTCACGGTTCCCCGTCGTGGTCTTCTCGCCCGGCCTCGGCGCTTCGCGCATCAACTACGCCTACTTCACCCGCCATCTTGCCTCGCACGGGTACATCGTGATCGTGCCCAGCCATCCGGGCAGCGACACCGCGGCCGCCATTGAGTGGGTCCGCTCCCACGGCGGGGCTCGCAGCGGACAGCGACTGGACCCCAACGAAGAGGACGATGCGCCCGGCGGGTGGCTCATGTCGAGCATCAACAGCCCGGACAGTCTGAAGGAGCGGCCGCGCGATATCTCGTTCATGCTGGACCGCATCCCGTCCCACGCCACGCTGGGGCCGATCGCCGACATGGCGAGTATCGGCGTCGCCGGGCACTCATTCGGCGCGTACACGGCGATGGCCATCGGCGGCATGACCGTTGACCTGCCCGAGAGCCACGGCGGCAAGGGCACCGTCTTTCGCGACAAGCGCGTGCGGGCCGTGCTGCCGATGTCGCCGGAGGGCGCGGGCTCGATGGGCATCGTGGCCGGGGCGTGGGACGGCTTCGCCGTCCCGGTACTGTTCCTCACGGGCACACGCGACTACGGCGCGGGCGGGCGTTCGGCCTCGTGGCGGCGGCAGGGCTTCGAGGGCGTGCGCGGCGTGGACGACTACCTCGTCACGCTCATGGACGCGGGGCACACCACCTTCGGCAACCCCAAGGGCCGCCCGCTGCGCGGGCGCACCGAGCGTGGCGCCGAGCACGAGGCGTTGATCGACTCGCTGGGCGTGGCCTTTTTCGACGCATACCTCCGCGGCGACGCCAATGCCAAGCAGTTCCTCGGGACCTTCTCCATGACCAAGCGCGGCGACTGCGTGCCGGAGTTCAAGCCGGCAGACGCCAAGCCCGCGAGCGGGCCGGCGGGGAAGTAATACGAATCTTCCTTACAGCACAGTCGCTCATCCCGGGAGTGTGAATCAAGTCCTCAGCAGCCCGCGAACCAGGCGTTCAGGTAGTCGAAGATGTCCTGGACCTCGGTGATCCGGTCGCGGTTGAAGTCCGCCGGGCCCGCAAACCACGCGTTGAGGAACGCGAAGATGTCCTGGATGTCGACGATCAGGTTGCCGTCCACGTCGAGGCACAGCGGCGTGCCGGGGCGCACGGCCGGGTCGCCCGTGTCGGAGCAAACGCTCGCCTCGTCGCGGTCGAGCCAGCCGTCCTCATCGCGATCGATGCCCAGGCGCGTCTGGAGACCGGCCGTCACCACCGTAAAGGTGATCGGCGAAGAGGGGCCCGCCAGCGCGATGAGCGAGGCCGTAGGGATCAGCGCCTCGGCGGCCCGATCCGACTTCCACATGCCCGCGCCGTTGTACTTGTAGCCGCGCTGCACGCCGCCCACGAGGCCCTTGGCGATCACGCTGACGCGCGCGTTCGTCGCGTTGGCGAGCGTCACCATGCTGTTGATGAGCGTGGAATCCACGGTCGCCGCGGCGGTCGTCTGCACGCCCAGCGACGCGGGGGCGTCCTTGCTGGCCGGGCCCGGGGGCTCGAGCGGGCTGGTCGCGGAACCCTGCGGAAGGTCCGAGCCCGAGAAGGACATCATGAACGCCGTGAGGTCGGCGATCATCTGGTCGCTGGTCACCACGAACACCGGCTCGCTGACGAACCGCTCGATCGAGTCGACCGATCCGTCGTGCAGCACGCCGAAGCCGGCCGTGTTGCGCGTCTGCGTGGCGTTGAAGCCCGTCTTCTTGTACTCGTTGCGGAGCTGGGGCGTCTTCATCGTGACGTTGCTCAGGCCGTCGACCGACACCAGGGCGAGGTGCCGCGCGCCGGTAACCGGATCGGGCGCAATGGCCTGGTAGTTGAACGTCGTGGGGCCGGGCTGCTTCATGTCGGTGCCCTGACCGGTCGGCAGCGTGTGGCAGGTGACGCAGGCGAACCCGTTGCCGTCCAGACGCGTGGTCTGGCTGCGATACGCGGCCACACCGTTGACCGCGTTTCCGACCGGCAGGGCTCCACCCGCCGCGGCGAAGCGGCCCGGAGTGAAGTGGCCCGGCAGGGGCAGGCTTGTCGACAGGGTGTTGTCGAAGTTGCGGTAGGGATTGGGCGGGAAGGCGATGGTGGACAGGAAGTCCTCGAACTCCTGCATCTCCGTCGGCGTGAGATTGGTGTCGTCACCCTGCAAACCGATGAAGGCGGGGTTGAACTCCTCGAGCCCGAGTTTGTCGCCGCGCCAGTGGTGCGGCTCGTGGCCGATGATGTCCTGGAGCGTCTGCGTGGTCATGGGCCCCTTCATGGGGTGATACGGCTGGAAGGGCGTGTTGGTGGTGCCCGGCTCGAGGCCGAAGAGGCCCTGCCCGAGGTTGCGGGCGGTGGTGTTCACGGCGACGGATGTGCCCACCGGATTGCCGAGGTCCCACGAGAGCCGGTCCATCTTGCCGTCGATGTGGCACGAGCCGCAGGCCGTCTGGCCAAGGCCGGAGTTCTTGTGGGTGTCGTAGAGGTGCTTGCGGCCGACCTTGATCACCGTGGGCGTGGGATCGAAGAACGGCGTGGTCTTCACCACCGCGCGGGTCGTGGTATCGATCGTCGAGATCGAGCCGTCGAACTTGTTCATGACGTAGAGCCGCGAGCGGGCCTCGTCGAGCGCAAGACCGGTCGGCCCCTTGCCCACGTTGATGACGTTGTCGGCGGGCGTCCGGGCTCCGGAGGCATTCACCACGATCACGTTGTTGGAGCCCATCCCCGAGACGTACGCGGTTGTGCCGCCGCTGGCGAAGACCACGCCGCGCGGATCCCCGATCGACTTGTCACGCTCGGTCTGCGAGACCGTGGACACCGCGTACGAGCCGAGATGCGTGTTGAGGTCGACGACGGAGGGCGTCGTCGGGCTTGCGGGGTTCACCAGCGCCATCTTCACCTTCACGAACTTGCCGGTGACGTTGGGCTCGAAGCGGATCTCGTTGGTCGCCTCGGTGCCGATCACCGCGATGCCGCCCGTGGCGGGGTTCACGGCAATGCCCATGCACAGGTTCATCAGCCCGTTCACGTAGGTCACGGCGTTGTTCGAGGTGTTGATCACCGCAACGTCGTTGTCCCACAGGTCCCACCCGGGCGTGCGGCCCGAGAGCGTGAGCGAGCTCGGGCCGCTCACGAAACTAGTCCAGTTGTGGTTGTTGTCGTCCATCCACTGACCGGCCGCGTTCTTGCGGACGATGAGTGCCACCGGCGGCGGGCCGGCCACCGCCACGGTCGGAGAGAAGAGCGTGCCCGCATTGGGCGGCGGGTTCTGGCCCCCGTAAGGACCAGTGGCGTTGCTCACGGCCAGCGGGGGGAAGCCGATGTTGGTCCCCATCGCGCCGCCGCCGAGCACCGTCGTGTTGTTGCCCGACTCGAAGATCGCCACATACACCGTGTTCCCGTCCGGGCTCACGGCCATCGCCTTGGGCTGCTCGCCGGTGATCGGGATGAGCGTGGGCGTCGCGGCGAGATTCGCGGGATCCCACACGGCCACCACCTTCGACACGCCGAAGGTCACGTACGCCTTCTGCGGCGAGCCGGCGAACACCACGTCCCACGGCTCGTCGAGGTACTTCTTGTTGTTCACATCAACCGTGATCACCGGGTCGACGGCGCGCAGCGTCGCCGTCACCGCCATCGTCGTCAGGTTCACCACGCTCACCGAGTCGGAGATGTGGTTCACAACCCACGCCTCGGTGTTCGTCCGCACCCGCACCGTTACGGGATCGATGCCGACCGGGATCGACCCGGCCTTCACCGGCACGCCGGAGGTCACGTTGAACACCTCCAGCTTGCCGTCGGCCGTGTTCACCGCCAGCAGGCGCGTGCCGTCGGGCGTCATCGCCAGCGGCGAGACGTGCGGGGTCTCGAAGTTCACAAACGTGCTCGTGCCCGTCGCGAGCGCGCTCGTCGACGCGGCCAGCACCAGCCCAATCGCCCCGAGCCCAACCACGAGTTTCCGTGCCAGCATGCGTGCCTTCCTTCGCGGTGACCGACGGCCCCAGACCAATCCCCAGCCACACCAACGTACCACATCCGTACCATTCCCGCACAAAAACTCGCGTTCCTTGGCCGGCGCGGGCTGATAATCCCCCGGGCCAATCGCGGCCCACGGCCGCAATGCCGTGAATCTCGCGGCGTTTACCCTGCACACATCAAGGGAATCACCATGCGACTCATCTGCTCCACCGCTCTGTTCGCCGCTGCCCTGCTCGCCTGCCCGGTGCTGGCGGAGCCACCCGCCGCGCCCGATCAGAACGACCCCGCCCTGAAAGGCCCGACCGTGACGGCTCGCCCCCCCACCAAGGGCAAGGGCGGTTCACCCTTCGGCCCGGACTCGATCGAGAAAAAGAAGACCGCGGGATCCAAGCCAACGCCGCCCCCGTCGATGAGCGAGTTCATGAAAGCGCTCGAGGTGCTTCGGTCGAGTTCAACGCCCGAGGCTGCTCGCGTTTCGTCGGAGCAGGGCGCGAAGATCACCGCCGCGGCGGCCGAGTTCGAGGCCGCCGGCAAGGCCTACATGGACAAGAACAAGGCCGAGCTCGAGACGCTCCGCGGCAAGCTCAGCCCGAACGACCGAAACGCACTCGATCAGCAACTCGCCCGGGGGGGCCAACTCCGCCTGTCCAAGGTCGGCTTCGGGGGCAAGAAGAACGTCCTCAAACAGAAGTCCGCGCAGCCGAGCGCGGACCCCGCGATGACCGACGCGTCGCCGTCGGCCTCGCGCGAGGACGCTGCCAAGGTGCGGGCTCGCGTCGTCGAGATCTACGCCGGTCGCCCGAAAACCGAGGATGTGCAGGCCAAAATCCTCGGGCTGCTCACCCCCGAGCAGCTCCCCCTTGTGAACGCGGAACTGGACAAACTGGATACCCGTAAGGCGCCGCCCCACGCCGTCAAGGGTGGCCGGGCCCTCCGCAGGCACGCGCCCGTCGCTCCCAAGCCCGATTGACCACGGCGGGCGACCCCGGTTTGGGGCAGGGGAGTTTTTGTCCCCTGACATCCCCGGGGCCACACCTCGCCTATCCTTCCGTAGATCAGGAACGGACTGCCCATGAGTCGCATGGGCGCGTTCAGACAACCGACGCTCGATTCCTCGCCCGAGTCTCAGCAACGGTTTCAGCAGATTCGGGCATGATTTGGAATCGAGGATTCGCATGAAGATGTACGTCGGCAACCTGTCTTTCAACACCTCCGAGGCCGAGCTCCGCGACCTCTTCGCCCAGCACGGCGAAGTGTCCTCCGCGTCGCTCGTCATGGATCGCGACACCGGCCGCCCCCGCGGCTTCGGTTTCGTCGAGATGCCCGACCAGGGCCAGGCCGAGGCGGCCATCGCGGCCCTCAACGGCAAGAACTTCGGCGGCCGTGACCTCACGGTCAACGAGGCTCGTCCGAAGACCGGCGGCGGTGGCTTCGGTGGCGGCGGCGGCGGCGGTCGCGGCGGCAGCCGTGGCGGCGGCGGCGGCGGCTGGGGCGGCGGCGGTGGTGGTCGCTCCGGCGGCGGTGGTGGCGGCGGCGGCCGCGGCGGCTGGTAATCAGCCCTCGCATCCGACCGTGCCTCTACGAACCCTTCGCGCAAGCGAAGCAACGTGAAAGCACCAAAGACCCCCGACACACGTCGGGGGTTTTTCATTGCGCACCCGGCGTGCTACGGCAACCACCGCATGAGCCTCGCGAGGTTCCACCCGCCGCCCGCGGCCGTGACCACAATGACGAGAAAGAGGATGAGCAGCAAGAGCATGAGCACGCGTCGGCGATTCCCGCCGCGCGAGCGGAGTTCATCGAGGACCGTGGCATCCGCGGGAAGTTCGGGCGTGTTGATGACGCCGCACTCCGGGCACATCACCTCGCCGCCCTCGCCCGCCGGAAGGTTCGTCAGCGCGTAGCCGCACTTCAGGCACGAAAGCCGCGGGGCCGCGTGGCGGCGCTTGGGCATGGAGGCCGCCTGAACGCCGACGACGGTGTGGCCGCGGGCCCGCACCGCGCCCGCGGCGGATTCGACATCCACGGCGCGGACAAGCACTTTCCACATCGACCCGCTCGGACCGGCGACGGTGACCTGGAAGAGATGGGAGACAGCGTCGGGCAACGGTGCTTCCTGGATTACCAGAACACTCGAACCATCCCAGCCACCACGACCGCCCCGGCGAGAGCAATGGCCACTCCGCCAAATCTCCCTCGCGACCGCTCATAACCAACGATCGCGAGAATCACCGCCACCACTCCGATCAGCGGGAAGTCCGGCCTTCTCGCGACGTTCAGTGCCTCGATCAGCGCCAGGAACACCGCTCCCGCCGCAAATATCTTTCCCGCCGGCGCTTCCGTTTCAGATTTTCGCCGAATCTCCTCGACGGGATCTCCGAATCCGCACTCCGGGCAGGTCACGACGCCGTTCTTTCGAGGCAGGCCCGCCAGCGAATATCCGCACACCGGGCAGATGTCCTTCTCGCGCCGCAATGCTCGCAGGATTCGATTCTGCTCAGCCCGCGCTAGCCCGTCGAGGAAGGTGATCGCCACGACGTGCCCCTGCGCGCGGGCTTGGGCCGCCGCGGCCTCGGCGGTCGAGGCATCCACCTTCAACCGAAAGAAAGTTCCATTCTCATGCACGCACACCACGCTGAACCTTGGCTGAGGCGAGGTCGGCGGCGCGGACGGCGTTGACGCTTCCGGTTTCACTGTTTGCAGTGTAACGCCATCCTCCCGCACGCCGCCGGCGAACCTATCCTCCGGCCGGTCAAGCCCTGATCCCGGTGCCCGTCTTCCTGCCCGTGGAGCCATTTCCACGCGCCGAGGTATTCGCATGTTCGAGCGTCTTTCCGAAGGGTTCTCCAACGTCTTCCGCAAGCTCTCCGGCAAGGGGTCGATCTCCGAGTCGAACATCGCCGAGGCCCTTGCCGACGTCCGCAACGCACTCCTCGAGGCCGACGTGCAGGTCGACGTCGCCGACGCCTTCATCGCCACCGTGAAGTCCGACTCCGTCGGCCGCGAGGTGACCAAGTCGCTCCAGCCCGGGCAGGAGTTCATCGGCATCGTCCACGATCGCCTCGTCGAGTTCCTCGGCGGCACGCCCGCCAAGACCGCCGAAGAGGCCCAGGCCCGCCTCGCCGCGTCGATGGAAGAGTCGGCCATCCTTCACGTCTCCCCGGGCCCGACCGTCATCATGATGTGCGGCCTGCAGGGATCGGGAAAGACCACCACGTGCGGCAAGCTCGCCGCCTACCTCAAGAAGCGCGGCCGCTCGGTCCTGCTCGCCGCGGCGGACCTCCAGCGTCCCGCCGCCGTGGAGCAGCTCCACACCGTCGCCACGCAGGTGCAGAGCGACATGCCCGGCGGGGCCCGCGTGGAGTTCTACTCCGAGCCCGACAAGGTCGCCGCCTATGGCAAGGCCGTCGGCGTGGCCGTGCAGGTCTGCCGGCGCGCGGTGGAGCACGCCCGCAAGGCCGGGATCGACACGGTGATCCTCGACACCGCGGGCCGCCTGCACATCAACGACGCGCTGATGGACGAGCTGCACCAGATCAACAAGGCCGTCACGCCGCACCAGATCTTCCTCGTCGTCGACGCCATGACCGGCCAGGACGCCGTGAACTCCGCCAAGGCGTTCCACGCGAAGCTCGAGGTCGACGGGATCATCCTGACCAAGTTCGACTCCGACACCCGCGGCGGCGCGGCCATCAGCGTCAAGCACGTCACGGGCGCGCCGATCAAGTTCGTCGGCGTCGGCGAGAAGCTCGAGAACATCGAGACGTTCCACCCCGAACGCATCGCCACGCGCATCCTCGGCATGGGCGACGTGGTCTCGCTCGTCGAGAAGGCGCGGGCCGAGGTCTCGGAGGAAGAGGCCGAGGCCCTGCAGGACAAGTTCGCCAAGGGCGAGATGACGATGGAGGACTTCCTCAAGCAGCTCCGCACGCTGCGCCGCATGGGCCCGCTCAAGCAGCTCATGGGGCTCCTCCCCGGCGTCGGCAGCGCGATGAAGGACGTTCACATCGACGACAAGCAGCTCGACCGCGTGGAAGCGATCGTCCACAGCATGACGCCCGGCGAGCGCCGCCGCCCCGAGACGCTCGACATGCCGCGCCGCCGGCGCGTGGCCAAGGGCAGCGGCACGCAGGAGCCGGAGGTCGGCCAGCTCGTCAAGCAGTTCTCGACGGTGAACAAGCTCGCCAAGAGCCTGGGCAACATGGGCGCGTTCGACCGCGTCAAGGCCGTGAAAGAGCTGGGCAAGGGCGGCATGGCGGACATGATGCCCGGGGTCTCGGGCCTGCCGGGCTTCCGCAGCAAGGGCAGCACGGCCACACCGAGCATCAAGAGCAAGTTCAAGAAGCGGAAATAGCCGCCGGGCCCCGCGTCGACTCGAAAGTGCGGAGGTTGTTCGGAGATTTCGTCCGCACACTACCCCAGTTTGCCGATTTCTCCAGAGAAACCAGTTCTGCTCGCGGGCCTTCCAGGTCAACAATTTCGTTTTCTTGCCTGCGTTTTGATTCCGACATTGGCTCAATCTCCCCTTATCAGGTACCGTTCTCCCGAATAGTCCCCGTCGATTCGACCGGGTGATATTGGGATAAACCCCAAGAGGAGAGAGAGTCATGAAGATTGCTGCGTTGTCCTTGATCGCCGCGTTGGGCACCTCGTCCGTCGCATTTGGTGGTATTTGGACCGAGTCCGGCGATGCGGGCGACATGCCCGGGACCGCCCAAGGCGCCGCGGGTTCCGGAAGTCTCACCGACATCTTCGGCACCGTCAGCGCGCTGACCGACGCCGACATGTTCATCATCAATATCACCAACCCGGCCGCGTTCAGCGCGACTACGAACGTCTCGCCGCTGACGATGACCGACACCACGCTGTACCTGTTCAACCTCGACGGTACGGGCATCGCCAAGAACGACGACGTCTCCGCGTCGAACTACCTCTCGAACTTCCCTGTCGGCGCCTCGCAGTACGCGTCGATCGCCCCGGGCCAGTACATCCTGGCCGTTGCCGGCTTCGCGTTCGCGCCGTTCAACATCACCCCGCCGACGACTCTGGCCGATCTCATGTTTGATGTCAACACCTTCACCGGCGTCCTGAGCCCGCAGAATCCGGGACCGATCCTCGGCTGGGCCGACGCCGGCGCGTACGACTCCGGCGACTACCACATCACCCTCACGGGCGCCGAGCTCGTCCCCACCCCCGGCGCGGCCGCGATGTTCGGCCTGGCCGGCCTGGCGATCACCCGTCGTCGTCGCGCCTGACCAACTCTCGCGTCTTCGACTTCATCCCAGCTGCAGTCCTTTGGCCCCGGGCGAACCGCCCGGGGCTTTTTCGTAAGCCATCCAGTTCGTCTCACCCTTGCCTCCTCAGCATCGCGATCAATACACGGGACTCCCCCGGCATCTGGCGGATCGTGCATGTGTATGCTCCGCTCAGGAGGCTCCACATGATCTTCTCCTTTCCTCCGCTCCCCGCCTCGGAAGCGCTCCACCCACTCATCGTTCACCTGCCCATCGGCGCGCTAGCGGTTGCCCCGTTGCTCATCCTGCTCGCCATGTTTGCCACGCGGATGCGCCAGCCTCTTTCGATAGCCGCGCTGCTGATCCTCGTGCTGGGTACGGCCGGCGCCTTTGCGGCGACGTTTTCCGGTGAGAACGCCCAGCACGCCGCCTTCATTCCGCCGCAAGCCAAGGCGGTCATGGAGAATCACGAAGAACTGGGCGAGCTGGCCCGCAACCTGTTCGCCACGCTCACCGCGCTCTACGCCGCTGTGTTCCTGATCGCGGTCGTGCGCGGCGAGAAGTTCGGGCGCACGCCGTGGATCATCGCCCACGCGGTGTGCCTGGCGTTCTACGCGGTCTGCTTCGTGCAGCTCGCCAATGCAGGCCACCTCGGCGGGCGGCTTGTCCACGAGTTCGGCGTGCGTGCGCCGCTGGTCGGGCCGCCGGCCGGCACCCCGACCTCGCACGATCACGACTGATCCATTTCGACCGGAACTGCCAGCGTGAACGCTCGATCACTCCGAGCTACGCCGCCTTGCCCTGCAGCCGGTACACGTACGCCAGGATCTCGGCCACGGCCTCGTAGTACTCGGGCTTGATCTGCTTGCCCACCGGCACGCCTGAGTAGAGCGCCCGCGCGAGCGGCGGGCGCTCCACCACCGGGATCTTGTGGGCCGCCGCGATCTCGCGGATGCGCATCGCCATGAAGTCCGCACCCTTGGCAACCACCTTTGGCGCGGCCATGGTCTTGGCGTCGTATTGCAGCGCGACGGCGTAGTGCGTCGGGTTGGTGACGATCACGTTGGCCTTGGGCACGCTCGAGTGCAGCCGCTGCAGGGCGATCTGGCGGGCGATCTTCAGGCGACGGCCGCGGATCTCCGGATCGCCTTCCATGCTCTTGTGCTCTTCGCGCGACTCCTGTCGCGTCATCATCAGGTCCTTGGTGAGCTGCCACCGCTGATAGGCAAAGTCGGCGACGCCCATGATGAACATCACCGCGAGCGTCCACGTGAGCAGGCGCGTGATGATCGCCAGCAGCACCGTCCACACGGCCCGGATCTCGAGCTGCGACAGGGCGACGATGCGCTCCCACTCGCTCGTGGCCACCCCGATCACCACCGCGCCAATGAGGATGATCTTCAGCACCCCAAGGATCGTCCGCACCGTGTTGCGCGTTCCGAAGATGCGCTGCAGTCCCCCCAGGGGGCTCAGCCGGTCGAGCTTGGGCATGAGCGGCTGGAGCGTCGGGTGCCACCCGACCTGCACGATGTGGGCGATGAGGGTGATGAGAAACAAGATCCCGATGATCGGCGCGGCCACCATCACCGATTGCTGGGCCACCCACCAACACAGATCGCCAATCCCCCCACTCCCGCCGGCCCCGTCACTCCGCAGCATCTTCCCGGAGTCGCGATCGTCGAGCACGTAGCGGAGCAGCCCGGCAAGCCCGGCCGTCAGCGGAGCGCCGAAGACCAGCAGCAGGATGAACGCGGCGACAAGGTCGAGCCCCGCGCCGAAGTCCGTCGAACGCGCAACCTGGCCGCGATCCCGCGCCTCCTCGCGCTTGCGAGAAGACGGTGCTTGCGTGCGTTCGCCCAGATCCTCGGCCATGCGTGCTCGCTATCTCCCAAGGCTCTCGGTCCACCGAACCACCGCCCCGAGCGTCTCCCACGTGTTCTCGCCCGTGGCGTGCATGATCCCCGCGACGCCCGCCGCGAGGCAGACCATCGTGATGACGACCTTCACGCTGAAGCCGAGCGACTGCACGTTGATCTGCGGGATGGTGCGGGCCAGCAGCGCGCTGGCGATCGTCTCGATCAGGATGATGCACAGCACGGGGGCGCTGACCCGCAGGGCCAGCTCGAACCCGGACGCGACCAGCCCCGTCAGCAGCGTGACGGGCGAGAATCCCTCGCCCAATCCCGCGTGCATGATCGGGACACTGCCGAACGTGTTGGCCAGCGCGACGAACATCGCCTCCAGCCCGCCCATCATGATGAAGAGCACGAGCGCCCCGTACTGGAGGAACTGGCCGAGCGTGTCGGTTTCCACGTCGAGCGCCGGGTTGTACACCTGTCCCAGCGACATGCCCGCCTGCTGGCCCATGACCAAGCCGCCAAGCTGAACGGCGTACATGGGCAGCGCGGCCATGAGGCCCATGGCCGCTCCGATGAGCGTTTCGGCGAAGATCGCCGGCGCGAGCGAGAACAGATCGGTGTTCACCGGCGTGTGGTTGACCTCGCCCAGTGCCGGATACACCGCGAGGGCGAACGCGAACGTCAGCAACGCACGCAGACGCAGTGGCAGTATCGAACTGGACAGAACCGGGGAGAAGACGAGCAGCCCGCTCATGCGAAAAAGCACGAGGAGGAAAGGCCCGACGTGGTTGAGCAGCGGATCGAGCGAGGGCATGTCACCATCCCGTGCACATGGCGACCGTGAACTCCATCAACCGCACGGCAATCCACGGGATCAGCACCACCGCCACCAGCAGCATCGCCACGATCTTCGGCACAAACGTCAGCGTCTGCTCCTGGATGCTGGTGATCGCCTGGAAGATGCTGATGACAAGCCCGACGACCACGCCCGCCGCGAGAATCGGCGCGGCGATCTTGAGCGCGATAATCAGCGTGTCGCGAACGAGCTCGATGGTCTGTTGGTCGTAGGTCATGTTGATGTCGAATGGGCGATGTCGGATGTCGGATGTTCAGAAGCCGGAGGGTGCATCCGGCGCGCGGAGTCATCAGCCATATCCGAACGCTTGCGCGACGGGGCCCAGGGCCTCGCTCACCGCCGGCGCAATCGGATGCGTGACGAACGATCGGAGCAGGCTCCCCACCACCAGCGTCCAGCCGTCCACGAGCACGAACAGCAGCAGCTTGAAGGGCAGGGAGATGAGCACGGGCGGGAGCATCATCATGCCCATGCTGATAAGCAGGCTCGAGATCACGATGTCGATGACCAGGAACGGCAGGTAGACCTTGAAGCCCAGCAGGAAGCCGGTCTTGAGCTCGCTGAGCATGAACGCGGGGACCAGCGAGATCATGTCGACGTTCTCGGTGGTCATCTCCTCGGGCTTGCTGGTGTCGATGCCGCGGTAGTTCAGGATCATGTACACGCTCGACCAGTTGCCCGTGGCCTCGATCTGGTCGAACATGAAGTCGCGGAGGGGCTGCTTGCCCTTCTCCCAGAGTTCGTCGTAGTTCTTGATGTCGCCGTTGCGGTAGGGAACGACTGCCTCGGTGTGGATCCGGTCCATCGTGGGCGACATCACCAGCAGCGTCATGAACATCGAGAGCCCGACGATCACCTGCGGCGGCGGGAGCGTCTGCGTGCCAAGTGCCTGCTTGACAAGGCCGAGCACGATCATGATGCGCACGAAGCACGTGCACATGAGCATGATCGAGGGCGCAAGGCCGATGACCGTCAGCACGACCATGATGTTGATCGACGAAGAGAGCCCGCTCTTGGCCGCGCCGCCGCTTGTCGCGGCGCCGCCCGTCCGTGCCCCTTCGATCGTGTCGCCGACGCGCCCGAGGATCGCCAGCGGATTGGTGTCGGAACCGAAGTCCTCCGTTGTCGTCGGGGCCGTGGTAGCGCGGGAAGCGTCGCGGGCCGGCGGCCCGTACTTCTCCTGCCCAAGCGCGGGCACGGCCATTCCGCCCACCACGAGCACCATCAGCACAAGCACGCGGATCAGCATCCTCATCGGTGCGCCTCCCCGCGAAGCGCGTGCAGTCGTTGGCGGATCGCCCCGAACGAGTCCGCCCCCGAGTTCACAGCCACCGGCTCGAAGTGCTGCGGAGCCGGCGCCGGACGCTCGACAAAGGCCGAACGAGCGGGCCGCGCGGCGGGGAACTTGTGCACCACCGCCGGAGCTTCCTCGATCTCGGGTGCAACGGCGGTCTCGTCCCACAACTCCGCACGATCGCCAGAGGCCGTCTCCGATACGCGCCGCAAGTCGATGTCGACGTGGTCGGCCTCGGTCGCCGCGTGCGAACGGTCGAACGCCCGCAGCAGCGAGGTGAACTTTCCCGAGGCCGAGCCGCTCTCGTGCTCGCCCGCCTTCACGAGGATCGACGCAACCTCCTCCGGCTGCGTGATCTCGCACAGCGTCATCAGCGTGCCCACACCCCCGCGAATCCGCGGCGTCGTCTGCGACAGCAGCAGCACGCGGCTGTCGACCTTCAGCAAAATCAGCGTCTGCCCGCGCGTGAGCGGATATCGCCCGAGCACCTCCAGCAGGCCCTCCGGCGCACGCCCGCCGGCGCCGAGCGCCCCCGCGAGCCCGCCCCCCTTGCTCACCAGCCGCTTCGCGACCCCCGCCAGCCCCACGATCAGCAGCAACACCAGCAGCAGGCTGCCGCCCGTTCGCACGACCGGGTTGTCCCACATCGCGCTGGCCGCGGTTTGCGATGCACCCGAGGCCTTCGTCGCGGTGTTCGTGGAAGTTGCCGCTCGCGATTCCCGCACCATCCCCAGCGGGCGCGGCCGCAAATCGTTCCGAGCTTCACGAACCTCCGCCCGGCGCGGCTCAACCGGGCGGGTGTTCTCCGCCCACACGATCAGCCCCTCGCCCGCCGCGGCCTTCGGCCCGGCCTCGAACGCACCCATAGCGATGGACGAAAGCGACACCGCGATCGCTCCGGCGACCACGATCCGCACCAGATGTTGCCTGTTCCTGCCCCGCACGCGTCGCCTTCCTGGCTCGTTGAACGGGGCTCCGCCCCGCATCCGCACACTCTACCGCAGCCGACCCCGCACCGGTCCCGCGCCATCCACGACCGGCGACACAATCTCATTGATGCGCACGCAGAAGTTGTCGTTGAGCACGAGCACCTCGCCGCGGGCGACGTGTCGATCGTTCACGTAGACATCCACCGGATCGCCCGCGAGCTTGTCGAGTTCCACCACGCTCCCCTCGCCCAGACGGAGCACATCCTCAACGAGCATCCGCGTGCGGCCGAGCTCGATCTTCACGTTCAGGTTGACGTCCGAGAGCAGGTCGATCCCCTCGGGTTTGGGCTGCATTCCCGCCGCGCCGAAGGCGGGCAGACCGAACGGCTGCGGGGTCGGTCCCCCGGCCGGAGTTCCAAACGCTCCACCCGCGGCATTGCCCATCCCCGGCCCATCGTTGACGGCTCTGGCCGCGGCGATGGCCTGCTGGGCCGCAAGCAGCGCGGCCGCCGCGGCGTCGTCGCCGCCGGCCGCCGACATCACGGGCGTGGTTTCCTCGCGCAACTGGCTCACCGCTTCCTGGGCCGCTCGGAGCGCGGCCGCGACGTCCTCGCCCCCCGGCGAACCTCCGGCGTTTCCGCCGGGCATGTTGGTTTCCGCATCGCTCATTCGCGCACTCCACGCTGCGATCCCGGGTGGAAGCGGGCGTCCTGCCCACCGCGCAGGACCCCGCGGCCCGTGCATCCACCGAAACTCGGCAATCGTTGGAGATCGTCAACCCGTCCGCCCGATCCGCACAATTGGCCGACGACCCCGTCGGTTGTTGCGTCCGAACGCGCAAGAACTGCCCGTTTCTCCACTTTGGCTTGGCGGCTTCCTACCCTCCCCTCCCATGCCCACAATCCACCCCTCGTCGAGCGTCGCCAAATCGTGCGACCTTGCCGACGACGTGATCATCGGCCCCCACTGCGTCCTGACCGGGCGCGTTTCACTCGGGTCCGGCGTCCAACTCCGAGGCTCAAACTACATCAACGGCGAGGTCGGGCCGGTCTCGATCGGCGCACGAACGAAGCTTTGGCCGCACGCCTGCGTGGGCTTTGAGCCGCAGGACTACAAGTTCAATGGCGTGACGGGCGGCGTGGTCATCGGCGAGGACTGCATGCTCCGCGAGGGCGCAACCGTCCACGCCTCCACCAAGGCCGACAAGCCGACGATCGTCGGCAACAAGGTGTTCATGATGGTGAACACCCACGTGGCCCACGACTGCGTCGTGAAGGACCGCGTCGTCATGGTCAACGGCTCGGCCCTCGCCGGCCACTGCGAGGTCGGCTTCGACGTCACCCTCGGCGGCAACGCCGTGATCCACCAGTTCTGCCGCATCGGGCGAATGGTGATGATGTCGGGCGATTGCGGTGTGAACAAGGACGTGCCGCCGTTCTGCGTCGTCAGCGAGCGCAACCGCATCGGCGGACTGAACCTTGTCGGCCTGCGCCGCACCGGCGTGCCGCGCGACCAGATCACCATGATGGCCCGAGCGTTCAAGGAGTACCTGTACCGCCCGATGCTCCGCGAGGAAGTCGTGACCGGTCTCCGCAAACTCTCCGCCGAAGGGGGCGGCCCCCTCGTGGCCGAGATGGCCGACTTCCTCGCGCTTTCCCAGCGCGGCTTCGTCACGGGCTTCGGCAAGCCCCCGCGCGGCTCAGTCCGCGCCGGCATCGAGGACGAAGACGAGTAACCAGCGGCCCGGGCGCAAGCCCGGGCACAACGTTGCAACACCTCACCGGCCACGAAGTGCATGGGCTTGCGCCCACGCCCCGGTCATACCCTTCTCCCCATGCCCGCCCGCTCTCGACGCGCACGGACGCCGTCGCCCCCATCCCCCCCTCCACCACTCGCCGACCTCGACTCCGGCGCGGCCATGTGCGTGCTCGCCTCCGGCTCCGGCGGCAACTGCTCGGTCATCGTCATCAAGCGCGGCAGCGTTCTCCGCGTCGTCCTCATCGATCTCGGCCTCTCCCCGCGCAAGACGTTTCGGCATCTCGCGAGCCTCGGCCTTCGCCCGGACCAGATCGACGACGCCATCGTCACTCACCTCGACGCCGACCACTTCCGGCCCGAGTGGCTGCGGATGCTGCCCCCCCACGCCCGGCTGCGCATGCACGTCCGCCACGCGCGGGAACTGCGTCTGCTCGCACTGGCCGCACCGTCCGCCTCTTTCGACCATTCCGCCACGGGTGCGCCCGCTCCCACCGACGCCTCCCGCATCATCGCCTTCGACCGTCCGTTCACCATCGACGAGGGCATCACCGTCCGCCCGCACCTCATGAGCCACGACGAGGCCGGCGTCGCCACGCTCCGCTTCGACATGCCCGGGCTCCCCGGCGGCGGCTCGCTGGGATTCTGCACCGATCTCGGGCGCGTCACCGACGACCTCCTCGAGCACCTCACCATCGACCACGGCGCGGGCGAGCCTTGGTGCGGCGTGGACGTCCTCGCCATGGAGAGCAACTACTGCCCCAAGATGCAGCTCGCCAGCAACCGGCCGTGGTTCCTCAAGCAGCGCATCATGGGCGGGCGCGGCCACCTCTCCAACCAGGAGGCCCTCGACGCCGTCCGCGCCATCCGCCCGCGCGAGCACGTCGTCCTCCTCCATCTCTCGCGCGAGTGCAACGACCCCGCGCTGGTCTCCGAACTCCACGCCGGTGCGGACTACGCGCTCACCATCGCCGACCAGTTCACGCCGACGCGATGGATCAGCTTGGCGAGGAGCTCTCGGCCGTTCGATCGGCCGGTGATCCGCGCTCGCCGCGCGGAGACGCCGCTGCTGTTCACCTAGGGCAACGCCGGCGCTCGCTTCGACCTCGGATTCGGCGATCATTCGGTATCAGCCCGCCGCGGGGTCGAGGCCCACAGGTCGGACACGTTTCAGCAACAGGGTTTCAGACGACATCCACTCGGCCACACGCGCTTCACGCACTTCGATTTGACCCACGCCTCGATCGCTTGAATGATTGGTGGATCTGACTCCCTGGGGAGTAGCCGCCCGGCCGAAGCCGGGAGCACCGAATCGTCAATCCGGACCGCCCGAAAGCGAGCGGCCCCGGTTCGGAGCCGCGGGTTTCCGCGAGCGCAAGACCAGCGACCGGTTCACGGCTTCGCGTTGGCGAGGCGAACCCTGCTCGTGTCCGCTCCGGGAAACCCACATGCTCAACGTCCTGCTTTCCGCCGAGACCTTCTCTCTGTCCGCTCCCGCCGACGGAAGACTGTGGGCGTACGCCGCCTTCGTCGGGCTCGTACTCCTGTTCCTCGCGCTCGACCTTGGCGTGTTCCACCGCGAGGCCCACGTCGTCTCGTTCAAGGAAGCTCTGACGTGGTCGATCATCTGGGTGCTCTGCGGCACCATGTTCGCCGCGGTCGTGTACTTCGCGTACGAGCATCACTGGCTCGGTCTGGGTCTCAACACCCCCACCTACGCCTCGCCGGGAGCGATGGCCGACGCCGGCGATCCGCACGCCTCCATCGTCGCGGGCGAGGTCCGCGGCTTCGAGGCCGCCAAGCAATACCTCACCGGCTACATCGTCGAGAAGTCCCTCGCGATGGACAACATCTTCGTCATCGCCATCGTCTTCGGATTCTTCGCTGTCCCCGCCAGATACCAGCACCGCGTGCTCTTCTGGGGCATCATCGGTGCGCTCCTGATGCGCGGCGGGATGATCCTCGTGGGCTCCTCGCTCATCGTGAAGTACCAGTGGGTGCTCATCGCCTTCGGCGTGTTCCTGGTGCTCACCGCGCTCAAGATGGCGCTCATCAAGGGCAACGACGATCCGTCGCAGAACATCGCCGTCCGGCTCGTTCGCCGTTTCCTGCCCGCCGTTGATTTCTACGACGGCCAAAGGTTCTTCACCCGCCGCACCGTCTCTCCCACCTACTCGACGGACCCGCGCACCGGCACGCCGGTGCAGGACCCGCCCCCGCCCGGCACGCTCGCCTCGCGCTGGGCCGTGACCCCCCTCTTCCTCGCCCTGCTGCTCGTCGAGATCACCGATCTGGTGTTCGCCGTCGACTCGATCCCCGCCATCTTCGCCATCACCCCGGACCCCTTCATCGTCTTCACGAGCAACATCTTCGCCATCCTCGGGCTGCGATCGCTCTACTTCTGTCTCGCCGCCCTCATCCAGAAGTTCCGCTTCCTCAAGCCCGCCCTCATCCTCATCCTCGCCTTCGTGGGCGTCAAGCTCCTGCTCATGAGCGTGCCGCCGTATCTCGATTCGATGGGTTCGTGGATCGGCGCTTCCTGGCGCGCCGGCCCGCCCATCAAGATCGACACCCTGACTTCCCTCGTGGCCGTCGTCGGCACGCTCGCCCTCGCGGTCGTGCTCTCGATCGCCTTCCCCCGGCCTCATGCGGGCGCGGATGAACCTCCCCGAACCGCACGGCGAGGCTGAAATCACCTCCGTATCGCACATTCGCGACGCCGAAATACGGCGCCCCGGCCGGTGACCAACCCGAATCACGCTGATGCCAACCGCGATCGCGCACCACAGTACGCGATCGCGGCAACCCGAACGACACAAGGTAATCGACCTATCGCGCCCCGCTCTCCGCCATCGTCATCTGCTCACCCGCCACGTCGCGCCCCGTCGCCGCCCCCGTGCAAAGGCTCAGGACCGTCAAGTCATCATCCTGGTGCAGACTCCCCACCTGCGCATCAATGTCCGCCGCCAGCCGCTTCATCGCCGTTTCCATGTCGCGCATCGATTCGCCGCGACGCATCCCCGCCAGGAACCCATAGTGCGGCGGAGCCGGCCGGCTGGGAATGTCCGAATGGGCCGTGTGGCGGGGGGAGAAGGCGCCCTCGATGCCGTCGGAGTGCAGCACGAGAAACTCGTCCTCCTCCAGCCGGATCGTCACCTGCTCGTACTCATAGTCGGCGACGACGCCGAGGAGCATGCCCGACACCTCGACGGGACGCACCCCGTTGGGGCCGATCCGCAATGGCGGCGGGTGCCCCGCGCACGCCATCGTGATCAGGCCCGTGCGGGTGTTCACGATCCCGCTGATCGCGGTCGCGAACCGCGCGGGGCCGGCCATGCACTCCTGCAGGCCATTGTTCAACCTTGAAAGAGCCTCGCCCGGGGGCACGAGGCGGTAGCCGCTGGAGGTGATCTCCTTGCGCGGCAGCGAGCCGGTGAGGAAGAGCGTCATCAGCGCGGCCGGCACGCCATGGCCCATCGCGTCGGCGAGGAAGAACCCGACGTGGTGCTCGTCGAGCCGCGACACGTCGTACGTGTCGCCGCTGACGAAGCCCTGCGGGCGGAAGAGGACCTGGGCCTCGAAGCCGTCGACCTTGGGAAGGGTCTTGGGCATGAAGTCTCGCTGCACGCGAGCCGCGAGGAGCAGTTCCTGGTGCAGTCGATCGATCTCCGCCGACGTCTCGCCCTGGAAGCTCTGCGCGAGCTTGAGGCTTTGCTCCATCGAACGGACGGCCGTCTGGCGGGCGGCCAACGCATAGAGCATGGCCGCGCTGCTCGCGGGATCGGCGGTCATGGGCTGCACGATCACGGCGCCGGGATGGAACTCCTCGAGGCGGACGGAGCGTTCGTGGACGAGCAGCAGAGTGGGAATCATGGCCTGCTGGAACAGGTCCAGCACGCGGCACATGAGCGATTCGTTGCCGCCCGAGTCGTTCATCTCGCCGCCGCGGGGCATGGCGATGACGGCGGCGTCCCATCGGTTTTGGGCCTTGCCGGTCTCGGCCGAGGCCATGGCATCGCCGGGGGTGACGGGTTCAAGCTTGGGGAGCGGCAGACCCGCGGGCCACGCACGCGCGATCGGCTCCCACCAGTGGCCCGGCACGGCGGTCCCGTCGGTGATGAGTGCGATGCAGTGGTTTCTCATGCTGGGCGCCGACGCGAGGGGCGGGCGGGGGGCGATTCTCGGACCAACGGTCCTCGCCGCGTCTCGGTGTGGCCAGCATCGGTCTACTTGGCCATCTTCTTGAGGGCGTCCATGTCGAACTCGACCTTCTCGCCTTCCTGAATCCCCAGTTTCTTGATGGTCCCGGGCTTAAGTTCGATGACGAAGGAGGTGGTGTACCGGCTGGGATAGGCGGTCTTGGTGATGCGCTCCTCGTACTTCTCGTTGTACTCCTCGTCCTTGCCCTCGTCCGGGCCGCGCGGATCGAGCTTCTTCATGGTGTACATGGTCAGCACGCGGCCGCCACCGTCGAGATAGAGGATGTCGAGGTCGCTCGGGCAATCGCGCATCACGAAGCTCATGATGCCCCACTGGGAGGGCGGGAAGGTGAAGATCATCCCGCCGTCCTCGGGGATCATGGCCTCGGTGCGTCCGCCCATGCCGCGGTTTCGCGTCTTCGCGTCCGCCGCGATGTCGAGCTTGAACGGCTTGCCATGGATGACCACGGTGGCGACGGTGCCCGTGACGGGCGGAGCGGCGTTGTCGCAGCCGTGCAGGGTCGTGTGCAGCATCACCATCATCGCCCACATCGCCCACATGGTTTTAGTCCTCATCTTCGAGCCTGCGACAGCAGCCATGCATGGTCCTCGCTGGAAAACGTCACCGCGTTGCGCGGCATGGTAGCAGGATCGAATCGGTCGATGGACTCGCGGGCGTTCATGGGGTCTCTCCCGACGCCGGGGATCGACCACGCGCCGATCAACCCCACCACTGCTTCGGCCGGGACGCCCGCGTCACGGTAGGTTTCGAGGCGCGTGTCGCCGTGACGCTTGGCGAGGCGCTTGCCGTCGGTGCCGATGACGAGCGGGAGGTGCCAGTGCGCGGGTTCGCGGGTGATTCCGAGGGCGCGGCGGAGGAGAATCTGGCGGGCGGTGGAGTCGAGCAGGTCGTCGCCGCGGATGATCCGATCGACGCCTTGGCGATCGTCATCGACGACGACGGCGAGCTGGTAGCTGGGCTGGTTGCGCTTGGTCCAGAGGACGAAGTCGCCGACGATGCGGGACGGGTCGAAGGACTGCGGGCCGGCGAAGCCGTCGGTGAAGGCGATGTCGCCGGGCGGGCAGATGAGACGCCAGTTGGTGTCGGGTGGGGAGGAGTCGAAGTCGTGGGGTTTGCCGGCCGTCGGTGGGCGGAGCGTGGCGGGGAAGGGGGTTTCGTGGGCTCCTTCCTGGGGTGCGCTGGCGGCGGCTTCGATCTGGGTGCGGGTGAGGTCGCACGGATAGGCGAGGCCCTTGGCGGCCAGAACTCGCATGGCGGCGCGGTAGGGCTCGAGGTCGGTGGACTGGACGAGCGGGTTGTCGGGCGGGCCGAGGGTGGGCGCGTCCCAGTCCATGCCAAGCCAAGCGAGGGTGTCGATGAGCGCGGCCGCGGCGTTGGACTTGACGCGGGGGGTGTCCATGTCCTCGATTCGGAGGACGATCCGCCAGCCTTGGCGGCGGGCCATGGCCCAGGTGATGAGGAAGGTGCGGGCGTTGCCGAGGTGGAGAGCGCCCGTGGGGGACGGGGCGAGGCGGGTGATGGGGGTGGTTTCCTGTCGGTTCGTGCTCATCGGCGACGGACGATACACTCCGCCCCATGGAGAAGATGACCGAGGAACAGGTGCTGGCGGCGCTCAAGGGCGTGCCCGAGTGGACGGAGACGGGCGGGCAGATCCACCGGACGTACCAGTTCAAGGACTTCGTGGAGACGATGAAGTTCGTGAACGCGGCGGCGACGCACGCGGAGGTCGTGCAGCATCACCCGGACATTCTGATTCGGTGGAACAAGGTCACGCTGACGCTGAGCACGCACGATGCGGGCGGGATCACGGGGAAGGACTTTGACTTTGCGGGGACCATGGACGCGGCGGCGAAGGGGTTTTCGCCGCCGGCGGCGCCGGTGAAGAAGAAGGGGAAGAAGGCGTGAGAGGCGGGATCAGCAGCCGGCGAACCAGATGTTGATAAACGTGAAGATGTCGTCCACGTCGAGGCCGCCGCTGAGGTTGGCGTCGGTGGAGAGCGAGCCGGCGAACCAGGAGTTCAGGAACGCGAAGACGTCGGTGATGGCGACGACGCCGGAGCGGTCGAAGTCCGCGCGGCAACCGGTGGTGCAGACCGAGTAGCTCGCGCCGGTGACGCAGGGGACGAGGCAGATGTTCGGGCAGTAGACGAAATCGCCGCGCACGCGGGCGTGGTCGCCGACGTGCCAGGCCGAGGGGACGGGGAGGGCCCAGACGTTCTGCGAGCCGTCGTCGGGGTGGAAGATGACGCACTGCTCGGGGCCGGCGATGATGGTGCCGCACTGGTCGTAGGGGGTGGCGAGGGCGAGGCCCGAGAACGCCATCGGCGTCGCGGCGATGATCGCGGCGAGAGCGGTTCGGGACATCTGGTGCTCCTCGTTTCAACATCACGGGCAGGATGCCCGTGTTACGGGCTACTTGAGCTCGACGTTCCAGTAGGCGTCGTCGAGGAAGGCCTTCCAGGTGTGGTAGCGGTCTTGGCCGAGGCGGATGCTGATGAGCGGGTTGCGCTTGGGCTTGACGGGGGGGCGGATCATCTTCATGTGGGCCTGATCGGGGGTGCGGCCACCCTTGCGGGCGTTGCACTTGATGCAGGCGCAGACGAGATTCTCCCAGCTGTCGCCGCCGCCCTGCGCCCTGGGGAGGACGTGGTCGATGGAGAGTTCGTTGGTGGGGAAGTGGCGGCCGCAATACTGGCACTGGTTGCGGTCGCGGGCGAAGAGGTTGCGGCGGTTGAGCTTGACGATCTGGGCGGGGAGGCGGTCGTAGCCGAGGAGGCGGATGATGCGCGGGACGGCGATGTCGAAGCGGACGGTGTGGACCCAGTCGTGCTTGTCGGGTTCAAACGACTTCTGGAGCTGGGAGAGTTCGGCCCAGGAGTCGAAGTCGTAGTTGACGTACTTGCCGTTCTCGACGTGGATGATCTCGGCGATGTCGCGGCAGATGAGGCTGAAGGCGCGGCGGGCGGAGATGACGCGGACGGCGACGAAGGCCTTGTTGAGGACGAGGACCTTGTAGTCGAGGGCGGAGGCGACGCCGTTGCCCTGGGCGAGGCCCGCGATTGCGGCGAGGGTGGGTGAGATTTGAGGGGGCACGATGGCTGTCGCGGCGACGTCAACGGCCGCGTGCGCGTGATACGGGGATCGGCCGCGCGGAGCACTCATGCGACGCTCGGATCGTCACCTTTCGGCGGCGGCGAGACGTGGAAGACCATGTGCGGCTGTCCGCACGGGGGGAGTATAGGGGGTATACGGGGTGGCGGGCGAACG
>JBGAOP010000032.1:0-47218 GCA_044221735.1 Phycisphaerales bacterium | reverse complement strand
GACCGCCACCGCCGCCGCCCCAACCACCGCCGCCACCCCCGCGGCCGCCGCCGCCACCCGGCTCACGCGGCTTGGCCTCGTTGACCGTCAGGGCGCGGCCGTCCATCTCCTTGCCGTGCATGGCCTCGATCGCCTTGCGGGCCTCTTCATCGTTGGGCATCTCGACGAACCCGAAGCCGCGGGAGCGGCCCGTCTCGCGCTCGAGGACGACCTGCGCGGAGGAGACCTGACCGAACGCCTCAAACGTCTGGCGCAGCCCATCATCCGTGGTCTTGAACGACAAGTTTCCGACGTACAGCTTCATGATCCGAAGCATCCAATCTGCCCGAGAGTGGTCCCTGTCTGATACCGCAGTCGCTGCCTCGGGCAAGATCGCGCGTCGGTCGATGCGGGAAAGCCGTGGAACCTCCGCGGCCAATCGTGAACGCCCGCACCGGCCCGAGTATACGGGAAGGGGGGAAATGGTGC
Organism: Phycisphaerales bacterium; assembly: GCA_044221735.1. Taxonomy (GTDB): domain Bacteria; phylum Planctomycetota; class Phycisphaerae; order Phycisphaerales; family UBA1924; genus UBA4658. Next base: position 46,750 of record JBGAOP010000032.1, on the reverse strand, counting down.
AAGGCCGGGTTTTCAGGGTGGTTTTGGGGGGAGGGGGCGTAGGGGCGCACGCTGATAGGACAAGGCCGCACGCAGAGGTTCGCTGGGGGGCTGCGCGGGGGTTCGCGGAGAGGAAGGGGGGGAGATTGGGTACCGGGTATCGGGTGCGGGGTACTCGGTATCCTCCCCCCGATGCCTGCCGCGCCCGCCCTCCTTCCCTGGTACAGCGAGTTCCACTCCTACTTCGATCACGGCCACGTGTTCGACCAGACCCTCGCGCTCGCGTGGACTGTGCCGTTGATCGTGGTGTCGTGCTGGCTGGGGCGGCGGTGGATCGTGGAGGGGACGACGGAGTCGGTGTCGAAGGAGAAGCAACTCTGCTCGGCGTGGGCGGGGTTCATTGTGTGCGTGAACGTGTGGTCGATCTTCTACTGGCTGCAGCCCGAGCACTATGACATCCGCCACTCGCTGCCGCTGCACATGTGCGACATCGGGACGCTGCTGGCGCCGCTCTTGTTCCTGACGCATTGGCGGCCGATCAGAGCGATCATGTACTTCTGGGGCATCGGCCTTTCGACGCAGGCGTTCATCTCGCCGATCCTGAAGGAGGGCATCGGTGAGCCGCGGTACTGGATCTTCTGGCTCGGGCACCTCGCGATCGTGGGCTCGGCGGTGTATGACCTTGTCGTGCGGCGGTTTCGGCCGACGCTTCGGGACTTTCTGACGACGACGGGGCTCACGATCGGGTGGTACGCGGTCGTGGCGGTGGTGAACATGAATCTGCACAGCAACTACGGCTATAACGGGAACGTGGTGCCGGATCGGCCGACGCTGATCGACCAACTCGGGCCGTGGCCGGTGCGGGTGTTCATCCTTGCGGGGATTGCTATTGCGTGGTTCGCGGTGCTGTGGGCGGTCTGGGCGGTGGCGGATCGGTTGAGGGGGCGAACACAGGGCGCGGCTTCCTTGTAGACTCTCTGAGCCTCACCCCACTCCTCTACCCCTCCACCCCTCGACTTTCCACCCGCCCCATGCCCGCCCTCTGCCTCTCGCTCATCCTCGTCGGCCTGATCGTCGGGTGGCCCGGCACGTGGCTGGCCCGTTCGCTGGGGCGCAGGCTCAACGCCATGGATGGGGCGGGCGTTGGCGGACAGGTGAAGGCCGCGCCTCGGCGGGTGCCCAATACCGGCGGGATCGGCATCTTTTTGGCCGTCGCGGTGCCGATGCTTGCGGGGTTGTGGTTCATCAGAGGGCTTGATGCGTCGAGCGCTGCGGCGTGGCGGACGGACTTTTCACTTGTGCCGGCCGATCTGGCGGATCACATTGCCGGGCTGCAACGCCAGACGCCCGCGGCGCTGATCCTGCTCGGGTGCCTTGTGGGGCTGCACATCCTGGGCCTGATCGACGACCGCAGGCCGCTCGGGCCGGGGGCGAAGCTGCCGGTGATGCTGCTGGCCGCGGCGGTCGCGGTTATCGGCACCGACACACGCTTGCTGACGATGCTTGACGGGCATGTTGGCGGGTCGTGGGCGTCGATTGCGATCACCGTGTTCTGGATCGTGGTGATCACCAACGCGTTCAACTTTCTGGACAACATGGACGGGCTCTCCGGAGGCATCGCCGCGATCGCGGGGACGTTTTTCCTGATCACGGCGCTCGTCGCGGGGCAGTGGTTCATCGCCGCGATGCTGGCCCTGCTGGTGGGCGGGCTGCTGGGATTCCTGCGGTTCAACTTTCCATGGACGAAATCGGGAGCGACGGTGTTCATGGGCGACGGCGGGTCGCTCATCGTGGGCTTTCTGCTGGCGTTTCTGAGCGTGCGGATCACGTATCTGCCTGTGCCACCGCAGGCGACGACCATCACGCCCAGCACGGCGGTGGTGATTCCGCCGCCCCCCCACTTTCACCTGCTGCTTACGCCGCTGTTAATTCTCGCGATTCCGCTCTATGACTTCTGCTCGGTGTGTTGCATTCGCATCTCGCAGGGGCGCTCGCCGCTGGTTGGGGACCTTCAGCACTTCTCGCACCGTTTGGTGAAGCACGGGTTGTCGCGGCGCTCGGCGGTGCTGGTGATCTATGGATGCACGGCGGTGACGGGGATCGGCGCGATCGCGCTGCCGAAGCTTGAGCCATGGCAGGCCGCGCTGGTGGGCGTGCAGACGCTGCTGGTGCTGCTGGTCATTGCGCTCTATGAATGGTCGCGAAATGAGGGGGAGCCACACGGCGCGGCGTGAGTCTGCTCCGGCGCGCTTGCCATCCCAATGCCGACTCTGAACCCCAGATCCGCAGCCGTCCCGCCACCCAGCCAGACGCATCCCATGGCGTGGGCCGGGCTGTTTCTGGCGATCACGCCGATGCTGGTGCGGGCCTCCACGAATGCGACGACGCTTCCGTCGTGGGACCTTGATCCGCTTTTGTATCCGCTGGTGGCGACGTCGCTCACGCCGCTGGCCTCGATGCTCTGCGATGCGGTGAGCCTGCTGGGCGCGGCGATGTTGTTGATCGGCGCTTCGCGCTCCGGGATTCGGCCGCACGTGCCGACGCTGCTGCTGACGCTCATCGGCGGGTTCGCGGTGGTGCTGCATGGATGGGGGGCGTTCGGGGCGGTGAACGGCACGCTGGGCAACCAGCGGATTGGTTCGGCGTGGCTCAGTGCGATGGCTGTGGCGTCGGCGCTCTGGCACGCCGCGCAGGATGCGCGGCTCCGGCGGACCGCTGTCGGCGTGGCGCTTGGGTTTGTGGTGGTGCTGGCGCTGCTGGGTGCGGTGCAGGTGCTCATCACCCACCGGCAGACGGTGGCCGACTATCTCGCCGATCCCGATCGCATGCTCGCCGCGCACGGCTGGTCGCCGGATTCGCCGATGGCCAAGTCGTTCGTGCGGCGGCTTATGCAGCCGGAGGCGACGGGGTGGTTCGGACTTTCGAACGTGTACGCGACGTTTGCCGCCGCCGCGGCTGTTGCGGGGCTTGGGCTGGCGTGGGCTTCGATTCGACGTGAAGTCCGCGATGGGAAGGCGATCGTGGGATCGGTGATGCTGAGCTTGGCGGGCATCGCCGGGCTGTGGTTTGCTCATTCCAAGGGCGGGTATGTTGCGGCCGGGGCGGGCCTGGGGGCGCTGGTCGCTCTGCACGTGCTTGCCCGCCGGCCGTCGACGCTCACACGCCGGGCTGCCGGCGCGGTCGGCCTTGCGGCCATCATCGGGCCGATCCTGCTCATCCTTGTTCGTGGGCAGATCGGCGAGCGGGTGAGCGAGCTGAGCCTGCTGTTCCGGTCGTTCTACATTGAGGCCGCGACGAAGGTCTTTGCCGCGAATCCGGTGCTGGGAGTCGGCCCGGATGGGTTCCAGCGGGCGTTTACCGCGGCTAAGCCGGCGCTGTGCCCGGAAGAGGTCTCCAGCCCTCACGGGATTGTGTTTGACTGGACGGCGACGCTGGGTGCGTTCGGGCTGGCATGGGTGTGCCTGCTCGCGCGGTGGGCGTGGAGCGCGGGATCGTCATCGATTTCGGAGGTCGGCGGGACCACCGCGACACTCGATCGCGCGTCTACGCGCGTGCTCCTGGTGATCCCCGCCGCGGCGACGATTGCTGCCGCGTTCATCGAGGTTGCGCTCACGACGCCCGACATGGCGCTGATCCGAATCGGCGGGCTGGTGCTGTGGTGCGCGACCGCGTGGATGATCGCACACGCCGCGACGGAGGGCGCGGCGTGCCGCGTCGCGCTGGCGGGCGCGGCGATCGCCGCCATCGCCCATGCACAGATCGACGTGGCCGCGTCGCTGGTGTCCAGCGTCGGGCTCTGGGCGGTGCTGGTGGTACTCGCGGCAACTCCTATAGGATCGTTCGCGCCGGCGACGGTTCGCCACGGTGGATCATCTCGCGTGCTGCTGGCCGCTGCGGCGGTGTGCGGCGCGCTCGCGTTGCTTGTCGGCATTGCTGCGGGGACCAGCGTGCGTCGGTGGGAACAGCAACTCGCCGCGGCGGCGGATGTTGTTCGGCCCCTTGCCGAGTTCACCGACCGCCTGCGCTCGCTGCCGCGGCCCGAGACCTCGGCGCCGGGGTCAGATTCGATCGAGGTCATTGTTCGTGACCTCGGGAACGCGATCGGTCGACCGGTTGCGACCACGCCCGCCTCCGTCAACGCCGCGATGCAGGAACTCGAGGGGCGATTGCTGCCGAAGGCCGCCAAGGAACTCGCGGCCGCCTTCGAGACCGAGCCGACCGACCGGCGAGTGCTTCGCGAGGCCAGCCGATTGCATCTTCGGCTTGCCGAGCGGGCGTTTGCCGATGGTCACGAGCAGGTTGCTCGTGGGCACTGGCAGCGGGCGATCGATGTGCTGCGGCTGACGGGTCCCGCTGCGGATGGGACGATTCCTCCCTCTTCGTCTGATTGGCACTGGCTGGCGAGCGTGCATGAGCACGCGGCCGGCCTCACGCGTGACGCCAATGAGCTTCGCGCGGCCATCGAGACGCGGCTTCGCATTGTGCCGCTGGACCCGTACAACCTCGACAATGCACGCCGGATCTTCCGCGATGCTCAGAAGCTCGGGGACCAGCCGCTGGTGCGGGAGTGGGCCATGCGATGCCTAGAGCTCGATGGATACATGCGGCTGGACCGCGAGACGCGCGGGCTCAGCACCGCGGAGCGCGATGAGATTGCGCAGGCCGCGAAGTAGGACCGATCAGGTGCCGCGGGTGGGGTTGTAGAACGGCAGCTTGCGCGTCTTGCCCTCGAGGAGCGAGTCCTTGCCGGTGTCGATCTGGATGGCCGCGCCTTCGCCGGCGATGGCCTTGTCCACGAAGCCCATGCCGATGGGGAATCCGAGCGTGGGGCTGAGGCACGCGCTCGAGACGACGCCGACCTCCTTGCCGCCGGAGAGGATCTTCATGCCCTGGCGGGCGGTGCGCTTGCCGTCGAGGGCGAAGCCGACGAGGCGGCGGGCCGGGCCGCCGGCGTCGCGGGTCTTGAGCAGGGCCTCCTGGCCGATGAACGGCTCGCCGCGCTCCATGGTGTGCTTCTCGAGGGCGATGGCGAAGTCCACGCCGCAGGAGAGGGCGTTGATCTCCTCGCCGAGTTCGTGGCCGTAGAGGGGCATGCCCGCTTCCATGCGCAGGGTGTCTCGCGCGGCGAGGCCGCAGGGCTTGACGATGCCGTCGGCCTGCTCCATGCCCGCGTCCTTGAGGAGCAGCTTCAGGCCCATGCCCACGGCGGCGTTGGGCAGGATGACCTCGACGCCGTCCTCGCCGGTGTAGCCGGTGCGGCTGACGATGATCTTCATGACGACGAGGTTCTTGACGGCGAAGCGGTAGCGCTTGAGCGTCGGGATCTCGCGCGAGACCTTGCTCACGAGGTCCATGACCTTGGGCCCTTGCAGGGCGACCATGGAGGTGGACATGGTCTGATCGTCGATCTTGCAGGTGAGGTCGCCCGCGGCCCGCACGGCCTCGAAGTGCTTGAGCATCTTCTCGCGGTTGCTGGCGTTGACGACGATGAGGAAGTCGTCGTCGTCGATGCGGTAGACGATGATGTCATCGTGCACGCCGCCCTGCTCATTGCAGGCCAGCGAGTAGCGGCACTGGCCGGGGACCATGTCGCTGATCCGGCGGGTGCAGAGTCGCTCCAGCAGGCGGCGGGCGTGGCGGCCGGTGATCTTGACCCGCCCCATGTGGGAGACGTCGAAGAGCCCGCCGCTGGTTCGCGTGGCCTCGTGCTCCTTGAGCACGCCGCCCGACCCCTTATACGTGACGGGCATGTCCCATCCGGCGAAGTCGACCATGGTGGCCTGGTGGTCAAGGTGGAACTGGTGCAGCGAGGTCTTGAGCATGGGTGGCGATTCACTCAAAGAGATTTGGAACGCCGGGCGAATCCCGGAGGTCCGCATGATAGCGGGCTGTCCTTTTCGGCTCGGGCAAACGACACGAGCCCGCGGGCTACTTGCCCGGCCCGCGCTGCTCCCACGCCCAGTTCAGCGAGGGATCCAGCGCGGAGACTCCGGCGCTTCGCACCAGCATCTTCCCCAGTTTGTCCATCTGGGCCCGCTCGCGAACCGTTCGCACCTCGCGCTCGAGTTGCTTGGATGCAGCTTCTCGCGCTCGAGTTGCTTGGATGCAGCTTCCTTCGCCGGCGCGTTCGCCGGCGCGGCCAGGTTTTCCACAAGCTGCACGACGACGCAGCCGGTCTGGTCTCCCCACGTCACCGCGATCGGCTCGCTGACGTCGCCCGGCTTCATCGAACCTAAGGCCCGGCGCACCGCCACGGGATAGTCCGCGTCGGAGAGGCTCAGCGGATCGAGCAGCCCGCCGCGCGAAGACGACGGGTCGATGGAGACCTCGGATGCCACATCCGCGAATGACTTTCCTCCCGGGCCCATCGCGGCTTTGGCCTTGGCCGCGGCGTCGGCAGATCGCACCAAAATCATCCTTGCCCGCACGCGCGGGCCGTACTTCAGTTCGTAGGCCGTCTCGATGTCTTCGGGGGTGACCATCACCGGATCGACGCCGATTCCACGGCGCACCATGGCCCGCAGCGCGGCGTTGCGCTCCAGCAGTGCCCGGAACCGGACCTCGCCAAGTCCGCGGGACTTGCGGATGTTGCCGATGAGTCCCTCAGTTTCGTCCGCCGGAACGCGGGCGACCTGCGCGAGCATCTCGCCGAGCAGATCACGCTCCGCTCGAACCTCCGCGTCGCCGATCTTGATGCCCTTCCTGGCGCACTCCTCGCGGAGCACAATCCCGAGGGCGTATTCCTCGAGCACCTGGCCGCCCGCGGCCTCGGCGAGCATGGGGCCAAGGTCTCCCCAGCCGACGATGCGGTCCCCCACCACCGCGATTCGCTTCTCTTTCGCAGGAGCGCGGTCCGGCTGGGCCATGCCGATTCCTGCGACAATCCACGCCGCTCCGATGGCCGCCATCGCCGCCTTGGTCGTGCTCTTCATGCGGGATCGTGAGAGGCCACGCGGGGCACGTCAACTGGGCGCGCCGCGACATTCGGGCCGGATGGTGGTACAAATGCTCCGGAGAACCCGTGAACCACGCCGAGCAACCCCCGAATCCGGCCTCGCCTGTCCCATCCACGGGCGCGGTGCTGTGCCCGTATTGCGGCCATGCGTCGAGCAATCGCAAGGAGTGCGACCGCTGCCGCGGCGTGTTCGAGCCCCTCTCGCGGCAGGCCTCGCAGAACGCCATGGGACCGTGGTACATTCGCGATGAGACCAATCCGTTCCGACCGGGGTGCTCGTACGCCACGATCCGGGCACTGGTTGCCCGCAAGCGCATCGACGCCGACACCGTTCTGAGAGGTCCGTCGACGCGACAGTTCTGGCTGCGGGCGCGAAACACGCCGGGGGTGGCGCACCTGCTCGGCGAGTGCCACGCGTGCCACAAGGCCGCGGCCGAAACGGCCGCGCTGTGCACGCACTGCGGGGCCTCGTTCGAGGTCGAGGATGACCGGCAGTTTCTGGGGCTCGCCGAGGTGCGAACGCTGCCGAACACCGCGGCGGCGGCGAGGACGACCAAGCCTGTCGCCGAGGCCATCGTTCCGCCACCCATACCAACAGAGCCGCCTTCCACTCAGGCGGAGCGCACGCCCAGTCGCACGCACGAACCAATCCGAAACCCCGCTCGCGGGCCTCGCGCGGCCACTTCGATGTCGGACGAGCAGATCGAGGAGATGCTCCGCAAGGGCCGGGCCTATGACCGGGCCAACTCCAGCACGCGTGTCGTGACCATTCTGGTCGCGCTGGCGGTCCTCGGAATCATGATCGCGGGCGGATTTGCGGTCGCGCTCGTGCTGCAGAATCAGGCTCCCTCCGCGACGAATGCGCCCACGACCACCCCTGGAACGCCGCCGGGAGCGACCACCCTCGGGACGGGTCGGTAGGCCGCGTCGCCCCTACGCTTGGCTAGCCCCTTGATTCGGAGTGTCCCATGACGCCTTCCGCTACATCCGCGTCGCCCTTGTCCGCCCATGCCGCCAAGCCCTCGGCGGCGGCCTCCGGCCGCATCTGGAACTACTCGGCCGGGCCGGGCATGATGCCCGACGACGTGCTGCGCCAGATCCAGGAAGAGGTGTGGGACTGCCGCAACTCGGGCGTGGGCATCCTCGAGCACAGCCACCGTGCCCCGGTGTACGACCGCATCCTGATGGAGGCGTTCGAGGATTGCCGGCAGGTCGGCAACATTCCGGCCAACTACCAGATCCTGTTCATGACCGGCGGCTCGACGAGCCAGAACTACATGGTTCCGATGAACCTCCTGCCCGCGGACAAGTCGGGGACGGCCGACTACTTCAACACCGGCCACTGGGCCCAGCAGTCCATCGATCACGCGAAGATCTTCGGCGCCATCCACGAGTGCGCCTCGAGCAAGGCGGACACGTACTCATGGCTGCCCAAGGCGGCGCAGACGAAGTACTCGGCCAAGCCCTCGTACGTGCACTACACCTCGAACAACACGATCTTCGGCACGCAGTACGCACCGGGCTCGGAGCCGAAGCCGCCGGCCGGCGTGCCGCTGGTGTGCGACATGTGCAGCGACATCTTCTCGCGGCCGTTCGACGTCTCGAAGTACGGCCTGATCTATGCCAGCGCGCAGAAGAACCTGGGGCCCGCCGGGGCCACGCTGGTCATCGTGCGCGACGACCTTGTCAAGGCGGGGCGCTCCGACATTCCTGTGATGCTGCAATACCGCCACTTCGCCACGACCGAGTCGCGCCCCAACACGCCGCCGGTGTTCCCGATCTACGCCATGGGCCTGATGTTCAAGTGGATCCGGAAAATGGGCGGCACCGCGTTCTTCGAGAAGCACAACGCCGAGAAGGCGAAGATCGTGTACGACGTGCTGGATCGGTCGAAGTTCTACAAAGGCCACGCACGCGCCGAGGACCGCTCGCTCATGAACATCACGTTCAAGTGCCCCACGCCCGCCCTCGACGATCAGTTCTGCGCCGACGCGGCCAAGCACGGCCTCGACTGCCTCAAGGGCCATCGCACCGCGGGCGGCATGCGCGCGAGCCTGTACAACGCGATGCCGAAGGCCGGGGCGAAGGCGCTTGCGGACTTCATGATCGAGTTCGAGCGAACCCGCGGATAGCGGGGGACAACCGCCCAGCGTCAACGCTTGGCCGGACGATCGGTGCGGATCACACGCCGGACGTTCGGCGCGGGCTCGGGCTCGTGATTGGTGACCAGCCGCCCGATCACCGTGGTGAGCGAGAGCGTGCCCTTAGACGTTTCCATTCCGGGCAGCATGTCCTCGTTGAGTGAGGCCAGCAGATCGGCGATCTGCTCGTCGGTCCATCCCGCGCCCTCGTCGAGCACGACCATTCCCAGGCCGCGCCCGGTCTCGAGATGGTGGACATCCACCGTGGCCACCGCGCGGCTACCCCGCAGGGCGACGAATCGCTCGGAACTGGCGGTACGAATGGAACGCTTCCACCGGATCATGGTGCGATCAGACTACCACACTTAGTCCTGAAAATGCAACAGGGCCCGGAAAACCCGGGCCCTGCTGAAGAAAATGGATCGAATGCGGCTCAGCGGAGGCCGTCCTTCTCGGCCATCAGCTTGAACATGTCGACGCAGCGGGCGGCGTAGCCGGCCTCGTTGTCGTACCACGTGACGACCTTGAAGAACTTGTCATTGAGCTGGATGCCCGCCTTGGCGTCGTAGATGGAACTGCGGCGGTCGCCGATGAAGTCGCTGGAAACGACCTCCTCGTCGGTGTAGCCGAGGACACCCTTCATGGACGTCTCGCTGGCCTTCTTCATCGCCGCGTTGATCGCCTCGAGGGAGGTGGACTTGGCGGTCTTGAAGGTGAGGTCGACGCAGGAGACGTCGGCGGTCGGCACGCGGAAGGACATGCCGGTGATCTTGCCCTTGAGGGTGGGGATAACAAGGGCGCAAGCCTTGGCCGCGCCGGTGCTGGCGGGGATGATGTTCATGTACGCGTTGCGTCCGCCGCGCCAGTCCTTCTTGGAGGGGCCGTCCTGGGTGGGCTGGGTGGCGGTAACGGCGTGGATCGTCGTCATGAGGCCTTCTTCGAGGCCGAACTCGTCGTTGATGACCTTGGCGACGGGGGCGAGGCAGTTGGTGGTGCAGGAGGCGTTAGAGATGACCATGTGCTTGGCAGGGTCGTAGCCGGCGCAGTTGACCTTGTGCACGAAGGTGGGCACCTGGGCGGGCTCGCTCTTGGTGGGCGCGGAGATCATGACGCGCTTGGCGCCGGCGTGGAGATGGGCCGACGCCTTCTCCAGGTCGGTGAACAGGCCGGTGGACTCGAGCACGTACTGCACGCCGAGGTCCTTCCACGGGAGCTTGGCGGGGTCCTTCTCGGCGGTGGTCTTGGTGACGCGGCCGTTGACGGTGAAGGAGCTCTCCGTCGCGCTCACCACCGCGGGCTCGCCGTGGAAGCGGAGCATGCCGTGCATGGTGTCGTGGCGGAGGAGGTACGCGAGGTTGTCAGCGGGGACGAGGTCGTTCACCGCGACGACCTCGATGCCGTGGTCAAGGCCGATCCGATACACAAGGCGACCGATGCGTCCGAACCCGTTGATTCCAATGCGAATGGGCATGTTCAGTTCCTTCGGAGCCGCGGCGGTGGCGCCGAAGCTCTTGGTATGGGCGATTCCGCAAGGCCCGTCGGCGGCGTTCCGCCGTGCGTTTTGGGGCGTTTCGGGCCTATCCGCACGAGGATAGCGCGGCATCCCGGCAGGGGCCCACGGGGAAGATTCCTTAACGCGCGGCCGGCTCGAGCGACCAGACAACCTCGCCGCCCACCACCGTGGCCGTCGCCCGGCCCTTGACCCGCCACCCGTCGAAGGGCGTGTTTCGGCAGAGGCTCTGGAAGGCCCCGGAATCGATGGTCCACTCGAGATTCGGGTCGATCACCGTCACGTCGCCCGCCCCGCCCACGTGCAGGCGACCGAGGCCGAGGCCGTCGTGGCGGGACGATGTGCCACGATGGAACGGACCGGCGGAGTCGAGCCGGTCGAGGGCGCAGAGGCGGGCCGGCTCGACGGTCATCATCTCGATCATGCGGGGCCAGCCGATGACGCGAGGCTCGATGAGGGCCTTGATGTAGAGGGCGAGGGCGGTCTCGATGCCGACGATCCCGAATGGAGCGCTCTCGAAATCGAGGGCCTTGCGATCGGCGGTGTGGGGCGCGTGGTCGGTGGCGAGGATGGTGATGGTGCCGTCGGCGACGCCCTCGAGGATCGCGGCGATGTCGCTCTTCTCGCGGAGCGGCGGGTTCATCTTGGCCGCGGTCCAGTATCCGCCGTTCCGGTCGACTTCTTCGTGCGTCAGCAGCAGGTGGTGGGGCGAGACCTCCGCGCTTACGGGCTGGCCCTCTTTGCGGGCCCGGCGCACGATCTCGACGCTGCCCCCGCTCGAGAGGTGCTGCACGTGGTAGCGGCACCCGATGTTGCGATTGAGGCGCACGTCGCGTTCGATGATCAGTTCCTCAGCGACGCGTGGCCAGCCGCCGAGCCCGAGGCGGGTTGAGACGCTTCCCGCGTGCATCGACGCTCCGCGGGTGAGGCTCATCTCCTGGCAGTGCTGCATGAGCGCGAGGCCGGTCGGCTTGATGTAGGTCAGCGCCTTGGACATCAGGCCGGGCGAGGCGACGCAGTCGCCGTCGTCGGTGAAACCGACGGCCCCGGCACGGGTCATCAGGCCGATCTCGGCAAGCTCGTCGCCCTTGCGGCCCTTGCTCACCGCGCCAACGGGGTACACGCGGGCCCCGCGACCCTCGCGTTCGGCGGTTGTGTAGACGTACTCCACCAGCGCGGCGTCGTCGATCGCCGGGGTGGTGTTGGGCATGCAGCAGACGGTGGTGAATCCGCCAGCGGCGGCGGCCGCGGAGCCGGACTGGATCGTCTCGGCCTCTTCCATCCCGGGCTCGCGCAGGTGCACGTGCGGGTCGATGAGGCCGGGGCAGACGATGCATCCGCCCGCGTCGATCACGCGGTCGGCCCGCGAACGGTCGAGGCCCTTGCCGATTGAGGCGACCAGACCGTCGGCGATGGCGATGTCGCAGACCTGGTCGAGGCCCGAGGCCGGATCGATCACGCGTCCAGAGGCGATGAGAAGTGAGCTCACGCGCGATGGTAGCGCGTGCAAACGCCGTGGCGCGGCCGCGACCGTGTGCTTACTTGGACATCGCCATGGCCTCGGCCACGGCCGCGTCCTTCTGGGCATCGGTCATGCTGTTCCACTTCTTCATGCAGCCGGGGCAGCAGAGGCCATAGGTCTGGCCCTTCCACGCCACGCCCTGCACCTTGGGGTTCACGGGATCGTCGTGATTGACGACGCAGACCTTGTTCGGCGTGGTGACGCCGGCCTTGACGGTCTTGCACTCGGCCTCGTTCTCGGCGTGGGCCTTGTTGTTGTTGCAGCCGGCCAGGCCGGCGGAGAGCACAAGCCCGGCGGCCAAGCACATCGCGACGTTCCAACGAGAGGTCTTCATGGTGGTGTTCCTTTCAGGGGTTGATTGCCAGCATATGCGGCTTCAGACCTTGGCCGCTTCACCCAGGGAAATGTCCAGCACGCCGAGCATGAAATCGATGTCGGCGTCGGAGAGGCACATCGGGGGCTTGATGCGGAGCACGTTTCCGTTCAGGCCGCCCTTGCCGATGATGAGGCCGAGGTCCTTGCAGCGCTCGAAGATCGCCGCGCACTGGGCGGTGGCGTGGGCCTTTGTGGTGCGGTCGGTCACGAGTTCCACGCCGCACATGAGGCCCTTGCCGCGGATGTCGCCGATGAGCGGGTGCTTCTTCTGCAGGTCGCGCAGGCCCGCGAAGAGCCGTGCGCCCTTGGCCTTGGCCTGACCCTGGATGTTCTCGTCGAGCATGACGTCGAGCGTGGTGAGGCCCTGGGCCATGCTCACGGGATTGCCGCCGAAGGTGTTGAAGTGGATGCGGCTGGTGAGCGTCTTGGCGATCTCAGGCCTTGTGACCACGGCGGCGAGCGGGCAGCCGTTGCCGATTCCCTTGGCCATGGTGACGATGTCCGGATACACGCCCGGACCGCCGACGGTCTGGAAGCCCCAGAAGTTCTCGCCGGTACGGCCGAAGCCGGTCTGCACCTCGTCGGCGATGCACAGGCCGCCCGCCTCGCGGACGGTTTTGTAGACGGCGGCGAGATAGCCCGGGGGCATCTCGACGACGCCGCCGACGCCTTGCATGGGCTCGCAGATGAAGCCCCCGACCTTGCCGGGGGTGGCGGTGCGGATGAGGTCGTTGATGTCGGCCGCGTATTTCTCGCCCGCCTTCGGGTCGTCGTAGCCGTACGGGCCGCGGTAGCGGTCGGGCAGGAGCGCGTGGTGGACGCCGAAGCCCTGCGGGGTGTTGTACTTCCAGGTGCTGTGGGCCGTGAGCCCCATCGGCGCGGCGGAGCCGCCGTGATAGGCATTGCGCAGCGCGATGAGGTCGAAGTTTCCGGTGTATTGGCGCGCCATGAGCATCGCCAAGTCGTTGGCGTCGGAGCCGGAGTTCACGAAGTACACGCACGAGAGGCCCGATTCCTTCGGGAATGTCGAGGCGAGTTTCTTGGCGTACTGCGCGATTGTCGGGTGCAGGTAGATCGTCGTCAGGTGCTGGAGCAGCGCGTTCTGGGCATTGACCGCGGCCATCACCTTCGGGTGGCAGTGCCCGACCGAGACGGTGACGATGCCGCCGAAGGCGTCGAGGTAACGGCGGCCGGTCTCGTCGAAGACGTACTGCATCTTGCCCTCGACGAGCATGATGGGGTTCTTGTAGTAGGTGACCAGCGCGGGCGTGCAGAACTCCTTGCGCATCGCGAGGACTTCGTCCTTCGAGGGGCCGGTGTACTTCGCTGGCGTGTGGGCGAAGGGGGGCAGTTGGGGCATTGTGCCGGCCCCGATGGGGCGCGCGGCGGCGGTGGTGGACATGGGCGGAACTCCTTTTCTCGTGATGTGCAGGGCTCAGAATAGGTCGATCACACCATCATCCGCGTGTTGGGGTCGGCCGCGGCCCGGGATTGGCGGCACCCGGGGCAGGGGTTGCCGGGCATGGTTCCGGAGAGGTCGGTGCCGCACGCTTTGCACGGGTCGGCACGCGCCGGGCCGGCGACACCCGCCATGAGCAGGTAGTACGCGGCAAGGCCGACCCCAAGCCCGAGGAACCACGCGAAGCCGTACACCTCGTCGAAGATCGGCGGGAAGGTCTTTGTGTGCGTCGCCGCGTTCCAGAAGCCCGGCACGCTGGGCGCGACCGCGACCACGAGGGCCAGGATCGCGCGCCAGTTGAATCCACTGCCGCCGTAGGCGAACTCGCCGCTCGGGCGCGGGTCGTAGAGCGCGGCCGCGTTCATCCGCGTGCGGCGGATGATGAAGTAGTCGCAGAGCATGATCCCGGCGATCGGCCCGAGCAGCGCGGAGTAGCCGATGAGCCAGGTGAAGATGTACGCGCCGAGGTTGCTGTAGAGGTACCACGGCATCATGAGGACGCCGATGACGGCGGTGATCATGCCGCCGGCGCGGAAGGAGATCTTCGTGGGCGCGAGGTTGGAGATGTCGTTGGCGGGGCTGACGACGTTGGCGGCGATGTTGGTGGTAAGCGTCGCCACCGAGAGCATGACCATCGCGATGATGATCACGGGCGCGGAGCCGACCTGCTTGATGACCTCCGTCGGGTCCCAGATGGTGGTGCCGAAGATGATCGGCGTGGCGCTCGTCACCGCGATGCCGATGAAGCAGAAGAGCGTCATCGTCGTCGGCAGGCCGAGGGCCTGCCCCCAGACCTGCGACTTCTGGTCGCGGGCGTAGCGGGTGAAGTCCGGAATATTCAGGCTCAGCGTGGCCCAGAAGCCGACCATCGCGGTGAGCTGTGGCACAAAGACTCGCCAGAACGCGGCGTTATCCGCGAACTTCGAGCCCGCGCCGAAGAACGTCAGCGAGCTTCCCGTCTTCTGCTTCACCTGCCACATGGCCCAGCCGAGCAGGGCGAGGCCCGCGCCGATCAGGAACGGCGCGGCCCACGACTCGAGCCACTTGATCGAGTTGATCCCGTGCCAGATAAAGTGACCGTTCATCATCCAGAAGACGAAGAAACAGCCGCCCTGCCACCACGTGATGCCGAGGGGGGTCATGTGCTCCTTGAGATCAACCGTGGAATCGATCCACCCGAGGCCGCCGAGCACCTGATAGATGGAGAGCCCGCCGATCCACGTCTGGATGCCGAACCACCCGCACGCGACGAGCGCACGGGCGAGGGCCGGAATGTTCGCCCCGCGCGTGCCGAAGCTCGCACGCATGAGCACCGGGAACGGGATGCCGTACTTGGCGCCCGGATGCCCATTGAGGATCATCGGCACGAGCACGATGCAGTTGCCCAGCGCGACGGTGAGCACGGCCTGCCACCACGACATGCCCGCGTCGATCATGCTCGCGGCGAGCGTGTACGTCGGGATGCAGACGGCCATGCCGATCCAGAGCGCGGCGATGTGCCAAGTCGACCAGGTCCGCTGCTCGGGCCGCGTGGGGGCAAGGTCGGGGTTGGTCAGGGTGGACATGGTCCCCGGGAATCGACCGGGAAGCGGCGAGGCGCACACAATGCCGGAGTCCATTTCGTTCGGTAGGTTCCCGTAATTCGGCCCCTCCCCATTCGCAAACGCCATTTCCTTGCGACGGGACCCGAACCGTGTGCTGCAAACCGGGCCACGGACGTTCCAAACTGTCGATGGTTCTGAGCCGTTGGTCGTCTGTTTGCAACCCCGTGTCGACCACCTGGGCCGCCCAGTCGACGGGTTGGGACAAGCCGTCGACCATTCAGATCAAGCCGACGACGGCGGCGCACAAAGGCGCGACGGTTCAATGCACACAGACGACCCGCCGATCAACGCGAGACGATCATGAGCAGCCCGCGAACCAGCCATTCAGGAAGTCGAAAATGTCCTGCACTTCGAGCGCGCCGCTGTTGTTGAAGTCTGCGGTCGCGGCACATGTGGGGGCGAGCGGATCGATGCACACCGCGAACCAGTCGTTGAGGAAGTCGAAGATGTCCTGAACTTCCAACATGCCATTTCCGTTGTGGTCCGAGGCACACGAGCCGACCGACGACTGGACGCTGGTGGCGTATCCGCACGGATTGGCGACCTTGACGGAGTAGTTGCCTCGATTAGCGGTTTGAAGGTTGGTGATCGACAGCGTGGGACTCGTAGCACCGCTGATTACCTCGCCGTTTGGACCGGTCCCGTCCGCGAGCGGCGTGGTGCTCCATTTCCACTGGTAGCTGAGCGGACCTGCCCAGTCATATCCCACCGCCGGAACCACCGTGCTGGTCATGCTCCCGCCAACAACAAACGCCTGCCCCATCGTGGGCTGTACCGCAATCCACGGCTTTCCCGTGTCGGACCACCGCGCGAGGCTCGGCGCCGCCGATCCCCCGGCGGTTGAGAACGACCCACACGAAATGACCTCTCCGCTCGGGATCATGGCGATCGTGTTCACGACCGCTCCGGTGCCACTCACCCCGCTTCCCAAGGACGACCACGCGCTGCCCTGCAATCGGGCGATGCGGTTGAGCGAGGCCGACCCGCTGGCGGTGAAGTCGCCTCCGACGAAGAACATCGCACCCGTAGATGGCGCCATCGAGTTCACATCGCCGTTGAGTCCGCTGCCCAGCGCGCTCCAACTAGTCCCATTCCAACTCGCGATATTCGCGGTGCCGGCCACGCCGTCCACCGACGAAAAGTGACCGCCGACGACAAGTGCGTTGCTCGCCACCCGGTGAAAACAGCGAACCTCCACATCGGCTATGCCAGGCGTTCCCGAGGCCCCAAGAGCCTGCCATAGCTCGTTGGCAGGGTCCCACATCGCCACCCCTCGACCGATGCCCATGGTCCCGGCGATCGTGAAACTCCCGCCCACGGCCACCTTGGTCCCATGCAGGCACAGGGCTTTGATCGGGCCATCGGTGCCGCCTCCCACATCCTCCCAGGTCGTTCCCGCCCAGACGGCCAGATTGCTTACCGGGTTGCCATCGGCACTTGTGAAACTGCCACCTGCAAAGAACTGGTAGTACCCCTTCTGAAGCAACGCATAGACCGGGCCGTTCATCCCGCTCCCGTAACCGCGCCAAGCAGCGCCGTCGTAGTAGGCGATGTTGCTCACGGACACGCCGTCGATGCTGGAAAACGATCCCGCGGCAACCAGTTTGTTGTGGTACGGAGAAGATGTGGTGGCGTCCACCGCCAAGGCGTACACGGTGCCGCTAACCGAAGTAGCCAGAGTTGTCCACGCAGTGCCGTTCCAGGTTGAGATTGAAGCACCACCTCCCGGCTTGTCATACGCAATCACCAACTGCTTGGCCACCAACTCGTTGGACAAATCCGTGTACTGCGGCGACCAAGTGGCCGAGGCTCGAATTGCACTGTTCGCGGGTGGAGTCGCCCCGCCGACCCACCCGCTGCACACGGGTATACCAAGTCCCGCCGCATCCAACGTTCCAGCGAACGCTGCCGTCTGTGCCTTCCAGTTCGAGTTGGCGAGCACATACTGCGTGAAAGTCTGAACGCTTGGTGGGCTACCGAATCCCACATTGAGCATGCGCATCCTGTCAAAGCCCGAGACAGTAAAGCGGCAGCGGAACAAATCCACGAATTGCCCAGACGCGAAATACGAGGCCCCAACCGCCGCATCGAGGGGCGCAACAGCCCCGTTTGCGGGCACCCCTCCGGTCCACGTAGAGGGCCAACCGTTTTGAGCATCGTCCACACCCGGGGTGGTCAGCAGTTGCTGCCCCATCGCCGCGCCATGGATCGCGAACAGTTCCTGATTCGTTGCAGTGTTCTGGTACTGGCTGACGGCCGCGTTTGGCACGCCATTGAATAGTTCGCTGACGCCAGTCAGGAACCCGTACTGGCGCGCTACTCCCGCCTGATCCACATTGGCCCGCTGCATCGACTGGGGAGAGCCCGTGTAGTAAGTGCCCAATCCTCCCGTGCTCATGATCCGGTCCCAGCCCCAAGTGCCCTTGTCGTCCCCCTCCCCGGGGATCACCAGCGAGAAACCGAACGCGCCCAGCCCGGCACCCCCGTCTACTTTTGCTTGGACGGCCAAGTCCAAGACCGGGTTGGTCGATGTCACTGCCGTAAGTGCCTTCGCCTCGACGATCCGCACGTGCACGACTTGAGCAAGGGCCTGCCCACCGCCAATCAACGCAATGGCCGAACACACGGTGCGCCGGGCAATTCGCTGAGTGCTGGGCGACTTGCAAATTGAAAACATGTTTCGCCTCCTCGTTAGACGGCGCCTCACCCCGACCAATTGTTTAGCATAATGACAGTCGGCGGCCAGACATTGTTGTCGACAGGTTGTCCACTCTCATTCCACCTGTCCGATCGACGTCTCGGCGGGAGAGCGCACGATGCCGTGTCTCGGCTATATTGGTGCGGTATGAGACGGCATTTCGGCCGTTTGGATCGCACTTTTCCCGGGGAGACCACCAATGCGCCGCTTCCTGTACCTGATTGTACTGGTCTGCGTTGCTGGGCCGGCAATCGCCCGCGCCCAGTGTACATCTTGTGCCGAGGGGGCCCGCGTTAACGCCAGCTACCAAAAAGACCCCTACGGACACTACAGCTTCCACACCAATAGCGATGGCTCCGCTGTTGGATCCGGCAACAGTGTGACGGGCCTGTGGAACTTTACGACACAGGTCAGCGGCATTCGTTATCGTATTGGCTTGCCAGATCCCACTATTCTCTACCTGGATGGATGGTACTACGTCACGGGTACCAGTGATTCCATGTGCACCGCAAACTTTGCGATCTACAAGTCGCAGGACTTGGCGGTGTGGGTGCCCCACATGGCGGCGTTCGCCGAAACTGGACGCACCGGTTGGCTCGCGAGCGACCTGACCGGCCCTTTCTTTGCTTCGGGTGGTTGCGACTATACGGCGGCGGCCCGGACTGAAATCGTCATAAATAGCCGCACGTTTCGCCGATTGGCATCGCCGCAGCTGTACGTAAATCCTGCAAACCCGGAGACGGTTTGGCTGGCCTTTGGGGCGGCCGAGGGGCCGTGGACGCGGACGTGCGTGGACGGCACAACCGCGAGCGTGCCGGGCTTGGGGACCGGCTACGTGGCGTCGATCTCGAAGACGGCGTTTGAAAACGCAAGCGGCCGCTTTGCAAGCCCGACGGACCAGCCCCTGCGCTTCACCTACCGCGGGTCAGGCGGCGGACCGGTGCAACCGCCCGACGGCGGAGTATCGATCGACCGCCCTACCCCGTGCAGCGCGAACTACGCCTTGTCCGCCAATACCTGCGCGGGAGAGGCCAACGGACAACTGGTTCTTGCTGGACAGCGTTGGCGATTTCAAACTCCCGCCAGCGGAACGCAAGGCAAGCCCTTGTCGGGCACAAACATCGTTGGGGACGTTTTCATGTACTTTGACTCGTTTGCCAGCAACGAACAATGGTTGATGTTTACGTGGCGTGCGGAGCGAGTTCCTGACATAGGCTACAACGGCAATAACGTGGCAGCGCATCCGATGGAGACCGACAGCCTCCTGAAAGTCAGTGCCCCACTTTCAGACTACATTCCCATTGCATTTCGGTATTCCACTATCTTTGCGGACTGGATTTCATTCGTCCGAGGCTCGGAGACTTTTTCGTCCTGGCCTAAACCCTCGGGCAATTGGATGTACAATGGATTCTGCGACGAGAACGCCGAGATGTACGGCATGGGCGACGTTCCGCCGCCCAGCACCGCCCGCGTCGACAATCCAGCGGCTCCTCTTGGTGTTGCAGAGGGGCCTGGCGCGTTTGACTATGGCGGTCGAACCTACGTGTATTACACGCGCAATCGGTGGAACTCGGGCGCCTACGGAATGTGGTACCGGATCGTGGATCGGTCGGTGACGGGTAGCCGGTTCACCGCCGCATCGCTAGCAAGTTGGAATACAGCCGACCAGGGTGAGCACCGGCTTGTCCGGTCGACGACTCCCGCGCTCGCTCACGGGCCCAGCTTTGGGCATGGCGAGATATTCTGGGGTCCGGCGAATCGCGACAACATTCGGCAACCTTATGTGATATTCCACGGGAAGGATGCTTCGTCTACGTTTAGGACGCCCTACTTCAAAGAGTTGTGGTTCGACGAAGATGGCCTGATTACGCCGATCACCAATAATGGGGCGAAGGACCGAACTGATACCCATGTTTTCTTGCTGCCGTGGACCGGACCCGCGTGCCAAGGCCAGTTGTCCGATTGGGACGGAAGCGGCGTCAAGACAACCGAGGACCTCTTTGCTTTCCTTAATGACTGGGCTGCCGGTGTATCCCGTGCAGACCTCAACGGCGACGGGCTCAGCGTTCAGGATGTCTTTGACTTTCTCAATGACTGGTTGCGGCCATGCTGGTAACGGGTCCCTCCGCGAGAGGGCTTGGGAATCCCGGCTACTGGAAGCGCCGCATCGCGGGCGTCGCGTTCGTGGCGGGCATGACGTTCTTGTTGGTGTCCTCGACAATGTCCGAATCAGCGCATCGTGGTCGGCTTCGGACGATTCCGGTGGCCGACAATGTCATATACATGTCCGGCGGGGCAGAGTGGTACGCCGCGTTTGAACGCGGTGGCCTTTGGGAACTCTTTCGGGGATACCTCAGCCACCCGCCCCACTCGCCCTATTCAACTGCGAGCGCGTTCGTCGGATATGC
Source organism: Phycisphaerales bacterium (assembly GCA_044221735.1). Taxonomy (GTDB): domain Bacteria; phylum Planctomycetota; class Phycisphaerae; order Phycisphaerales; family UBA1924; genus UBA4658. Next base: position 26,099 of record JBGAOP010000032.1, on the reverse strand, counting down.
CCTGCTTGGGCTCAAGGACACTTCGCCGCACTACGCCGCGAGCGTTCTCGTGTTCGCGGGAATGCTGCTATGTTGGCTTGGAACAGCCGGGTGCAAGCGGCTGGCTCCACGGCTCGCGATAGCTTCAGCGGCGGCCTGTATTCCGTTGTGGCCGAATGCCGTTGAATACATCAAGCCCGACTGCTGCGCCGGAATCCTTGCGGCAGGTGGAATCGCGTGTCTGATGCTGCCGTCAAGGCGGTCGATAGGTTGGCGGTGGTGGACGATGTGTGGGTTTGTGTTTTCTCTGGCACTCTTGGCCAAACCGCCGGTCTTTCCTCAGACCCTCTTCTTTGCCTTCGGAGCCGCCTTTTGCCGCATGGCCTATGAGTGGCTTCTGCGCCGGCCGCGGAGAGTGTCTTTCCTAGGCCCCTTGAGTTTCTTGATGGCGACCTTGGCCCCCGCGATTCCGCACTTTGTTCTCTGTGGCCGCCGGGAGTTTGCGTACGTTTTTGATATCTTGTACGGTGCACATCGAGCCGACTGGGAGTTCAAAGGCACGCTTGGTCAGCACCTGCTCTTTCATTCTTTGGGCCCCGGGGGCTCCCAGTTTCTGGGCATCCCCGGCTGGGTGCTGTGCGGGGCCGGTGGCGTTGCTGTAGCAGTTGTTCGCAAGTCTCGCGCCACCAAGGCTGCGATCATGGTCTGGACACTGGTGCTGTGCATCACGTACCTACCGCCGACCGTCAACCACTTCAAGAACCCGCAGTTCGCCATTTGCTTCCAAGCAACAAGCATCGTGGCTGCGATTTCCTCACTCTCGTATTTGTGCCGACGAACTGGTCTGGTTCGGGCGAGGAGGCCAAGCCAGTTATGGGCAGTCCGTGCCAGCCTCTCGCTTCTTTGCGGAGTCTGCGCTACGACATTTGCTTGGACGTTCCCACGATACGCACCGGAGAATCTGGCGGTAGTGGATCAGCGCACCAGGCTCGTTGAGCAGTTGTATGCGGAGGTGGCAGCGCGAATGGGGTCGGAGGAGGGTCGACTCTTGATCGCGGGACCCCTCAATCAGTTCAATCATCATCTGGTCAGGTTGTGGGCCGTCAGAGACGGCTACCAGTGGACCGTGACCGCACTCCGCAAGCCCGTTGATGGGCCCGAGATGGAGCGAAGACTGGTCGGCGTGGATGTGGTCGTCGCAAACGAGGGCGGGACGAACATGACGTCTGACACGCATGGGAGGGCGGAAGCTGATGAACTGTTAGTGCGCCAATTCCGCAGTCTCTCGGAATGGACCAAAGTGGCGCGATTCACGGCACCAGGCACGAGCCGCTCATTTGAAGTATTTGCCCGGAAGGTCCCGCGGGCTCCGCGCGCACGGAAGATGCCATCATCGAGCCCCTCGGATCCCGTGGACACCGACTAGCCCCGGGCTGATTCTTCGCGAACATGGTCGTCGCCGCCCCTATCTGATGTAGGTGGGCGGCGGCTCTGGGTGCCCGTTGCGCCCCCCGGCTTTGCCCCCCCATGCGGGGTGCACCCAACCAGCCATGCGGGGGCCTGTGCTGTCTGCGCCGGCTGGGCGATGACCAAACTTCTGGCGTTCGGGCGATCTGACCCGGTGTCGGCCTTGGTTTGTTCCGATTCTCGATCCGCGTCACCGTTCATTTCAGGTCGGTCGGGCAATACCAATACAGGAGAAACGCCAATGCCCCGTGTCCCCAGCACCGTGTCGGAACTCATCGCCTTCTGCAACGAGCACGTCGCCACGTGGACGTCCTCGCCTACCACCGTGGGCCTGACGGCCGCGATGGTCACGGACCTCAAGAACAAGGCGGGCGCAGCGTCCGACGCCGTCTCCGCACAAAACGCCGCTAAGGAGGCCGCCAAGGCCGCCACCCTGACGGCCAACAAGAAGGTCTCCGACCTGCGCAAGGCCATCGCCTCGTGCATCCGCTCCATCGTCACCTTCGCCGAAGCCGCCGCCGATCCGATGGCCGTTTTCGCCGCCGCCCAAATCCCCCCCACCGCGTCTCCCACGCCCAGCCAGCCCCCGGGCGCGCCCTTCGACATCACCGCTACGCTCAACAATCAGGGGAACATCACCCTCAAGTGGAAGTGCGTCAATCCGCCGGGCGGCAATGTCGTGTACAGCGTCAATCGCCGAGACGACTCGGCGGGTAGCTTTGCGCAGGTCGGCGTCGTCGGCACCCGCTCATTCACCGACACCACCATCCCCGCGGGTTCGCCCAGCGTGCAGTACCAGATCAGCGGCTTCCGCGGCCAGACCGCCGGCCCTGCTTCGCCGATCTTCACGCTCCAGTTCGGCCACGGCGGAGGTGGCAACTTCGCGATGACCACGGACAGGTCTCCGCTCAAGGTCGCGGCCTAGGCACCCGTCCTTCTCTTGGGTCCGCTCGATGGCCCCGGCACGCGCCGGGGCCATTTCAATTCCGGTCAGCGGCTAGCTTGCGCCACGGCCCTACCGGCGCCACTTGCCCCGGCCGATCCAGCCTCGCTTCCAGAACCACGCCAGCATGCCGCCGGTGACAGCCAGCATCACCCCCCACACCGTGAGGTAGCCGTACTTCCAGCCCAGTTCGGGCATGTTGGTCGGCTGGTTGCGATCGAAGTTCATGCCGTACACGCCGACGATGAACGTCAGGGGCATGAAGAGCGTCGTGAGCACCGTGAGCACCTTCATCACCTCGTTGAGCCGGTGGCTCTGGCTGGAGAGGTAGATGTCCATCAGGTCCGAGCCGAGCTCGCGATAGTTCTCCAGGACGTCGATGAGCTGCACGAGGTGGTCGTAGGCGTCGCGCATGTAGACGCGGGTCTCGGTCGCGATGAGCGGCGACTCGTCGCGCACCATCGAGGAGATCGCCTCGCGGGCGGGCCAGACGGTGCGTCGCATGACCAGCAGTTCGCGCTTGATCGCGTGGATCTCGTGGACGGTCTGGCGCGTCGGGGTCTCGACGACGCGGGTCTCAAGGTCTTCCAGCCGCTCGCCGTACTGCTCAAGCACGGGGAAGTAGGCGTCGACGATGGCGTCGATGATGGAGTAGACGAGGAAGTCCGGCCCGGCGGCGCAGACCTTGCCGCGGCAGGTGCGGATGCGGTCGCGGACGGGGCCGAGGCAGTCGCCGCGCGTCTCCTGGAAGGTGATGACAAAGTCCTTGCCGAGGAAGATGCCGATCTGGTCGGTGTCAAAGCGGCCGGGGACGCTGGGGACGGGCGGGAAGGCCTTCGCTTCCTTGGTGGGCGAGGTCGTGCTCGTCGCGGCCATGGTGGGCTCGCGCACGACGATGAACATGTGGTCGCCGTACTCGTCGGCCTTAGCCCGCTGGTGGGTGCTGAGCACATCCTCGAGCGCGAGCTTGTGCAGGCCGAAGAGCTCGCCGAGGACACGGACGATCTCGGCGTCGCCGAGACCGTCGACGTTGACCCAGATGCGGTTGAAGCTCTCGCGCAGGGTGCGGATCTGGTCGATCGTCGGCTCGTCTATCTCGCGATGCTCGGTCTTGTCATTGGTGTTGCGCTGCCCGCCGTAGCCCATGGCCCAGACGAACGGCTTGGGGGCCTTCGGGTCGGCCACAAGCGTCTCGGGCGGGGTGCCCGGGGGCTTGAGCTTCATGTTGCGCCGCATCTTGGGCATCCGCGGCATGTGCATTCGCATCGCCAACTCCTGAGGCGATGAGCGTACCGCCGGCGGCGGAGAAATGCCAAAAACCGGGAGCCCGGGTTTCCGGTATTGTGAAGGGCGGAGGGGATGCCGCCGCGGAGGTTGCCATGCGTCGTCCGCACCGCCTCGTGCCGCTCGCCGCCGTGCTGATCGCGTGGATCGTCGGCGGCGCGGCCTCGCTGGCCGAGCCGCCTCAGCCGCTCACCGAGCGAGGCCTAGCCAACCTTGAGGCCCTCACGCGTGTGGTGGGCTATGTCCGGCACTACTCGCCTGCGGATGAGGCCGCGGGGGTGGACTGGGACCGTTTTGTCGTTGATGCGATCGCCCGCATCGAGCCCGCCGCGACGGCCGAGGAGCTCGCCGCCGCGCTGAAAGGCATGTTCACGCCGATCGCTCCGGCCGCGTCGTTCAGCGCGGGCTCGTTCGATGGCCCGTTCGATCCGGCCGTGATGCTCGGGACACTCGCGCACGAATCGGGCACAATCCGGTGGACCCACCGGGGCTTTGCACCCAACGCGAAGAAGGCAGGCGCGATCTATTGGAGTGAGCGGCTCAGAGTTGCTCGCGGCGAGGAAGTGCCCGAGGGCGTGCCCGACATCGGCGAGTGTGTGACGGAGCGCCTCCGTCTGCCGGGCGCGGGACAGGGGGAGGCGATCTGGGTCCGGGTGCCGATCGTGCTGTACACCGATGAGCAGGGAACGCTGCCGCACCCGGTGACCAGTTACATCGTGGCGCCAGATGCCCTGGACCTGTCGGCCGACTCCCGCGCCGTTCGACTTGCGGGCGTGATGATCGCCTGGAATGTTCTCCAGCACCACTTCCCGTACTTCGACGTGATCCACGACGACTGGAACGCCGCCCTGCGCGAGGCCCTGCGCTCGGCCGCGACCGATGCTGATGCCGCCGCCTTCCAACTCACGCTCGAACGCCTCACCTCGCATCTTCACGACGGCCATGGCAACGTAGTGAGTCGAGAGCTCATGGGGAAGCCCGTGTTCTCCTTGCCCCTTCTGCTGACGTTTGTGGGCGATCAGCCGGTCGTGCTCAATGCGATCGGCGACGCCGTGCCCAAGGGAGTGCATCCGGGTGATGTGGTGCTCTCGATCGGCGGCATGCCCATCGCCGCGCTTATCGAGGAAGCAGGAGCCCACGAGCCCGCCGCGACCGAGGGCTATTTCAAGGTCCGGGCCGCTCGCCGCATCGTGCGCCGCAGTGCGGCGGATCCCGTAGAAGTGGTGTTCCGTGCCCCGAGCGGCGACGAGCACAAAGCGTCGCTCAAGCCCGTGGCGTTCGATCGCATCCCGCCCGAGCGCAGCGGGCCGATCGTTTCCGAGCCCCGGCCCGGGGTCTGGTATGTCGACCTCGATCGCGCCACCGACAAGGACATCGCCGCGGCGATGCCCAACCTCGTCAAGGCGACGGGCGTGATCTTCGACATGCGCGGCTACCCCAACGGAATCTCCATGGGCATGCTCGGCCACCTGAGCGAGCAGCGCGTGAGTTGTGCCCGCTGGGAGATTCCCATCGCCAACTGGCCCGACCGCCGAAACCTCGTGTTCGATCACGCCCGGTGGGATCTGCCGCCGCTCACCCCCCGCATCACGGCCAAGACAGCGTTCATCACCGACGGCCGCGCCATTTCGGCGGCCGAGACGTTTCTGGGAATCGTCGAAGCGTACAAGCTGGCGGAGATCGTCGGCGAGCCGACGGCGGGCACGAACGGCAATGTCAACGTGATCAACCTGCCGGGCGGGTTTTCCATCTCGTTCACCGGGATGAAGGTGCTCAAGCATGATGGTTCGCAGCACCACGGGGTCGGCATCCTCCCCACTGTGACCGCTCACCGAACCATCGAGGGCATCGCGGCGGCGCGCGATGAGATGCTCGAGAAGGCCATCGAGGCTGTGCTTCGTCGCTAGGTGAACAGGCCCATCTGCCCCCGCGCCGAACGGGCGTCCTTCCTCCGCAGGAACTCCTCACGCGAGCGCCCCCGCACGCCCTTGTTCAGACCCATCTTGCGCTCGAACACCTCGAACACTCGCCCGATCTGCTCTGCCCGGGCCCCGGTTCCCTTCTGCCGCACGCCCCACTCCGTCTGGTACAGATCGCCGCCGCGCGTGTCGCGGATGGCCGCCTCAACGTGCGATGCACGCTCCGGGAACTCGCGCCGTAGCCAATCGAGAAACAGGGCCTTGATCTGATGCGGCAGCCGGAGCAGCACGAACCCAGCCCCGGTAGCACCCGCATCGCGCGCCGCCTCGAGAATCGCCGGGATCTCGGGCTCGTTGAGCGCGGGCACGATCGGCGCCACCATTACCGCCACCGGGATCCCCGCGTCGGCGAGCGCTCGCACCGTCGCGAGCCGCTCGCGTGGCGACGAGGCCCGGGGCTCCATCTTCGCCGAGAGTGCCGGGTCGAGCGTGGTGACGCTCACGGCCGCGCACACCGCCCTGTGGCGATGGAGTTCCGTGAGCAGGTCCAGATCACGGGTGACCAGACGGTTCTTGGTGATAATGCCCACCGGCTGGGCGAACTCGGCGCACACCTCCAGAACGCCACGCGTGATGCGGAGCGATTTCTCGACCGGCTGGTAGCAGTCGGTCACTCCGCTGATGGAGATGCTCTCGCCCTCCCACGACTTCTTCGCCAGTTCGGCGCGGAGCAACTCGGGCGCGTTCATCTTCGCGAAGATCTTCGTCTCGAAGTCCAGACCGCTCGACAGGCCGAGGTACTCGTGTCCCGGTCGCGCGTAGCAATAGATGCACCCGTGCTCGCACCCGCGGTAAGGGTTGATCGACCACTTCATGCCGAGGTCGGGGCTGTCGATCGGGTTGAGAATGCTGCGCGAGGCATCGCGAAACACGCGGGTCTTCACCTGCACGCCTTCGGGATGTTCGATCGCGATCTCGTCGAGGTGTTCGCCGAGCACGTGCAATCGCACATCCTCGAATCGATTGCCGGGATTCAACCCCGCACCGCGGCCGCGCACGGCTCCCTGCGACAGTCCATCCGTGAACTCGGGCATACCCAAACGTATGCCAAACTCGAGCTTTCGGCAACTGACACGGAACGGGCTAACCGGCGAGCCGCTCTTCGCCCTCGATTCCGAGCGCCTTCATCTTCTTGTACAGCGTCGTCCGGTTGATCCGGAGGTCGTCGGCGGTCTTCTGGCGGTTCCACGCGTTGGCTTCGAGAGCGCGGAGGATGATCAGGCGCTCTGGTTCGCGCATGGCGTCTTCGAGGGGAGTGGGAATCCACGGCGCGGCCTCTTCCACCCCACCGACGAGGCGCAGCTGGCCCATGGCACCCGGCGTGGGACCGGCCGCGCTCCCCGCGACCTGGTCCGGAAGGGCGTCCACGCCAATCGTCGGCGACTTGCTGAGCACGGCCGCGCGTTCCACGATGTTCTCGAGCTCGCGCACGTTGCCGGGATAGGTGTAGCGACGGAGTGCATCCATCGCGTCGTCGGTGAATCCGACGATCTCGCGTCCGAGCGCCTTGGCGTGCTTGGCGAGGAAATGAGTCGCCAGCAGCGGGACATCGCTGATGCGGTCGCGGAGCGGCGGCAGGGCGAGGGTGACGACGTTGATGCGGTAGTACAAGTCCTGGCGGAACTCGCCCCGGGCCACGAGTTCCTCGAGCGGCTTGTTGGTCGCCAGCACGACGCGGGCGTCGACCTCGATGGTCTGCGTGCTGCCCACCGGTTCGAACTTGCGCTCCTGGATGACGCGCAGGAGCTTGAGCTGCATGCCCGGGCTGGCGCTGTTGATTTCGTCGAGGAAGATCGTTCCGCCATCGGCGGCGAGGAAGCGGCCCATCTTGTCCGCGTAGGCCCCGGTGAACGCGCCCTTGACGTGGCCGAACAGCTCGCTCTCCAGCAAAGTCTCGGGGATCGAGCCGCAGGAGAGCTGCACGAAGGGCTTGTCGCGGCGCGGCGAGCGCTGGTGGATCGCCTGCGCGATCAGGCTCTTGCCCACGCCGCTCTCGCCGGTCATGAGCACGGTCGTGCGGCTCGGCGCGACGGCGTCGATCAGGTCATAGATCTTGAGCATCCGCGCATCGGAGCCGACGATCGTGTCCATCCCGAAGCGATCCTCGAGCCGCGACTTGAGCGTTGCGTTTTCGGCCAGCAGCGCGTGCTGGCGGATGGCCCGTTGCATGGCCAGGCGCAGTTCCGCATCCACCACGGGCTTGGTGAGATAGTCCACGGCCCCCAGGCGCACCGCCTCCACCGCGCTCTCGATCGTTCCGTAGCCGGTGAGCATCAGCACGGCGACGCGCGGGTGCTCCTTCGCCACACGCTTGAGCAGCTCCGTACCGCCCATGCCGGGCATGGAGACGTCGCTCACCAGCACGCCGATGGGCGGTTCGCCGATCGCCGAGGCGCTCTTGGCGAGGGCCTCGAGGGCCTCCTCGGCGCTGAGCGCAAACGACGCCGCGTGGCCCTCTTCTGACAGAAAGTCCGCGATCGACTCCGCAGCGATCGGATCGTCGTCAACAACCAGCACCCGGATGGCCTTCGGCTTGTCACCCATGGTCATCCAACCCTCGGCACGGGGTAGCAGACGCTCAGCACCGCCCCGCCACGCCCGCTCCCGGGATCGCGCGGCCGCGCGAGCAACTCGATCGTCCCGCCCAACTGCTCCACGACGTCACGGCAGAGCGACAGGCCGATGCCGCTGCCACCGGGCTTGGTGGTGTAGCCGAGGCGAAACACCGACGCGTCGGCACTGCTGCGACCGGACTCGCGGCCGTGCCGCCCGTGCCATCCGTCGCGACCGGCACCGAAAGAGGGCGTGAGGCCCTCGCCGTCGTCCTCGATCGTGATCATGACGCAGCGGCCCGTGCGGCCCGTCTCGGCCCAAGCGCGGATGCTCACGTTGCCGCCGACGTATCGGTGGCCGACGCGCTGGATGGACTCGATGGCGTTGCGCACGCCGTTGACGACGACCGGATAGATCGGGCCCGCGGCGATGTCGGCCAGCTCGGGCGCGATGTGCGTGTCCATGCGGACGCAGCACTCATCGGCAAAGGGCGCCATGACGTCGGCGGCGTGACGGACGGCGTCGGCGAGGCTGGAGCTTGCGCCGAAACCCTCGCGGACGCCGGCCGCGCCGTTGGCGGCCATGCCGATCATGGTGGAGCGGACGAGTTCGGCCATCTGGCGGATGGCGGCGTCGACGGTGTCGAGGTGGCGCTCGAGCTGCTCGGGGCAAGCGGCCTTCGGGGCGTCGGAAGTGCTCGTGAGCGTCCGGCGAGCCAGGCCGATCACGCGCATGGAGCCATCGAGGAGCGTGCTGAGCTCGTGGATGAGCGTGGTGAGGCGATTGGCCACGAACGCGCCGTCGACGGGATCGGGCGTCATGCCCGCGGGGCGGACCACGGTGCGGCGGAGTGCGGGATGATGGTTCTCGGGCTTTCCGGTACCGGCGCGATCCCGGGGCCTTGGGTCGCTCGGCTGCTCGGAGGGCTGGTCTGGGGGTGTTGGCGGAGGGGCCATGCGACACTGAACATCGACGCGCTTCGGGCTTGCATCAAGGTTCGTGTTGCGTTTCTGCAACGTCATCGATCGCGCAGACCGCACGGACGGAATACTCCGCCGCGCAGGTCCGATCAGCTCTTGCCGACCGTGAGCGCCACGCCGCCGGCGTGCACGTGCTCGACGTTGCCGGCGGCGATCTTCTCGTAGCCCGAGCCCAGCTCCCCGATCGGGTCGGGCGGGATGATGTCGACGGTCTTCTCGCCGAGCTTGGCCTCGCCGCGAAGGACCTTGGCCTCGAACTTTCGGCAGTGGTCCATGAGCGTTTCGAGGATCTTCTCCTCGGGAACGTTGTCGACCTTCTGGCCCTGCACGTAGATGATGCCGCGTCGGTCGCCGGCGAAGATCGCGACGTCCGCGCCCTCGGCCTCGCCGGGGCCGTTGACAATGCACCCCATGACGGCCACCTTGATGGGCGTCTTGATGGTGGCGAGGGCCTTGCGCACGTCCTGGATGAGCGTGAAGAGATCGACCTGGATGCGGCCGCACGTCGGGCAGGCGATGAGGTCCACGCCGACACGCGTCTTCATGCCGAGGGAGTACAGCAGTTCCAGCCCGTCCTGCACCTCGTAGATCGGGTCGTTGGCGTAGGAGATGCGCAGCGTGTCGCCGATGCCGTTGCACAGCAGGGCGGAGAGCGCGGCGATCGAGCGGATGCAGCCCGTCTCCTTTGGCCCCGCGTGCGTGACGCCGAGGTGGAGCGGGTGGTCGAAGCGCTTGCTGATCTCGGTGTACGCGTCGATCACCATGCTCGCATCCATGCTCTTGGCCGAGATGGAGATGTCGTAGAAGTCCTGCTCGTAGAAGATGTCGAGGTATTCCTCGAGCTTGGTGATCATGATCGCCAGCAGGTAGCCGTTCTTGTGGTTGGAGAAGACCTGCCCGAGCTCCTTCATCCGCTTCTGCTTGTCCTTGCGCTCGATGATCGAGCCCTCGTTCACGCCCACGCGGATGGGCAGGCCCTTGGCCTTGCAGGCCTGGATGACGTCGATGACCTGCTTGCGGTCCTGGATGTTGCCGGGGTTGAGGCGGATTTTGTGCACGCCCGCCTCCACGGCCTCCAGCGCCCGCTGGAAGTGGAAGTGGACGTCGGCCACGATCGGCACCTGCGTGCGCTGGATGATCTCCTTGAGCGCCTCGGTGTCCTTCTTCTCGGGAACAGCGACACGGACGATCTCGGCGCCGGCCGCGGCCATGCGGTTGATCTCGGCCACGCACTTGTCGATCTCGTGCGTGTAGCCCGCCGTCATGGTCTGGACGCTCACCGGCGCGGGAGTCGTGGGTGTGCCATCCCGGTTCGGGATGCCGCCTCCGATGAGGACCACTCCGGTGCGGGCATCGCCAACCTTGATCTGTCGCGTCGGGCGTCGTGTCTGCATAGGTCGGGATGATAGGTTCGGATGCTGTTCGCGGCGCGCCAAACCGACACGAGAGAGATTCGTCCGCATTGTCGTTCGCGGATGGTGCCGTTTTCATGTTGCCCGACCATCCCGCGAACCGATCCCCGTGCGTCCGGCCACGACTTGCTGGAGTGTCCAATGTCCGCCCCCGTCCCGTCGGGCAAATACGTCGAAGGCATGCGGCTCACCGAGCGCGAGCGCAGCCTCCTCATCGAACAGATGAAGAAGAGCGGCGTCTCCGACCGCCGCAAGAGCCCTCGCGCCATCGTGGAGGGCAGCTTTTCGGTCCTGCTCACGATGGAGAGCCCCGGCGGCTCCGCGACGCACTTCAAGATCTATCCGTGGGACCTTGCCAAAGGTGGCGTTGGGTTCTTCCACCGCTCGTTCGTCTACCCCGGCACCAAGTGCACCTTCACCGGTCTCACGTTCGCCGGCCAGCCATTCACCGTCAAGGGCGAGGTGGCCCGCTGCTCGCACGTCTCGGGGAACGTCCACGCCGTCGGCACAAAGCTCGAAAGCGAGATCGACCCGGATGCCCTGCTCGGCGCCAACTGCGGCGATGGAGCGAATCTCGGCGTCCCCCGGGTGGAAGACTGGTGGACACGCCTTGGCTCGCTCTCGGCAGACCTCGCCAAGCTTGCTCGCGAAAAGGCGGCGCCGGAGACGATTCGCAAGCACATCGGTGCGATCGCCCAGCACGCCTCGACGCAGCCCGATGTGCCGTCGAAGTCGCCGACGACCGAGGCCGACGCCGCGCCGTCCAAGGCCGCGGCCTGACGCTCACATCGGCTCCTGCTCCTGGATCGCCTCGATGCGGGCGGTAGCGGCGACCTCGCCGCGCTCCGGCCAGTGCTCTTTCGCCGTGATGGCGTGCACAAGGCTCCGGGCCACCTTGCGGTCCCCGCCGGAGGGCATCCCGTCCACTTCCGGCACGCGGTACAGCATCATCCACACACCGGCGCACGCGAGCGGCACGCTGAGCATCAGGATCGAGGCCTGCGTCGCCCACGCGTCGTCGAGGATCTTGTGGATCTTCAACTGCTCGCCGCCGAACCCGGCGATCATCGCGCCGAGGGCCATCGCGCCGAATACCGCGACGTTGGTCACACTCATGACCAGCCCGCGCAGGCGGTCGGGCGTGAGCACCTGCAGCGCGGCCCAGCTCTGGTTGAACGCCCACATCCAGAACCACCCGCACACGGCCATGGCGATATACCCAACCCACACCTCGCGGGCGAGCGCAAAGGCGGTGATGCTCAGGCCAAGCCCGGCCACCGAAAGGGGGATGAAGTGGTGCTTGGGATACCAGGTGGGCACGTATCGAATCGCCAGCCCCCCCACCACGGCTCCCACGCCCTGGATCGCCAACAGCGTGCCGCCGGCCGCTTCCGCCGCCAGAAACCTGGCCGTCTCCTGTGTCATCTCCACGCCCGAGTGCGAATCGGCCATCTTGGCGCGGGCAGCGTCGATCTGGTGCTGGCCCAGTCCGTACACGGCGATCACGAAGTTGCTGAGCATGCGCACCATTGGCGCAGCCAGAAGGCAGAGCGTGAACTGCGCCATGAACACAGCGCGCGGGCCCCTCTCATGCACCAGAAACGACCACGCCTCCCGGATGCCCGAGGCCATGCGCCCCTGCGATTGCTTGGGCGCCGGATCATCGGGCGTGGTCATGACGACCAGCGCCATGAGAATGAACGTGGCGGCGTTGAACCAGAGCAGGGGCGGCGCGCCCCAACGAGCGAGGACAAGGCCCGCGATCGCCGGGCCGATCACGCGCGCCGTGTTGAACTGGATGCCGTTGAGCGTGATGGCCCGCGTGAGATCCGCACGCGGCACCAACCTCGGAGTCAGCACCTGCCACGCCGGGAAGTTGAACGCCATCACGCACCCGTTGAGCCCACCGAACAGGAACAGCCAGTGAATTGCCGTGCGCGGATCGGCGAACTTCGTCTGCACCACGATCGCGACGCCGATCGCCACGACGCCCGCCATCAACTGCGACACCACCAGAAGCGTCCGCCGGTTCATTCGGTCGGCGGCGAGGCCCCCGAAGATGCCGAGGAAGAAAATCGGCAGCAACTGGCACGCGCCGAGCGTTCCCTGATCGTCGAGCTTTCCCGTCGCCCGCGCCACGAACATCTGGATCGCGAACATCTCCGTCCACGTGCCGATGTTGGAGAACACCTGCGCGGCTAGCACGTTTCGATAGTGCTTGTGGGCCAGCACACCCCAACGTCCGTTTGCCGCCTCCACATCGGCGCGCGATGTGCCATCCACGCCTTGTTCGGGGCGCGCCGTCGGATCCGACCTGGGGGCATTCGTGTTGGTCCCGCCGGCGAGCGTCTGTGCTCGCTCCGGCGGGGCTTCTGATGACGAGGGCACGACGCGACTCCGTTGCGTCCGCTGGGAAACGCGAGACTTACGCCATGTTAGGCCGGTCCGCCTTCGCCGCGTTCGCGTAGCGGCACTCCCGCACGCCAAGGTATACGAGCGTCTCGAATACCAGCATGCCCACGAGCAGCGCAACCACGGGCGCGGTCGTCACATACGCCAGCGCGACCTGCGCGGCCGCCGCCTCCGGAAGCCGGTCCATGGCCCACCACATGGGCGTGCGGGTCAACGGGACCATGGCATGCAGCACACCGCCGATGGCCCATCCGATCGACGCGTGGGCGCACACCGACAGCGCGATCGGCCACGTCACCCGCCAGCCTCTCCGCCGTCCGAAGAACCGCACGCCGACCGTCTCGATCCACGTGAGCCCCAGCAGTGCGACGAGCAGGCCCGGCACACACACAATCGCCACCCACACCGGGCACGGCACGGCCAGCGCCTCCCAGGCGATGATGATCCCGTTCGCCGGCTTCGCCGCGGATTCGCGCAGGTACCACACGTTGAGCCCCGGCCCGTTGACCCATCGCTGCACCCACACCCACATCACTCCGGGGATCACGCTCCCGATCACCAGGTTGATCCACAGCAGCATCCATGTTCGCCGATCCGCCACCGGGCGCATGGCCCGGAAGACCGCGAGCGGGCGTCGCAGCACCGCCCACGACACCCGGAGCCAGGCCCCCACTCCCGAACGCTGCTGCCATGCCGTGCCCGGCCGGGCCTCGGGCAGCGAGGCACGCACCGGCGCGCCGCATTCCGGGCATCGATCATCGGGCGCGATGCCGCTGAGGATGTATCCGCACCGCTCGCACAGGGTCGCGTCTTCCGGGATTGGTGCTGTTTTCGACATGGCCGAGCGACGATATCCCCCCGATCTCTCTACGTGCCCCCTCCACACCCCGCACCCAACTTGCTATTCTCTGCCCCCGTGATCACCGTCCGCCGCATCTCCTTCGACGATCCGCTGCACGCGCAGGAGGTCCGCCTGCGCGAGGATGTGCTGCTGCGGCCGATCGGGCTCGATGGGCCGAAGTTCAACGTGATGTTCCCCGAGGGCGGGGCCCGCGAGGAGAACTTCGAGCACTTCGTGGCCGTCTTCGATCATCCCGCCGGGCCGCGCGTGGTGGGCACCGCGCTCCTGCTGCCGAACTATCCAAAGCCCGGCGTCGGCAAGCTCATGCAGATGTCGGTGGACAAGCAGCGCCAGGGCGAGGGCATCGGCACCCGCCTCGTGGTCGCCATCGAGCAGCGGGCCTTCGGGCAACTCGGCCTTGCCGAGATCTTCTGCCACGCCCGCGACACCGCCTATGGCTTCTACCAATCCCTCGGCTGGGAGTTTGATTCCGACGTCTTCGACGAGGCCGGCGTCCCCCACCGCCGAATGCTCTTCCACCCGGAGATCGGCCCCGTCGAGGAGCCCGACGAGCCCCTGCCCGACGAATGAGACGGGCCAACGCCGCGTCGAATCCGCCTCGCCAATAATCACCCGATGATCCCCTCGGTCCGACACCTGCTCACCAGCCGCGGCCTGCGCTGCACCGCGCAGCGCGAGCATGTCTACGCCGCGCTGATGGCCAGCAAGGTCCACCCGACGGCCGAGGAGCTCCACGAGTTGCTGAATCAGCCCGGGGCGACCGACGACGCGCTCGGCGGGGGCATCAGCCTTGCCACCGTCTACAACACGCTCGACGTCTTCACGCGACACGGCCTCGCTCGCCGCATCGCGCCCGTTCACTCCGGCGCGGCGGCCGCGTTCCGGTACGACGCCGACACGCGCAACCATGCCCACATCGTGCTCGCCGACGGCAGCATCCGCGATTTGCCCGACGATCTCAGCGATCGCGTGATTGCCAGCATCGACCCCGCACTGCTCGACGAGGTCCGCCGCCGCACCGGCGTGGAGATCACTCGAATCGGTGTGGAGTTTGACTCGCGCATGCCCGCCGAAGGCAACGATCGACCCCCTCAATAGGGGCACCCTTCCCGCATCTCAACACACGATACTCAAGCCTGAATCGCTCAGGACCGATACCTCTCGATCCGTGTCCCCGCCCTGGGGCCCGACACAATCCGGAGATCTGTCCTGTGGCCAACTCTCTCACCGATCGGCGCACGTTCCCTCGCTTCCAACTCGAGCCGATGTACACGCCGCTGGCGGTGCAGGGGCCCGCGGGAACGACGTTTGACAACGAGGGCCACGCCTATGACATTTCCGAGGGCGGCGTGCGCTTCGAGGCCGACAAGCCCATCAAACCCGGCACCGCGGTGACGATGCAGATCGTGCTGCCGAATCTCAACCAGCGCGAGGTCGAGCCCGGACGCACGGTGCTCGTGTACGCCAACGTGGTCTGGATCGAGGACGAGGACGAGCCCGGCCCGTACAAGATGGCCGCGGTGTTCACGCGCTTCGCCAAGGCGGGCGATCGCGACCGTCTTCTGCGTCAGTTTGCTACCGGCCGCTATCGCGCGGCGGCGTAGCACGGGCATCCTTGCCCGTGCCTGTGGCACGGCGGATACCTCAACCATCAAAGTCCCTCGCCGGTACTCCACGCTTACCACAACGCACACGCGGCACACGGGCAGGATGCCCGTGCTACCCTCTCGTGTGTTCATCGACGAAGCTGAAATTACGGTCAGGGGCGGCCACGGCGGCCCCGGGTGCATCTCCTTCCGCAGGGAGAAGTACATCCCCAAGGGCGGGCCGAAGGGCGGCGACGGCGGGCGCGGCGGCGATGTCGTCATGGTCGCCGACGAGAACATCAACACGCTCTTCGACTTCTCCGGGCAGCACCACTGGAACGCCCAGAACGGCGAGCCGGGGCGCGGCAAGCAGCAGTTTGGCCTTGCCGGTCAGGACCTGATCATCAAAGTGCCACCGGGCACATTGGTGTACGACCGCGACACGCGCGAGTTGCTTGTCGACCTGAGCCCCGCGGGCAAGTCCCACATCATCGCGAAGGGCGGCAAGGGCGGGTACGGCAACGAGCACTACAAGTCGCCCACGAACCAGGCCCCTAAGAAGGCCGGGCCCGGCGAGCCGGGCGAGCATCGCCACCTCCACCTCGAGCTCAAGCTCATCGCCGACGTGGGCATCGTCGGGCTTCCCAACGCGGGCAAGTCGACGCTGCTGAGCGTGATCTCCGATGCGCGGCCGAAGATCGCCAACTACCCGTTCACCACGCTGGCCCCGCAACTGGGCATCGCCGCACTCGATGCGCAGCGGAGGCTGGTGTTCGCCGACATCCCCGGGCTCATCGAGGGCGCGTCTTCCGGATCGGGCCTGGGCCACGAGTTCCTGCGCCACATCGAGCGCACGCGCATCCTCGTCCACCTTGTGGACATCGCGCCGACCGACGGCTCCGACCCGGTCGCGAACTACGCCATCATCCGCGGCGAACTGGCCAAGTACTCCGCCGCGCTGGCCGAGAAGCCCGAGATCATCGCGCTCAACAAGCTCGACCTGCTCGACGAGGAGGACGCGACGAAGCGCATCTCCAAGTTCCGCAAGGCCCTGAAGCTCGGCCACAAGGAACCGCTCCACCCGCTCAGCGCGGCCACGAACAAGGGCACGCGCGAGCTTCTTGAGGCCGTGTGGGCCACGCTTCGCCCCAAGGTGGAGAACTGGCGCGAGCAGCCGGCGGCCGAAGTCTGATCCTCCCCCCACCCCCCACCACTCCCACCCGCGTCAATATCCGCGGGATTCGCTCGCGGACTCGCTCATCCCGGGCGTGTTGGTTCCGCCCGCTCCAGCAACGCGAGCCATTCGCGATTTCCCGCGGCGTTGCCCTTTGTTTTCCCCCCCACCACCGGGCTGAGTGTTGACGCGATCACGTGCACGCCCAGCGCGGGCATCTCGGCGATGACGCGATCGGTGACGTTGGCCGCGTCGGACACGCTGAGCACGCCCGCGTCGAGCAGGGGCTTCTCCGCCGTCACAAGCTCGTAGTGCGGCTTGATGAGCGTCAGGATCCGCCCGCTCGGGCCGATCCACTTCAGCGCGGCGGGTACGCACATGCGCTGCGGCGTCCAGCCCATGTCCATCACGACCAGGTCGAACCGACCGCCATCCGGCGGCGCGGCGTGCAGCGCGTTGTGGCGTTCCATCACTTTCACGCGCGAGTCCTGACGCAGCTTCCAGGCGAGTGTGCCGTAGCCGGTGTCGACGGCGCTCACGTGGGCCGCGCCGGCCTGGAGAAGACAGTCCGTAAAGCCGCCCACGTTGGCGCCGAAATCGGCGCATCGCATCCCACGGACGTCGAGATCAAACACATCCAGCGCGTGTCGCAGCTTGAGACCGCCGCGAGAGACAAAGGGATTGGCCGGTTCCGACGTCATTCCACCTCGAAGAGAAACTCGACCTCCACGGGCACGTTCAACGGAAGCGCGTTCGTTCCCACGGCTGCCCGCGCGTGCCGCCCCGCCTCGCCGAAGACCTCGACGAGCAGCTCGCTGGCCGCGTTGGCCACCTTGGGCTGGTCGCCGAAGCCATCCTCGCAGGCCACGAAGCACCCGACCCGTACAACGTGGCGGATCTTGGACAGCGAACCCAGCTCGGCCTTGGCCGCGGCCAGCCCGTTGAGGGCGCATTGCTTCGCGCACTCCCGGGCCTGCTCGAGCGACACCTTTCCGGGGACCGTTCCGGTCGCCATCAGTGCCCCATCTCGCATGGGGATCTGGCCGCTGATGTAGAGCAGGTTGCCGCTCCGGCGGGCCGGGATGTACGCGGCGACCGGCTTGGCGGGGGTTGGAAGGGTGATTCCAAGGCGGGCGAGGTTGGCCTCGGGGTCTGGACGGGTGGTGTTTGGCTGCGACATGCCCAGAGGGTAGTCGAGCGGAGGGAAGGGCCAAGCGGCCCGCCCCAGCCTCCTGTGCGATCCGGGCTTATCCACAATCCCTAGGGGCTGGATCCGAGCAATCCGGCGGTATTGCACAAAAAATCAAGTTCATGGTGCCCCTGCAACCGCCCCAGTTGACAGACGTATCGGAACGTGTATCTTGTTTACGTACGCGCGTACTGGGTGTGCGCAGGGTCTGAATCGCATTCCGTCCGAGAAATGTCCTCATGGCGATCGTCCGGTCGCCCGCATCATCCGCGAAGAGGATCACACGCACCCCGACATCCTGGTTGGACGCCGCGGATTACGAGCCCTTCGCGCAAGCGAAGGAACCTTGAGCCCCGCGAAGCGCCCGTGTCGGCAACGGTGCAGTGTGCACGCGGCAGATGGCCGCCCCCCGCTGCAACATCCTGAATCGCCCTGTGACCAGCGTTGTGGCTCCTTCCAAGGGCCCCGCACGGCCATCGGTCTCCGCGTGGAGGCTTGGTTTGCGGACGTTCTCGCGGAAGATCAAACCGTCTTTCCCCTTTTTCCGGAGTTTCGATCCATGAAGAAGAATCGTGCATTTACCCTGATCGAGTTGCTCGTCGTGATCGCGATCATCGCCCTGCTCGTGGGCATCCTGCTGCCCGCGCTCGGCAAGGCTCGCGCCTCGGCTCGCCAGCTGAAGGACTCGACCCAGGTTCGCGGCATCGTTCAGGCCATGGTTGTCTGGGCCTCCAACAACCAGTCCGCCTATCCCCTCCCCGGCAACCTCGAAGGCACGGCCAACGGCCCGACGACCAACGAGGCGGTCGAGGCGAAGAACAACTCCAGCAACATCTTCTCCGTCATGATCTTCAACGGCAGCATCTCGCCCGAGATCTGCATCTCCCCCGCCGAGGCCAACACCGGCAACGTCACCCGCTACGACAACTACGAGTACTCCAACCCGGCCGGCTCGGTGACCTCCACCAGCGCCCTCTGGGACCCCAAGTTCCACGCCGTTCCCGCCACCGGCACCCAGGGCGCGACGGGCTATAGCCCCACCTGGACCTACGCCGCCGCCGGCGCCCAGACCAACTCCAACCAGTCCTACGCCCACTGCATCCCCTTCGGCAAGCGCCGCGCTCAGTGGGGCGACACCTACAACTCCACGGAAGCCGTCTTCGGCAACCGCGGCCCGACCTTCAACGGCACCTCCTCCGACGGCGCGACGTGGGCCGCCGGCACCGGCAGCACCGGTCGCTGGACGCTCCTCGCCGCGGCCGCCAGCGGCCAGGCCTCCGGTGGCGCTGACTCGCCCACCCTCCTCATCCACGGCGGTCGCTCCACGTGGGAAGGCAACATCGGCTACAACGACAACCACGTGAACTTCGAGACCAAGGCCAACCCCGACACGGTCGTCTACACCCGCTCGGGCACCCTCACGCCGCGCACCGTCGCCGACAACCTCTTCGTGAACGAGACCGATCAGTCCGGCGGCGACACCGCTGGTACCTCGGTCGCCAACGGCACGAACGCCTACCTCCGCGCGTACTCCTCGGTCACCGTCTCCGGCACGACCTACGACGTGTCCTACGCCAACCGTTGGCGCGACTAAGCCCGTCCGGCCTTCCGGCCGAGTCGGAATAGTGCTTCTATCACAAGGCCCGCCTCTCCGAGGCGGGCCTTGTCTTTTGGTCCTCTGATTTCGATGGCTTGTTGTTCAGTCGTGCCGGCGGCGACGCGCGGCGGCCGCGCCAATCACCACAGCTCCAAGCATCGTGGCCGGCGCCGGGATCACCTGCAGCTTCAGGCCCGTGATGTCCTCAGGCGGCACCGAGATCAGCGTGCTCACCATGCCCCAGGAGTTGTCGGTCGATTCCAGCCGGGTGAAGGTGTACGCCGTCGGGTCCGGATCGGCGCTGGTTGACACCAGGTGAAGGTCGAGCACGCGCGAGGTGAAGTTCGTCACGGTGTAGCGGAACCGGAACAGGTCGATCCAGTTGCCGCCCGCACCGAAGTAGTCCTGCATGATCGCGGGCGGCAGAATCGCCGTGTCGCCCACGGCCGTGTCGGGCGCGCCGCTGAAGTCGTCGTCCACGCCCGGCGTCGACAAGAGATACGAGCCCGCGGCGAACCCGCTGACGAGCCCGATGTCCTGGCTGGGCGTCTGCGTCCATCCCCCGCCGCTGGCGTTGATGAGCCCGTTGAACGACACGTTGAGGCCGATGAGATATCCGTACTGGTGGGCCACGCCCCCCCACGAGCCGGGCGGCGCGCCCGTAATCCCCTCGAAGTACGTGTTGTCGGGCTTTGTGATCGCATCGCGGGCAAGGGTGCCGTGCGATGGGCTCTCGCCGTTGAGGATGATCGCGAACGCGAAGCCCCCGAGGCCCACCGTTCCCCCCCCACCACCCAAGCCGCCGTCGAGCACCCGCCCCTGCACCGCGAAGTTCAGCACCGCATCCGTCGGCGAGACGGTGATCTGGTTCGTTCGCTCGACGATCCGGAGCTCGACCTTGGCCTGCTGCGCGTGGCACAGCCCAGCCACCCCGACAGGCGCGGCCGCCGCCAAAGCCAAGAACACACCGCGAGCCCCAATGGGCATCTCATCTCTCCCCGGGAGCCGCACCTTCGAGCCACGTGCCCTGAGTGCTCCCGCCAATCTAAGTTATCTGCTGGCGCGGACTTGTCCAACCGCGAACAGCGAAAACCCCGTATTGCCCGCAGATACCGAGGGCCACGCCTTCTTACCGGTCCCCCTCGCCCCCCACTAGCCCCGCGGCACAAGCCGGCCTGTCCCCATCTTGCCGACAAAACGGCCGTCCCGGGCCATCACGTGGCCACGCACGGCCACCACGCTTGGGCGGCCCTTGATCTCCCATCCCTCGAATGCGGAGTAGTCCGTCGCCATCTGGTGGGTCTTCGCGCTGATCGTGCCGCGATAGTTCGGGTCGTAGACCACGATGTCGGCATCCGCGCCGACGGCGATCGTGCCCTTGCCGCGCAGGCCGAAGATCCGCGCGGCCCGCGTGCTCGCGGCGTCCACGAACGTGTGCAGGTCGATCTTCCCTTCGCACACGCCGCGCGTGTAGAGCAGGTTCACCCGGTCCTCGACGGAGGGGATGCCGTTGGGGATCTTGGTGAAGTCCGATGCGGGCGGCCTGCCCATGACCTTCTGTGTCTCAAAGTCGAACGGCGCGTGATCCGTCGCGACCGTCGAGACCACGCGAGAGCGCAGGTGGCCCCACATCTTGGGCAACTGCGATTTGTCGCGCAGGGGCGGCGACATGACAAACTTGGCCCCCTCGAAGCCCGGCTTCTGGGTGCAAGACTGGTCCACCACCAGGTGCGGCAGCACGACCTCTACATGGGCCCGCACGCCGCGCTCGACCGCGCACACCGCCTCGCGCACGGCCTCGTCGCAGGAGGTGTGCACCACGTACACCTCGGCGCCGGTGAGCTCGGCAAAGGTCATGAGATGGTGCACGCCGAGGGCCTCGACCTGCACGGGACGGGAAGGCTCATGGAACTCGGGGGCGGTCTTTCCGGCCGCGACAAGCTCCGCCTGACGCTCGGCGACGAGCGTCTCGTTCTCGCAGTGGGCCGTGACGACCACGCCGAGCTCCCGGGCGAGCTTCAGCGTGTGGTACAACTCGCGGTCGTCGACGCCGAGCGCACCCTTGTACGCGAGGAACACCTTGAAGGACCGGATGCCGCGCTTCACGATCTCGCGGAACTGCTTCTCGGCCGAGGCGTCCCAGCGCGTGACGCCCATGTGGAACGTGAAGTCGCACGCCGACACGCCCTGGGCCTTGGAGAGCCAGGTCTCGAACGCGGCCATGGGCTCGTCGGCCTTGCCGGGGCAGATCATCTCGATGAGCGTGGTGGTTCCCCCCACGATCGCGGCGCGGCTGGCCGTCTCCCACGTGTCCTTGGCGTAGGTGCCCATGAAGGGGAGGTAGATGTGGACGTGCGGATCGATGAAGCCGGGGAAGACGTACTTTCCGGCCGCGTCGATGACCTCGGTGCCGGGAGGGCAGAGCATTGGATCAAACCACGACTCGATAGTCGTGATTTTCTCGCCCGCACAAAAAATATCGGCGGTGTAATCGTCGGTGGCCGTGATGATTCGGCCGTTCTTGATCAGGAGAGGCATGGGGATCCTCAGTCATTCGCCACAAGCTTGCTCGACTGTTCCACGAACTTGTCGCCGCTCCACTGCGTGTCCTTGGTGACCACGCCCTTGGCGGCCGCGGCCTCCATGGCCTTCGCCTTCGCCTGTCGCTGCACGAGATCCGCGTGGGTGGTGAAGTACTGGAGCGAGTGGCCGCGGAACTGCTCGATGCTGGCAAACTTGTGCTGGTCCATGAACGCGCTGAGGCCGCGGCAGAGCTCCTTGACCATGCCGTAGCCGTGGATCATCACGCCGGTGCAGACCTGCACGGTGCTGGCGCCGAGCAGGATGAACTGGGCCGCGTCCTCGCCGGTCTCCACGCCGCCGATGCCGCTGAGCGAGGCCTTGGGGAACTCCTGCTTCATCATGCGGGCGCATTCCATGACCATTCGCAGCGCGATGGGACGGACCGCCTTGCACGAGTAGCCGCCGGGGGTGGTGTACCCCTCCACCGTCGGCTCCGGACGCAGCGTCTTGAGGTCAACACCCATGACGCACAGGATCGTGTTGATCGCGGCGATGCCCTCGCACCCGTTGCGGAGCGCGGCCCGGGCCGGCTCCTCGATGTGCGTGATGTTGGGCGTCATCTTCGCCCACACGGGAATCTTGGAGACTGTGTTCACCCATCCGCAGACGGTTCCGAGGACCTCGCAGTCCTGACCCATGGCCGCGCCCATCTTGCGCTCGGGCAGGCCGTGCGGGCACGAGAAGTTCAACTCGAAGGCGTCCACGCCGGCGTCCTGGCACCGCTCGACGATCTCGACCCAGCGGTCCTTGCTGTACTCCTCCATGATGGATGCGATGAGGACACCGGTGGGGTACTTGTCCTTGACGCGCTTGAACTCGTCGATCCAGACGTCGAAGGGGCGATCGGAGATGAGCTCGATGTTCTGCCACCCGACGATGGTCTCGTTGGGCTTGGTTCCCACGCGCATGCGGGCGTAGCGCGGCGCGACGTTGACCACCCTGCTGGCGTCGAGCGAGATCGTCTTGGCGATCACCGCGCCCCACCCCTCGTCGAACGCCTTGCCGATGACGTTCGCGTTGGTGCCGGGGGGGCCGGAGCCGATCACGAACGGGTTGGGCAGTTTCAGGCCGTCAACGGTCACGCTCAGGTCGGCCATGGTCGCAGGTACCTCCGTGGAGCGGGGCCGATGGGGCCTCGCCCGGGCCAAACGATGAGTATACAGACTTTCGCCGGGGCATGCCAAAACCGGGGAGGGCCCCGCCCAAGCCGACCCGACACGCCGCGGCGACGGGAGATTTCACTCCTCCGAAGAATCGGCCTTACGCGGGTTTCCGCATCGTCCGATACCGGACGAGTTCCCTCTCTCCGGACGCCCAGCCATGACCACACTCGCCTCCACCACCGGTCTCTTCAGCTCCCAGCAGATGCTCCTCATGCTGGCCGTGTTCAGCAGCGTGGGGCTCGTCGTCGCGCTGATGCTGCTGTGCGCGAAGCTCTTCGGTGGCAAGTCGGCGGCCGCAACGAACGCGTCGGTCGATGCCGAGCTCGAGCGTCGCCGGCGTGCCCTCGAGGTTGAGCGGCTCGAGATCGAGAACCTCGAGCGTCGCCAGCGGCTGGCCCGCGAGCAGTCGATGGTTGGCGCAAAGGCCGCGTGATCGGCTCACGGGCGGATCGCGATATCCACAACCTCAGGCTCTACCCGCGCCGTTCCCGAGAACGTCGAGACGCGCGGCCGGATGACCACATCCGCGGTTGACCCGGCGGCGATGCTGCCCGCTCGCTCTCCCCAGCCCCACGCCACGCACCGCCACTCGCGAGGTCCGTGCCCCGGGCCCTCGGGCCGCAGGCGCAGACTCAGGTGCTTGGCCCCCGCGCCCATGGTGCCGCGATCGAGCACGCGCACGCCGCGCACCAGCACCTGCGGGGTGGGGTTGCCCGCCCCGAACGGCCCGAGCCGCTCGAGTTCGTGCACGCCCGGCACGGTGAGCTCCTCCGCGCCGGCCTCGCAGTCGATCCGCACGCAGGCGCTGAGAAGCTCCTCCCCGATCGCGCTGTTGGCATAGGCCGTGAACGCATCCACGAACGCGGGCAGTTTCGGCTCCGCGAGGTGCAGCCCCGCGGCCATGGTGTGGCCGCCAAACTTGTCCAGGTGGTCCGCGCAGTGCGTCAGGCCCGCGTGGAGGTTGAAGCCGTCGATCGATCGTCCCGACCCGTGGCAAGAGCCGTCCCGCTTCTGCATCAGGATCACGGGCCGGTGGTACCGCTCCACGAGCCGCGAGCAGGCGATCCCCACCACCCCCGCGTGCCAGTCCTCGTGGGCGAGCACGATCGCTCGCCGATCGGGGTTCGTCATGCCCGCGGCCTCGGCCATCTCGCAGGCCCGCTCGAAGATGGCCCGCTCCACCTCGCGGCGCTCATCGTTCTGGCGCGACAGCGCTCGGGCAATCTCCATCGCCCGCTCGCCGGTCGCCGTCGTGAAGAGCTCCACGGCCTCCCGCGCGTGCCCCATCCGCCCGGCGGCGTTCAGACGAGGGCCGAGCCGGAAGCCGACCTCCATTTCGCCGATCTTCTCACCCGCGAGTCCGCTTGCCTCCACAAGGGCCCGCAGCCCGGTGAGCGGCGAGCCCTTGGCTCGCACCAGCCCGAAGCGGGCCAGCACCCGATTCTCGCCGACGAGCGGCACGACGTCCGCGATCGTGCCCAGCGCGGCGAAGGTGAGCAGCTCCACGAGCAGCTCGCGCAGGTCCTTGCCGACCCGGGGCCCCCCACTGGCCACCGTCGCCATGCGCCACGCCAGCTTGTAGGCCACGCCCGCACCGCACAACTCGCCGAACGGGTACCGCAGGCGATCTGCGCCCGGGCGGCGCGGGTGCACCACCGCGTAGGCCTCCGGAAGGTCCGCCTCATGCTCGGGCGGGTGGTGGTGATCGGTGATGATCAGGTCGACTCCGCACTCCTTGGCCACCCGGGCCGGCCCGACCGCCGTCACACCGCAATCGACGGACACGATCAGCCGCGCCCCGGCCGCGGCGAGCTCGCGAATCGCCTCCGCGTTGAGCCCATACCCCTCATCAATCCGGTGCGGCACGTACGTGGACACATCGCAGGTTGGATCGATGGTTCGGCAAACGTGGTAGAGGATCGCGCTCGCGGTGATGCCGTCCACGTCGTAGTCGCCGTAGATGACGATCTTCTCGCGGGCCCGAATGGCCGCGACGATCCGCTCCGCCGCGCGGTCGAGGTCCGGAACCAGCGACGGGTCGTGCAACTGCGAAAGCCGCGGATCCATGAACACGGCGGCCTCCGCGGCCGAGCGGATCCCCCGAACGGCGAGCAGGCGCGCCGAGAGGGGCGAAATCCCAGAGTCCTGCAGCACCCCCCCATCGCCGGGCGCAGGTGCGGGCAGCCCATCCGGGCCGAGCCGAAACTGCCATCGTGCGGTGAGTCCCTTCACAGTCGGACAGGGTACCACGGGCATCCCATTCCTGCGCCATGTCGCGCGCAGAATCGCCCAAACCCCATACACTGCCCGCCAAGGAATCCCCCTCATGGTTCGCCTCTCCAAGATCTACACCAAAACCGGCGACGACGGCACCACCGGCCTCGGCGACGGCTCCCGGGCCGACAAGACCGATCCCCGCGTCGAGGCCTACGGCACCGTCGACGAGGCCAACGCCGCCCTCGGCGTGTGCATCGTCGAGGCCCGGCGCGACCCGAGCCATCGCTCGGTGGAACTCGCTCGGCTGATGACCACCATCCAGAACGATCTCTTCGACGTTGGGGCCGATCTTTGCTGCCCGATCGGCGCGGGCGAGAAGCCCGGCTCGCGATTGCGGATCACGCCGGGCCAGACTGAGCGCCTCGAGCGGGCCATCGATGACCACAACGTCCGCCTCAAGCCTCTCGACAGCTTCGTCCTTCCAGGCGGCACCCCGCTCGCCGCGGTGTTGCACGTTGCCCGCACCGTCTCCCGGCGCGCCGAACGCACCACCGTCTCGCTCCTTCGCCTCCAGCCCGCCACCACGAACCCGGAAACCGTAAAGTACCTCAATCGCCTGAGCGACCTGCTCTTCGTCCTCGGCCGCGTCGCCAACGACGATGGACAGTCCGACGTCAAGTGGATTCCCGGCGGCAGCCGCGGCTCCTGATCGCGGGGGG
>JBGAOP010000031.1:0-48754 GCA_044221735.1 Phycisphaerales bacterium | reverse complement strand
CACTCCCCAGCGCCCCCTCCCACCCACTCTCTGTTACCCGCCGGTGACGATGGCGTCGCGGATGGGGCTGAGAAGGCGGGGCAGGACGACCGAATCGAGCAGTTCCTCGCCCTTGGCGGTGAGCTGGTCGAAGACGGTTTCGAGGTCTTTGACCTTCTCGAAGGGGCCGTACTTGCGGACGATGAGGTAGACGCTGATGGGATCTTCCCGGAAATCTCCGCCGCCGCGGCCTTGTCGGTTCCCGGAGCGGGTCTTGACCTCGAAGTGGGCCTGGAGCTCGGAATCGTCGGAAAGGGAGAGGCCGATGAGGGGCTGGCAATCGACAAGGCGGAGGTGGTGGTCGGACTTCACTTGAAGGCCGTCGACGAGCGAGGCGAGGGGCGATCCTGCGTGCAGGGCGTTGAAGACGATGCCATCGTGGTTGCCCGAGGCCATCATGTCGAAGCCGTAGAGGACCTCGAGGTGGTCGATGTCGAGGGGGCTGATGTCGAGGTAGTACGGGGCGGACTCGAGCGCGAGGCGATGGAGGCGGTAGCCGTCCTCGGAGGATTCGGGGTTCACGCTTCCGGAGCGGACGCTGGTCTTGCGAACGGCGACCCACTGCTGGGCGGAGCCGCCTCCGCTGCCGGTCCCGGCCGCGCCGTGGGAGCCGGCGCCGATGTCGGTTGCGGGGCGGGATTCGAGGGCGAGCTCGTCGGTGTATCGCTTGAAGCGGTCCATCTCGGGGATGTCGCGCCGGACGCGGTCGAAGAACGACAGCACCGTGTCGCGCCGCATGGACAGGTCCATCTTGAGGTTCAGTCGTTGGTTGATGTAGAAGTCGGCGGCGTACGCCGAGTACTCGCTGCGCATGTCTCGCCCTCGATCGACCATAGACATTGCTTCGGAGAGTTGCGAGCGGGAACTTTGCGGTTCGCGCGTGTTCTTCGGCGCGTGCTGTCGGTTCCGAGCGAGCGGCGAATGTCGAATGCGCGGCGCGGTCAGCGCGTGATCTCGAAGGCGTGCTCGCCGGAGAGGTCGGCGAGTTCGACCTCGTCGGCGCGGATGATGTGACGCTGCATGACGCGGGCGATCTCGTCGAGCACCGAGCGCGCGGCGGCGGGCTCGCCCTGGACCTCGAGCAGCACGGTGCCGTCGTCTTCGTTGCGCACCCAGCCGGTGACCGGGGCGCGGCTGGCGATGGACCGACAGGTGGCGCGGAAACCGACCCCTTGCACCCGCCCGGCATATCGGACCCTGAGACGCATCGGCGGCCCTTTCCTTAAGAGTATTTTCATGCCAAACCGGGTAATCCGGCGAGAGTTTCCGGTTCTGGCTCCTCCACTCGGACAGGTCTTCCCAAAACCCCCAAGTGGTTTGACCATCACTTGTTACGTGCTAGTGTTGGCACAGACCACGGCGGCCTCCTTGTTGGTCCGTTCGTCCCGGGTTTGCCCCTTCGGGGAGCCTCCCGCGTGACGCGGACAAACCCATCTGCGGACATCCGCCCATGTCTCGTCGCCCCGCGCCACGTCGCGCGATTCCGATTCTCCTCTGTTCCGGATTCGGGTGCTTCCCGACGATGACTCTTTCCTACTGAACTCGCTTGATCTGCTCGGCTCCACGGTGCCACGGACATTTTTCCGCGGCCACCGAAGCGTGTGTGGGTTGGTTTCCAGATGTTCGCGCCCTCGCGGACCTTTTCCGTCGTCGTGGTGAGAATGCTCCCAACGGGTCGCACCTCCGGCCAGACCGATGATCGCCAGCGCGTCCTCGACGCGACGGATCTGGTGCGCCTTATCGGCGACCACCTCGCGCTCAAGCCCAAGGGGCGTGAGTTCGTCTCGCTCTGCCCATTCCACGACGATCACAAGCCCTCGATGTGCGTGGTGCCGCACAAGCAGATCTATCACTGCTTCTCGTGCGGGGCGGGCGGGAACGCCATCACGTTCGTGATGGAATACCACAAGATGAGCTACGGCGAGGCGCTCAAGTACCTCGCCGAGCGGGCGGGGATCGAGCTCACGCCGTGGAAGCCGCAGCGCATGGCGGCCTCGGGCGGATCGTCGTACGCGAGCGAAGGAGAGTCCGACGAGACGACTTCGCGCGCGGCGATGCTGGGGGCCTCGGCTACGGCGCAGGGGTTCTTCCGAGCGATCCTGAACCACCCCGAGCATGGGGCGGCGGCGCGGTCGATCATCGAGAAGCGCGGCGTGTCGCCGGAGATGGTCGAGTTGTTCCAGCTTGGGGCCGCGCCGGACAAGTGGGACGGGCTGCTGCTGACGATTAACGCCAAGGGGCTGGGGATGGAGCCGTTCCGTGCGGCGGGGCTGCTCAAGGCGAGGGACTCGGGCGGGTTCTTTGACATGTTCCGCAACCGGTTGATGTTCCCGATCCACGACCAGATCGGGCGTGTGATCGGGTTCGGGGGTCGGCGGATCAACGACGAGGATGAGCCGAAGTACATC
This sequence comes from Phycisphaerales bacterium, assembly GCA_044221735.1. Taxonomy (GTDB): domain Bacteria; phylum Planctomycetota; class Phycisphaerae; order Phycisphaerales; family UBA1924; genus UBA4658. The sequence continues at coordinate 46,307 of JBGAOP010000031.1, read as the reverse complement.
AACTCTTCGGAGTCGGCGATCTTCGACAAGTCGAGCACGCTGTATGGGCTGCACCAGGCGGCGCAGGCGATCCGGCAGACGCGCGTGGCGGTCATCACCGAGGGGTACATGGACACGATCGCCTGCCACCAGGCGGGTGTGCGGAATGCCGTGGCGACGCTGGGCACGGCGATGACGGCGGGCAACGCGAAGGTGCTGCGGCGGCTGTGCGACACCGTCGTGCTGCTCTTCGACGGCGACGAGGCGGGGCAGAAGGCGGCGGAACGGGCGGTGGAAGTGTTCTTTGCCGAGCCGGTGGACGTGCGTATCGCGACGCTGGCGGCCGTCACCGATGCGAAGGACCCCGACGAGTTGCTCAAGCGTGAGGGTGGGCGGGCCGTGTTTGATCAAGTGATCGCCAAGGCCATTGATCCGCTGGAACTGCTCTTTGCCCGGATCCGCGCCCAGATCGGCGCGGGAGGCGGGGGCGTCTCGGCGCGGGCCCGCATCGTGGAAGAGTTCGTGGCGAGGCTGGTGGATCTGGGCCTCGACCGAGTGGACAAGGTGCGGTATCAGCTCATCGTCAAGCGGCTGTCGCAGATCGCGGATGTGGACTGGGAGACTATCTCCAGCGCGATCGCGGCGCGACGGGCGCGGGTGGGCGGGGCGGCGAGATTCGCGGCCGCGGCGGGTGCGGCCACGGTGGAGCCCAAGGCTTTGGGGCCGGGCGAGCACCTCCTTGGGTGCATCCTGAACGATCCCGCGCTGCCGCTGTCGTTGGTGGAAGACGATTCGGAGCTGATCGATCCGGAGACCTTTGAAGATCCGGCGTTCCGGGCGGTGGCGTCCACCATCTCGAATCTGATCGTCGACGAGTACACGCCGTCGCTGAGCGGGGTGCTGGCGGCGATCGAGGAGCCGGACATCCAGCGGGCCGCGACGCGACTGGCCGCGGAGGTCGAGCGGCTGACCGAGGGCTCGCCCGAGAAGCTGGCTCGCCTGTGGCAGAGCCGCCTTGCCGATGCGCGGCTGCAGCGCCGGCGCTCGACCACTCCAACCTACTCCACCGTTTCACACCCCCCCACTTCATCCGCACCCGGCGAGGAGAGCTTTGCCGAGCGCGTGGCCCGCATCCGTTCGCAGCGGCAATCGCCCGAAGACCCGCGGGCGATCCCACGACCAGTCTGAATCCCATGTCCACCGACTCCGCCACGACGCCCAGGACGGTCGCCGCGGCCGGAACTTCCAGATCCGCCGGTTGATTCGCAGCAGTTGCAGGAGGCACCGTGATTCTCGATCTGCACCCCGCTCTCTCGGACCTGATCGATCTGGCCACCAAGCGTGGCTGGCTGTCCTATGAGGAGCTCAACAACACGCTTCCGGACGAGTGGGTTGATCCGGACCGGCTGCACGAACTGCTCGTCTACATCGACCACCTCGGCGTGGAGCTCATCGACGAGATGGAGTTCAAGGCCCGGCGCTGGCGCGACTCGGGCGCGGCGACGGAGACCACGCCGACGCTCAAGGTGCGCGGCGTGGCCCAGCCCCTTCGTGCGATGAGCGTCGCGGGCGGGGATCGGCCGACGCCCTCGAGCAACGCGTGGGCCCGGGCGTCGGGGCTTGACGCGGACTCGAAAACGGACTCGGAGCCGACCGACGCCGAGGATGCGGAGCTTCAGGAAGACCTCAACGAGGTGATTCGCGAGAGCGCGAGCAAGCGGATCGACGACCCGGTGCGCATGTACCTGTCGCAGATGGGCTCGATCCCGCTGCTGACGCGCGAGGAGGAGGTGCGGCTGGCCAAGAAGATCGAGACCACGCGGATGATCTTCCGGCGGCGCAGCCTCGAGAGCGACTATGTGCTGGCCCAGGCGGCGAGCCTGCTGAGGCAGGTGGACGCGGGGACGCTTCCGTTCGACCGCACCATGCGGATCTCGACGGCCGAGGAGAACGCTCGCGAGAAGATCTCGAGGCGCATCCCCTACAACCTGGGCACGCTGGAGAAGCTGCTCTCGCTCAACCGGGCGGACTGGGACTCGTTGCAGGCGGCCAAGGCGGCCAACGAGACCGACGCGGCGGTGGAGGCCGCGGAGCGGATCGCGACGCGCCGGCGGAAGATGGCCGCGCTGACCGAGGAGCTCAGCCTGCGCACGGGCAAGATCATTCCGCTGTTCAAGAAGCTGCGGTCGATCGCCAAGAAGATGAACGAGCTGGCGGGCGATCTTCGGCGGGCCGAGCGGCACCCGAAGAAGTTCGAGGCCGACGACGTGGCGGTGATGAAGGAAGAGCTCGCGGGGCTTCGCGCGCTGGTGCTCGAGGAGCCCGAGGACCTCGCGCGGCGCGTCCGCGACCTGGCGACGGTGTTCTGGGAGTATGAGCAGGCCAAGCGCGACCTTTCGGGCGGCAACCTGCGGCTGGTCGTGTCGATCGCCAAGAAGTACCGCAACCGCGGGCTGTCGTTCCTGGACGTGATCCAGGAGGGCAACACGGGCCTGATGCGGGCGGTGGACAAGTACGAGTACAAGCGCGGGTACAAGTTCTCGACCTACGCCACGTGGTGGATCCGGCAGGCGATCACCCGCGCCATCGCGGATCATGCCCGGACGATCCGCATCCCCGTGCACATGATCGAGACGATGACGCGCCTGCGGAACATCCAGAAGCTGATGCTGCAGGAGCGCGGCGTGGAGCCGACGATCGAGGAGCTTTCCGAGCGGGCGGGCATGAGCGTGCTCGACACGCGGCGCGTGCTGAAGATCTCCAAGCACCCCGTCAGCCTCGACAAGCCCGTGGGCGACGAGGCCGACAGCTCGATCTCCGACTTCCTTGAGGACAAGCGGACGCAGTCGCCCGCCGGCACCGCGGCCCAGGACATGCTCAAGCAGCGGATCGAGCTGGTGCTCAAGAGCCTGACGTACCGCGAGCGCGAGATCATCAAGCTGCGCTACGGCATCGGCGACGGGTACACGTACACGCTCGAGGAGGTCGGGCGGATCTTCAAGGTGACGCGCGAGCGCGTGCGGCAGGTGGAGGCCAAGGCTTTGCGCAAGCTGCAGCACCCGGTGCGCATCCGCAAGCTGGCGGGCTTCATCGAGGGCGACGTCACGCCGCCACGACCGGCGGCGGCTGTGCAGTAATATCAGCAGGCCCGCGTACCGTTGGGCATGAAGGCCCGTGAACTGGCCAATCTCGGCATTCCCTCCGGCGAGCCGCTCCGGCTGGCGGTGCGCTCGTGCGCGCGGGCGGCGCAGGCCGGGATGTCGCGAGAGGCGATCCGCGCGGCGATCCGAGGCGTGATCGAGAACCCGGCGGGATACGCGGCCGATCCGATCTTCGATCGGCTGGCGGCGGAACTGGCGCACGCTCCGGGGCCGGCGGTGTTTGTCGAGCGGGCGTCGAGCGCGCCGTGGCAGAACTGGGGCGAGGGGCTCGAGGCCGAGTCGATCGCGCAGATGGAGCGGGCGTGCCGCCTGCCCGTGACCGCGGCGGGCGCGCTGATGCCCGATGCGCACGTGGGGTATGGCCTGCCGATCGGGGGCGTGCTGGCGGTGGAGAACGCGATCATTCCCTACGCGGTGGGCGTGGACATCGCGTGCCGCATGCGGCTGAGCGTGCTGGACATGCCGCCCGAGATGATGGAGACCGAGCACGGGCTGGATCAACTCACGCGGGCCATCGAGAGCCAGACCCGCTTCGGCGTCGGGGCCTCGTTCAAGAAACCCCGCGAGCATGCGGTGCTTGACTCGGATTGGTTGGTATCGCCCGTCACCCGCGCGGGCAAGGAGAAGGCGCGGGCGCAGCTGGGCACATCGGGTTCGGGGAATCACTTCGTTGAGTTCGGCGTGTTGACGATCACGCCGGCGCAGCACGCCGCCGGGCGGGATGTGCCGACCCGCGCGGACGGCGCGGACCTGCACGGATCGGGATGGTCGTTTGATCTGCCGGCGGGGGAGTACCTCGCCCTGCTGTCGCACTCGGGCTCTCGCGGCACGGGCGCGGCGGTGTGCGACCACTACTCGAGGCTCGCCATCGACCGCCATCCCGAGCTGCCCAAGGAGCTCAAGCATCTCGCGTGGCTCGGCCTGGACTCCAACGAGGGCGCGGAGTACTTCGCCGCGATGAACCTGATGGGTGAGTACGCCTCGGCCAACCACGAGTGCATCCACCGGCACGTTGTCGGCGCGCTGGGGGCGAGGGCGATCGCGTTCGTCGAGAACCACCACAACTTCGCGTGGAAGGAAGTGCACGACCTTGGCGACGGCCGCGGCCCACGGGAGTTTGTCGTGCATCGCAAGGGGGCCACGCCCGCGGGAAAGGATGTGCTCGGCGTGATTCCCGGATCCATGGCCTCGCCCGGCTTCATTGTCCGCGGACGCGGCAGCGCGGCGTCGCTGCGCTCGGCGAGCCACGGCGCGGGACGGGTGATGTCGCGGACCAAGGCCCGGGAGACGTTCGCGTGGGGCAACGTGAAGCGGGACCTTGCGAAGCAGAACGTGCGCGTGCTCAGCGCCGGGATAGACGAGGCGCCGGGGGTCTACAAGGACATCCGCCGCGTCATGACTCAGCAGGCGGACCTTGTGGAGGTGCTGGGGCGGTTCGATCCGCGGCTGGTGAAGATGGCGCCCGAGGGCGAGCGTGCGGAGGACTGAGGCTTCCCGCCGGGCACGCAGATCGTCGAAATGTGCTAACCTCCGCCCATGCTCTGGCTCTGGGCCGGTTTCCTGGCCTTTATCTTTCTCGTGCTCGCCATCGATCTGGGGATCGTCGGGCGGTCACACAAGGAGATGTCGGCGAGGCTCGCGCTTCGGTGGACGGGGGTGTTTGTCGGCCTGGGTGCGCTCTTCAACGTCGCCGTGTACTTCATTTACGCGAACAACTGGTTCGGCGCGGCGGACACGTTCGTGAGAATCTTGCACGCCACGGGGGACGCCGAGCAGGGCATGTCGCCCGAGCGCGTGGGCGGCATCGCGGCGATGCAGTTTCTCGCCGGGTGGCTGACGGAATACTCGCTGAGCGTGGACAACCTGTTCGTGATCGCGCTGATCTTCAAGTCGTTCTCGGTGCACAGGAGCGACCAGCATCGGGTGCTGTTCTGGGGCATTCTGGGCGCGATGATCGCTCGGGCGGTGATGATCCTGGCCGGATCGGCCGCGGTGCAGCGGTTTGAGTGGGTGCTGTATCTGCTCGGGGCGTTCCTGCTCATCACGGCGTGGAAGGTGGCGTTCTCCGTCGAGCGGGAGACGCAGGACTTCTCAAAGTCGCTCACCGTCCGGTTGGCGCGCCGGGTGTTCCACGTCAGCGACGCCTACGACGGCCACCGCTTTTTCACACGCCTGCCGACGGGGAGGCTGGCGGCCACGCCGCTGTTTGTCGTGCTGCTGATCGTGGAGGTAACGGACGTGCTCTTCGCGGTGGACTCGATCCCGGCGGTGATCGGGATCACGCGGGACCCATTCCTGGTGTTCACGTCGAACATCTTCGCGATCCTTGGGCTGCGATCGCTGTTTTTCGCGCTGCGATCGATGATGGACCGCTTCCACGCCCTGAAGCACGCGCTGGCAGCGATCCTCGCGTTCGTCGGCGCGAAGATGCTCCTCGAGGGGGCGCACCACCTGCGACCGCTCGCCGAGCGGGCGTGGGGATCGCTGCCCGGGTGGCTCGACTGGCTGCCGAGCCACCACATCGAAATTCCGGCCGGAGTCTCGCTCGCGGTCATCGTCGGGGTGCTGGCCGCGGGCGTGGGCGCATCGTTCCTGCTTGCCCCCCCACCGTCGCACTCGAAGTGACCTTGGGCGTCAGTGGCGAACGAGTTCCCGCTCGGCCCGAAGCCAGTCGGTGCGATCATCGCCCGGTTGGCCCTTGGCCACACGCTCCAGATAGAGCTCGTAGGCCTTGCGCCGAACCGCATCAGGGGCGGGCTTGGTATCCACCGCCACCATGGCCTTGGACGGTGCGACCGTCACGGCTGGCTTTGACTGTGCCGCGGGCGATCGTCCGACGACGGCATCCAACCCTGTATTTTTCGACATTCCTTGCCTGCTCATGGCCCAGCCTTCCGTGTAGACACATTCGCCCCCCGGACCTCTCGCGCGAGTGTACGACCACGGCTCAAGTCTGTATACCCACCCATTTGGGCCATGCGACCGCACCATCATCAGGCGTTTACACGGGGGCACACGATCCAGCTTCCGATAACGGCCACTCACGGGCCCTCTCGGCGGATCGGCCCCAACATGGGCCCGCAAGCCGCCGATCTTTGGCGAGCCCATGGCCGCCGAAACAAAGAATCCCGCACCTGTTGCGCACACCGCGCGTCCGCCCTATGGCGTCGTTGCCGGCGTGCTCGTGGCCACCGCCGCGCTGCTGCTTGGCATTGGATGGACGCTGACGGAGGTGCAGAAGCACCTGTCGACGATCCGCGACGACCAGACGCGCCTGCAGGACGTGACCGCCGAGATCCACAACCTGACCGAGGCGATGACGATGTCGGCCCAGATGGGCGCGGCGACGGGCGAGCCGGTCTGGGAAGCACGCTACAAAGAGCATCAGCGCCTGCTCGGCGAGGCCTTCAAGAACCTCGCGGTCATGGCGCCGGACATCTACCTCACGCAGGGCGGCAAGGACATCGACGAGGCCAGCGACTGGCTGCAGGCCATCGAGAAGCGGGCGTTCGAGAAGGCCCGTGGCGGCAACACGCGCATGGCCCGCAAGGAGCTGGCCTCGGAGGAGTACCTGGACCTGCGGAAGCGATACGGGTTCGGGCTCAACAAGCTGCACAAGGCGCTCGGGGCGTACATCGACGAGAGCGCATCGGCCCTGTACCACGGCCTGTGGATGCTGGTGGCGATCTCGGTGGGTGCGGTGTTCGTCGCCGGCATCGTGTGCGTCGTCATCGCGTCGCGCACGCACCGGCGCGCCGTGGCCCTGGCCACGGTGATGACCGAGGCCGTGCGCCGCGGCGAGACCGAGCTCCGCAAGCTGGCCCTCGTGGCTTCGAAGACGGACAACTCGGTGCTCATCGCCGACGCCCGCGGGCGGATCGAGTGGATCAACGACGGCTTCGTGCGGCTCACGGGCTTCGCGCTCGACGAGGTGAAGGGCACTTCGCCGATCGCGCTGCTGCAGTGCCCGGGGGCCGACCGCACCCAGCTCAACAAGCTCGAGCGGGCCCTGCGCCAGGGCGAGCGCTTGCGAGACGACTTCGTGGGCTTCAGCAAGAGCGGGCGCAAGTACTGGTGCTCGCTGGACCTCGAGCCCATCCGCGACGAGAAGGGCAACCTGGTCCAGTTCTTCGCCATCCAGCGCGACGTGACGGCACGGCGCGAGGCCGACGAGCGGCTCAAACGCTACAACGAGGACATCCTCGAGGCCAACGAGAAGCTGGGCGAGCAGGCCGGAGAGCTGGCCCGACGCGCCGTGGAGCTCGAGCGGGCGACGGCGGCCGCGGAGGCGGCCTCGACGGCCAAGAGCGAGTTCCTCGCGAACATGAGCCACGAGATCCGCACGCCGCTCAACGGCGTGGTCGGCGCGCTGGAGCTCCTGGAGCGCACCAGCCTGGACACCAAGCAGCTCCGCTACTCGCGGATGGCCTCGGTCTCGAGCGCGACGCTGCTCTCGCTCATCAACGACATCCTGGACTACTCCAAGCTCGGCGCGGGCAAGGTGGAGCTCGAGTCGATCGACATCCATCTCGCGGGCATCTGCTCGGAGATCAACGACATGTTCGCCCGCAAGGTGGAGGAGAAGAACATCTCCCTGTCCTGCGAGGTCTCGCCGTTCCTGCCGCGCGTGGTGCGCGGCGACCCGACACGCATCCGCCAGGTGCTGCTGAACCTGATCTCCAACGCGATCAAGTTCACCAAGGAGGGCGGCGTCACCGTCCGCGTCACGCCGGAGCGCGAGCAGGCCGCCGAGGGCGACAAACCCGCCCGCGTGGTGGCCCGCTTCACGGTCACCGACTCGGGCATCGGCATCCCCAGCGAGCGCGTGGACCGGCTGTTCAAGTCCTTCTCGCAGGTCGATGCCTCCACCACGCGCCGCTACGGCGGCACGGGCCTTGGCCTGGCGATCTGCAAGAGCCTCATCGAGATCATGGGCGGCGAGATCGGCGTGGACAGCGAGCCGGGACTCGGCTCTACCTTCTGGTTCACGATCCCGCTGGAAGTGCCCGCCGAGCAGCCCGCGGTGCCCGGCTCGGCCGATCGCCCGCTGCACATGGCCAACATCCTGTGCGTCTCGCACGACAACGAGGAGCGGAAGACGATCCAGACGCTGCTGGAGAGTTGGAAGTTCCGCAACTTCGCCGCCGCGCCCGACGAGGAGGCCCTCCGGATCGCCCGGGCCGCCTCCGGCGCGGGCACGCCGTTCGACGTCGTGGTGCTTCGCGCGCCGACGCTGGGGGCCGCGCTGGAGTTCTCGCACAGGCTCACCACCGACAACCTCGCGGTGCGCTGCTCGGTGCTGCTGCTGGTGGACGCGGCGGAGTCGGACACGCTGGATCCGCAGCGCCTCCGCGCGGCGGGCATCTCCGCGTGGGTGCAGTTCCCCGGCCCCGACTCGGACCTGCTCGACGGGATCGTCGCGGCCATCGCGGCCTGCCGCCGCCCCGCGCACCCGGTGGACCCGGCTCCGGCCCCTGCACGCAAGGTCTCCGTGCCGCTGTTCCAGCTGCGGATCCTCGTCGCGGAGGACAACGAGGTCAACCAGACCATCACCACCGAACTGCTTGCCGACGCGGGATTCCTGTGCTTCGTCGCGCCCAACGGCGCCCGCGCCGTGGAGGAGGCTCTCACCGGGCGCTACGACCTGATCCTGATGGATTGCCAGATGCCCGAACTCGACGGCTTTGAGGCCAGCCAGCAGATCCGGGCCGCCGAGAAGGACAACAAGACAACCTCGCGGCGCGGCCCGGGCGCGCACGTGCCGATCATCGCGCTGACCGCCAACGCCCTGCCGCCGGACCGCGAGCGGTGCCTCGCGGCGGGGATGGACGATTACCTGACCAAGCCGCTGAATCCGCAGGCGCTGATCGCCTCGCTGCAGAAGCACCTTCCCGACCAGGTGCCGACGCCCACCCCCCAGCCCACCCCCCAGCCCGCGCCCGCCGCGCCGGATGCGGCGGCGAGCTCGGGCACGCCCGGTGCGGCCCCCGCGCGCACGGAACCCGAGTCGACCTCGACGCTGGACCTGATTGACCTGCGCAACCGGTGCCGGGCCCGCGACGACCTGATGCGGACGATTCTTTCCAAGTTCCACGCGCTTCTGCGGGGCTATATCGCCGACTGCCGCGAGCCCGCGCTGCACTCGGACCTGCCAACGTGCGCCAAGGCGGCCCACACGCTCAAGGGTGCGGCGGCCAACATCGGGGCCAAGGACCTTGCCGCCGCGGCGCTGGCCGTTGAGATGGCGGGCAAGTCCGGCGACGCGGAGGCGGTGACGCTGGCGCTCAAGGGCCTGGACACCCGCGCGGCGGAGCTGCTGGCGGCGATCGACGCCGCTCTGCCGTCGTTCCCGGCCGCTCCGGCCCCGGCGCCCACGGAGGCCGGCGCATGAACATTGTCATCGCCGAGGACGATCCGATCGCGCTGGAACTGCTCCGCGAGTCGTTGCTGGCCGACGGCCATCAGGTGGAGACCGCGGGCAATGGCGAGGAGGCCCTCGCCCTCATCGAGCGGGGCCAGGCCCGCGTGCTGATCTCTGACTGGGAGATGCCGCGGCTGACCGGGCCGGAGCTCTGCCGCAAAGTTCGAGCCGCGTCGCTCTCCCGCTACGTGTTCATCATCATGCTCACCGGCCGCAACGGGCGGTCGGATCTGGTCGAGGGCCTGCGAGCGGGGGCGGACGACTTCCTGACCAAGCCTTTCGATCCGTTGGAGCTGTCGGTCCGCCTGGGCGTGGCCGAGCGGATCACGAGCCTCGAGACGCGCGATCTGATGATCTTCGGCATGGCGAAGCTGGCCGAGAGCCGAGACCGCGACACGGGCTCGCACCTGGAGCGGGTGCGGCTGTACTGCCACATCCTTGCCGAGCACCTCGCGTCGCAGGAGCGATTCGCCAAGCCGCCGTTCAACGTGGACCGCGAGTTTGTGCGGCTGATCTTCGCGACGAGCCCGCTGCACGACATCGGCAAGGTGGGCATTCCGGACGCGATCCTGCTCAAGAGCGACCGGCTGGCGCCGGCCGAGTTTGAGGTGATGAAGTCGCACACGCTTATCGGTGCGCAGACGCTCAACGCCGCGCTCAAGGAGTTTCCGGAGGCGAAGTTCCTCTCGATGGCCCGCGACATCGCGCTGAGCCACCACGAGAAGTGGGACGGCTCGGGATACCCGCACGGCCTGTCCGGCAGCGCGATCCCGCTGGCCGCGCGAATCGTCGCGGTGGCGGACGTCTACGACGCGCTCCGCTCGGCCCGCGTGTACAAGGACTCGCAGACGCACGCCAAGGCCCGCGAGACGATCGTGGCCGGGAGCGGGCGGCACTTTGACCCGGACGTCGTCGGGGCGTTCCTCGCGACCGAGGAGCGGTTCGAGGGCATCGCCAAGCGGCTGGCGGACGCGGCGGAAGAGACGCTGCGACTGGCGGCCTGAGCCTGTTCAGGCAGGTTCCTGCTGCGTCAAGCAGTGGATCGCCCCCAGCCCCCAGATCAACTCCGTGCAGTCGATGCCGACCACCTCATGCCGCGGCAGGTGGTCCTGCAGGATCTTTAGGGCCAGGCGATCGTTCTTCTTGTGCCGGAAGGTCGGCACAAGGCACGCGCCGTTCACGAACAAGAAGTTCAGGTATGTCGCGGGCAGGCGCTGGCCGTCGAACTCCACCACGCCCGGCATGGGCACTGTGACGACGCGGAACGAGCGGCCGTCCTGATCGCGGAGGCGGAGCGTGCGGTTCAGGTTGTCCTTGAGGATGTGGTAGTTGGCATCGCGACGGTCCGCCTCGACGGCGACGACGATCGTGCGTGGGTCGATGAAGCGGGCGAGGTCGTCGATGTGGCCGTCGGTGTCGTCGCCAACGATCCCATCGCCGAGCCAGCAGACGTGGCGCTGGCCGTAGTACGCCTTGAGCGCCTTCTCGATCTCGCCCTTGGACATGCCCGGGTTGCGGTTCTTGTTCAGGAGGCATGATTCGGTCGTGAGGACCGTGCCGCGCCCGTTGAACTCGACGCCGCCGCCCTCCATGATGATGCGGCGTGATTTGCCGACCGCCTCGCCGCCGCCGCGCGGATGCAGGGGCGAGTACACCCCCACCACTTTCTTCCCCCACTCCTCGGCGATCCGCACGGGGACGGCATCGTCGGAATCGAAGGGCGGGTACTTGCCGCCCCAGGCGTTGAAACCCCAGTCGACGATGGCCTTCTGCTTCTTGCCCCGGCGCGTGCGCACGACGAAGGCCGGGCCGTGGTCGCGGCACCAGGACTCGTTGGTGGAGATGTCATGGAAGTTCACGCGCGGCCGCGGGCCAGTGAACCACCCTTTGGGGACGCCCGCGCCGGTGAGCTGCTCGCGCACGATCCGGCGGTAGTTCTCGTTGGGCACGTTGATGTGGACGAGTTGCCGCGTCCCGATCTCGCGGATGATGGCCGCGATGTTGGCCGGAACCGTGTGATACTTGCCCGGAAAGCTGATCCCCTCCGGCCGCGGCCAGGAGAACCACGTCCCGCTCTGGCGCTCCCACTCGGCGGGAAAGCGAAACCCATCCGCCAGAGGCGTGCCGGACAACATCTTCACCTTCTTCGCCACGAGGCCTCCAATCGATAGGTCCGCACGATATCCGATCGGATTCAAACACGGAGGGCCACAGGGACCACGGAGAAGAACAGGGAGGAGGAATTGGTGGAAAGCAAGAGCGGGGGTGCTCTTTCAGTTCCGCGATCGCATTGCCCAAGTCCTTCCCTTTCACCTCCGTGCTCCCTCCGTGGTCTCCGTGGCCCTCCGTGTTTCATTTGCCTTGCCCCCCTACCCTTCACCCCTGCTTTCCGCACCTCGGGTGGGGAGGCCTCAGTCGGACGGCCGCTCTTGTTGAGTCGGCCCGGGATTGGAGCCTCTGGACCCCGGAGAACCCTCATGTCGACCGCAACGACCGAACGTCCGAACAAAGTCAAGATCACCGACGCGGGCCCGTGCCTGAAGAAGATCTCCATCGAGATCCCGGCCGAGACCGTCAAGGAGCAGCTGGGCACCTCGCTCGACACGCTGCTGACCGAGGCCTCGCTGCCCGGCTTCCGCAAGGGCCACGCGCCGCGCCGCCTCATCGAGAAGAAGTTTGGCGACGGCATCCGCAAGGAGGCCAAGAACCAGCTCGTCGGACAGGCGTTCAGCAAGGCGATCGAGGACGCAAAGCTGCGCGTCGTCGGCGACGCCGCGAGCGAGTCGCTCGAGAAGGTCGAGATTGTCGACGGCAAGCCCCTCGCCTTCGAGGTCGACGTTGAGGTCGTTCCCGAGTTCGAGCTGCCGAAGCTTGACGGCGTGGACATCAAGAAGCCCGCCATCACCGTCACCGACGAGATGGTGAACCAGGAGCTCGACCGGCTGAAGCTCAACGAGGGCAAGCTCGAGTCGCGCGACAAGGCCGAGCCGGGCGATTACCTCACCGGCCACGCCGTGATGAAGGACGCCGCGGGCACGACGATCCTCGACATCCAGGACGCCGTTGTTCAGATCCCAACCGCCGACAAGCACGGCAAGGGCATGATCCTCGGCGTCGTCGTCGACGACTTCGCCTCGCAGCTGGGCACGCCGGCCGTCGGTTCCACCGTCACCGTCAAGACCACGGGCCCGGAGAACCACGAGGACGAGCGCATCCGCGGCAAGAAGCTCGTCATCACCTTCCACCCCAAGCGCGCCGACCGCATCATCCCGGGCGACCTGGCCGAGATCGCCACCCGCTACGGCATGGAGACCGTCGAGGCGCTCACCGACGCCGTCCGCCAGCGCATCGACCAGCGCGTGCAGGTCGACCAGCAGACCGCCATGCGGACCCAGGTCGCCAAGCACCTGCTCGAGCACACCAACATCGACCTGCCCCAGCGGCTCACCGCCTCGCAGGCCTCGCGCAACCTCGAGCGGGCCCGCCTCGAGCTCATGTACCGCGGCGTCGACGCTCAGCAGGTGGAGGAGAAGATCGGCGAGTTGCGTGCGTCGTCGGCGGCCTCGGCCGCGCGTGACCTCAAGCTGTTCTTCGTCCTCGATCGCGCGGCCGAGAAGCTCGATGTCAAGGTCTCCGACGCGGAGCTCAACGGCCGCATCGCCCAGATCGCCCTGTCGCGCGGCGAACGCCCCGAGAAGCTCCGCCAGGACCTGATCTCGCGCAACCAGATCGGCACCGTCTACGGCCAGATCCGCGAGCACAAGACCCTCGACGCCATCATCGCCAAGGCCAAGATCAGCGAGATGGGCCTTGAGGAGTACAACAAGTCCGTCGGCGAGGAGAACGAGAAGGCCCGCGGCGCGGCGAAGTCCTCCGCCGCCTCCGCTCCCGCCAAGAAGGAGTCCAAGCCGGAGCCCAAGGCTGAAACGAAGCCCGAGGCGAAGACCGAGAAGAAGACAGAGAAGAAGGACGACGACAAGTCCAAGGGCAAGGCCAAGAAGTAAGCTCGCCCGAGCACATCAGAGTCCGCCCATCAGGCCCCCGCGACCCGGGGGCCTGTTTCTTTATCTGCCCGGCTCGACGGGAACATCCACGGGAACCTCGACGCGATACAGCCCTTCCCCCGGCCGCGCTGCAGGCGTTTCCAGTGTGACCCACAGGACTCCTCGAAACCGCGGCGCCATCGCATCCCCGCTGCTCTCGACCGCAAATGGCCGGAATGGGTACGTTTGGAACAGGGGACTTCCGCGAGCGGCGAGCACGATGGACGGCACGGGGATCGCTCCGGTCTCCGCGGCCGACTCAACCCGGGCACGCACCCGCATCACCTTGAACGGCTCGAACTCGTCGGGAACCGGCCGAAGATTCACTGTTGCATGCGATCCGGCCGCGTCCCATTTCGCCGTGGTCGTGAACATCCTTCCCAGCCAGGGCTTCACGAGGTCGGCGTCGATCGACTTGGTGGCCAGCGCGGCCGCGAGCCACGCCTGCTCATCGGTGTTGAAGTACGACCCCGACGGCCGCGTCAGCAGCTTTCGGGCGATTCGATCGACGTCCGCCGCCGAAAGGGTGCGCTTGCCAAGCTCCGCCCACGCGGCGATTGTGAACGATTTTTGCGTCAGCACCTCTTCCACCAGCGATGAGGTGGGCGCGAGCCGGAGCAGCATCGAGTCCCACCACAGGATGCCCTTGATCGGGGCCGACGCGAACTGGACCACGAGCGGAAGCAGGCAGAGCACGCCGACGGCGAGCCACGGCCAGCTCCATTTCCGCACGGCGACCTCGCTGCCCCCGGCCCATCCCCACTGCCCGCCGCACTCGGGACACCTGCCGTCGTGTCGGCCGTTGGGGCCGCTCGAGGGACCGGGGGAGAGGCCCGTGAGTTCGTACTTGCAGCGCGAGCACCGGAGGCGGTCGCCGACGGGGCGGCGGGAGAGTGCGAGAAACTGCATCCCCGCGAACATGCCCGCCATCGGCAGGTTCTTGAGGACGCGGATGAACAGGCTCCCTCCGAAGGGCGCGAGGAAGATCGCCACCATGATGAGAAATCCCGCCGGGACGATGAGGGCCATCAGGAGCGGGATTCGGCGCGACTGGCGGATGGCCACGAGCCTGCGCCGGGCTGATTCCGGAAGGATGCGGGGCAGCACCACCGCCAGCAGCACGACCAGAATAGAGAATCCGACCAACCCCACCGAGAGGATGACGATCCAGTTGAAGCCCATCGGCCCTGAGTCTATCGGAGATCGCTTTCCTACACTCGGCCTCGCACCACTTGAATTGAGGGCCACCGTTGGCAAAGACCAGGAACACCCGCCGCGCCGCACCGTCGAGCACCCTTCGCCTTGCCCTGTCGCAGATGGCTTGCGGCGAGGACCCGCGGGCCAATCGGGCCCGGCAGCTTCGGCTGGCCGAGGCCGCGGGGAAGAAGGGAGCCCGCATCTTCTGCACGCAGGAGCTCTTCGCCTCGCAGTACTTCTGCCAGAGCGAGGAGCACCGCTTCTTCTCGCTGGCCGAGTCGATCCCCGGACCCTCGACCGAAGCCCTCGCGAAGATCGCCAAGCGCTACTCGATGGTCATCGTCGCCAGCCTCTTTGAGAAACGGGCCAGCGGCCTGTATCACAACACCGCGGCCGTGATCGACGCCGACGGGTCGCTGCTGGGCATCTACCGCAAGATGCACATCCCCGATGATCCGTACTACTACGAGAAGTTCTACTTCACGCCCGGTGACACGGGATTCAAGACCTGGCAGACCAAGCACGCCAAGATCGGCGTGCTCATCTGCTGGGACCAGTGGTTCCCGGAGGGCGCACGCCTCACGGCCATGGGCGGCGCGGAGATCCTCTTCTACCCCACCGCCATCGGCTGGCACCCCGCCGAGAAGGCCGAGTACGGCAAAGCCCAGCACGAGTCGTGGGAGCTCATGCAACGCTCACACGCCGTCGCCAACGGGTGCTATGTCGTCGCCCCCAACCGCATCGGGCACGAGATCATCCGCGGCGTCGATAGGAAGCCCGTCCACCCCGACGGCATCCAGTTCTGGGGCCAGTCGTTCATCTGCCAGCCCAACGGCCAGATCGCGGCGAAGGCGTCGGTGGAGAAGGAAGAGCTGCTGGTGCACGACGCGGACCTTGGGAAGGTCGAGTTCGCGCGGACGCACTGGCCGTTCCTGCGCGATCGTCGCATCGATGCGTATGGGGATATGACCAAGCGGTTCCTGGTCGCTCCCTGAATATTCACCACTGAGAACACAGAGAGCACTGAGGACGGCATTATCTCAAAAAAGGAACTCGGCTTCCTGGCTTTCTCGGTGTCCTCGGTGCACTCAATGGTGAACCGGCTCTGACGCCGCGCCGATGTCCGTCCGCATCTGCTTGCCCTTGAAGCGGATCACCGTTGCGGCCTCGTACGCACGCGTCCGGGCCTGTGCGAGGGTCTCGCCGACCCCCACCACATTCAGCACGCGGCCGCCCGCCGTCACGAGTTCGCCCTTCTCGTTCTTCTTCACGCCCGCGTAGAAGACGCGGACGCCCTCCATCGCCTCAGCCTTGTCGATGCCCGTGATTACCGCCCCGGCGACCGGCTTGGCCGGGTAGTTTTCGGCGGCGAGGACAATGCAGCACGAGGCCGCGGCGGCCGCGCCCTCGCCCTGTGACCACTTCACATCGGCCTCCTCCAGCGTCCGCTGGCCGACGGCCATGAGCAGGTTGATGAGGTCCGATTCCAGCCGCACCATGAGCGCCTGGCACTCCGGATCGCCGAAGCGGCAGTTGTACTCGAGCACCTTGGGCCCGGCGGGGGTGAGCATGATTCCGGCGTAGAGCACGCCGCGGTAGTCGATGCCGTCGCGCCGGATGGCGTCGAGCGTCGGCACGAGGATCTCGCTCTCGATCTGCTTGAGGAGTTCCTCGTCCTTCTCGTGGCCACCACCGCTCAGGCCGCTGGGGCAGATGACGCCCATGCCGCCGGTGTTCGGGCCGGTGTCGCCGTCGCCGAGGCGCTTGTGGTCCTGGCAGGTCTCGAGCATGTAGATCGAGCGGCCGTCGGTCAGGGCGAGCACCGAGACCTCGCGGCCCTCGAGCCGCTCCTCGATGACCACCGTCTTGCCGGCCTCGCCGAACTCCTTGCGGACCATGATCCGCTCGATCACGTCCATGGCCTCCAGCAGCGTGGTGGGCAGGAAGACGCCCTTGCCCTTGGCCAGCCCGGCGGCCTTGATCACGGGGAGGTCGTCGTGGCGCTTGCGGTAGGCCGCGGCGATGGTCTTCTCGGCCTCGATCTTGCGGCGGATGAACATGCGCCGATCGGCGGGGTCGCGGTACTTGGACGCCTCCTCGTAGAGGGCCTTGAGCGCCTCCTCGTCGTGCACGCGGCTCTCGACATAGGCGCGGGCTCCCTCGGCGTCGGAGAAGATCCGGCCCTCGGCCGTCGGGATCGACGCGGCCCGCATGAGCTGCTTGCACCAGGCCTTGTCGCTCTCGAGTCGAGCGGCGGCCTGTATGGGACCGAACACCACACGCCCGGGCGCGATGAGCGCATCGGCGTATCCCTGGGCCAGCGGCTCCTCGGGGCCGATGACGACCAGGCCGATGTTGTTCTTCTCGCAGAAGATCTGCAGGCGGTAGATCTGCTTGATGTCCACGGGGACGTCGACGAGGGTGCCCAGAGCGCTCAGGCCCGGGTTGGAGCCGTCGGTGAGCCAGAGGCGGCCCATTCGCGGCGATTGCTTGAGCTTCCACGCGAGCGCGTGTTCCCGGCCTCCAGAACCCACCAGCAACACGTTCACCTTCCCGTCGGTTGTCATTCCCGATCGTATGGAGGGAGCGGCGAAAAGAAAAAGGACCCGCCCTCCTGACGGGGGGCGGGTCCGCAAGCCCGCTGGTGTACGGGCGAATGGGCGGCCGAGCGCGTCGTGGCTTAGTGGCAGCCCGCGAACCACGCGTTGAGGAAGTCGAAGATGTCCTGCACCTCGAGGCGGCCGTTGCCGTTGAAGTCGGCGCGGGCCGCGCTGCCGAACCAGCCGTTGAGGAAGTCGAAGATGTCCTGGATCTCAAGGCCATTGTTCTGGTTGTAGTTGGCGGGGCAGCAGGCCACGGGGTTGGCCGGGTTGCAGGTTCCGCCGGGGACGAACGCCGCGGCGCAGTTCTCGATGACGCCGGTGGTGCAGAACGTGCCGGTGCAGCAGGCGCCGGCCGTTCCGTCGGCGACCGAGATGGAGAGCTGGTAGGGCACGGCCGAGAGGGCGTAGTCGCTGTTGGTCTGGCGGGCGACCTGGAGGTAGTACCGGGTGCCGGGGTTGAGCGTGAAGAAGACGGGGGTGGTAACGGATCCGTCGCTGGTGTTGCACCCCTCCTCGATCCCGCCGCACGAGGAGTAGAGCGCGTAGGTCACGTCGTTGGAGCTGAGCTCCCAGATGCGGAGCGTGTAGCCCGAGCCGGAGTCGAAGGTGTACCAGAGCGGATTCGTGGACTGGGATGTCAGGAGCGACACGGGCTGGTTGGCGCACGCCGTGACGGGGCCATTGGCCGCGGCGATCGGCACGCCGGTGTAGCTGAAGGGCAGCGTGGCGATCTTCTGGGCAACGTCGCAGGCTTGGTTGACCGGCGGGAAGACGGTGGGGGTTGCGGGGCTGATGGAGAACGAGACCGCTTCTGTGGGTGTGGCGGAGAAGTCGAACGCCTTGGCGACGAGGATGTGGTAGGTGGTGTAGGCCTCCATGAAAAGGTACACGCCGGACTCGGGCTCGTCGGTGCACATGACGGGGACGAGCGATCCGCACTGGCCCTTGTAGGCGGCGATGATGGCATCGAGGCCGGAGGTTTCGGCCATCACCACGCCCGCGGGTGTGGAGTTGTTGGTATAGGTGTACCAGATGCCGTTGCGGGTGGTGGTGGTGATGGTGCCGCGCGAGCAAACCGCGCGAGGGATGTCGTCGCGGGCGGTGCCGATCATGGTGGTTTCGGTGAAGGGCAGGGAGGCGATGGTCGTGGCGGTGAAGCAATCGTCGTTGGGCGGGGTGGGCACCTCGGTGCCCGTAACGCTTATGGTGAACGTGTCGGTCTGGGCCGGCAGGCCGCTGGTCTCGCGTGCGATGAGGATGTAGTACGTGAATCCCGGGTAGGCACGGAACGTGTTGTTGACGGGATCCTCATCAACGGCGGTGCACAGGATGCGGTTGGTGCAGGAGTTCTCAAACACGGCGATGGCGGCGTTTTGCGGGCCGGTCTCGCCAACGTTGACCACCACGGGACTTGCGGGCGTGAAGGAGTACCAGATTCCACTGCCGTTGGTCACGCTGTTGCCCGAGCAGTTGCTTACGGGCAACTCGTCGAAGGCCAGGACGTTGTTGACCGTGTCGGCGTATGGCAGCGCGGGGATCGGGGTGGCCGTGGCGCAGTCCTGGTTGCTCGCTTGCGGGGGCGTCAGTACGTCGAACAGGAAGGTGTACTGCCCATCGCCGGCGAGGTAGCCGGACCGCTTGTGGGCCATGACGTAGTAGGTCGTGTTGCGGCGGAGGCGGATGAACTGGTCGGCGGTGCCGAGGTTCGCGCACTCGTAGGCGTTGAGGTTGTTGCAATCGCCGGTGTAGAACGCCAGCGAGAAGAAGATGTTGTTGCTGCTCACGAGCGTGCGCTGCAGACGGACAAGCTGGTCGGCGTTGGCGGGGGTGGTGTAGGTGAACCAGATGGCGTTGCGGGCCTCCGGGGGCTGGTAGGACAGGGTCTGGCACGACGAGCGCGGTCCGGAGGCGGAGCCGCCGCCGGGGAAGGACTGGAAGCTGGCGCTGGGCGTGATCGCCGCGGCCGACGCGCAAGTGCTGTTGGTGGGAACGGCGGGCACCACGATGCGGAACTTGAGCGAGTAGAAATCGTTGACGTTGGTGCTGGCGGAGCTCGAGGCGACGAGGATGTAGTACCGGTGCCCGGCCAGGAGCGGTACGTTGGCGTCGGTCTCTTCGGTCTCGCAGAGCACGGTGGTCCAGTTCGCGCTGTCGCAGGCGGGATTCGCCACGCCGTTGTCGTACACCACCACGGTGACGTCGCGGGAGCCGATCTCCCACGCCGAGAGCACGCAGTCTGCCGAGGGCATGTACGTGTACCAGATGGCGTTCTTGGTCACCGCGGGGGCTGACGAGGTGCAGCTCACCGCCGGACCATCGGGCGCCTGGTTGATGCCGACAAGGCTTGTGAACGGGAAGTCCGAGTCGGTGAGGATCGCGGCCGTCGCGCACGTCCCGTTGGGCGGGAGCGGATTGATGAGGCAGGGGTTCGGATAGCAGACCTCCCCGTCGAGCCAGAACACGCTTGTGCCGGTGCAACTGGTCTCGAGCCGCATCTGGCACCCGCCCGAGCTGCAGCACGCGCCGTAGTTCGAGCCGCACAGGCCCGCGGTGCATGTCGTGCCGTCGCCCTGATAGACGCCGATGGGGTTTACGGTGGCCTCGGTGCAGGAGACCTGCGTGCGGATATCGCACCGGCCGTTGGTGACGTAGCAGCACGCGCCGGTCGCGACCGTACCGAGATCGGTGACCGTCAGCGTGAAGTTGCCGCCGCCGGTAGCGCTCGAGCCGTTGAGCGACATGCGGACGTAGTAGGTCAGGCCCGCCGTCAGCGGCAAGCCCGAGAGCTTCGGAGCGAGCGTGTTGCCGTTGGTCGCGCAGAAGCTCGCGGTGCCGACGGGGCAGGCCTGGTCGTCGCAGCCGATGACCGTCCAGGTGGCCGGGTCGGCGCAGGTCGGAATCGTGAACACCGTCAGATCGCAATCGAACGTGGAGCCGCAGGCGGAGAGCTCGTAGACGCTCGAGGCGGGCGGGACGAAGGTGTACCACACGCCCTTGGTGCTCTGGTTGATGCTGTTCAGGCACGGCGCAAACGGGCCGTCGCCCGTGGAGGTCGCGGCGAAGAGGTTGCCCGTGACGGGCACGCCCAGCGAGAGCGTGGCCGGGCTCGTGCACAGGTCATTGGCGGGGGCGGCGATGCAGTTGCCCGCGGTTCCGCAGGTGACGGCGAGCGACCCCGGCGTGCCGCCCTGCACGAGGCAGTGCGGCGGCGAGAAGTTGCAGCACGAGCCGTTGCTGAAGCAACACGAGGTCGAAGCGCAGGCGTTGGGCGTGCACACGGTGTTGTTGCCCGCGTACAGGTTCGACCCGCATCCGACGAGGGTCAGGATGTTGCAGGTCGTGAACGAGGTTCCGCTGCAGCACGCGCCGGTGGGTGGGCACGGGTTCGAGGCACACGCCGTGCCGACCGTGGTGAACGAGAGGCCGTCGGCGGCGCAGTTGGCGCTCGTGTCGGTCACGCACACGCCGGTGTTGTTGTTGCAGCAGGCCCCGACAATGCACGTCGTCGAGGTCGGAGAGGCGGAGTTGCGGGGCGCCGGCGCGCGGGCCACGAAGTCGTTCGCGTTGTCGTCGGTATCGAGGCATCCGTCGCCGCGACGGAACGTCGCCAGTGGGGCCGACGTGGCGGTGTTGTTGGCGGGGGCTCGCCCCGCGCCCTCGAAGCAGGTGCCCGAGGTGCCGTAGGTGACGAGGTCGACAATGTTGCCGGCGGGGCAGTTGACGGCGCCGATGGCCGCGGTGGTGTCTCGCAGGCAGACCTTGCCGGAAGTGGTGAGCGTGGTGGAGATGGGGGTCGGGAACGTGGCGTCCACGGCGGGCAGGTTTACGCCGGTGGTGTTGTCGTTTGAAACTCGAACGAGGAAGTACGACCCTGCGGGCATGGTGAAGTTGGGCAGGTCGCACTTGCCCCAGGCGGTTCCCCCGGTGGTCGCGATGTTCAGCGACCACCCGTTGAGCGATACCGCCGACGCCGAGCGATTGAAGAGTTCCACATAGTCGGCCTTGGGGTGGGCCGCGACACCGGTTGTGGTCGACCCGCCCCAGATTTGGCTGATCACGACATCACCGGGCGCCGCGAAGAGGGCGGTCTGAACACCAAGCACGGCGATCGCGGCCGCGCAGAGTCTTCCGAGCATGGAACGGAGCGTCATATCAACCTCCAAAGTCGGGGCGCGCAACCCGCGCGGCGGGACGAAACGTCGAGAGGAAATCCCCTTGAACGTCGAGATTCCCTCGCCCGAGTCTACTCTATCGGCCAGCGGGTGCCAGCATTCGAGAAGCATTCAGAATACTTTGTTTTTGCAGAACCAGAATATACACTTGCAGAAGTTTGCACGATGACCCCGATGTGAACGTATTCTCGTCGGGGATGCACGGAGACCTCGTGGCCATGGGCGTGGACGACCATTCTGACGACCCCGGCGCGGCAACTGCCGGCGGCACTCTGAGCGAGCCCGAGGTGCGTTCATCTTCCCCTTCGCCCCGCGGCACGTTCCACGAGCACGCGTCTTCTGTGCTGGGAAACCTGCAATCGGCCGTCCTCGATCTCCTGCGATCTGTTTCGGCGTCCACCAAGCGAGCATCGGACGTCGAGAAGGCGTTCGGGGTGGACTACAAGCTCGGCTGGCAAATCCACCGGATCGCGACGGTGCGGAATCCCCTCGAGGCCGGAGCGCACGTCCCGGCACGGGTCTCGATGGAGCGGCTGCTCAAGTCGGCGACGAAGCGCAAGGCCTCCGCCCGCGCTGTCGAGCGGGTCTCGAGGGCCTTTGATGCGTTCGAACACCTGGTGGAAACGGAGGCAGGAGACCGGGCCGAGCTCGACGCGATGATCGCGGAGTTCGTGCCCGAGATCCGCGAGAAGCGCGATCTGGCCGCGCGGATGGCCTCGTTCAAGGGCATCTCGCAGGTGCGGGGCGTGGCGATGGAGGCCCACGTCGGGGCGTTCATCCTGCACCCGTCAAAGGACGGCGCAACCGTCGATCGAGCAACATTCTCGGCCTATTTGGGGCTTCGCAGGCTGCGCTCCGGTTCCACCATCGGGTTCTCCACCGCCGGCGTGGCCGGAGCGAAGGTCGTGACGCTCGACGGCAAGCCGACGGACGGGCCGTACGGGATTCTGCTGCCCCAGTTCTGCTCGGCGCCGACGCCGCGGTTCGATGTCCGCAAGAACGGCGAGATCACCGACTACTTCGTGGCCGGCGACGATGTGGGCCTGAGCACGGCGGTCGACCTGGTCATGGCCGAGTTCCGGCCCGGCGCGATGAAGCGGTACCGCCTGCCGGGAGGGCGCCCGATGACGGGCGTGATGAACCTCATCGACACCCCGCTCAAGCGCATGACCATCGACGTCGTGCTGCACAAGGACATCTACCCGGGCGGAACGCCCGCGCTCGCGGCCTACGACACCATCCCGCGTGGACAGGTGGCGCAGGGCATCGGCGACCCGACGCGCGAGCGAGATCGGTTGGCGCTCCACGAGGAGATCCGTCCAATCCCCGGCGGACTCTCGGGCGCAACGCTCCCGGGAACAGCCAACTACACGAAGATGCTCGAGCACGTCTGCGCGACCCTTCGATGGGATCCGCGCGAGTTCCGCGTGTACCGGCTCGAGGTTGACTATCCGCTGTACGGATCGCAGTTCCTCATCGGGTTCACGCTGCCCGATGCGCCCGCCGCGGGTTAGGCGGAGCGAGCGTTGAGACCATGAACCGGAGCACCCGCATTGCTCGCTCCCGGAGTACGAGCGCGTGGCCGCACGCATTCCGGACACGACGATGCTCTTTTGCGAACGCGCCGATCGGCATGCACACGCAGGTGCTTGTATGATCGATCGGGGCGTGCAGGGAAACGGCGGAGGCAGGCCGCATGCCGACATCGCAATCGCAGCGGCACATCCGATGGATCCACGCCATCGCTCGGGCCCGCACGCTGGAAGACCTCGCAACACAGGTCGCCAGAGCCATCCGCGACCTGGCGCACGGGCAGGGCGCGGCGTTCGTTCTTCGCGATCAATCGGAGTGCGTGTATCTGGAGGTCGACGCGATCGGCCCGCTCTGGAAGGGCGAGCGGTTCCCGCTGAGCGCGTGCGTCTGCGGATGGTCCATGCTCAATCGCCAGCCGGCGATCGTCAAGGACGTGCTCAACGACGAACGCACACCCTCACGCTACTACCGCGGCAGATTCGTGAAGAGCCTGCTCGTCGTGCCCGTACGCGGCGACGACCCGCTCGGCGCGCTGGTGGTGTACTGGGACCATGCGCACACCGCCAACACGGACCAGATCGCCTCCGCCCAGACGATCGCCGACGCCGCGGCCGTGGGGGTTGAGAACATCCGGCTCCTGCTCTCGATCGAGCAGAGCCGCGCCGACGCCGAGCGAAGGGCGAGCGAGAACGCCGCGCTCACCGAGCGGTTGACGCACAGTCTCGCCGAGGAAGCGCGGTCGCGGGAGCTCTTGCGCCAGGGCGAGGAGCGGTTCCGCAACATGGCCGACAATGTCCCGGCGATCCTCTGGGCAACCGACGCGGAAGGAATGCCGTACTACTTCAACCGGCGCTGGTCCGAGTTCACCGGACTCGCCCCGGAAACCGGCCTCGGCGAGGGCTGGAGACAAACGATCCATCCCGACGATCTCGACCCGCTCTGGGACTCGTTCGGCGCTGCCCGGGCTCGCCGGATCGAGTGGAAGTACGAGTTCCGCCAGCGCAACGCCGCAGGAGAGTTCCGCTGGATGCTCGCGGCGGGCACCCCTTGGCACGGGTGGGACGGATCGCTGCTGGGCTACGTCGGCTCGGTGGTGGACATCACCGAACGCCGCGCGATGGAGGATGCGCTGCGCTCCAGCGAAGAGCGGATGCGGTTCATGATGATGGAGCTGGACCACCGCGTGAAGAACACGCTCGCCTCGGTGCTCAGCGTGTGCGACCAGACGTTCCAGAACGCCCCCGACCTGGCGACCTTCCGACACTCGTTCCACGGGCGCCTGCAGGCAATGGCCCGCACGCACGAGGCCCTCGCCATGTCCAAGTGGGCCGGCGTGCGCGTGCGGCAGATGGTGCACCTCACCGTGGGCCTCGTCGCCCCCGGACGCGGCGATGGCCTGGCCACGCCGCGCCTGAACGCCCAGGGCCCCGACACCCTCCTTCCCGCCTCAGCCGCGATGCCTCTCGCGGCCACGCTGCACGAGCTGGCGACCAACTCGCTCAAGCACGGCGCCTGGGCCCGGGCCGACGGCGGCGGCGTGGTGGACCTGCGCTGGGACGTTCAGCAGAACGAGAACGGATCGGAGCTGCGCATGGCCTGGCACGAACGGGGCGGACGGCCGGTGACGCCGCCCGGAAACGAGGGATTCGGCGTAAGCATGATCCGCGGAATGATCGGCTATGAGCTGCGCGGGCGGGTCGACCTGCGATTCCCGCCCACGGGCGTGGAGTGCGACTTGGTCGTGCCGCTCCAGGCAACCAAGCACGAGTTCGGCCTCGACCCTGCACGATCATCTCGCGCAGCCGATACGCTGAGATCGACATGAACCGCCCCAGCCCCCTCGCCGCCGCCGCGCTGATCACTTGGAAACGCAACGCCGAGTACGGGGCGCGCCTTGTCGCCGACCTTGCACCCGAGCAGTGGGTCGCACAGCCCGTGTCAGGTCGGATGATGAACCACCCGGCGTGGGTGTTCTCGCATCTGAATCTGTACGCGGGGATCGCGGTGCGCCTCGCACGCGCCGAACCGTTCGACGATCCGGCGGAGCACCAATACGGGCAGAAGTCCGAGCCCCTCCCGACGCTCGCCGGGTATGGTGCACCGGAGCGGATGCTCGCGGAATGGCGAGAACTCCACTCGGCCGGCGCGGCCGCGCTGGAACAGGCGAGCGAGTTCATCACGGGCACAGAAAACCCCCTGCCTCGCTGGCGAACGCTCCACCCCACGGTGGGCGACATGCTCATCACGCTGATGGTGAAGCACGAGTCGGCTCACCTCGGGCAACTCTCGGCATGGCGTCGGGCGATGGGTATGGGACGGGTGGCCGTGTAACCAGAGGAAGTCCGACCCGAGGGAGCTTCTTCCGCCGCTACCGCATCCCCACCACTCCCTCCCACTCCCCCCGCACGGCCGCCAGCTCCCGGAACCCCCTCTTTCGCAAGGAACGAACAGCTATTTCATGCGCACGCGCACGAATCGCGACGAATAATCGTTTCGTCTGTGGATGGTGGAATCGGCTCTCTCATGAAATGGTGAACATGCGAACTCTCCGTGGGGCAGGCTTGGCGGCGGGAGCGGCGATGGTCCTGACGACCGGCGCGGCGGCATACCCCCCGCTGACGGTCGAGCTCGCGT
This sequence comes from Phycisphaerales bacterium, assembly GCA_044221735.1. Classification (GTDB taxonomy): domain Bacteria; phylum Planctomycetota; class Phycisphaerae; order Phycisphaerales; family UBA1924; genus UBA4658. The sequence goes on along the minus strand of JBGAOP010000031.1, from coordinate 20,564 downwards.
TCCCCTCCACGTTCACATCGGGCGCAGAGTCGGTCACGACCGAATACCCGAACTACTTTCTCATCGACGCGTCGGGGCGCGTGCACATCCAGGCTCATCCGACGACGGGTTCCCAGTACTTCAGCGTTGTCACGCAGGGGGGCACACGCGAGTTCGTCGGCTTCGGCTCCCTGCTTGGAGCCACGTTCACACCACCCCGTCTCACAGGTTCGAATGTCAACGGGAGTGCGTTCAACGCGGCGGGCCGGCTCTTCATGCACGTCCAAGCGCCGCTCCAGTTCTATCCAGACGCGTACGCGCTGGTCATGCAGGCGCCCCCCGGGCCGGCAATCGCCCTGCTCGATTCCAGCCTGCCGGATGCCGGCACGCGACCGCCGGGCGACTCGTTCTGCACACCGGGTCCGGGAGACTGGATCATCCTTGGAGAGGGTTCGAGCACTTCGGGGTTGTGGACCGGAGACCTCTCGGTCAATCCGCCCGCGTTCTCGCGCGTGCTGCAGGTCGGCACGATCGTCGCGGGCCTTCCCGCCGATGTCGCGGTCAACGGCGGCAACTCGATGCGGTGCATCAACGCCTCCGGCACCTACGCCTATGTGGGAACGCTCTCCGGAAACGTCACAGGCTCCACCCGCAACGCGGTCGTCCGCGGATCGGGCACAAACCAGACACTGGTCGCCCGCACCGGCGATCCCGCGCCTGGAATAGCGGGCGGGACCTTCTACTCACTGCCGTTTGGCTCTCAGTACGACTACCTTTTCATCGCAAACTCGGGCGAGGTCGCATTCAAGGCCCAAGTCCAGCACCCGACGCTCGGGGGACAGGCGATCTTTGCCGGCACGCCCGGAGCGATGGCGCCGATCGTCACGAGTGGACGCGACGTCATCAACGGCATTTCGGGGCGCGTGAACGAGCTCCGGTTTGATCAGGCGCCCAACGGCGAGCGCGTGATCTGGGTGGGATACAACCCGAACGGGAGCTCTGGCGGTTATTCGGCCACACTGCTGATGAAGGGCACGGCCGCCGCGCCGCAAGTCCTCGTCAAGCAGGGCGAGGCGGCCCCGGGGCTGCCGCTGGGCACCACGCTCGGCACGATCCGCGAGTTTCTCATCAATGACCAGGGCGCGGTGGTGTTCATCGCAGACTTCTCTGCCTCGACCCAATACCCCACGGGGGGCAAGGCAGTCTTCGGATGGGCCGGCGGCCCCGGGTGCTTCCTCGTGCTCGCGCCCGGCGAGACGTTCACCCTCCCGGACAACTCGCCGCGCACGGTCCTGTCCATTCAGCCCCTCTTCGGCGGCTGGCCCGGGAAGTGCTTCAGCGCACAGGGCAAGCTCGCAATGTGGGTCTTCACCGGGGCCAACTCGGGCGCGATCGTGACGCGGACGATCGAGGCCACACCGCCCCCGGCCACGTTCGCTCTGCTGTATCCCCCCGCCAACTCGGTGTCGATTGAAACCCAGCCCACGCTGTCGTGGGCGGCCTCACCCAACGCGACGTCGTACACCGTGACCATCACGCCCGACGGCGGCACCACCAGCACGTTTCAGAGCACGACCAACTCGTTGCAACTCCCGGCGGGGCTGCTGCAGGGCTGCCAGCAAGCGACGTGGAGCGTGGTCGCGACCAATCAATACGGTTCGACGGCGTCCACGCCTGTCTCGCAAGTCTTCACCACCTTCAGCCCGAGTTGCATCACACCCCCGGTGTACACCATCCGGCGGGTGGGCCTCTTTGGCGGCACGTACCAGGACAACCTCGTGACGTTGGTCACGCCCGAGGGCCGCGTCGCGGGATACAGCAACAACGTCCTGAGCAGCGTGAACACCGTGGCCGAGGCCTGGATCGCCTGGAACGGCCAGACCGCGGGTCCGCTCGGACTCACGGGAACGCCCTTCGGCAAGGCCAGCTCCGTGACGGCCATCAACCCCGCGGGCGCGGCCATCGGCACGAGTTCGAGAACCGCCCCCGGAAACGTCGCCGCCGGCAACGATGCGTGGTACTACGACGGAACGGGCGGCTCGAACGTTTCCCTGATCGGGCTCACCGGCACGCTGTACGACCAGACTCCCGGCTCGCCAACCACCCGCCGAAACAGCGCCCCCACAGCCATCAACAATCAGGGCGACGCGATCGGCAGCACCTCGCGCTGGGGCAACGGCGTCAACATCGGCAACGACACCTGGCGATATCACGCCGGTGCGACCGAGTTGCTGTCCGGGCTCACGGGCGGCGTATACGAGTTCACCACCGCCAACGGCGTGTGGCACTCCCCGACCGCCGTGGCAATCAACGATGCCGGCGACATCGTTGGATACTCCGGCCGCTACACCTCGACGGGTGGCGGGCTGGGCATCGACTCGTGGATCTGGCACGAGGGCGTCACCACGCCCATCTCCCGGACGGGCGCCGGGTTCGAGGGCACGATCGCGACCGGCGTGCGACGTTCCACCTGGGCCACGCACATGAACATCGCGGGCCAGGTCGTCGGCACAAGCTCGCACTACGACGCCACCGGCGGCTACCTCGGTCTTTCGGCGTTTCGCTGGATGAACGGAACTTTCCAGACCGTCAACCCGGTCGACGCCGTCCACCCGCTCAGCCCCTCGATTTCCGGCATTCCGACCAACATCGTCAAGGGCATTTCTCCGCAGGGCAACGTCGTGGGAGAGTTCCCCCGCCTGAACTCAACGCTGGCGAGCATCGGCACCGACACCTGGTACTTCGACGGCTCGACCACGCGCGTTCTCGGCCTGACGGGCGACGAGTTCCAGACGCCCATCGGCGCGCCCGACACCCAGGCACGCAAGGAGCATCGGTTCGTCGCGATGAACGCCGCCGGTCAGGTTGCCGGCCGATCGGTCGTGCAGGGCGTCACGCCGCTCCGCGACGCCGGCTGGATGTTCGACCCTTCCACCGGCGCGACGACGCGGATCACGGGGCTTCCGGGCGTGACGGGCGCACAGTCCATCACTCCGCTGGCCATCACGCCGGAAGGTGCGGTGGTCGGCACGTATTCGTATCCCAACGCCCTCGGCACGGGGACCATCACCACGCCCTTCATCTGGTCGATCGCCACGGGGATGCGCACGCTCGAGTCCCGCGTCATCGGCGCTCTACCGCCGCAGGGCTGGGCGTCGCTCATCACGCCCATCGGCGGCGGAGGCGGCGAGGCTTCGTACTCATGGCCCGTGCTTGTTGCCGGCAATGGTTCGCGCCCCGACAACTACGGCCAGACGGCCTTCGTCCTGGATGCGGTGCCCACGCCAGGCTCGTTCCCGCTCCTCAACCCGCCCGACGGGGGATCCGTGACGGTCGCCCAGCCGGTGCAGACGTGGACACCCTCGCCCGGGGCACGGTACTACTCGGTCGCCATCACGCCCGAGGGCGGTCCGACCACGATCCTCGAAACGTCGATGGCCTCGCTGGTGGTTCCGCCAGCGATCCTCCACGACTGCGAGCGCGTGGAATGGAGCGTCGTGGCCAACAGCCCCAGCGGCTCGACGATCTCCACGCCGCCGATCCGCACCTTTACGCTGCTGCGTGCGGACATCAATCACGACGGCCAGATCTCGGTCCAGGACATCTTCGACTACCTCAACGCGTGGTTCGCCGGCGACCCCGCCGCGGACTTCAACGGCGGCGGCCTGGGGGTGGACGACATCTTCGACTACATCAACGCCTGGTTCGCGTCGTGCACCTGAACACGCGGATCACGCGATCGACTCGCTCGTTCGTGTGTAGACGATCCCCTTCGCCCGCAGAGCCCGCACCACTTCCGGCAACACACCCTGTTCCCCAAGCCGCTCTGGCACGACCACGCCTCGCCGCGTGATGCTTCCGGCGGCCACCATGCGGGCCACCGTCGTGCACGCCAGCCCGGTTGTGCGCGACATGCTCGTTGCGCCGGTGGCGGTGTGGAAGTGATCGGCGAGGTCCCACGTCACGCGCTCGCGCTTCCCGGCGCGCACACCCTCGGCGATGATGCGCATGACCGTGAGATCCTCCTCGCCGGGGCCGTAGGTCCACTTGGGGAACATGATCGCGGCCGTGACATCACGAGGCCGCAGTCGTTTCCCCCCCACTTCGATCTCCTCCTCGGAGAACAGCCCGGCATCCTTAAAGCCGCGCATGAGGTCGTAGTGACCCGGGTAGCGGAGCGTCTTCTCCTTCATGTTCGGCACGCTGAGCGTATCGGCGATTGAGCGCAGACCGTCGGTGTTCACCGCCTCAAGCCGGCCGACGCCCGCGAACTCCAGGAACTCCGGCTCGGTCAGGGCTTCCTTGATGACGGTGCGCCCGCCCTCGACGAGACGCACGGGACGCGTGTACTCCTCGATGACATCCGACGGCGCGAACGCCGCCTTGTAGTAGTACGGCGGCTCGGGATGGCGCGGCAGGCCGCCGACATAGATCGCCAGCGACTCGGCGGTTCCGCCGGCCCGCTCAAACTCCGCAACCTCCGCCCCGCAGATCATGTTCGACATGCCCGGGGCCACACCGCAATCCACCACCGCGGTAACGTGGTGCTCCTTGGCGAGTGCATCGAGGTCGAGAGCGTTCTGGGCGAAGAATGAAATGTCGCAGTAGTTCTTCCCGGCCTCGATGACGGCGCGAAGGACGCCGAAGCCGATGCGGCTAGAGAGCGCCCCGACGACGAGGTCGAAGGACGCGACCGCCTTCTTCAACGTCGCGGCATCCGACAGGTCGACTTGCAATGGCGTGATGCGCAGCCCGAGTTTTCCCGAGCGGGCGACCGCCGCGTCGAGCGACGATTGGCGGGAATCGGCGATGGTGATGCGGAAATCGGAGGCCAGGTCCGCGGCCATGACCGACCCGACCATCCCCGCACCCAGCACAATGACGGTTTGCATAGTCGGGTAGACTACGCCCCAAACCGCTCGTTCCCACTCAGGAGTTCGCCATGGCCTCCCACGCCCCCGCCGCCGCCAAGCGTTACCTCTCCCACGACCTGGCCGACTGGGCCTGCGCCCTGAAGTTCGAGCACATGAGCCCCAAGGCCATCGAGAGCGCCAAGCTGTTCTGGTACGACTCCATGGGATGCGGCCTTGGCGGATCGCAACAGGAGGATGCCCACATTCTCCTCGCCCACTATCGCGAGATGGCCGCGCTCAAGGCGGGAGAGAAGGGGAGTGGCCCCTGCACCTGCTTCGTCACCGGCTTCAAGACCAACCCCGTCGACGCGGCCTTCTTGAACGATCACATGATCCGCGCGATGGACTACAACGACATCTACTGGAAGGCCGACCCCTGCCATCCGTCGGACATCATCGCCGGACCGCTCGCTCTGTGTGAGTTCCTCGGCCTCTCCGGCAAGGACCTGATCCTCGCCACCGTGATCGCCTACGAGGTTGAGCAGCGGCTGTGCGAGTTCGGCATTCCCGGCATCCGCGAGTACGGCTGGCACCATGCGACGCTGACGGCCTTCGCCGCGCCGATCGCGGCCGGACGCGTGCTGAACCTCACACCCGACCAGATGGTGCAGGCGATCGGCATCAGCGCTAGCCGCACGTTCACGCCCGGCGCCGTGACCGCCGGCAAGCTCACCAACATGAAGAACACGGTGGACCCCTGGGCCACGCGCATGGGTGTCGAGTCCGCCCTGCTCGCCAAGCGCGGCTACAGCGGCCCCGAGCACATGATCGACGGCAAGGAAGGCCTCTATGCCGTCTTCGGCCACGTCCACTACAAGGGCAACCCAGCCAAGTTCGACTCCGCGATGCTCATGAAGGACTTGCCGAAGGCCGCGGGCGATCACTACCGCATCCTCGATTGCGGCATGAAGTCGTTCCCCATCGAGGCCCTCTCACACGCCCCGCTCACCGCGATGATGAAGTGCGTGAAGGAGAACGCGATCAAGCCGGCGGACGTGAAGGAGATCAAGGTCGAGGTCATCGCCCGCGCGGCCGACATTCTCGGCGATCCGCACAAGTATCGCCCCGACTCCAAGGAAACCGCCGACCACTCCCTCCCCTACTGCATGGCCGTCGGCCTCATCGACGGCATGGTCACGCCGCTGCAGTTCAAGGAGGAGCGCGTGCTCGACAAGAGCCTCATCCCCGTGATGGACAAGGTGAAGGTCGTCGCCAACGACGAGTTTGAGAAGCTCTTCCCCAAGTTCCAGCCCTCGCAGGTCACCATCACGACCACCAGCGGCAAGTCCTTCACCAAGCGCGTCGACGTCCCCAAGGGCGACCCCCGCGACCCGATGACGGCCGAAGAAATCGGCGTGAAGTTCCACGCCCTCGGTGACAGCGTGATCGGCAAGGGCGCGTGCGACAAGCTGGCCTCGGCGATCCTGGGAATGGAGAAAATTGGAAACGTGCGCGAACTGACGGCACTGACCGTGAAGGCCTGAGTCCAAGCACAGGTTGAGCAGGGCCAATGGCCACTCCATCACCCATTCCCGTGTGCGCGAGATGCTCCGGACGCATGGAGTTCGGCATCATCGCCGATTCGGGCGGGTTCGGACAGACCGCGCTTCATCGTGGCGCCGAGAAGGTCATTGAGTGGATCCGCGGCATGCCCGAGCGATCACGGTGGACCCTGAGCTTCAAGGTGTCTCCGCGGGACCGGTTGCAAATCGCCACCCTCCGCTGCACCGAGTGCGGCCACCTGGAGCTCTTTGCACCAGACGCCGATCACACCTGCCGAAAGTGCGGGTACGACCGCACCGGCCTGCCGCGCGGCGCCCCGTGCCCGGAGTGTGGCTCGCCTCTGTGACGTGCCGGCCGCCTAGCGCATTCCCCAGATGATGAACGCTGCGATCCCCACAACGACGCAGATAATCACCAGCCCCCCCACCACCGCCCCGATGCGAACCACCATCGCCGTCTCCCCCGGCGGCCCCGGACGCGGCGCGAGCGTGATCCGTCGCCGCAAGTCGATGTACCGCGCCCCGCACTCCGGGCACCGCTCCTGCTGCTCCAGCCCGCCAAGGTCGTACCCGCACGCCGAACACCGCGTCGGCGCGCCTGCGCCAAGGATCGCCTCGTCTATCGCCGCGACAGCCCGGTCATAGTCCGCACGCGGCACCAGCACCGTCACGGTGATGATCGCCCCGAGATGCTGAAGCGTGGTGGCAGAATGTTCCCCCACCACCGCGGCCGGAATCCCCGCATCCTCCAGCACGCACTTGACCATGTGGGCCGACGTGGCAGAAGGGACGATGGCGATGGGCACCGGGTCGGCGGGCGGTGCGAGCGGTGTGGGGTCGTGCTGAGCGGCGGGATCGTCCACAGGGCGAGTGTACCGAAGGGGTCGTCCAAATAGGGGAGAAACGCTTGCCCGGCGGGCAGGAACCCCATTGCACACTTGAATATCCTGAATGCGCCACATGCTCGTGCCATTCGATCAAATCTCCGAGTTCACCTGGAAGGCCCTCAAGCGCGGCGCCGACGACCCGACGCACCCGATGCATCTGCTCACCATGGCCACGGTCGGGCCCGACGGCCGCCCATCCGCGCGCCTGATGATCAACCGGGGCACGGACCAGATCGGTTCGGTGGCACGCCTGTGGTTCCACACCGATAGCCACACCCCAAAGGTCGGCGAGATGCACGCGTCACCGTTCGCGTGCCTGACCGCGTGGGACCCCGCCAAGGGAATCCACCTGCGGCTGCACGGACGCGTCACGCTCCACCAGCACGATGAGTGCTCGCGCCGCCATTGGGAGCAACTCTCCAGCGCGGCCCAATGGCTGTACTCGGCGCCCGATGAACAAGCCGACCACTCTCGCCCCCCCACCGCCGCGCCCGAGCCCGCCGCGCCTCCGTCCGAGCCGCCGGACCTTCGCCTCCCCCGCGACAAGCGGCAGTTGCCCCACAAACTCACGGCTCGTGAGCGGGAACGGTTCGTGGTGGTAGAGGTGCGAATCGAGACCGTGGACTGGCTGCAGGCGACGCTCACCGAGCAGCGTCGGGCGGTGATGCACGCGGCGGACCACTGGGTGGCGGAGCCGACGTAACCTTCGCGAAGAGCCAAAAAGTGGGCGGCCCCGCGTAGCGCGGGGCCGCCGTGAATCTCGAACTGGGTGCCGATCCGCCAGAACTTACGGGCATCCAGCGAACCAGGCGTTCAGGAAGTCGAAGATGTCGGCGATCTCGAGCGCGCCGGACAGGTTGAAGTCGGCGCGGCAGCCGGTTGCGGCGGGCGTGCAGCCGGTGATGGTGGCGATGCGGTTGGCGGGCGTGCCGTTGACGGAGGTGAAGTTGCCGCCGATGAAGAGCTTGGAGCCCGAACCGTCGTCGTACTGGAACATCTCGAAGATGGCGCTGTTGCCGCTGGTGGCGTCGCCGAGCGCGCTCGCCGGGATCTCGTTGAAGCGGAAGTTCTCGAACCGGGCCATGCGGGCGCGACCGCCGGGGACCGACCCGAAGAAGCGGACATCGGCGAGCATGGTCGTGCCGGTGCCGTCGTTGTAGAGGCCGATGGAACGCACGGTGGCCGAGGTGATCGCCGGATCGTCCAGGAAGCCGGGGATCGGCTTCCAGGACTTGCCGTTCCAGCGGTTGACGGCGGAGAAGGTGCTGTTGCCGGAGGTGAGGCCGAGGCCGCCGGCGGCGTACAGGGCGGGCCCGGTGCCGTCGTCGAAGACGACGAAGTCGCGCGGGTACGCCGTGGCGCCCGAGGTCGCGTAGCCGCCGCCGACATTGCTCCAGCTGGTCCCGTCGAACGCGGCGATGTGCTTGGTGGTCGCGCCCATGCCGCCCATCTGGGCGAAGTTTCCGCAGGCGTAGAGCTTCTCGCCCGAACCGTCGTTGTAGACCTGCAAGTCAAAGACGTTCGTGCCACCGGTCGTCGGGGCCGAGCCCGCGACCGCGGTCCAGTCGTTGGTGGTCGGGTTGTACCGGGCGATGCAGGGGGCGCTCGCGGCGGATCCCATGGTCGGGAAGTTGCCGCCGGCGTACAGCTCGCCCTTGTAGATCGCGAAGGCGTTCACCACATACGCGCCGACGTCCACATCCTTCAGGTTGATCGACTCGAACGCGGTTCCCGTCCACCGAATCGCCCCGCGCGACACAACGCCGGTGTCGGTCCCGTCGAACTGGCCGCCGATGTAGAGGGCGCCCTGGAACTCGATGGCGGCGTTCACCTGCGGGGTGGAATAGGTCGGCACAGCGTTGGGATCGCCAAAGGGGAGCATGTCGATCAGGTACAGCCCGGTGGCGAGGGGCTCGAACGTCGTGCCGTTCCAGGCCGCGATGCCCGACGTGCCCGCCACTCCGCCGATGGTGTCGAACGAACCGCCCACGAACAGCTTGCGGGTTCCCGGCGAGCCCACGTCCGAGTCACGGAACATCGAGACATAGTTGCTCGAGCTTGCCACCGGTCCCGGTGTTCCGAGGGAAAAGTTGTACTGGAGGTCGCAGTGATCGGCGAGCGCGGCGGAGCAGCAAGCCGCCACAGCCACCGAGCACACAAGAGCGTGAGCGTTTCGCATGGTACAAATACTCCTGAGAAGAAAAGACACCGGACATCCAAGGGCCGGGGACGACGCGCCCCACGACGTTGCAAGATTTCGAGGCTTATGGCCGGGTCTTGGGCTCGGGCGACCCGAAATCAATGCCGCGGAGCGCCCACCGAGTCCATCTGTAGCGGCCCTCGACAAGGTCCCCGAAGGCCGTGCCCGACTTTGGAGGCGGGTCGTCGAACTGCATCACCCTGTAGAGGTAGAACGTCACGGCCGTGAGGCTGTTGGGGTTGCGCGGGTCGCACCCTCGGTTGGAATCGCGCGTGCGCTTCACCCGCACCGAGCCGTCCGCGAACGCGAGGGGCTGGGCCGAGTCCAGGTAGGCGTAGAACTGCGGCCGCTTGGACATGTGGCGGTCGAACAGGTCGAAGTACACGACCTTCTGCGACGGAAACGCGAACTCGTCGATCCGATGGCCGACGAGCCGGGTTGTGTCGAGGCTGTTGTAGAGGCGGTAGTCCGAGTCGGATTGCGACACCGTCTGGTCGGGCTCGGCCGACGACCAGACCGCCGGGACCAACTGATAGCTCGACCAGTTCGGAAGGATCTGGCGGTAGTCCGCCGTGCCGTCGAGCGGGGCCTGATTCGAGGCGACTAGATTCTCGATGTCCTCGGGCTGCGTGCGCGACCACAGATCGGCGTAACGATCCTCCGGGCAGACAACGCCCGGCGTAGGGAGAACCCCCGAGCCGAAATATCCCCCGTCGGCGAGCACGAGGTGCGTGAAGTTCCGATCCACGATTCGACCGTCGAACCGCGGCTGATTTCTTCCGGTCATCCGGCGGATGATGTCCGCCGCCTGGTTGCAGTGCGCATCGGTCGAGTTGATGGCGGTGTTCAGGTCGGCCCAGGTGCTCATGGGGACGTTGGGCTGCCAACTGAACGAGGCGAGCGAGCCGCGCCCATCCGAGCCGTACGCGTAGAACGCGGTCATGAGCTGGGCCATGCTCGCCTGGCAGCGGGCAGAACGGGCGACGCGGCGTGCAGAACCGAGCGCGGGCAACAGGATGGAAATGAGCAGGGCGATGATCGCGATCACGAGCAATAACTCGACGAGCGTGAACGCCCGCCGGGAAACGGCATGACCGACAGACTTGTTGTGCGAGTCCGGCATGAGTTTTCGTTGTCGTGGAAAACCGTGAGTCGCGACCGTCCGCAGATCGCCGAAGCGTGGACGGTCGGTGATGCAGGCTACGGAATGGGCGTGCCGCTGGTTGCGGACATCGACGATCGCCGCGCATGTTCACAGGTAATCCCGCAGATGAACGCAAGGACGGCGAGCAAGAGCTTCCGCGCTCTTGCTCGCCTATACTCGCCCTCAATCGCCGGTGGCCTCAGACTCGTCCTCCGTGGAAACACGGTCTTAAGGACGGCCAAAGACTGGGAATCTGCTGGCAGCGTCCTCGCACCGTTGCGTTGGACGTTCCACCCCAGTACGGCCGCTCGCGCCCCAATCAACTTGGTGCAGGGAAGCCCGAACACACGACTTCATTCGTGCGCGCTGTCGCCGAAGAGGTCAACGCTCGGTCGGAGCATCGGTCGCAAGGCCGGCGTTTCGGCAGGCAGGAGTTATCGTCTCATGGCGTTCAAGGCACTCAACCTCAACCCGACCATCCTCAAGGCCCTCGACCAGCAGGGCTACCACACCCCCACGCCGATCCAGGCCAAGGCCATCCCGCCAATCCTTGAGGGCAAGGACGTGCTGGGCTGCGCCCAGACGGGCACGGGCAAGACGGCCGCGTTTGCGCTGCCCATCATCCATCGCCTGACCGAGATGCCCGTGGACAAGACGCGGCGCGGCCCGGCCCATCCGCGGGCCCTGATCCTCTCGCCCACGCGCGAGCTGGCCGCCCAGATCGGCGACTCGTTCGGCACCTACGGCAAGCACTCGGGCCTCTCGCACACCGTCATCTTCGGCGGCGTGTCGCAGTTCCACCAGGTGAAGGCCATCCACCGCGGCGTGGACATCCTCGTCGCCACGCCGGGGCGCCTGATGGACCTGATGGACCAGAAGATCGTCACGCTCAAGGACGTCAAGGTGTTCATCCTCGACGAGGCCGACCGCATGCTCGACATGGGCTTTATCCAGCCCATCCGCCGCATCGCCGCGGCCGTGCCCGCGGGGCGGCAGACGCTGCTCTTCTCGGCCACGATGCCGCGTGAGATCATGCACCTGGCCGACTCGCTGCTCAAGAACCCGGTGAAGGTGGCGGTGACGCCGGTGGCCTCGGCCGCGCCGCTTATTACGCAGTCGGTGTACCAGGTGCCCTTCCACAACAAGCAGGCGCTGCTGGAGATGCTGCTCGACGAGCCGGGCGTGGAGCGGGCGGTGGTCTTCACCCGCACCAAGCACGGGGCCGATCGCGTGTGCACGCGCCTGGAGCGCGACGGCATCGCGGCCGTGGCCATCCACGGCAACAAGGCCCAGAACTACCGCACGCGGGCCCTGGACTCGTTCAAGTCGGGCAAGACGCGCGTGCTCGTCGCGACCGACGTCGCCGCCCGCGGACTCGATGTCGACAACATCACGCACGTGTTCAACTTTGATCTTCCCATGGAGCCCGAGGCCTACGTGCACCGCATCGGGCGCACCGGTCGCGCCGGGGCTACGGGCATCGCCATCTCCTTCTGCGACCGGGCCGAGTTCGATCAGCTCCGGCAGATTGAGCGGCTTACGGGCAAGCAGATCCCGCGCATGGAAACCCCCGTGCTGCCCAGCAACGACCACCAGCGCGAGGAGCGTGAAGGTCGCGGCGGGCAGTGGCAGGACCGTCGCGACAGCCGGTCGGCACGCTTTGGTCCCGGCGGCGGCTCGCGCGGGCGTCCGCAGCGCGGCGGCTACAGCCGGCCCTCGCAGGCCCAAAACGACTCCTACGGCGACGGCCCGGCTCGCATGAGCCCGCCGCGCCCCCACGCATCTCACGCACCTCACGCCCCCCACCACGCGCAGCCCGCCCCCAAGCCCCACGCTCCGCGCCCGGCGCACGCCGCGCACGCGTCGAAGCACGCGGGCCACGGCACACACGCGTCCAAGACGCACGGCGCGCCCCGGCCTCATCATGCCCCCAAGTCCGGCGGCGACGCCCCGCACGCGGCTCACGCTCCCAAGCCCCACGCGCACGGGTCCAAGTCCCACGCTCCGTCCCACGGCGCGCCACGAGCCCCACACGCGGCACATGGCCAGCACGGCGGAAAGCCGTCGCACGCTTCGCATGCGGGGAAGCACTCGGGCGGATCATCGCATCCGCACCCGAAGCGCAAGCAGTTCGGACATCAGGGGCCGCGCAAGGGCGGGCGCTGATCGCGTTGGCCGCGGACCCGGGCATTTCCGGGGGCGTCGGCCGCGCATCCCATTTCAGGAACGGGCCACGTACCATCCCGCCCCCATTCCCCCAACCACCCACACGACATCGGAGTAGGAGCCTCGGTCCATGAAGAACGTTCTTGTGCTCGGCGGCGGCAAGGTCGGCAAATCGGTGGCGGAGTTGTTCCTCGCCTGCGGGCGCGGCGAATACCGCGTGACGCTCGCCGATCGCGATGAGGCCAACCTGCACGAGGCGGCGGACAACATCGCCCGGCTCAAGTCGCTGGTGCCGCACCCGACCGAGTTCATTACGAAGAAGCTCGACGCGAGCGACAAGGCCGCCGTGCGCGAGGCCCTCAAGGGCCAGCACTACGTCGTCTGCATGCTCCCCTACAACTTCGTCGCGGGCATCGCCGAGGCCGCCAACGAGATGGGCGTGCACTACTTCGACGTGACCGAGGACGTGGAGACCACCGACCAGGTCATGGCGATCGACAAGGGCGGCAAGGCCAAGGTCGCGCTGGTTCCCCAGTGCGGGCTCGCCCCCGGCTATGTGGCGATCGCCGCGTACGACATCACCCGCGATTTCTCGATGCTCCACGACCTGACGCTCCGCGTCGGGGCCCTGCCGCAGTTCCCGACCAACGCGCCCAAGTACAATATCACGTGGTCGGCCGCGGGCGTGGTGAACGAGTACTGCGAGCCGTGCAACGTCATGCTCGGCGGGCGCGAGGTGAAGGTGCCCGCGCTCGAGGGGCTCGAGCACTTCTCGTTCGAGGGCCTGGAGTACGAGGCCTTCTACACCTCCGGCGGCGTCGGCACGCTCATCGACACGCTGGTGAAGGAGAAGAAGACCTGCGAGGAGAGCCGCGTGGCCTACAAGACCATCCGCTATCCCGGGCACCGCGACCTGATGAAGTTCCTGCTCCACGACCTGCGGCTGAACGTGGAGCACGCCACGGCGACGAAGAACGGCCGCACCTTCGATCGGGCTCTCGCCATCGACCTCCTCGACCACGCCGTGGCCCGAACGCTGCAGGACGTGGTGGTGGTGTTCATCAACGCCATCGGCATGAAGAACGGCCGCCGCGAGCAGGTCAACTTCCGCCGCTCCATCCACGCGACCACCATGTTCGGGCGCGTCTGGCCCGCCATCGAGCTCACCACCGCCGCGGGCGTGTGCGCCATGGTGGACCTGCACCGCCAGGGCAAGATCCGCCAGACGGGTCTGATCCGGCAGGAGGAGTGCTCGCTCGAGACGTTCAACAAGACGATCTTCGGCCTCGCCTACGAGGCGCCGGAGAAGATCGAGGCGGCGGCCAAGGCCAAGTAGATCCGCCGCTATAGCAGGAACGCTTTGACGAGGATGTCGCCGATGCCCATGAGCGCCGCGCCGGCGATCAGCCCCGCGCAGATGGGCTCGTGGGTGTCCACAAAGACACGCTTCAGGAAGCTGCCGCCCTCGGCGGACGCGGGCGCGTGGGAGTGTCCGCCGGACTTCTTGCCCAGCAGCAGGCCGCACATCCAGAAGAACACCGCGCCCATGAACATCCAGAGGGTCGAGTCCGGCGGGAGCACGATCCCCAGCCCGAACGCGACGGGCGCGAACGGCGATTTGCCCTTGGTGAACACGCGGACGAGCTCGAACACCACGCCGATCACAGCCGCGGCGGCCATCACCCGCAGCGCGCTGGGGTGGATGATCGCGGCCAGCCCGCCCTCGCCGGTCAGGCCCTGGATGAACTCGCTGATGCCCTTCCATTGCAGCGCGGCGGTGAAGGTGAACTTGTCGGTCACCAGCGTGGACTGGATGTCCGCGCCCGGTTTGTAGTCGTTCATGAAGAGCAGGTAGAACAGCGGCGTGGACGCGCACGCGCCCGCGACGATGCCGATGATGTGGCCCCACACCTGGTGGCGGGGCTTTCCGCCGAGCATGTAGCCGGGCTTGATGTCCATGAGCAGGTTGGCGGCGTTGGACGCAACCTCGGTGGTGATCGTCGCCGTCATCAGGTTCGTGGGCGGGTGCTTGGGGTTCATCACGCCGAAGGTGAACTGCGTGATCTTGGAGAGCGAGCCCGTGGGCGTGATGCTCGTGGCCGCCGTGGCATTGGCCGCGATGAGGGTGAGCACGATGGTGAGCGCGATGGCCAGCGCGCCGTAGTGCCACTCGACGCCGAACCACGCGTGGGCCATGAACACGCCGACCGCGCCGACGATCGGGATCCCGATCCAGGACACCTTGAGCGGAACCTCGATGTGCGAGAGAATGTCCGATCCCTCGCGCTTCTTGCCGAACATGCCGCTGAACGCCGAGAGAATCACCTTCGGCTTGGCGAAGAACGCCGTCATACTGGCGCACACCAGCATCGCCACACCGGGCCACAGCAGCCAGCCCGTGAGCACGTCGCGGAACCCGAAGTTCGCATCCGGCGTGAGCACCACGCCCTTGCGCTTCACCCACTCGCTGGTGATCGCGATCGGCGCCGCCACGGCGTAGGCCGCGATCATCCCCAGGAACATGTTGATCGCGTAGCGGATGTTCATCAGACCGCCGGCGCCGAACATGGCCAGCTCGATGGTGGGCGAGAGCCCGACCTTCCTGATCGGCACGCCGAGGATCGTCGGCTCCGTCCACCCGGAGCTTGCCACGCGGTCGTAGTACCACTTGTCCAGCGACTCGCTCAGCCACACGGCCTTGCTCAAACCGAGGATCTTGATCTGCAGCAGTTCCTGGTATGCCTCACCGCACAGGAACTTGATCCCCCCGGCGAACACCGCCGCGGCGGCCAGCACCTTGGCCTTGAAGAGCCCGACGCGGGGGTCGGAGGTGTACAGGGTGTCGAGCACGACCCCGCACGCCGCGCCCTCCGGGAACGGCGCCTGCTCGTCGTTGATGAATCGCCGCTTGAGGGGAAACGCGACGAGCACGCCGAGGATGCTCAGCACCACGTTGAAGAGCATCATCTGCCACCACGGCATGACGGTGTTGGTGACCATCATGTACGCGGCGATGCCGGAGATGAGCGGCCCGGTCATGTAGCCCGCGGCCGTGGCCACGCTCTGCGAGGCGTTGTTCTCGAGGATCGTCATGTCGCGGGCACCGAGGGTCGCCATCACCTTGAAGGCGGCGAAGGCGAGGATGACGCTCGTCAGGCCCACGCCGAGCGTCCAGCCGGTCTTGGCGCCGATGTAGAGGTTGGTGGCCGAGAGCACCCCGCCGAGCAGGAAGCCGGTGATCGCCGAGCGCACGGTGAGCTGCGCCATGTCGCCGCGATAGACGTTCGTGAGCCACCAGCGGTCTTTCTGCTCGCGGGTCCACGTGGCGATCTGTTCGTCGGTGAGGTGGGGAATCGGCATGGAGAGGCGTGCCTTTCGTCGACATCAGGTCTGAACTGAACGCGGAGGATACACCAAAGCGCGGCCCCGCCCGAGTGGAAGGGGCCGCGCATCACGGGCAACCGAGATACCCACGAAGGGAGAGGTCAGAGGCCCCACTTCAGCAGGCCCGACAAGGTCGCCAGCATCGCGATAACCGCCTTGATGAGCGACTCGCCCGCGACCAGGCCGGAGGCGATGGGGACGTTGAACGTGTCGCAGGACTTGCGGTGGATCCGGCCCCAGATCCATGCGATGATCGCGCCCAGCGCGAACGCCAGGGCGTTGTTGAAGCCGACGACCCACGACAATCCGATGCCCATCGTGCTCGGCCAGTACTTCTTGTACTTCTCCGGGATCACGAACTTCTCGAGCACCGGCAGGATGATCCCCAGCGACAGCCCGATGAACAGGGCCAGCACGGCGGACTTCGGCAGCGTGTGGACGCCCTCGGTGAGGACCTGCGCCACGCGGGCCCAGCTTTGCGTGCCCGGGGCGGGATACTTTTCCAGCGCGGCCTTGTTCGGGATCATCAGATACCACACCGGGATGATCGCGACCGTGCCGAAGAACAATCCGACGAACTGTGCAAGAAACTGCTTGCGGGGGTTGGCCCCCAGCAGGTAGCCGCTCTTGAGGTCCGTGAGCAGATCGGCGGAAGAGGAAGCGCTGTTGGCCGCGATGCCCGCCGCCGCAAGGTTCGGAAGAACCTGCTTCGGGTGGATCACGGCGAAAGTCAGCTGCATGACCTTGCCCATGGCGCCGATCGGCGTCGTGTCCGTCTCACCGGTGGCGCGGCAGGCGACCAGCGAGAGCACGAAGCTCAGCAGCACGGCGATGACACCCGCCCACCAGTGGATCTCGAACGCGACCACCTGCAGAATCACCATGGCGATCGTGAGCGGGATCATGCCCGCGAGCATCCACCAGAACGGAACCTCGATCGCCTCCATCGCGCTGTGCTGCTCGGTCTTGGCCTCTTTGCGCGCGGTGAGCGCGCCGGCGACGGCCCGTCCGATGGTCTTCCACTGGAACGCGAGGGCAGTGAGCGACGACATGACCATCAGGGCCGTGCCGCCCCACAGGGCCCAGCGGTAGACGTGGAACACCGTCCCGCCCGCGACAAGCTCGACGTTGGGGATATAGCCCGCCGGGAACTTGCCATCCGCGCCGATGGACGGCATGTCCATCGCGATGATGTACGGGGCCACGAAGAAGTACAGAAGCACCGACCCCACCAGCATGGAGATCGACACCCGCATTCCGACGATCATGCCCGCCGCGATGAGCAGCACGCTCGGCTCGAACCCGAACTGGATGAGCTGCTTGCTCGTCGCCGCGCCATAGCCCTGAGAGCCGACCGCCGCGAAGCGGCCATCAGAGGTCATCTTGGCTACGCCCTCCTCGGGCACAAGCTCCGGCAGGCGGAAGCGGCCGAGCACCTTGTCGATGATGTTCAGCGTTCCCTCGCCCGTGTTGAGGATGCCAACCAGGGCCCCAATCGCCAGCGCAATCATCAGCGAGTACGCCTTGTGCACCGCCTCCACACTCTCGGAGTACAGCGACTTGAGCGTCTCCGCCGCCGCGATGCCCGAGGGGAACGGGAGTTGCTCATGGTTGATCATCTGCCGCTTCATGGGGATGGCGAGGAACACGCCCATCGCGCCTGTGCAGAACGTGAAGATCGTGACGAGCCACCACGGTTGGACAACCTTGGTCAGAATCGCGGCCGAATCCGGCCCCTTCTCGAGCAGCAGCAGCGCGCCGAACATCACGGCAATCGTGGAACCCGTCGAGTAGCCCGCCGCGGAAGCGGTGGACTGCATGCAGTTGTTTTCGAGGATCGACATCTTCCGCAGGCTGCCCCCCGTGACCACCCGCAGGGCGTTCCAGATGCTGAACGACATCACGCACGCCGTGATGGCCACGCCGAACGACCACCCGATCTTGAGCGTGGTGTACAGGTTCGCCGAGCACATCAGCATGCCGAGGATGCCGCCCATGAAGACCGCGCGCAGCGTCAGCTGCGGCATCTTGTCGCCCGCGTACACGTGCTTGAACCAGTGCGCATCTTTCTGTTCGGGCGTCGCGTTCGGGGGGAGCGGCGGAACCTCTCCACTGGCGCTCGGGGCGGTCGGAGGGGTGGTGGACTCGGGAAGACCGGCCATGGGGACTCCTCGAAACGGGGGTACGGGTCCGGCGGTGAACGCGAAGCGTAAAGGAAACGTTCATCGGAAGCAAACCCGAACGGGGTCCAAAGGTGGGGTTCCCCCGGGGACGGGCCGGGCGGCCCGCGGACACCTGGAAATCTGCCCCGAACGACCGCAAAGGCTCGCCCGCCAAGGCCGCGCCGTGGGTTGCGCCGGACGTGGGCGGTCGAGCGTTCTCGCCCGGGATGTAGACGATCATCGAGACGAGAGCGCCACACGCCATCAGAGTGCACCTTGAGTTGCGCTTCCCCTGCGAACGAGTGACGCGCTCGCAGATCCGCGCGGTCGCTCGCGGCTCGCGTCTTCACAATGTCAACGTCGCGTGAACTCGCGGAGTCCTTGCGCAATCACAGCGCAATCTTGATCGCGCGAGCGCCTGCATCGCCGCGCTCGCCGGGTAGTGTGTGTCCGCTCGCAATGGGGATGCGCAGGACGCAGCAAAACGCGGGGAAATCGCGGGCGAGGAGGAACGGCACATGGCGGATCGCACACGGCGCGGCGGACACAATCGGATCGGAGCATTCACACTCATCGAACTGCTGGTGGTCATCGCGATCATCGCCCTGCTCGTGGGCATCCTGCTTCCGAGCCTGGCCGCGGCGCGCGAGGCGGCCCGGGTCGCGAAGTGCATGGCCAACGCTCGCTCCGTCGCCCAGGGCGTGTACACGTACAACTCCACGTACAAGGAGGTGTATCCCGCCCACTACCTCTACGCCAGCTCGAACACCGGCATGGACTGGGACATGGCCGACCAGCAGGACTCCAACCCCGCCGCGCTCAACGGCTACATCCACTGGTCTGCCCACCTCTTCGACGACTCGAACCCAACCGGGGTGGCCACCGAGGCGTTCAGCTGCCCGACGATCACCACCAAGGGCGGAGCGCCCCGTGCCAATCCCGGGCCGAACCAGAAAGACTGGGAGCCCGGCCAGACCTCCGACGCCGGCGCCACCACGCCCTCGGACTATCCCGTAGACCGCCAGGCCCCGCGCATCGCCTACGCGGGCAATGCCGCCATCTTTCCTCGCAACAAGTTCAATGTCTCGTCGCAACGCAGGAACCGGTTCGTGAAGGACTCGGAGCTTGAGTTCCCTCAGCAGACGATCATGGCCACCGAGTACTTCTTCGGCGGCAACTGGGACCCGCTCACCGCGCCCGGCGCGTCCACGGCCACCGCGATCAAGAGCCATCGTCCGATCACGCCCTTCCGCGGCCTCTCCAGCATCGACGTCTACGCCGAGCCGAACTCCGGGGGCGTGGCCCGCTTCCGGTATCCGCAGGTCACCGAACTGGAACAGGAGCGCACGATCGCGTCCTCGCAGGGCGTGATCGACGGCGGCCTGGGCACCATCCTCAACGCCGTCGGTCGCCACCACAAGGGCAAAAAGGACACCTACGGGGGTAGCGCGAACTTCGCCTACGCCGACGCCCACGTCGAGCAGCAGACCGTCGCCGAGACCATCGCCAAGCGCCGGTGGGGCACGCGCTTCCTCTCGCTCACGGGCGACAACCGCGTGCAGCCCTAAGCCGTTCGGGAGTTTCTCTCGGAACCCCGTGATCAGCCGGAGAACTCGTGGAAACGGGTTCGCCGGATTCGACGGACCAGAGCGATGTGCGATCGGGGCGCGCCCGCGCCCGGCGCTGTGGCTCCGTCGCCGGTTCGGATACGCGACCCTGCACCCACGAGAAGGAGGATTCGCATGGCACAGAGATCAACGGCTTGGATGATCGCAGCGGCGGCTGGCGGAGCGCTCACTGCGGGGGCGATGGCGCAGCCCCAGGCGATCAACGTTTCCGGCTCATCGCTGTTGGGGAGCTTTGTCAGCGGCGAGGCGTCCACGCACGACTTCATCGGCCTCTCCGGCACCTGCTCGCCCGCCCCGGGCGTTCGGCTCGCCCCGCTCACGGTCAAGGACCCGGCCGCGTTCTCCGGGGCCGAGCGATGGGGCGTCACGTATCGGGTCTCCGGCTCCGTCAACGGCTTCCGGGAACTCGTCAAGTTCGGCTATCCGTACTTCACCAGCGCCGCTACGGACGACTCCGATCCCCTCGGCCTGCTCGGCAATCGCCTCGCCAACGCCGAGACCACGGACATTTACTGCAACTCCGTCCGATTCGTCAACACCAACACCGTCAACTTCTCGATCTACAACCAGAGCAATCCGGGGGGCCATCCCTATCGCGC
>JBGAOP010000030.1:0-49512 GCA_044221735.1 Phycisphaerales bacterium | reverse complement strand
GACGGCCGCGTCAACGCCGCCGACATCGCCTGGGTCGCCGCCAACGGCCTCCCCCGCTGCATCGCCGACTTCAACGACGATCAGTTCACCGACGTCAACGACATCTTCGCCTACCTCAACGCCTGGTTCATGGGCCACCCCCGCTCCGACACCAACGCCAACGGCGTCGTCGAAGTCCAGGACATCTTCAACTTCATCAACGTCTGGTTCCAGGGCTGCTGATCGCGCCAACCCCGGCCGCGGACACCCGCGGCCGTTGATCGACCTTTGTCCCCGCCCGTTTGCGCGGGCGGGGACAGTTTCGTGGGGCAACCGCCGGACCGAGACTCGTGGTCTCCACCGGCTCTGCCCACCATGGAGGTATCTATGCGACTGCATCCTCTTTCGTCTCTGGCGGCTATGGCAGCCGTTGCGGGCCTGTCTCTGGCAGGAAACACTCGCGCGGCCGTGCTTGTCGTCGCCGACGACGGGATGGGCAGCGCGGCCAACTGCAACGACGCGACGCCGGCGTTCACGTCCATCAACGCCGCCATCGCGGCGGCCGTCGCGGGCGACACCATCAAGGTGTGCCCGGGCACGTACGTCGAGAACGTCGTGCTCAACAAGAACGTCATTCTGCAGGGCGCGATGGCCGGCGTTCCGGCCTGCGGACGGGCCGGCGCGGAGACCATCATCAAGCCCGCGGTCGCGACCTCTCCGACGCTGCTCATCAACAACGCGTTGGCGGCGGGGGCCACGGTGGACGGGTTCACCTTTGACGGCAACGGCGGCACGCCGGCGAACGGCTGCGTCGATCAGGAATCCGCGGCAACTCCCGGCCTGCAGATCAAGAACAATCGAATCCTCGGATTCAAGAGCTCCGGCCTGTGGTTCGCTCGCAACTGCACGGACTGCCTCATCTCCGGCAATGAGATCGACGGCAGCACCATGGTCGGCAACGGGCAGCTGCTGTTCCTGAGCACGAACAGCTACAACGGCATCCAGATTCTCAACAACTGCCTCCACAACAGCGCGAACTACGGCATCTTCGTGGACGGCAACCGCAACGTCGGCGTCGGCCTGGCCGCGCCGCTCATGAGCGGCAACACGATCAGCAGCTGCGCCGGCTCGGGCATGAACTCCGGCAGCCGCTCCTTCCAGTCCATCACCGTCAGCAACAACACGTTCTCGAACAACGGGTTCGACGGCTGGCAGGGCGGACCGAAGGACTCGTTCATCACCAACAACCAGTTCATCAACAACGGCCGCTCGGGCCTCGCGCTCACGTCGTTCGGCAACGCCACCGCGGGCCGCGGCGCGATCAACACCCCCGTCACGAACAACAAGTTCCTTGGCAACGGCTTCCTGAACACGGGCGAGGGCCTGTTCGTTTCGTCCACGCAGCCCATCGGCAACCTGGCGACCACGCCCGTCAACAACAACATCTTCATCGGCAACCGCGTCGGACTCACCTGCAACCTGCTCAACACCAGCACCGACACCCTCGACGCCACCAACAACTACTGGGGCGCCGCCAGCGGTCCGGCCGATTCGGCCGTCGCGGGCGACAACGCCGCCAATCCCAGCGCGTGCCCGTCGATCCCCCTCAGCAACGCCTCCGGCACGGGCGACTCCGTCCGCTCCACCACCGGCACATTCGACGCCCCGCGCGTCAACTACTGCCCGTGGACGCTCTCCCTCCCCGGCGCGGCCCTCGTCACCGCCCAGACCTGCTACAAGATCGGCGACCACATCATCGTGCTCATCAACACGGGTGCAACGCCCGTCGCCGCCGCGGGCGGCCAGTTCTTCCTGTCCTTCGATTCCAGCAAGCTCTCCTACAACGGCGGCCTGCCGGGCGACGGCTCGAACGTCTACACCACCGAGATCCTCGACAGCTCTCCCGCCGCCGGGCAGGTTGACTACGCCGTGGGCGTCACCTTCGGCTCGACCGGCCTCACCGCCGGCGCCACCATGGCCCGCCTCGACTTCACCGCCACCGCGAACATCTGCGCCGGCTCCGGCCTCGTGGCCTTCCGCTCCCACAACCCCCCCACCCGCCTGACCGACTCCGACGGCAACGCGATCGCCGGCACCTATTTCGATCTCGGCGCGATCACCATCGACTCCACCGCACCGACGATCACCTGCCCCTCCAGCCCGTCGGTCAACGCCGACGCGGGCCTGTGCACGCACACCTTCACCTCCTTCCCGCCCGCCACGGCGACCGACAACTGCACATCCACGCCCAGCATCGCCATCTCCTACCAGCGCTCCGACAACCCCCTGCTCACCCTCGCCGACCCCTTCCCCACCGGCATGACCACCGTCACCTGGTCCGCCACCGACTGCTCCGGCAACATCGGCACCTGCAACCAGACGGTCACCGTCAACGCCTCCAACACGCTCAACGCCACCGTGCAGGAAGCAGGGCTGGCGATCGCCACCACCCGCTGCATCACCTTCGAGCTCTGGCGCGGCTGCTCGCTCGATGCCACCGTCAGCGCCGATCTCTCCTTCAACGGCTCGGGAACCGCCACCGCCGCCGTCGATGTGCCCTGCGGCGCGCTCTACACCTCCATCACCGTCCGCGACGCCAAGCACTCGCTCCGTCGCACCAGCGCGGGCGCGGCCAACTTCGGTACCAGCGGCGTCGACTACTACGCCACCTTCACCTCCGGCGCCTCCAAGGCCCTCGAACTGGGCAATCTCAACGACGACCCCTACGTCGACATCCTCGATGCCGGCGTCTTCTTCGGCCGCTATGGCAACATCGTCGGCCCCTCCACCTGCGGCTTCGCCGGCTCCCACGCGGATATCGACAGTGACGGCAGCGTCGGCACCGGCGACTTCACCTTCATCCAGTCCGCATTCCTCCACTTCCGCGACCTCGACCCGTGCGGCGGCGCGCTGGCCGATGGCGGACCGATCACCGACATCTCGGTCGACGAGGCCATGGCCCGTGGCCTCCGCGATGTGGCGATGATCGACTTCAACCTCGACGGCCGCGTCAACGCCGCCGACATCGCCTGGGTCGCCGCCAACGGCCTCCCCCGCTGCATCGCCGACTTCAACGACGATCAGTTCACCGACGTCAACGACATCTTCGCCTACCTCAACGCCTGGTTCATGGGCCACCCGCGCTCCGACACCAACGCCAACGGCGTCGTCGAAGTCCAGGACATCTTCAGCTTCATCAACGTCTGGTTCCAGGGCTGCTAAGCCCTCGCTTCGAGATCTCGCATCCGGCGTCCTTCCGGCGTCTGGTGCAGAACCACCACTGCTCCCGCCCGCCCAAACGGGCGGGGGCGGCTTGCCCGAACAGTCAGCCTCGCCGCGCCACGTCGCGCGGCCGGCCAAGACCATGACCCTCCCGCCCGCCACGACCGCGGGCTGATGCGCAGTGCTACGAAAGGACCGACAGCAATGCTCTCGACCCTCTGGACGAACGGATCTCGCGCGGTGGCTTCCTTGATGCTCGCCCTGTTGTGCAACCAAGCCGCCCTTGGCGATACCACGCCGCAGACTCTCCCTTTCACGCAGAACTGGTCGACCGTCAGCCTAATCACGACTAACAACACGTGGAGCGGTGTACCCGGCATCACCGGTTATTCGGATGACTTGAGCGGAAGCACAACCGGTGTTGATCCTCAAACGCTGCTCGCACCTCAGTCCACCCTAAGCGTCTTGGCGAACCAGTCGGCAACGAGCATTTCGAACGGCGGACTCGCCGAATTCGACGGCATTGCGAATCCCGTCGTGGCCTTTCAAGGTTCCGGAGCAGCCGATGCCCCGAACTTGGTCATCTTCCTGAATACAACAGGCAAGGCATCGATCATCTTTTCGTGCAATCTGCGTGATATCGACGGAACGATTGACAATGCTGTCCAGCCGGTCGCGTTTCAGTATCGAGTCGGAAACAGCGGCAACTTCACGAACATACCGAGCGCCTTTGTGGCGGATGCGTCCACAGGTCCGAGCCTGGCCACCCTGGTGACGGCGGTGAGCTTTTCGCTTCCAGCCGCCTGCGAGAACCAGCCTGAGGTCCAAGTCCGCATCATCACCAGCAATGCGGGTGGAAATGATGAATGGATCGGAATCGACGACATTTCGGTGACCGCAAACGGCTACGGCTACGCCGACGCTTCTACCACCAGCGCGACGGTCGACGCCAATCTGGGCACAAACGAGTACGGCACCAGCAACTCCTACCGCTACCTCGGCGGCGGCAGCAGCTTCGGCAGCCCGCTCGGCGGCGGGTCCATCTACGCAAAGAGCGATGCGTCCAATCTCTACCTCGCACTCCAACTCGGCGGCACGCTCAACGACTCGGTCGCCGTGCTGATCGACACCGGCTCGGCGAGCCCCGCCACGTATCCCAACGACACCGGCGGCGGCGATCAGCGGGCCATCAACCGCATGTTCAACAACGGCGCAACGCTGCCCTCCGGCTTCCGCGCCTCGCACGCGGTCATCTTCCCCGGAGTGAACCAGAACGCCGCGGACAGCGCGCGGTTCTACACCATCAGCACCTCCGCCATCACCAACACCGCCCTTCCCATTGGCGCGGTCTCCGGCACCGGCACCGCCAGCGGCAACGTGCGCGAGATCAGGATTCCATTCAGCCTGCTCGGTTCGTTCACTTCCGGCTCGACCGTGCGACTGCTGGCCTCCCTGAGCAATCCCTCCGGCACGCCCGCCTTCCTGTCCAATGAGTCTGTCCCCGTCAACTCCGCCTTCAACGCCGCGGCCCAGACGGGCACCAGCGGCGGCGCGTTCACCAACTTCGGCTACTTCACCACGGTTGCCTGTCAACCCGTCACCATCGGCACCCAGCCCACGCAGAACACCAACCCCGTCTGCGCCGGCGCGATCGTGACCTACACCGTCGCCGGCAGCGGCGGCAACGGCACCGTCACCTACCTCTGGAAGCAGTCCACCGACAACTTCGCCTCCAACAACGACGACGCGGCGGGCACCAACACGAACGCCTCGTACAGCCCCCCCACCGGCTCGGCCGGAACCATGTACTACCGCTGCATTGTCTCCTCCACCTGCGGCAGCCCCTCCTCGGCCACCTCCAACACCGTCACCCTCACCGTCAACGCCGCCCCCGGCACGCCCACCAGCCCCGCGGTCGACACCCCGACCTACTGCTCGGCCGCTCCGCCCTCGACCATCACCCTGAGCGCCACACTCAACGGCGGCACCAGCATCAACTGGTTCACCGGCTCCTGCGGCGGCACCGCCGTGACGCCGATCAGCTCGACGGCCACCAGCGTCACCATCGCCGCGCCCGCGAGCACGACGATCTACTACGGCCGCGCCACCGACGGGACCTGCACCTCGGCCTTGTGCGCCCAGGTCACCGTCACCGTGAACGCCAGCCCCAGCGCGGCCCTCGGCGTCACCGCCACCGCCTCCTCGCTCTGCGCCGGCTCGGGCACGAACATCAACGTCGCGGCCAGCCAGTCGGGCGTGAGCTACCAGCTGCGCAACGACGCCGACGACAGCCCGATCGGCTCGCCCGTCTCGGGCACCGGCCTCCCCATCCCCCTGCCCACGGGCAACCTCAGCGCGACCACCACGTTCAACGTGCTCGCGACCAGCGCCTCCTGCGGGTCGGTGACGCTCACCACCAAGCCGACGGTCACCGTGGCCCAGCCCCCGAGCGCTGCGCTCTCGGTCTCCGCGCAGGTGCCGTCTGTCTGCAGCGGCACGGGCACGGACATCCTCGTCGGTTCCAGCGAGACGGGCGTCAACTACCAGCTCCGCAACAACACCGGCAACGCCAACATCGGCGCGGTCGTCCCCGGCACCGGCGCCACGATCCCGCTCCCCACGGGCAGCCTCTCCGCCGACACCACCTTCAACGTCTTCGCCACCCGCTCGGGGTGCACGGGGGTGCAGCTCACCCAGACCGCGACGGTCACGGTGACCGCCCTGCCCAACACGCCGACGGGTACGGCCTCGTACAGCGCGATCACCGGCGCGGCCCTGAACATCTCGGCCACCGCCGGCGCGGGCGAGACCGTCGACTGGTACACCGGCTCCTGCCTTAGCGGAACCCTCGCCCTGTCCGGCACCACCGGCTCCCCCACCACCACACTCCCGATCGCCTCGGTCGCGCAGGGCTCCACGCAGTACTTTGCCCGCGCCCGAAATACCACCACCGGCTGCCTCAGCGCGGCCTGCCTCACGGTCACTGTCACAGGCTCCGGCCAGGTCGTCATCAGCCAAGTGTTCGGCGGCGGCTCCAGCGCAGGAGCCACATACACCAACGACTTTGTGGAGATTTTCAATCGAGGCTCGACCAGCGTGGACATCAGCGGCTGGACGATTCAATACGCGAGTTCCACCGGAACAAGCTGGGCCGTCTCAACGGCCGTGGGCGCGTCGAAGACGCTCCTGCCCGGACAGTACTACCTCTTCAAGCTGGCCGGCACCACTGCCGGCGCGCTCGCAATGCCACAGGAGGACGTACTTTCGACGGGAATCAACATGGCCGGCGCATCCGGCAAGGTCGCCCTTGTCACGGACTCGACCCCGCTTTCGGGCGCGACTCCCACCGGAACGTCCATCAAGGACATGCTCGCCTACGGATCGTCGAGCTCGATCCGGGGAACCCCCGTCGGCGCGCTGTCCACCACCACCGCGGCGTTCCGAAACAACAACGGCTGCGTCGATACGTTGAGCAACGTCTCCGACTTCTCGATCGGCACGCCGCGCCCCCGCAACTCCGCGGCGGCCGTCTGCAACTGCGCTGGCGGCCTCACCGACACCATCACGGACACGACGACGACCACCCCTTCGCTTGATGGCGCGATCGGCGGCGGCGAGTACGCCCCGGCCGTCAGCCCCGCCACCTTCGGCGGCGACGGCAGCAGCTTCGCCGGCATGCTCGGCTACTTCCCCAACACCACCGCGCTGAGCGGCAATCCCCTGATCCCGCGCATCTTCATGAAGTCCGGCACCACGGGTCTGACCATCGCGGTTCGCACCGGCGCGGCCGTTACCTCCCCGAACACCATCGCCATCCTCCTCGACACCCAGACCGGCGGCAGCACCTCCAGCCCGGCGTTCAGCGACAACGGCGACGGCGGCCGCGCCTCCGCGTCGCGGGCCCTCCGCTCCGCGCGCCCCGCCACGTTCGGCGTTGACTACGTGCTGATCGTGTACAGCACCGGGGCCACGCTCTTCTCCTTCGACGGCTCCGCGCTCACCCCCGTCACCATCGGCACGCCCATCGGAAGCGTCTCGACCAGCGGCGGCGTGATCGAGATTCCGATTCCCTATTCCGCGATCAACAACTTCGCGCCCGGCGGCACCATCGACTACATCGCCACGCTCAGCAACGGCAACACCGGCGGAGCCACGCTCAGCGACGAGACCAACCCCGTCTCCCCCGCCCTCACCGGCGCGGGCAACCAGGGCACCACGACCGGCGGTACCTTCACCAACTTCAACCGCTTCGTCACCGTCACCCCCGTCGCCTGCTGCGCCGCCTCCGGCGCCTGCACCTATGTCGCCGCGGCCGAGTGCACCGGCGGCAGCACGGCCGGAAGCCCCGGCTCGGTCTGCACGCCCAACACCTGCCCGCAGCAGGCCTGCTGCACCCCGCTCGGCGCCTGCTCGCTCGCGACCGACGGCGTGTGCGCGGGTGGCAGCACCCCCGGCACCGGCTACACCTGCTCGCCGAATCCCTGCCCGCAGGTCGCCTGCTGCGTTCCGAGCCTGGGTGATTGCGCCCTCTCGGTCGACGGCGTCTGCACCAACGGCGGCGTCGCCCAGGCCGCGGGCTCCACGTGCGAGCCCACCAACCTCTGCCCCGTGGATTGCCAGGTGAGCGCGTGGTCCGCGTGGGGCGCGTGCTCGCTCCCCTGCGGCGGCGGCACCCAGATCCGCACCCGCACCGTCGTCGTGGCCGCGGCCAACGGCGGTCAGGCGTGCCCGATCCTTGAAGAGTCGCAGTCGTGCAACACCCAGCCCTGCCCGATCGATTGCGTCGTCAGCGCGTGGAGTGAGTGGTCCACCTGCACCGCGACCTGCGGCGGAGGTACCCAGACCCGCACTCGAACCGTCATCGTCGAAGCGGCCTACGGCGGCCAGCCCTGCGGCCCGCTGACCGAAACCCGCGCGTGCAACGAGCAGGCCTGCCCCGTCGATTGCGTTCTGAGCGATTGGAGCGACTGGTCCGCATGCACCGCTACCTGTGGCGGCGGTATCCAGACCCGCACGCGCACCGTCATCACCCCCGCCGCAAACGGCGGCGCGCCCTGCGGCCCGCTCAGCGAGACCCGCGCCTGCAACGAGCAGGCCTGCCCCGTCGATTGCGTCTTGAGCGACTGGAGCGACTGGTCCGCATGCACCGCTACCTGTGGCGGCGGAATTCAGACTCGCACCCGCACCGTCATCACCCCCGCCGCAAACGGCGGAGCGCCGTGCGGCCCGCTCAGCGAGACTCGCGCCTGCAACGAACAGCCCTGCCCGGTCGCCTGCTGCGCGGCCAGCGGAGCCTGCACCTTCGTCATCCCCGCCGACTGCACCTCGGGCACGGCCCAGCAGGCCGGCTCGGTCTGCACGCCCACCAATCCGTGCCCGCAGCAGGTCTGCTGCACGGCCGCGGGCGTCTGCTCGCTCGCGACCGACGGCGTCTGCGCGTCCGGCAGCACGCCCGGCACCGGCTACACCTGCTCACCCACCAATCCCTGCCCGCAGCAGGCCTGCTGCACGGCCACCGGCGTGTGCTCGCTGGCGACCGACGGCGTCTGCGCCAGCGGCAGCACGCCCGGCACCGGCTACACCTGCACACCCACCAACCCCTGCCCGCAGGTGGCCTGCTGCGTCGCGATCTCCGGCGACTGCCTCCTCTCGGTCGACGGCGTCTGCACCAACGGCGGCACGCCCCAGGCGCCGGGCACAACGTGCCAGCCCACCAACCTCTGCCCCGTGGATTGCGTTCTGAGCGACTGGAGCGACTGGTCGGTCTGCTCCGTCGGCTGCGGCGGCGGCATCCAGACCCGCACCCGCACCGTCATCACGCCCGCCGCAAACGGCGGCCAGCCGTGCGGTCCGCTGACCGAGACCCGCGCGTGCAACGAGCAGCCGTGCCCGGTGGATTGCGTCCTCAGCGACTGGAGCGAGTGGTCCGCCTGCACCGCGACCTGCGGTGGCGGTATCCAGACCCGAACCCGCACCGTCATCACGCCCGCCGCCAACGGCGGAGCGCCCTGCGGCCCGCTGACGGAAACCCGCGCCTGCAACGAGCAGCCCTGCCCGGTTGACTGCGTCCTCAGCGATTGGAGCGAGTGGTCCGCCTGCACCGCCACCTGCGGCGGCGGAACGCAAACCGCACACGCACGGTCATCACTCCGGCCGCCTACGGCGGAGCGCCCTGCGGCCCCCTCACCGAGACCCGCGGCTGCAACGAACAGGCCTGCCCGGTCGACTGCGTCCTCAGCGCGTGGAGGAGCAGACCAGTCCGCATGCACCGCCACCTGCGGCGGCGGAACACAGACCCGCACACGCACGGTCATCACTCCGGCCGCCAACGGCGAAACGCTGGCGGCCCCCTCACCGAGACTCGCGCCTGCAACGAGCAGCCCTGCCCGGTCGACTGCGTCTTGAGCGACTGGAGCGACTGGTCCGCATGCACCGTGACCTGCGGCGGCGGAACGCAAACCCGCACCCGCACCGTCATCACACCCGCCGCCTACGGCGGCGCGCTTCGGCGCTCACCGAGACTCGCGCTGCAACGAACAGCCTGCCCGGTCGCCTGCGCGCGGCCGGCGGCGCTGCACCTTCGTCATCACGCGACTGCACCTCCGGCACGGCCCAGCAGGCCGGCTCGGTCTGCTCGCCCACCAACCCCTGCCCGCAGCAAACCTGCTGCACGGCCACCGGCGTCTGCTCGCTGGCGACCGACGGCGTCTGCGCGCTATCCGGCTTCAGCCCGGCGCGACTACACCTGCACGCCCACCAACCCCTGCCCGCAGGTGGCCTGCTGCGTCCCGATCTCCAGCGACTGCCTCACTCTCGGTCGACGGCGTCTGCCAACGGCGGCACGCCCCAGGCAGGCACAACGTGCCAGCCCACCAGCCTGCCCCGTGGATTGCGTTCTGAGCGACTGGAGCGACTGGTCGGTCTGCAGCGTCGGCTGCGGCGGCGGCATCAGACCCGCACGCACCGTCATCACGCCCGCAGCCAACGGCGGCGCGCGTGCAGCCCGCTGACCCGACTCGCGCGCAACGAGCAGGCCTGCCCCGTTGACTGTGTTCTCAGCGACTGGAGCGAGTGGTCGCATGCACCGCCACCTGTGGCGGAGGCATCCAGACCCGAACCCGCACCGTCATCACACCCGCCGCCAACGGCGGCGCGCCCTGTGGACCGCTGACCGAGACCCGCGCCTGCAACGAGCAGGCCTGCCCCGTCGATTGCGTTTTGAGCGACTGGAGCGAATGGTCAGCGTGCACCGCCACCTGCGGCGGCGGCATCCAGACTCGTACGCACCGGTCATCACGCCCGCCGCAAGCGGCCGAGCACCGTGCGGCCCGCTCACCGAGACCCGCGCTTGCAACGAACAGGCCTGCCCGGTCGACTGCGTCCTGAGCGCGTGGAGCGATTGGTCCGCATGCACCGCTACCTGCGGCGGCGGAACACAGACCCGCACACGCACGGTCATCACTCCGGCCGCCAACGGCGGAGCACCGTGCGGCCCGCTCACCGAGACCCGCGCCTGCAACGAACAGGCCTGCCCGGTCGACTGTGTCCTCAGCGCGTGGAGCGATTGGTCCGCATGCACCGTGACCTGCGGCGGCGGAACGCAAACCCGCACCCGCACCGTCATCACGCCCGCCGCCTACGGCGGAGCGCCCTGCGGCCCGCTCAGCGAGACCCGCGCCTGCAACGAGCAGCCGTGCGGCACAACCGGCGCCTGCTGCGTCGGCACCGCCTGCTCCATCACGGCCGAGATCGACTGCACCGGCCTCTGGCTCGGATCGGGCACCGTGTGCACCTCCGCCTCCGTCACCGTCGAGCTCGCCGGCGTCAGCGCCGGGCCGTTCGACCGCTGCATCACCTTCGACTTCTACACCAGCGCCTCCTGCACCACGCCCGCCTACTCCATCGAGCGTGTGCTGACCTTCACCGGCGGCGTCGCCTCCACCACCTTCTCCACCGTGCCCTGCGGCACCTACACCGCCCTGGCCGTGCGTGATCGCCTCCACACACTCCGCTGCGTCGCCACCGCCGCGCCGGCCTTCGACGCCTCCACACCCGGCTCGCTCATCGCCGCCTTCACTTCCGCCAGCGGCAAGGCCCTCAAGAGCGGCAACATCAACAACGACAACTACATCGACATCCTCGACTTCGGCGGCTATATCGGCCGCCTCAGCCAGAACCCCGGCGCCGACACCTCCTGCTCCACGGCCCCGCTCCACGCCGACTTCAGCGGCAACGGCTCCGTCGGCACCGAGGACTTCACCTTCATCCAAGGCAACTTCTTCGCCGCGGCCGACGCCGACCCCTGCGGCCCCCTCGCCGGCTCCGGCCCGATCACCGACATCTCCGTCGCCGACCTCATCGCCCGCGGCGATTGGGACATCGCCCGCGCCGACCTCAACCTCGACGGCCGGCTCAACGCCGACGACATCGTCTTCCTCACCGTCAACGGCCCCGCGGCTTGCGCGGCCGACTTCAACCGCCGCAGCGGCGTCGATATCCAGGACATCTTCGACTACATCAACGCCTGGATGCAGGGCCACCCCGCCACCGACATCGACCGTGACCGCCAGGTCACCGTTCCCGACATCTTCCAGTTCCTCTCTACCTGGTTCGCCGGGTGCCCATGATCCGCTTCTCTCCCCTCCTGCCCACTCCGAGAAACCGATGATTCCACGCACCAGCACACTTCGAGCACTCACGGCCGCCGCCGGCGGGTGTCTCGCGCTCGCTGGGCACGCGGCGGCCGACCCGGTGCTGGAGCTCGTTCCCACGCCGGGCCCGGGCGTCAACATCACCATCCGCGTGCGCAACATCGGCCCCGTGCCCGCCGCCGGCTGGCAGGCGTTCCTCGAGTTCGATCCTTCCCGCCTGACCCTCGTCTCGGGTTCCTACATCACCTCCCGCTTCGGCCTTCCCCTCGTCAGCCCAATCACCGCCCACTCGAGCCAGATCGACGTCGCCGCGGGCATCAACGCGTTCATCGGGCAATCCCCCTCCAGCGACGATCAGGACCTCGCCGTTCTGCACTTCGTGCCGACGCAAACCGGTTGCCTCCCCCAGGTCCGCGTTCGCGCCAGCAACCCTCCCACCCGCCTCACCGACCTGCAAGGCCAGGTCATCGGCCCGCTCACCATCATCAACCCCTGGGTCACCTGCACCGCCGACACCAACCACTCCGGCGCCCTCGAGGTGCAGGACATCTTTGATTTTCTGAACCTCTGGTTCGCCGGCGACTGCCGCGCGGACTTCAACGGCGTGGGCGGCCTCGCCGTGCAGGACATCTTCGACTTTCTCAACGCCTGGTTCCAGGGCTGCCCCTGACCACGCCCGTTTGTTCTCGACCGCGAATGCCCGCCGATCTCTGTCCGGCGGATTGAAGGAGTTTCTTGTGCGAATCCACACGCTTGTCCAGCTCATTGCGCTCATCGCGGTCGCCGCCTGCGCGGCCGCGCCGTCCCACGCGCAGTCGGTCACGCAGCTGAGCGTCTCCCCCGCCTGCTCGCAGAGCGCGGCCGTGGACGTCACCATCGATCTGGCCAGCTCGACGCCCTCCGTCGCCGGAGGCCAGTTCTTCCTCTCCTATGACACCTCGCGCCTGCAATACACCGGCGCAACCCCGGGATCCTCCTTCCCAACCGTCGTCTACAGCTCGTTCGACAACATCGGCGGCACGATCGACTACGCCGTGTCCACCGCCTTCGGCGCCCCGATGGTCGCGGCCCCCGCCCGCTTCGCCACGCTCCACTTCACCGCGCTCACCGAGGTCTGCGCCAGCGAGAACCTGACGCTCGTCTCCTTCCGCTCCCGCCCCTCGCCCCTCCCGCCCACGCGGCTGACCGACACCAACGGCACCCCGATCGCCACCACCACCTTCAACCTCGCTCCCTTCACCGTCGACCACACCCCGCCCGCGATCGCCGCGGCCCCGCCCGTCTCGGTCTCCACCAACTCCTTCGATTGCTTCGCCTCCATCACGCTCACGGCACCGGCCGCCCCGGATAACTGCGGCCCCGTCACCGTCGTCGGCGTGCGCTCCGACAGCCTGCCCCTCTCGAGCCCCTACCCCGCCGGCCCCACCACCGTCACCTGGACAGCCACCGACTGCGCCGGCAACGCGGCCCAGACGCTCCAGAGCATCACCGTCACCGACAACACCCCGCCGATCATCTCCGACTGCGGAGTGAACCTCCACGCCGCGCCGAACTTCAGCTGCCAGGCCGCGCTCCCGGACTTCACCTCCGCCGTCGTCGCCTCCGACAACTGCACCGCCCCGGGCCTCCTGTCCATCACCCAGTCTCCGCCCGTCGGAACCTTCGTCGGCCCCGCCCCCACCACCGTCACCATCACCGTCCGCGACGCGGCCAACAACCCCTCCACCTGCCAGCGCACCTTCACCATCGACCCGGTCGCCCCCCCGACGGCCTCCGCCGTCGCCACCGGCGGCTCCGACATCATCTGCTCCACCGGCGTGGTCCAACTCACCGGCACCGCGACCAACTACTCCAGCGTGCTCTGGTCCGGCGGCTCGGGCTCGTTCAACAACGCCACCATCCTCAACCCGATCTACACGCCCGGCCCCGGCGATGTGCTCGCGGGCTCGGTCGTGCTCACGTTCACGGTCTTCTCGCCCTACTCCTGCGTCCCGCCCGCGGTCGCCCACGTGACGATCACCGTCAACTCGGCCCCCGTGGCTCCCGTCTCGGCGAGCGTCAACACCAACAACTTCTGCACCGGCTCCATCCCCACCATCACACTCTCGGCCACCGGCGGTAACGGCACCGTGCTGATCTGGACCTCCGGCAGCTGCACCGGCCCGGTCGTCGGCTCCGGCACGCCGGTCGTCGTCGCCGCGCCGACGGTCACCACCACCTACTACGCCCACTGGGTCAACGCCTGCGGCCCCTCCGCGTGCGCCTCGATCACGGTCACCGTCGTCCAGAACCCCACCGCAAACGCCGGCGCCCCGCAGACCATCTGCGCCAACGGCGTCGCTTCGCTCAGCGGCGCGGCCACCGACTACTCCTCCGTGCTCTGGACGGGCGGCACGGGCTTCTCCAATCCCAACATCCTCAACCCGATCTACACGCCCAGCCCCGCCGACATCAGCGCCGGCTCGGTAACGCTCACCCTCACGGCCCAGCCCAGCGCGCCCTGCACGGGCCGCCCGCCCGCCGTCTCCACGGTCACCCTCACGATCCTCGCCCTGCCCACCGCGCCCACGATCACGCTCTCGGCCACCGGCGGCTCGGGACTGATCCTGAACTGGTACACCGGCTCGTGCGGCGGCGTCTTCGTCAACTCGGGAACATCCATCACCATCCCCGCCCCGCTCTCCACCACGACCTACTACGCGCGCTGGACCAACAAGTGCGGCAGTTCTAGCTGCGCCACCATCACCGTTCCCGTTTCCGCCCCGCCCACGCCCCCCACCGCCATCACCACCTCCGCCGACGGCTACTGCGCCGGCAGCGTCTCCACCATCCAGCTCACCGCCTTCGGCGGCACGGGCACCGGCGTGGAGTGGTTCAGCGGCAGTTGCGGCGGAACCTCCGTCGGCACCGGCAACCCTCTGACCATCGCCGCACCACTCGTCACCACCACCTACTACGCGCGGCGCACCAACCCCCCGTGCTCGGCGTCCTCGTGCTTCCCCATCGTCATCACCGTGCAGCCCACCACCGGCGCCTGCTGCAACGCCTACGGCAACCAGAAGATCTGCACCGTCGTCGCCCCCATCAACTGCACCGGCCCCACCACGCCCTCCCACGTCTACCGCGGCGACTGCACCACCTGCGGCCCGCGGACCTGCTGCCCCGCCGACTACAACAACAACGGCGTGATCGAGGTCGCCGACATCTTCGACTTCCTCAACGCCTGGTTCGGCCAGGCGACCGAGGCCGACTTCAACAACTCTGGATTCCTGCAGGTCCAGGACGTGTTCGACTTCCTGTCCGCATGGTTTGCCGGCTGCTGATTCGTTCGTCCGCGGCTTACGCCGTCGGCGGGTCTGGCAGCCGCAGCGAGAGCGCGGTCTGCCAGCTGTACACGGGATACTCGATCTCCACGCGATAGCCGTGCAGCCGGTCCGGGTCCCACCCGCGCTTCTCGCACACGTGCGCGAGCATCTCCATGTACCTCGGCACGTGCAGGCACCGGAAGCTCTCCAGCCCGCGCCCCATGTACCGCACCGGCGGGTCGAAGGCGACCACGTCGATATCGCGGCTCTTCTCCGGCGACCGCACGATCGGGCCGTGCGGGATCATGTCGTACACCCGCACCATCGGATCCTGCGCCGGGATCACGCCCTCGTAGGCCAGCAGATCGATGACCTGCCAGTGCGCGGGCGCATCCGTCCAGACCGCCATGCCCGTGGTCGCACGCTCGGGCGTGGCGTATCGGCTCCGGAACGCGGGCATCATGCCCACGAACACCGAGTCCACCGCCGCCTGCATCCCCACATCCTCGCCCTCGAGGGTGAACCGCACCTGCTCGCCGTAGTCATGGGCCACCACCGTGGGCGCCGGGTCCGAGCAGAACCGCGGCAGCATCGCGTCGGCCGTGTTGTTCACCGGCCGCCCGTCCAGCGTCCTCATCGGCGAAGGCTGGCGCGAGCTGCTGAGGATGCGGGCCGTGCACTCGATCACCGCCCCGCGCCGGATCCGCCGCAGCCCCAGGTGCCCGACAAGGTTGACATTGTCCAGGAGATCCGGCGCATCCGCGGATGGGTACAGGATCTGCGAAATCAACGCCGTCTGCATCGTCACGCCGCGGATGTTCCGGGCCGCGTGGTAGATCGCCTCGCGGCTGGCGAAGTTCATCTTCTCCTGCTCTTCGGGCAACGCCGCGGCGATGAGCGCATCAAACTCGCCGCGCGTCGCCGCGTGCCGCTCCACCAGCAACTCAAACTCCGTGAACGCCCGCGAAACCCCCTCGATGATCGCCGGCGCCACCTGCTTGCGCTCCGCCGTCTTGAGCAGCCGCTCCACTGACACCCGCGCCGGCACATTCGCCCCCGCCGCCAGCGGGTTGCTCGCCGTCGCGATCCGGTACACCTGCCAGCACAGCTTCCGGTCCATGCCGAGCGCCCGCTCCACATCCGCGGCCTTGCGCACCTCGATCCGCGCCACCGCCTGCACCAGCGCCAGCATGGAACTCTGAAGGTTGCCCAGCACCACCGTCGCGGCGTGCTCGAACCCTCGTTTTTCCCCAGATTCGGGGGTCTTTGTCTTCCGGTTCTTCAGTTCGGCCATCGGGGTCACTGTACCCGCCCTTCACGTAGGTGATCTGAGACGCAAGGCCCGCTGCCTGCGAGCACTCCATACTACCCCAAATCGTCTCATGTTGCCAAAATGTTTCAGAAACTAATCCAAATCATTGCCGATACAGTAAAACAGAGGTAGTCTACGCAAGATTCTCCGCAGAAGAGCTCCATTCCAAGGGCGCGGCTCAATGCTCCAAACACTCCGCCATCGCGATGCGTGTTCCGCCCCCCGCCGCTCGTCCAGCGGCGGCGGATTCACCCTCATCGAGCTCCTCGTTGTCATCGCGATCATCGCCCTGCTCGTGGGCATCCTGCTCCCGGCATTGGGGAAGGCCCGCAAGGCCGCGCGGGTCACCCGCTGCCTCGCAAACCAGCGCTCCCTCGGCCAGGCGTACGTCGCGTACACCAACGACTTCAAAGAGTTGCTCGTCAGCTCGTGGACCGACTCGGCCAACTACTCCGGCGCGGGCGTCTGGGCGACCGAGGACGGCGGCCCGCACACGAGCAGCTGGATCGACTGGCCGCGCGACGAGAACAACAACGACGCCCCGCTCACGCAGGCCCAGGTCAACAGCGCCACCGACGTCTCGGCCCAGAAGCGCGGCATCCAGGTCGGTGCGCTGTTCCAGTACATGGGAGACGTGCAGGCCTACCACTGCCTCTCCGACACCCGCGACGTGATCCGCTCGGGCTACACGCTCAACGGCGCGCCGGGCACCAGCGCGCTGGCGTACGCGACGTACTCGATCCCCAACTACATGGCGGGGAGCAACCACTACGAGACCGCCTGGGGCGGCAAGCGCGTCAACATCCGCGCCAGCCAGCTCTGGCGGCCGAGCGAGAACTTCGTCACCATCGAGGAATCCGACCCGCGCGGCATCAACCTGAACTCCTGGGCCATGCGCCTGGATTCGCAGGCGTGGCTCGACGTGCTGACCATCTGGCACGACAACAAGAGCACCATCGCCTACGCCGACGGCCACGCCGCGCTGCACACCTGGGTCGACGCCCAGACCGTGCGGCTGGCCCGGGATATGGCGATCGTGGGCGGCGCGGGCACGGCCGTCACGGGCGGCAATACCGACTTCAAGTACCTCCGCGAAAGGTGGGACGAGGCCCGATGAGCACACGACAACTCATGTCCGCCTGCAGGAGAGGGTTCACGCTCATCGAGCTGCTCGTGGTGATCGCCATCATCGCGCTGCTCGTGGGCATCCTGCTTCCCGCGCTGGGCAAGGCCCGCAAGTCCGCGCGAATGGCGGTGTGCATGAGCAACATGCACCAGCTTGTGTCGGCGCAGACCGGGTACGGGAGCGACAACAAGGACCGCATCGGCGCTCTCAACTGGGTTCCCGGCAAAGGGAACAGCGAGTACGGCGATCTGGTGTCGCTCGCTGGCGATGCATGGGACATGAACCAGGGCAAGCAGGTGGCCGACATCGTGCGCCGGCGCACCGGGCGGGACCTGACCCGGGCGCCACTGGTGACCAATCGGGATTTCAACCGGAACTTCTGGCACCTTCCACTGATCGATGGCGGCTACTTCGGTGACACCAATCCCATCGCGCCGGCCGCGGGCTGCCCGGACGACACGTGGGTGAAGCTCTGGCAGCAGCACCCCGACGACTACACGACTCTGGCGAGCAACGGCCTGGAGACGGAGGCGAGCCCGTCCGGCGCGTACGAGTGGTACCACCCGTACTGGGCCTCGTACCAGACGGTGCCCGTGTCGTACGTGCCCGACCGCAACTCGGCGGGCGCTCCGACCATCCGGCAGCAGCCGGATCGACATCACCGGTACCTCATTCCCTCTTCGGCGCTCTCCACACCCATGGGCAAGCGGCGCTTCGACGAGGTTGGATTCGCATCGCAGAAGGTGTTCATCTACGACCTGTTCGACCGGCACACGGCGGCGCGCCCGATCTGGTTCGAGTATGTCGGGGCCCGCCAGCCTCTGGCGTTCTTCGATGCCTCGGTTCGGGTGTGCCGCACGGGAGACGCGAATCTGGGCTGGAACCCCGACACGCCCGGCAGCGCGTTCCCGACCACGTACTCCTACGACCCCGCGACGGGCATCCCCGGGTACGACTACCCCACGCTCTCGGGAAACCCCATCGACATGGTGAGAAGTTACTTCCGGTTCACGCGCGAGGGTCTTCGCGGCGTGGACTACACAACCGACCGCAAACGCTGAGATCCCCCCCACCCCACCCCGCAGTTCCAGCACCCACGTCGTCACCGCCATAGGAGGTTCACCGTATGTTTCGTCTTCGATCGTTCCCGACCGTCTGTAGCCTTGTCGCCGCCGTCGGCGCGGCCGCCGCGGCCACGCCCGCGATGGCCGATCTCACCTGGAACCCGAACTACAACGCCACGACGTCCGGCTCCACCGCCGCCGACGGCGTCAGCATGTTCGGCAACGGCAAGGCCAACTGGACCGACTCCACCACCGGACTTGCCTACACCGGGACCATCTCGGCGTCCACCGCGGTGAACAAGAACCTCTTCATCAACAGCGGGTACATCAACGCCGCCCAGGCCTCGACCCTCGGCGGCAGCCTCTACCTCGGCAGCAGCGGATCGCTCACCATGACCGGCGGCGTCCTTCGCATGGTCTCCGGCAACTTCAGCACGGTGCTGAACAATCTGTCCAACGCGGGCGCAAGCGACGCCACCGGCCACCCCGCCGTCAACATCAGCGGCGGTCTGGTTCTGGCGAACTCCGTGCAGGACGTCGCCGTCACCCTCAGCGGCACGGGCGAGCTCCGCCTCGCGGGCAACTCGTCCACGGCCAACGCCACCGGTGACCCAATCTCCTTCACCTCAACCATCAACATCACCAGCGAGGACGCCAAGCTCGCCTTCGGACGCAAGATCGTCGCCCTGGTTGTCGCCGACCACATCAACAACGGCGAGATCCTCATCGATGGCGCGCCAGCCGTGGTCGGCTCCGATCCCTCCGTCTGGGAGCCCGGCGACAACTGCGTGATCACCACCCTCGGCATCAACCAGTTCGTCGCCGCCGGTGGCCTCACCACCGTCCGCAAGCAGACGAACTACTACGGCTCCTGCGTAACCGCGGGTGCGTGCACCTTGACCTACCAGGCCAGCTGCACCGGAACCTGGACACAAAACGGCTCCTGCGCCGGGACCTGCACCGTCTCGGGCGTGTGCACACCCGTGACCGACTCCTCCACCTGCTCCGGCACCTTCGCTCTGGCCGGGACGTGCTCCCCCGCGCTCTTCCAGCCGACGGATGCCAGCTTCGAGGGCACCAGCCTGACCTCGACCTATGGCAACAACTCCACCGGGTTCAGCGGCCTCGCCGCGCCCGCGACCGGGGCCAACAACACCAGGGTCGCCAACTGGTGGAACTCCGACGACTGGGCCAGCCAGGTCATGTACGCCGACGGGGCGACCATCCCGCTCACCATTCATAGCGGCGGCTCCAACTGGGGGCGCGTCGGCCTGCCGCCCAACAGCACCAGCCTCGGCGGCCTGTGGACGCGCGTGGGCAACTACGACCCGGGCCACGGCGCCTACAGCGTGTCGATGGACGTGGGCGATCGTTCCGGCTCGACGTTCACGATGAGCGTCGCGCTGGTCTGCGGCAACATCACGCCGATGGACAACTTCACCCCCTACGAGCTCGGCGTGACGGCCGTCACGGCCAACTCCGCCCTGACAGAAACGACCGTCGCCTGGTCCACCAGCCCCAACGCCTCCAGCACGGCCGTGCGCTCGGGCACTGTCAGTCTCACGCTGCCCATCGCCGTCGGCACGGGCCTCACGCCCCAGGCCGGCGATGCGCTCTGGCTCATGGTGTTCAACAACACATCGGGCAACATTGCCCTGTTCGATAACGTTGCCGTCCTTGGTTCGTGCTGCGATGTGAGCGCCGGGTGCACCATGACCCGCCCGGACGCCTGCGCCTCGCCCTCGAGCTTCAGCCAGAACGGCACCTGCTCCCCGAACGTTTGCAACGCCCCTCTCGGCGGGTGCTGCGTCGGCCCGACGTGCAGCGCGGTCACGCTCTCCGATTGCAACGCCTCGAGCGGCGCGTGGACTTTCAACGACACCTCCTGCACGGTCAGCCCGTGCACCGCCCCCACTGGCACCTGCTGTATCGCCGGCAACTGCTCCATCTCCACCCAGGGCAACTGCACCACCAACAACGGCACCTGGAACGGGGCGAGCCAGACCTGCACCTCCGACCTCTGCCCCGCCGCGTGCTGCGCCCTCGACGGCTCCTGCACCATCACCGTCCAGAGCCAGTGCTCGGCCACCTGGCAGATCAACTCCGGCTCCTGCTCGCCCGCCAACCCCTGCCCGCAGCCGCTCTTCGCCTGCTGCGACAACGCCACCGGCGCCTGCACCCTCATCTTCACGGGCACCTGCGCCACCGGCACCACCGTCGGCGCCAACACCGCCTGCGACGCGAACTCCTGCCCGCCCCGCAAGATCTGCTGCGGCAACACCGACGGCTCATGCGTCGTGATGTTCTCCAGCACGGCCACGTGCGCCACCGGTTCCACCACCGGCACCGGCACGGTCTGCTCCCCGGGCACGCCCTCGGCCTCCTGCCCTGTGCTCAAGATCTGCTGCAACACCACCGACGGCTCCTGCGTGGTGCTCTACTCATCCTCGGCTGCCTGCGCTACCGGCTCGGCGACCGGCACGGGGACGACCTGCGATCCGAACGTTCCCTCCGGGTCCTGCCCGGTGACCAAGATCTGCTGCGCGACCGCGACCGGCGCGTGCGTGCTCTCCTACAGCACCGCCGCCTGCGGCACGGGAACCGCGGCGGGAACGGGCACGACCTGTACCGGAAACGTGCCCTCCGAGTCGTGCCCGATCGTCAAGGCGTGCTGCAACACCACCACGGGCGCGTGCACCGTCTATTTCAGCACCGCCTCGTGCGCGAGCGGCACGACCCAGAACACCAGCGGCGTCTGCGACTCGGCGGCGTGCGACTCGTTCAAGGGCGCCTGCTGCGAGCAGTCCACCGGAGCCTGCACGATCCGATTCTCTGCCGACTGCGCCGCCCTGCTCCTTCCGGACATGGTGACGCCCAACGCCGGTACCTACCTCGGCAATGCCTCCGCCTGCCCCGCCGCGGTCTGCGTCGGCGAGCACGAGCCCAACAGCGAGGGCTTTACCAGCCACACAAACAACCCGGTGACGCTCGCCAGCGGCGACACAATGACGGGCGTCAGCACCGGCGCCAACTTCGACACCGGCTTGCATGGCTACACCAACGGCTCGGCCTCCAACCCCTTCGTGGACATGTGGCTCATCAAGTCTGCCACCGCTGCGCCCGGCATCTACCGCCACGAACTCAACCAACTCCAGGGCTCGACCATCAACGACTGGACGATCCGCGGCTACAACCAGTCAGGCGGCGCTTCGACCTTCGGCGGCAACGCGAAGATCCAGGGCGCGACCGGCACCACACGCACGATGGTCTGGTACGGCTTCGGCAAGGAGGAGGGGATGGTCGTCGAGATCGGCGGCGGTTCCTCCACGCCCTACGTCCTCCAAATGACCGACACTCCGGTGACGCCGACCGCCACCACGGGCTCGGTCGCTGCGGGCCCTGTGATCATCCGCGTTGTCAGCACCGGAACGACCGTCATCGACTCCGATACCTGGCTCTATGACTCCAACTTCAACGCCCTCACCAACGACGCCACCAGCGGCCCGGGCGGGGCCGATGGCCTGTTCACGAACACCGCCCCCGATCCCGCGGGCACCACCTCGAGCTTCATTCGCACGCTTCCCGCCGGCACCTACTACCTCGCCGTCTGCCCCGGCAACCTCGCCAACGACCAACCCAACGACCCCGCCGAGGGGATCACCAGCAGCGGCACCATCAGGAAGTTCCTCACACCCTACGCGAACGGTCTGCTCTGCGACCAGATGGCCCAGACGACCGCCTACACCTGCCACATCGAGCTGACCGACTCCGCCAGCGCGACCATCGCCTCCCCGGACCTCAACTGGCCCGCCACCTCCTGGAACGGCGTCATCAACTTCGTCCAGTTTACCGTCTCCAACCCCACGGCCACCGGCGTCTGCTGCCGCGGAGCGACCTGTTCAACCGCCTTTGCCGATGCCGCGGCCTGCGCCGCCGCGATGGACACCGCCTCTCCGGCCACCATCATCTCCAAGTTCGTGTCGACCAGCTCGGTCTGCAACAACCCGGTGACCGTCCCCGGCACGCTGGGCAACACGACCAACCCCTGCTGCTACGCCAACTACAACCACAACGCGACGCTGGAAGTGCAGGACATCTTCGACTTCCTGAACGACTGGTTCGCCGGCAAGAAGGCCGCCATCGTCGGCGGCGACGGCAACTCGGGCACTCTGGCCGTGCAGAATATCTTCGACTTCCTCAACGCCTGGTTCGCCGGCGGCTGCTCCTGACCTGTTTCCTGTGCGCGGGCGCCCCCGCTTCGTGCGAGGGACGCCCGCTTGACCACCTTCAGTGCCGCCACGACCCGCGGCCCTGCCATCAAGCCCGGTCGGGACCACTCCCGGCCGGGCCTTTTTCTGAACTTGGATCTGGTATCCACGCCGCCCCGGCAATCCCGTGGCAGGCCTTCCACCGGCGTCACGCATCGGGAATCAGCAAGCCATGAACAAGCGTCTTCCGCAAATGCTCCGTCTGGCAGTGATCACCGCGTGTGTCCTCCCCGGCGCCCCCCGCGCCGCCTCGGCCCACGTCGTCACTCCTCCCGGCGTGGCGGGGACACTGCCCTTG
The DNA here is from genome assembly GCA_044221735.1 of Phycisphaerales bacterium. Taxonomy (GTDB): domain Bacteria; phylum Planctomycetota; class Phycisphaerae; order Phycisphaerales; family UBA1924; genus UBA4658. Next base: position 26,287 of record JBGAOP010000030.1, on the reverse strand, counting down.
GCCAGCAAGACGAGCCTTGCCGATCAAACCGCCCGCCCGCATGTCTTCGCCGATCCCGACTGGTTCCACTGGGGCGGCACGCCCGTCCTCGGCGACGACGGCACATACCACCTGTTCTACGACCGCTGGCCGCGCACCAATCCCCGCCTCATGCGCGGCTGGCTCTACGAATCCCAGATCGCCCACGCCACCGCCGCCGCGCCCGAGGGCCCGTACACCTTCGCCGACATCGCCCTGCAATCTCCCGGCGACACGCCCGCGGGCCGGTGGGACGCCTGCAACGCCCACAACGCCTACTGCGTCCGCCTCGCCGACCCGGCCACCGGCAAGCCGCGCTACTACCTCTACTACGTCGCCAACCGCGACGACAACTCCGCCTTCAACGACTGGTACGACCACATCATCACCCAGCGCATCGGCGTCGCCGTGGCCGATTCCCCCGGCGGCCCGTGGAAGCGCGAGGCCCATCCCGCCTGCACTCCGCAGGCGCCGCTGCTCGGCTACGTCGTCAACCCTGCCGTGACGCGATTGCCCGGCGGCAAGTACCTCATGCTCCTCAAGGGCCGCGCGGCCGACCAGCCCGCGGGCGCATCCAGCGACAAGATGGGCCCCTACCGCACCGGCTGGGCCCTCGCCGACGCGCCCACCGGCCCCTTCACCATCCAGCCCAACCTGCTCTTCGAGACCAGCGGCGCGGGCATCGAAGACCCCTGCGTCTTCATCTGGAACGGACTCATCTACGCCGCCGTGAAGGACGCCCGCGCCACATCCACCGGCGGCATCGGCTGGGCCGCCGGCTCCCTCGCCGCCGACGGCTTCACGATCACGTGGACCATCCCCGCGAGTTCCGACCCGGGCGCACTCATCACCCCGCGCACGCTCACCTGGGCCGACTCCTCCACCACCCCGCTCAACACCCTCGAGCGGCCGTTCATCCTGCAGGACAAATCCGGCCGCCCCACCCACCTCTTCGCCGCCGCGGCCCAGCAGAACCCGTTCCTCCAGCCGCCGCGCACCGCGGATCAGCCGGGCCTGCCGTTCGTCCTCCCCGGCCCGAATCTGCCCTTCAACGTGTGCATCCCGCTGGGGAATTGACCCCACCAAAGCAAATCACCCCCGCGGCCAAGCCGCAGGGGTGTTCGCACGTTCATACAGATAGATGCAATGACCCCGATGGGATTCGAACCCATGTCACCACCGTGAAAGGGTGGTGTCCTGGACCAGGCTAGACGACGGGGCCTCCGAAGGGGGCGATTGTAGCCGCCACCCCCGTCAATTACAGGACCATCAGCCCTTCCCTTGAAGTGGCCCACTCCTTCGACCGATAGCCTCTCCATGCTCCACGCCACCCATCCCTCCCATTCGCTGGCCCACCGGCTCCGCGGGGCGGTGCTGGTCCTCGCCGGCGCGGCCATCTTTCTCGGCGTCGCTAGCGTGATCAAGCCCCCGCCGCGCAGCGCGACCGCCACCAACATTCCCGTTGCCCCGCTCCAGCTCCCGCCGCGCACCGAGGCTTCCCATCCCAAGGGTTGGAAACTCGTCGGCACGCTCGAGGGCACGCAGCACATGGTCCGCTGCTGGGCCACACCCGACGGCCCGCGCTACAGCGTGTACACACTCGACGGCCGCCTCCTGCAGGCCGACCTTCCCGCCGACGAGGTCTACCGCGGCTTCCCCGACATCGAGCTCGAGAACCTGCGCGCCGATCCGCCCGCGGGCCACTCCACGCTGATGATCGTCGACACGCCGCAGAACTGAGAATCACAACCGCCGACCGCGACTTCGGGCATGCTCGCCCTCAGCCGCGGTGGCCGCGCGCGCCCCGCCATGCACGCCCGATAACCCGGCGCGTACGCTCCTCCTGCATCCACGCCCGAGAATCTCCAACGTCTGAAAACAGTCCCGACTTTCCACAACCGATAATCCCACGGAGTTATCGATGCCCGCAGCCTTCCCCACCCCCGCTCCCGCCTCCGCCGACGTCGGCCTCATCGGCCTCGCCGTCATGGGCGCGAACTTCGCGCTCAACATGGCCGACCACGGCTTCACCGTCGCCGTCTACAACCGCACTGTCGCCGTCACCGAGGAGTTCGTCAAGGACAATCCGGCGAACGTCATCGGCCCCGGCGGCGCGCTCATCCCCGCCGCCGAGCTCGCCGACTTCGTGAAGAGCATCAAGCGGCCGCGCCGCATCATGATCCTTGTGAAGGCCGGCAAGCCGACCGACGCCGTCATCGATTCGCTCACGCCCCTCCTCGAACCCGGCGACTGCATCATCGACGGCGGCAACGCCGAGTGGAACGACACCGTCCGCCGCGAGGCCGCTCTGAAGGCCAAGGGCTTCCTGTTCGTCGGCTCCGGCGTCTCCGGCGGCGAAGAGGGCGCTCGCTTCGGCCCCTCGCTCATGCCCGGCGGTGATCCCAAGTCGTGGGAGCTCATCAAGCCCATCTGGGTCGCCGTCTCCGCGAAGGTTGACGCCAAAACTGGCAAGCCCCTCGGCGGCGCGGCCCGCGGCAAGCCCATCAAGTCCGAGTCCGCCGTCCCCTGCACCGCCTACATCGGCCCCGGCGGCGCGGGCCACTATGTCAAGATGGTCCACAACGGCATCGAGTACGGCGACATGCAGCTCATCTGCGAGGCCTACCACTTCATGCGCGATGTGCTCGAGCTGAGCACCGGCGACATGGCCAAGGTCTTCGCCGACTGGAACGCGGGCGACCTCGACTCGTTCCTCATCGAGATCACCGCCGACATCCTCCGCCAGACCGACCCGATCACCAAGAAGCCCTTCGTCGACATCGTCCTCGACGCCGCGGGCCAGAAGGGCACCGGCAAGTGGACGAGCGTGAGCGCGCTCGACCTCGGCGTTCCGGCCCCGACCATCGCCGAAGCCGTCTTCGCCCGCTGCGTCAGCGCGATCAAGGAAGAACGTATCGCCGCGAGCAAGACCCTCAAGGCCCCCGACATGCCAAGCGTCCAGTGGCACCACGACCACGCCTTGCACATCGGCTCGGGCGAAGAGAACTGGGTCGACGCCGTCCGCGACGCCCTCTACTGCTCCAAGGTTTGCTCCTACGCCCAGGGCTTCGCCCTCATGGCCGCCGCGGGCAAGGAGAGCAACTGGAACCTCAAGTTTGGCGAGATCGCCCAGATCTGGCGCGGCGGCTGCATTATCCGCGCCCGCTTCCTCCAGAAGATCACCGAGGCCTACCAGCACAACCCCGCCCTCGCCAATCTCCTCCTCGATCCATATTTCGCGGGCGTCATCCAGAGGTGCCAGAGCAACTGGCGCAAGGTCGTCGCGCGAGCCGCCATCTCCGGCGTCCCCGTCCCCGCCTTCGCCTCCGCCCTCTCCTACTTCGATTCCTACCGCTCCGCACGCCTCCCCGCCAACCTCCTCCAGGCCCAGCGCGACTACTTCGGCTCCCACACCTACGAGCGCATCGACCAGCCGCGCGGCCAGTTCTTCCACCTCGAATGGCTTACCCCCGGCCGCCCGCAGCGCCCGGCCTGATCGCCGACCAATGACCCACCGCTCGCCCAACACCGCTCCCCACACCCTCGTGCTCGAAGGCACGACGGGCGCGGCGTCGGCAACCACGAGCGGCAACATCACTGTTCGTTCCAACCTCATGCGCCACCTCGGCGTCGCGGCCCGCCTCGCGAGCGCACCCTCGGTCACCGCCCCACTCACGCTCCGCACCGAGCGACTGCACCTGCGACCGCTGCAATCCACCGACCGCGACGAGTTCTTCCGCGTCGTCCGCCTCAGCCGCCGCCACCTCGACGAGTTCTGCCCCTTGAGCAACCGCGACCCGAGCGAGGCCCCCGAGTCTGACGAAGAGCTCTTCGAGCGCCAGCTCGCCATGGCCGAGGGCGCGGCGGCCACCGGCCGCGCCTGGCGAGCCTTCGGGTTCGACCACTCGAGCCGCATCGTCGGCGCGTTCAACATCAACGACATCGCCCGCGGCCTCGAGCACACCGGCGAGCTGGTCTTCTGGCTCAGCGCGGATGCCACGCGCCGCGGCTACGCCCTCGAGGGCGTCCGCGCCACCGTCACGCACGCGCTGCGCGACCTCCCCGCGGGCCTCGGCCTGCATCGCGTCATCGCGCTCATCGCTCCCGGCAACGACGCGTGCCTTCGCCTCTCAAAGAAAGCGGGTTTCACGCTCGACACCGCCGCGCCGCCGACCATGCTGCGCCTCGGCGGCCGCACCGTCGCCCACAACGTGTTCGAGATGTTCGCCTCCGTCGGCACGGTACCCGCGACCGACGCGATCGGAACGCACGGCGTCGTCGAAGGCAAGCCCTCGATTGCCAACAACCTCTTCGGCCGCGGCCTGCTGAGCATCCTCCGTACCGAAAGCGGGCCGCACTAATCCCCCGAATCCGGGCGAGACGACTGTAAGCGACACCGACAATCGCCTCGGTTGCCCGCCTGATCCCCGCAAGTTCGGCGCAGTTCCCCGCGACTCATTGCATTCGCGAGGGGCTTTCCTATCGTTCAGGCTCAAAACCGGGCGTGGATTTCCGTGATTCGGTCCGCCCCGACTTCCTGAACCTTAGGGACCGCGGGCTGGACGGATTCAGAACCTGCCGAATCCCGTACTGGAGTCTCATCCGCCAATGGCATCGATCACCTACGACGGGCAATCCTTCTTGCTCGACGGGCGGCGGGTGTGGCTGGTCTCCGGTTCGATCCATCCGGCGCGCACGCCGCGCTCGCAATGGGCCGATCGCATCCACGCCGCCAAGCAGGCCGGCCTGAACTGCATCGAGATGCCCGTGGTGTGGTCGCGCCACGAGGCCCGCCACGGCCAGTTCGACTTCAAGGAAGAGAACGACCTCCGCGAGTTCGTCAAGCTCGTCCAGGCCGCGGGCATGTGGTGCATCCTGCGCGCCGGCCCCTTCATCGGCGCGGGCTACGACATGGGCGGCCTGCCCCCGTGGCTGCTCACCATCGAGAACCTCAAGCTCCGCACCGCCAACCAGCCCTTCCTCGAGGCCTGCTCGCGCTACATCACCGCGCTCGCCGGACAACTCCGCGACTTGCAGGTCAGCGCGCCCGTCCCCAAGGGCTCGGCCGCACCCGCCTCGCCCGGCCCCATCATCATGCTCCGCACCGAGGGCGGCTTCACCTGCGGCGATGAGCAGCTCGCGCACACATATCTCGGCGAGCTCGACCGCTACTGGCGCGAGGCCGGCTTCAACGTCCCCCTCATCAACTCCAACGACCTGTGGCAGAGCGTCGAGGGCGAGATCGACGGCTGGACCGGCTACGACAGCCTCCTCTCCCACCTCCGCCAGCTCGGCTCCATCCGCCCCGCCCAGCCGCGCATCGTCGTTGATTTCACGCTCGGCTCCCACGACATCTTCGGCGAGTCCGCCGCCGCCCCCAAGGCCCCGAGCGCGGTCATGCGCCGCCTCGCCGAGGTCCTCGCCGCGGGCGGCCAGTTCAACATCAGCCCCTTCGCCGGCGGAACCACCTTCGGCTTCGGCGCGGGACGCGATCCCTCGCGCGGCTTCGAGGGCTTCCCCACCACCTCCGCCGACGCCGGCGCTCCGGTGAGCGAGACCGGCGAGCACACCGCCCAGTTCTCCGCCATCCGGCGCGTCTGCACCTTCGCCTCGCGCTTCAGCCGCGTCCTCAGCCACATCGATCCCGCCCGCCAGCCCGTCGCGCTCCTTCCGGAGAGCGCCGCCGACGGCAAGGGTGGTGGCGCGCGGGCGTCGGTCATCCACGCCGTCGGCAGCCAGGGCGGCGTCGTCTTCGTCCTCGGCGATGAGGCCGGCAACAACGCCCGCGACCCGATGAGCCTGCTCCTCCCCGACGGCTCCACGCTCCCCGTCGATCTGGGCGAGGAGTCCGCCGTCTGGTGCCTCCTCGAGACCCGCCTCACCGGCCGCGCCAACCTCGACTACTGCAACCTCTCCGCCTTCGCGCAGGTCGGAAAGGTGTTCATCTGCTTCGGTGCGCCCGGCTCGCGGGCCGCGCTCTCCATCAACGGCTCGCCGCTGGAGGCCAACGTCCCCGAGGGCAAGAACCCCCTCGTCCACGAGCACGAGGGCATCACCATCGTCATCGCCAGCGCGGCCCAGATCGACCGCATCCACCTCGACGAGGCCCCCGGCGCGGGCGGCGTGTTCATCGGCGTCTCCGGCCTCGACCGCGCCGGCAAGCCCATCGTCGATGAGGAAACCAAGTCCTACATCCACATCGACGCCGAGGGCAAGTCCACCACCCACAAGGCCCACCACCCCGCCCACCCGCCGCGCCGCTCCGTGCGCGTCTCCATGGGTGATTGGGCCGCCGTCGGCCTCTCCGACTATTGCCACGGCACCAGCCCGCGCTTTGCCAACATCGCCAAGCCGCAGGACCTCGTCGCCCTCGGCGCGCCCTACGGCTACGGCTGGTATCGCCTCAAGCTCTCCAGCGGCTCGGCCAAGCGCGTCCGCATCATGTTCCCCCAGTCCGCACACCGCCTCCACCTCACCCTCGACGGCGAGGCCGCGGGCCTGATGGGCGTGGGCAACAGCGCGGCCACCACGGCCCAGATCAGCCTCAAGAAGGGCGCAAGCACCCTCGTCATCCTTGCCGAGAACGCCGGGCGCGTCTCCGGCGGAGCCGACCTCGGCGAGCCCACCGGCATCTACGGCCACGGCTGGGAGGTCGAGCCCATCAAGCCCTCCAAGCCCAAGCTCGTCGCCGCCGACCCGGTCGACATCCTCGCCTTCCGCGCCCCGCTGTGGAAGCTCCACCGCGACGATCGCTCCGACTCGCAGCGCCTCACCTGGACTATCCAGCACCGCTCCAAGAACCCGATCATCGTCGAGATCGGCCCCTTCGAGGACGGCCTCGATCTCGAGCGTTCCGACGGTATGGTCTTGCTCAACGGCAAGGCCGTCCACTACTTCCAGCAGGGCGGCGTCCGCCCCATCATCCTGCCCGCCGAGGTCCTGCTCAAGGGCAACAACGAGCTCCAGATCGTCCTCGTGGCCGGCACCGCGGCGGCCGAGAGCGCGCTGGCCAAGGCCGTCCACTTCTACGACGCCGTCGACCAGATCACTGCCAAGGCGGAGTGGGCCTTCGCCAAGTGGGAGCCGCCGGCCGCCTCAAAGTTCGGCAAGAACGGCTCCAAGCACGTCGCCGGCGAGCCCTGCTGGTGGAAGAGCGAGTTCACCATCGCGGGCGAACTCGAGGACGGCCCGCCCGTGCTCATCGACTGCGCCGGCCTGACCAAGGGCCAGCTCTACGTCAACGGCAAGCACCTCGGTCGCTACCTCGTCGGCTCCCCCACCGGCCGGAAGATCGCCCCGCAGCATCGCTACGCCGTCCCGCGCTCCTGGCTCAAGGCCGGCAGCAACGACCTCATGATCTTCGACGAGCACGGCGCAACCCCCAGCCGCGTCAAGATCATCGGCGACGCCAAGGGCGGCGCGTTCGATCGATAAGTTCTAGACCCAACTCTGCAAGGTCCCAGCCCCAGGCCACCCTGGGGTTTTTTCTTGCGCCCTTTGCATTGAATTCATCCTCGACAAGTCACCCGACGCCGCCCACGATCATCCCAGCAGGTACAAGTCCTCGACCGCCCGCGCCTGGGGTGTCCTCATGCCTCCCGCATCATCCTCAAAAACCGCCAAGCCGCCCCCCCCCCGCCGCGCCGAGTCCCCCGCGCCGCCCCCCCTCGTCGCCCCAACCTTCCGACTCGACGCCACCGAACCCGGCCGACTCGATCGCCTGCTCAACACCGAATGGCTGCTGACCAACGGCCTCGGCGGATTCGCCATGGGCACGGTCGCGGGCGTTCCGGCGCGCCGCTACCACGGCCTCCTCATCGCCGCCGCCAAACCACCCGTCGATCGCATCATGGCCCTCAACGCCATGGTCGAGTCCCTCGCCCTCGGCAACACTCCCGCCGCGCCGCGCGTCGATCTCTCCACTTTCCGCTTCAACGCTCAGCCGCCGATCCTCCATCCCAAGGGCGTTTCCCGACTCCTCCGCTTCGAGCAGGACCTCACCTGCCGCTGGATCTACGAGATTCGCGAGTCCGGCGCGGCCGTCGAGGTCACCAAGGAACTCCACCTCCTCGACGGTCTCAACGCCGCCCAGCTCCGCTACCGCCTCCGCCGCCTCGCAGGCGACAGCGACAAAGGCGTCGAGCTTCGCATCCGCCCGCTCGTCAGCCTCCGCGATTTCCACGGCCTCATCCGCAGGAACTGGGCCGACCGCTTCTCCGTCGTCGGCTCGGCCGACAGCGCCCGCGTCGCCTTCGCCGACCATCCCGTCCAGCTCCACCTCCGCTCCGACTGGGCCACCTTCGCCTCCGATTCCCAGTGGTGGTTTGATTTCTTCTACGAATCCGACGCGCAGCGCGGCCAGGACTGCGTCGAAGACCTCTTCTCCCCCGGCGAGTTCACACTCCGCCTCCCCGCCGCCACAGGCGAGATTTCCGGAGTCGTCCAGGCCTCCATCGCCCCGCTCTCGCTGATTGACGCCTCGCGCGACCTCGCCGCGCGGCGCTCGCGCCTGAGCGCGATGACCTCATCCGCCATCGCGCGGCGCAGGTCCACCACCCCGCCGTCTTCCACCGACGCCGAGGCCATCGCCGCGCTCGCCCGCGCCGCCGACGCCTACGTCATCGCGCCCCCGCCCGCGCCGGATCGCACCGGACAGGCCACCGTGATCGCCGGCTATCCCTGGTTCGCCGACTGGGGACGCGACACGAGCATCTCCATCCCCGGCCTCATGCTCGCCACCGGCCGCGTCGACGACGCCGGGCGCTGCCTGCGCACCTTCGCCAGCCACCGCAAGAACGGCATCGTCCCCAACGTCTTCGACGATCGCACCGGCGAGCCGCAGTACAACACCGCCGACGCCAGCCTCTGGTTCATCCTCGGCGCGTGCGCCTTCCGCCGGGCCATCGGCTCGGGAGATCGCTCGCTCTGGGACGGCCTCCTCGCCCCCGCCTGCCTCGACATCATCTCCCACTACCGCCGCGGCACGGACTTCAACATCGCCATGGACCCGCAGGACAAGCTCATCACCGCGGGCACAAGCGCGACCCAGCTCACCTGGATGGACGCCAAGCGCGACGGCGTCACCTTCACGCCGCGCCACGGCAAGGCCGTTGAGATCAACGCCCTCTGGCACAGCGCCCTCCTCGAGCTCGGCGAGGCCATCCACGACGCCGATGCCTCCATGGGCGCACACCTCCGCGACCTCGGCGAGACCGTCGGGCGCGGCTTCCGCGCCGAGTTCTGGAACGCATCCGCCGGCTGCCTCTACGACTGCCTCACGCCCGTCGACGGCGGCCCCGGCTGGCGTCCAAGCACCGAGATTCGCCCCAACCAGCTCTTCGCCATCAGCCTTCCCCACTCGCCCCTGAGCATCGAGCAGCAGCGTTCCGTGCTCGCCGTCATCCGCGCGAAGCTCCTCACGCCCTGCGGCGTTCGCACGCTCGATCCCGGCGACCCGAACTATCGCGCCCGCTACGAGGGCAACCTCTTCGAGCGCGACCGCGCGTACCACAACGGCACCGCGTGGCCCTGGCTCCTCGGCCCCTTCGCCGAGGCCACGCTCAGGGTCGGCAACTTCTCCGAAGCGGCCATCCGCGAAGCCCGCGCCGCCCTCGGCCCGATCCTCTCCGAAATGCTCGGCGGCCCCGATCGCCTTGGTGATTCCAACCCCCGCGGCTGCCTCGGCCAGATCGCCGAGATCTATGACGGTGACGCCCCGCAGCGTCCCCAAGGCTGCCCCGCCCAAGCCTGGTCGATCGCCGAAGTGCTTCGCGTGATGCTGCTCGTTGGGTGATGCGGATGAGGAGTGAGGCGAAAAGGCGTGAGGAGATGTCCCTTCCTCCCCTCATTGATCATCCCCTTACTCCTCATCCCGCCGCGCTCGTCACGCCCGGCTCGCTTTCTTCCAGTTCAGAACCCCGCACCACGCCGAGTAGAAATCAAACGCCGGTCCCTGGTCCAGCCGCGATCCCCCGCTCATCGTCCCGCTCCATCCCGACCCGATCGCCGGCGTGCTCGAGTCGCGAAACTGCGCAAACCCAATCTCCACCGCCGCGCTGTGCGCCTGCCCCGCCAAACGCAGCGAGAGTTTGTCCGCGTTCTCGTTATCGCTCATCCCCTTCTCATCGCCGAGCACATCCCAGTTAAACTTGTCGCAGTTGATCCGCACACGCTTGATCCCGTAGACCGTCTTCCCCTCCCGCTCCTCCGCGTGTGCCCGGTCGAACATCCACAGGTCGATCATGTCGCTCAGCCGCGACGAGCGCGTCCGCTTCACGCTCCCCTCGATCACCGTCGCGCCCGTATCCGGATCGGAGTACACATCCGCGTCCACCTGCGCCGGCCCCACGCTCGCCTTCCCGATGCGTCCGCGCACGATGCAGTACACATCGTCCATCATCACCGGCATCCCGTCGCCGCGCCACGCCTCCACCATGTACATCGGCCGCGGCGCGCCCTCGGCCGCCATCAGCCGCTTGGCCAGCACCGGCGGCGGCAGCCGTCGCACATCCGCATCCCGCAGCATGAACGCCGGCGTCTTCCGCTCCTTGAGCGTCTGCATGACCGAGCGTCCCACCGGCTCCACCACCCTCGCCACCACCATCGGCGGCGGCTTGGCCGCCCGCTGGTTCGCGATGAACGGGTCCAGCCCGATCGCCTCCACCAGGATCGCCGCCGCCCCCTCGCGCGTCGTCCCCGCGGGCCAGTTCAGAACGGTGATTGTGCACGTGTTCTCGGACATGCTCGCGGCCCAATCCTCTTCTCTACCCGCTTCCCGGTTCGCCCCGGAGCCCACCCCGCGCAATCCTTTATACCACATGCGCCGCCCCCGCTCACCAGAAGAGATCGTCGGGATGTTCCTCGACGCCTATCGCCAGGGCGCGTTCCCCATGGCCGAGCTTCCCGGCGGCATCCTCTCCGGCCGCCCCCTCCCCACCGCCCGCTCCATCCACTGGTATCGCCCCGACCCCCGCGCCATCCTCCCGCTTGAGGACAACGCCCTCCGCGTGCCGCGCTCCATCCGCCGCACGCTCGATCGCGCGAGCTTCACCCTCACCTCCGACCACGCCTTCGAGTCCGTCATTCGCGCCTGCGCCCGTCCCGGCCCCAGCCGCGGCGGAGCTTGGCTCGACGAATCCCTCGTCCGGGTCTACACCCTCCTCCACGAAACCGGCCACGCCCACTCCGTCGAGGCGTGGTTGCCGAAGGGTGGCACTGACGGCTCGTCCGCCAGTGGCGAGCACCCCGATGCCCCCGAAGCCATGCTCATCGGCGGCATCTACGGCCTCTCCATCGGCTCCGCCTTCTTCGCCGAGAGCATGTTCACCGACCTTGAGCACGCCGGCCCCGCCGCGTCCGGCGCATCCAGCGCGTGCCTCATCGCGCTCTGGCATCACCTCCGCGCCTGCGGCTACACCCTCCTTGACGTGCAGATTGCCAACGAACACACCCTCCGCTTCGGCGTGCGCGAGATCCCGCTCGACGATTACCTCCTCCGCCTCGGCGCGGCCGTCGACCGCCCCTCGCACTGGCGTCCGCTCCCCTAGCGCCGGCGAACAAACCGCAGCCCGCTCCACGTCTCATCGATCGCGCACACCTTGTTGTCCACCAGCCCCGACGGCAGCAGATCGGTGCGCAGCCCATCCTCCGTGATGTCGGTCGCCACCCCCGACGCCTTCTTCGGCCACGCGACCCAGATCCCCGCCCCCACCTGCTCGCTCAGCCGCGCCGCGGCCTGCGAGAACCGCTTCTTCATCTCCGCGCGGGTGGTCGCGAACACCACGACCACATCCACCGGCCCCTTCCCTTTCAGCCCGCGCACCGGCCGCACATCCTCCGGCAACCCATCCAGCATCTCCTCAAACCCTTCCGGCGCGTCCACCAGCACAAAAGAAAAGCCCGGCCTCACGCCGAGCTTTTTCGCAAGCGGTGTTCCCGAGTATCCGGCCATCGCACACTCTGGGTGCCGTGGTGCGACCGCTTTGGGTCGCACCACGATGCTGCAACACGCGTGGCGGACGCAAAGCCGCCCACCACGACACCCTGCCTCCCCACCTACGCCGCCACAGTCGCCGCGGGCTTCGCCACCACCGTCGGCGCATCCGTCGCCTTCGTCTCCACCACGCGCTCGATCTGCGCGCCCAGCGCGGCCAGACGCGTCTCCATCTGCTCGTACCCGCGATCGAGGTGGTACACGCGATGCACGATCGTCGTGCCCTCGGCCGCCAGCCCGGCCAGCACCAGCGCGGCCGAGGCCCGCAGGTCGCTCGCCATCACCGGCGCGCCGATGAGCTTTCGCACGCCCGTCACCACCGCCGTCGCGCTCTGCCGCATCACCTTCGCCCCCATGCGGCTCAGCTCCGGCACGTGCATGAACCGCTCCGGATAGATCCGCTCGGTGATCATGCTGTTGCCATCCGCCAGCGTCAGCAGCGCCATGAACTGCGCCTGCAGGTCCGTCGGGAAGCCCGGGTGCGGCTGCGTGGTGATCTCCACCGGCCGCAGGTTGCGCGAGCACGTCACCCGCGCCGTCGCCCGCATCGGATCCACCGGCCCGCCCTCGATCGCCACGTTCACGCCGATCTTGTTGAGCGTGTCGATCGCCGCCATCAGCGCATCCACGGGGCAGTTGTCCAGCGTGATGTCCCCGTTCGTGATGGCCGCGGCGCACATGTACGTTCCCGCCTCGATCCGGTCGGGAATCACGCGATGCTCGACGCCGTTGAGAGCCTCCACACCATCAATCACAATGCGCGGCGAGCCCGCCCCGCGGATCCGCGCCCCCATCGCGTTGAGCATCTTCGCCAGGTCGACGACTTCCGGCTCGCACGCGGCGCACTCGATCACCGTCTGCCCGTCCGCCAGCGTCGCCGCCGACATCACGTTCGCCGTCCCCAGCACCGTCGAGCCCGCCGGCCCGCCAAGGAACACCCGGTTCCCCTTGAGCCGTCCGCCCTTGCCGCCCGGCACGCGGGCGACGATGTCGCCGCCATGGAGCGAGATCTCCGCCCCAAGCGCCTCCATGCCGCGCAGGTGCAGGTCCACCGGCCGGTCGCCGATCGCGCACCCGCCGGGCATCGACACCCGGGCAAACCCACGCCGCGCCAGCATCGGGCCCAGCACGCAGATGCTCGCCCGCATCGTCCGCACCACGTCGTAGCGCGCGTGGCTCTGGCTCTCGTCCTCGGGCACGATCAGCATCGTCCCGCCCGCGCTGGTCAGGTCCGTCGCCGGCGCGAACTCCACCTTGCACCCCAGCTCCAGCAGCAGCCGACGCATGTTGTCGATGTCCGCCAGGTCCGCCACATCCCGCAGCAGGACCGGCCGGTTGGTCAGCAGCGCGCCCGCCATAAGCGGCAGCGCGGCGTTCTTCGAGCCCTTGACGCTCAGGCGGCCGCACAGGCGGCGCCCACCATTGATGACAAACTGATGCACGTGAGCTCCTCCGTGAGCAGGCGAGGATAAACGCGCGCAGCGCGCGCGTCGGATAATCAGACGACCGTGTATCCCTTCGATCGGTCGCTGTCGGTTGTCGCATGCATCTTTATTGCCCCCGCCCGCACACCCCGCACATCCCCACGACCACCCCGGAAGGGACAACCCGAAAGTGGTGGCCGTTGCCCGGCAGGAATTGGAAATCTCTCCTGTCCCCGGGCGGCATCGAGCGAGCTGAAGACACGGCTCGCTCCCCGGCCCCCAAACCACAGGAGCGTGCCATGAAGAATCGTCGAACCTCCAAGGGCCTGTTGCTCTCCCTCGCCGGACTCGGCCTCGCCGCCGGCGTGTACGACTTCAGCGCCGGGCACACCGCCCGCGCTGACGGCACCTCCCCCGACGGCCTCCCCGACATCATGACCTTTACCGCCACCATCCGCGACGTCAAGGCGGGCAGCGAGGCCGGCGGCCACGCCGACTTTGAGACCTACGGCAACCCCGACGCCGTCATGGGCCTGGTCGCCGACACCCTCGACTCCGAGGGCAAGCCGGTCTTCAAGGACTCCTACGGCAAGGCCGGGTGCGCGGGCTTCAAGAACTCCGCCGGGCAGCGCATCCTGCCCAGCCTCGCCAGCACCGCCGCCGGCGACACCGTCGGCACGCTCACGGCCAACACCGCCAAGCAGATCACCTCCGCCGCGTCCTTCGCCCAGTGGTACCGCGACACCTCGGGCGTGAACGTCTCCAAGACGATCCCGATCAAGCTCCAGCGCGTCACCGGCACCAAGAAGTACGTCTTCGACTCGGCCACCGACGCCACCTGCGTCGCCAACGGCGGCTTCTTCCCCATCAACGGCGACCTCTACGGCAACTACTCGACCACCGGCAAGAACTTCCACTTCACCACCGAGGTCACCACCAAGTTCGTCTTCAACAAGGCCGACAACGCCGTCTTCAACTTCACCGGCGACGACGATCTCTGGGTCTTCATCGACGGCAAGCTCGTCATGGATTTGGGCGGCCTCCACGCCAAGCAGGCCCAGTCCCTCGAGGTCAACCGCCTGAGCTGGCTTGTGGACGGCCAGACCTACACGCTCAAGATCTTCCACGCCGAGCGTCACACCACCCAGTCCAACTTCCGTATCGAGACCTCGCTCCAGCTCGTCCCCGCCACGCTCCCCGCCACCACCGCTCTTTACGACTGATCTCCCGCGCCGCCTCCAGGCCGCCTCCCTCCATCTCGCCACTTTTCGCACCGCCCGGTCCCCGTGGACCGGGCGGTGTTCTTTCCCGGCGTGCTCACCCGGATGGTCCGTCCCGGGTGGTCCGCCACTCCGCGGCGGCTCCGCCGCAGGTCTCGCGCCTTCGCCCGCACCCCACCACCCCCCCACCCCCCCACCCTCGCCATCTCCCGCGCCCCAGACTTCCCGCACACCGCCGATCCCCGCCGCTCTCTCCCGCACAGGCCGCACGCCCGCACGCCGCATCTTTCATTTCGGTTGGCACGAGCCGCGGCTGATTGACACATTTCAAGTACCAATGCCCACACGCCCCCTCGCCAAGAGGGACCGGCGCGCGGGAAATCGGCGGGGGAGTGAAGGGGTGGGAGGGCGGCCGGCACGAAGCGCCCGGCCCGCAACGACCGGAGGACGAGGAGCGGTTCGGTTGTTCGCACGCTCGCGACACGATGTCGCGGCGGGCCCTAGCGGGGAAACTCTCCATGAATCGCACTCGCACGTCTCTCCGAGTCCTGTCCGCAGGCGGTCTGCTCACGGCCCTGATCATCTCAGGCGGCGCGGCCTGGCAGGCCCACGGAACGGCCGCGGCAACCACCGACGCCTATGCCGACCTCCCCGCGTCGCTCACGCTCACCGGCGTCTGCCGCGACTTCCGGTGGGCCGGAACCACCGGCGGCCACGTCGACTTCGAGTGGCAGCCCACCGGCGGCTATGCCCATTATGTCGGCTCCGTCGCCGACACCCTCGACAGCGACGGCAAGCCCGTCTTCGTGTCCGCCGGATACAAGGTGACCACCGAGGCCACCGACGCCGCCGGACGCAACATCATGACCGACAGCAAGTCCTACATCTCATCCAAGTCCGGCGACCGTGCCGGCGCCAAGTCCTCCACCACCGGCGGATCGCTCCACACCTCCGCCGCCTTCTCCCAGTGGTTCAGGGATGTGCAGGGCGTCAACATGTCCAAGCCCATCCCGCTCACCCTCGTCCGGCAGGCCGGCACGAACACCTACACCTTCTCCGACAAGACCGACGCCGCGTACTCGGCCAAGGGCGGCTTCTTCCCCATCGACGGCGACCTCTACGGCAACCCCTCCGGCCAGAGCCACAACTTCGGCTTCACCTACGAGCTGGCCACCACCTTCGTCTACAAGCGCGGCAGCGGCCAGGTCTTCACCTTCACCGGCGACGATGACGTCTGGGTCTTCATCGACGGCAAGCTCGTCGTCGACATCGGCGGCGTCCACTCCGCCGTCAGCCAGACCATCGACCTGGATCGCCTCAACTGGCTCCAGGACGGCGGGAAGTACAACTTCAAGCTCTTCTTCGCCGAGCGCCACACCACCCAGTCCAACGTGCGCATCGACACCAACCTGAACCTGCAGAACGCCACCCTGCCCCCCTCCACCGGCCTCTTCGACTGATCGCCTCCTCACCCGCGGGCGCGTCCTGGCGCGCCCCGTTTCCAAGTCGAGCGGCCGCCGCCCTCTCGCTCGGACGGCCTCCCACCCCCCACGGTGGACGACGCTCGAACGCTCGTGTCCCGACGCCCGCGCTTTCCGCGCGGGCGTCGGTGTTTTTGCTCCGGATCGCCCGACGCTCCATGGCCAACAAGCCGACTCTCACCTCGGTTTGTGCAGGGTTTCGCGAACTTCGGCCCAACCGCCAAGCCCCCATTTGACTCCGCCTGTCGCTGTGCCATCAATGTGCATGGCCCCCCAGCCCTCCCCCACATCGTCGATCGCCCCCCCACCGAAGTCTCCCACCTCGGCCCCGCTCTCCGGCCGCGCACAGGGTTCCAGCAACGGCGCGCCGATCCCCGACCTCGTCGCCGCCAAAATCGTCGCCGAGGGCTTCACGTTCGACGACGTCCTCCTGCTCCCCCGCTACTCCGACGTCATGCCCGCGCAGGCCGACACCTCCACGCGCCTCACCCCCAGCATCCGCCTCAACATCCCCCTCGTGTCCGCCCCGATGGACACCGTCACCGAGTCAGCCCTTGCCATCGCCCTCGCGCAGGAGGGCGGCATCGGCGTCATCCACCGAAACCTCGGCATCGAGGCCCAGGCCCGCGAAGTCTCCAAGGTCAAGCGCTCCGCCAACGGCGTCATCGTCGATCCCATCACCCTCGGCCCCGCCGAAACCGTCGGACACGCCCGCCGCCTGATGCGCGAGCACAACGTCTCCGGATTCCCCATCACCGACGACGCCGGAACCGCCTCGCGCGGCCTGCGCTCCCGCGGAAGAGTCATCGGCATCCTCACCCGCCGCGACCTCAAGTTCGTCGAGAACGAGTCCACCCCCATCTCGCAGGTCATGACCAGCAAGGGCATGGTCACCGCCCCGCCCGGCACCACGCTCGACGAGGCCAGCCTCATCCTCAACAAGAACAAGGTCGAGAAGCTCGTCCTCGTCAACCCCGACGGCACCCTCGCCGGGCTCATCACCCAGCGCGACATCGATCGCCTCTCCGATTTCCCCCGCGCCAACACCGACTCGCGCGGCCGCCTCCGCTGCGGCGCGGCGTGCGGCGTCGATCAGTACGACCGCGTCGAGGCCGTCCTCACCGCCGGCGCGGATGTCATCGTCATCGACACTTCCCACGGCCACTCCGAGAACGTCCTTCGCACCGTCCGCACCATCAAGCAGCGCTGGGGCAAGGATGGCGTTGAAGTGATCGCCGGCAACATCGCCACAGCCGAAGGCGCGCGAGCGCTCGTCGAAGCGGGCGCCGACGCCGTCAAGGCCGGCATCGGCCCCGGCTCCATCTGCACCACGCGCGTCGTCACCGGCGTCGGCGTCCCGCAGATGACGGCCATCTTCAACGCCCTCCGCGGCGTCATGGAGAGCGGCCGCGACGTCCCGGTCATCGCCGACGGCGGCATCCGCCAGTCCGGCGACATCGCCAAGGCCATCGCCGCCGGCGCAAGCTGCGTCATGCTCGGCTCGCTCTTCGCCGGCCTTGATGAATCCCCCGGCGAGCTCGTCATCGCCGGCGGCCGCCGCTGCAAGTCCTACCGCGGCATGGGCAGCGCGGGCGCCATGGAAGCCGGCGCGGCCGACCGCTACGGCCAGCACAAGGGCACTCCGGAAGACGACCAGCAGAAGCGCAAGTACGTCCCCGAGGGCGTCGAGGGCCTCGTCTCCTATCGCGGCCCCCTCGCCGAGTTCGTCTACCAGATGGTCGGCGGCCTCCGCGCCTCCATGGGCTACTGCGGCTGCTCCACCATCGACGAGTTCCGGGCCAACACCCGCTTCGTCCGCGTCACGGGCGCGACGGTCGTCGAGAACCACCCGCACGACATCCGGATCACCAAGGAATCTCCCAACTACACGCACGACGCGTGAGGCAGGCCTCTCGCAGAGGCGCAAAGGCGCAGAGGAAGACCGCGATCATTCTTCAAGACCGTTGACGGACCTGCAAATTCCATCTCGAAGCACCTCGGCGCCGAAGTTCAGAATCAGACCCAGCTTCTTGTCTGACAGGCGGAGATACGTGAGCAGGATCTTCTTGTGGACCGCGATGATGGACTCGATCGATTTGAGTTCCAACAGCAGAACTCCATCAACGATCAGGTCCGCTCGGAATCCAATCTCGAGCCGCTCGCCATCCCAGATAACGGGAATCGGCACCTCCTCTTCGACGACGTGGCCGAGTTTCCTGAGTTCGTGCGCGAGCACCTTCTGATACACGTTCTCAAGCAAACCCGGGCCGAGCTTCCGGTGAATCGCGATCGCCACACCAATGACCCGCTCCGACAATTGATTGTGCGTCATTCGGCCCTCCATCCGCGTATTGTGCCAAAGTCCACGCCCTCCATCAATCCCTCCCAAACGCCTCCCTCCGCGCCTTTGCGCCTCTGCGAGAGATTTCTCTTATGCGAACCCCCATCATCGGCGGCAACTGGAAGATGAACACCACCGCGGCCACCGCGCGCACCCTCGCGCAGGCCGTCGCCGACGGCGTGGAGAGCGGCGTCTCAGCCCAGGTCGCCATCTTCCCCCCCTTCGTCTACCTCCGCGAGATCGCCGAGCTCCTCCGCGCGAGCAGCTCCAAGGTCATGCTCGGCGCACAAGACCTCTACTTCGAGCCCGACGGCGCCTTCACCGGCGAGGTCTCCATCAACATGCTCAAGGACTCCGGCGTCTCCATCGTCCTCGCCGGCCACTCCGAGCGCCGCCATGTCATCGGCGAGACCGACGCCATCGTCAACCGCAAGGTCCGCGCCGCGCTCGACGCGGGCCTCACGGTCATCCTCTGCGTCGGCGAAACCCTCGCCCAGCGCGAGTCGGGCCAGACCGACGAGGTCAACCGCCGCCAAACCGTCGAAGGTCTCAAAGGCGTCACGCCCGACCAAATGTCGCGCGTCGTCATCGCCTACGAGCCCGTCTGGGCCATCGGCACCGGCAAGACCGCCACCCCCGCCGACGCGCAGGACGCCCACCAGAAGATCCGCGCCGTCCTCAGCGCCCTCCACGGCCCCGCCATCGCCGCGACCACCCGCATCCAGTACGGCGGCTCGATGAAAGCCTCCAACGCCGCCGAGCTCCTCTCCCAGCCCGACATCGACGGCGGCCTCATCGGCGGTGCCTCCCTCAAGGCCGACGAGTTCCTCGCCATCGTCCGCGCCGCCAACTAGCCCCGCCCCGCCTCCTGTTCCCCGCCAGCGACCCCGGCTGATCCCTGACCTATGCTTGCGGCCCAACTTCCCGGATCTCCCGTCCGGATGTTGTTCGGCCCACCCGCACTCGGTTTTCGGAGTTCTCGATGATGACCCTCGCCCTCACCGGCCTCACCCTCAGCTTCATGGTTGTGGGATTCTGCGTTGTCTGCATCCTGCTGGTGCTCACCATCCTCATCCAGCGTCCGCAGGGCGGCGGCCTCTCCGGCGCGTTCGGCTCCGGCGCGGGCTCCGGCCAGACCGCCTTCGGCGCCAAGACCGGCGACGCCCTCACCATCTTCACCATCGCCGTCTTCTCCATCTACATGCTCGGCGCCGTCGGTCTGAACTTCGCGCTCAACGTCAAGCCCACCGTCGAAGACACCACCAGCGCGAAGCCCATCGGGCCGGTTGAGCCCGCGGGCGGCACAACCACCACCGCGCCGGTCATTTCCACCACCCCCGTCATCTCGACCACCCCCGTGGTCCCCGCCCCCACTACTCGGCCGGCCGCGACCCCCACCACCCCCACCACCCCCACCACGCCCGTCGCACCCGACGCAACTCCCACCGCTCCCGCCACTCCCCCGCGCCGACGCCCGCGCCGGCCACGACCCCCAACACCCCCGCGCCCGCTCCCACCACCGCGCCGGCCCCGAGCACCACTCCCGCTCCCGCGACTCCTGCTCCGACGAAGCCGTAAGGTCCAGCCCCCCACTTCGCCCCTCACCCTTCCGACTTCCGCCCTCAGGAGCCCCCCGTGATCCGCAGCATGACCGGCTTCGGCGAGGCCTCCGCAACATCCGGCGCGGCCCACTTCTACCTCGAAGTCCGCTCCCTCAACTCCAAGTACTTCAAGGCCGTCATCCGCCTTCCCGAAGAGTTCCAGGTCCTCGAGGCCGAACTCGAAACCCAGCTCCGCCACAAGCTCAACCGCGGCTCGGTCTTCATGACCATCCGCTACTCCGACACCTCCGGCGACGTCGCCCACGTCGTCAACGAGCCCGCGCTCAAGAGCTACCTCGACCAGCTCAAGAAGCTCCCGCAGGTCGCCTCCGGCGCGGTGCAGATCGAGCTCGCCCCGCTCCTCTCGCTCCCCGGCGTGCTCCAGCCCCCGGCCGGTGAGGAGCAGCGTCTGAGCACCGCCCGC
The DNA here is from genome assembly GCA_044221735.1 of Phycisphaerales bacterium. Classification (GTDB taxonomy): domain Bacteria; phylum Planctomycetota; class Phycisphaerae; order Phycisphaerales; family UBA1924; genus UBA4658. Next base: position 5,786 of record JBGAOP010000030.1, on the reverse strand, counting down.
GTCAGCCTCAACAAGCTCCTCGAGATCGCCTGCGACGCCCTCGTCAAGATGCGCGAGCGCGAGGGCCAGTACCTCGTGAGCGACCTGCTCACCCACCACGACGTCATCGCCGCGCGGCTCGTCCAGATCAAGGGCCGCGCCCCGCAGGTCATGATCGACCACGAGAAGCGCCTCAAGGGCCGCATCGAGCAGATGATCAAGGAGATGGGCCTCTCCATCCAGGGTGTCGACATCGTGCGCGAGCTCGCCATCACCGCCGAGCGCGTCGACATCTCCGAAGAGATCGCCCGCCTCTCCGGCCACCTCGACCAGTTCACGCAGATGCTCAAGGAAAAAGAGTTCAAGCCCATCGGCCGAACCCTCGACTTCCTCACGCAGGAAATGCTCCGCGAGGCCAACACCATCGCCAGCAAGTGCAACGACGCCGAGATCTCCCGCTGGTGCGTCGAGGTGAAGGGCTCCATCGACCGCATCAAGGAACAGGTCCAGAACGTCGAGTGACCCCGCTTCGTGTCCGCTGGATATCGCCGATCCGCGTATACTTTCGGCATGAGCAGGCTCACCGACATCCAAGCGGCCGCCGACGCGCTCCCACCCGCGGACAAGCAGGAGTTGCTGCTGTTTCTAGCGGCCAGGCTCCGAGCCCAAGGCGGCCAACTGCCCGCGCCTCGCAAGTTCACCCCCGAACAGATGAAGGCTTGGATCGCCGAAGATGAGTCCGAATCCAAACGCCGTCCCGGCGGCAAGGCGGCGTGAGGCTCTTCCTGGACTCAAGTGTCTTGCTCGCGGCCTGCGGCTCCGGCAAGGGGGCATCCCGCGAGATCTTCACCCGCGCATTCGATCGCGGCTGGGTCCTGCTCGCCAGCCCGTACGTCATCGAAGAGGTGTTGAACAATCTCTCGGGACTGCATCCCGAAGCGACCGGCGAATGGGCTCGATTGCGCCCATTTCTGACACTCGTGGACGACGTGCTCACGCTCGATCGCGCCGCGGTGTTCGAGCCGGCGAAGGACCGCCCCATCCTGTTCACCGCCCTCGCGTGGTCGCAAGCGCTTCTCACGCTGGATCGCGCCGACTTTGGCGCCATGCTCGGCCACTCCTTCTACGACCTGCCCATTCTCACCCCGGGCATGTTCCTGGCGCGCGAACGGGAGGCGGGCCGTCTCCCCGAACCGCCATGACCGCCGAGCGCCTTCGAGGCCGGCGCGCCCGCCGTCCGATACGCTTCCCATGATGTCCGCCCCCTCCCGCGCACGCATCACCGCCGGCGAGCTTGTCGTCGTCTGCTCCCACTACGACCTCGGCGCCATCGACGAGGTCCGCCGTTTCCGCGGCGGCTCGCGCCTCGCCCCCAAGATCCTCATCTCCACCTCCACCGGCGAGTATCTCCTCAAGCGCCGCGCTCCCGGCCCCGCCAACGCACCCTCCAAGGTCGCCTTCACCCACGAGGTCATCCTCTATCTCGCCTCGCGCGGTTTCCCCGTGCCCCCCATGATCGGCACCCGCGCGGGCGGCGGGCCGACGGGCGACAACTCCATGCTCCAGCTCGGCCCCGCCAGCCCCGGCGGCGGCGGCGTCTATGAAGTCTTCCGCTTCGTGCGCGGCCGGCGCTTCTCACGCACACACGCCGAGTCCCGCGCCGCTGGCGCGTGCCTCGCCCATTGCCACGCCCTCCTCGCCGACTTCCAGCCCCTCTTCCCCGCCCCGCGCCGCACCTTCCACAACCACGGCCAGGTGCCCGAGCGCCTCATGTCCATCTCCGGCGCGCTGAGCGACCCCACCCTCCGCCCCGTCTGCCGCGCCTTGGCCGACGCCTACCTCTTCGCCTCCGAGCGCGCCGAACGCTTCGCCCCCTCGCGCGAAGAAATCCCCGAGCAGATCGTCCACGGCGATTGGCACCCCGGCAACATGCTCTTCACCGAGCCCGAATCCTCCTCACCCGCCGACCGCACCGTCGCCGCCGTCTTCGATTTCGATTCCGCCCGCCTCGGCCGCCCCCTCCACGATCTCGCCAACGGCGCCATGCAGTTCTCCGTCACCCGCCACATGGGCACCAGCGAGAACGGCGAGGGCATCCCGCCCAGTTCATGGCGCATCGCCCTCGATCCCGACCTCTTCGCCGCCTTCTGCGCAGGCTACCACACTGCCGCTCCCCCCCCGTCGCCCGACACCCTCCGCGCCCTCCCCTGGCTCATGATCGAGGCCATGATCGTCGAGGTCGGCGTCCCCATCGCCTCCACCGGCAAGTTCGGCAAACTCGACGCCCGCCCAGTCCTCGGCGTCGTCCACCGCGCCGTCGAGGCCCTCGCCGCCGGGGCCGAACGCCTCGCTGCCCTCGCCGCCGGTCAATAGATACAATCTCCCCGGCCGCCGCGAACCTCGACCACCCCGCGCGGTATGACCTTCCGAGCGACCCCCATGCCCCCTCGGCCCTCCACATCCGCCGCCCTCCTCGCCGCGATGCTCTCACTCGCTGCCGCGGCCCCGCTCGCTCATTCCCAGCTCATCCAGCTCCCCAACGCCAAGGCCGCCGCCGAGCCCCCCGCGCCCGAGCCCGCCGAACCCGTCCTCGAGCCCGCGCAGGTCCGCCCCACCTTCGATCGCTACATCGCCGACCTCGCCAGCCCGAACTTCGCCACCCGCCAGGCAGCCTCCACCCACCTCAGCGCCAACGAGCAGTTCACCCTCGAGATGCTCGAGTCCGCCCTCAAGCGCCCCGACCTCACCCTCGAGGCCCGCTACCGCCTCTTCGGCATCGCCCGCCAGCGCTTCTTCCGCTCCCCGCGCGCCGCCCTCGGCTTCAAGTTCGGCGGCCAGCTCCGCGATCGCGTCGTCGTGGGCGAGACCTTCGCCAACTTCCCGAGCTTCAAGCTCCTCGAGGTCGGCGACATGATCGTCGGCGCCGACGGCACCAAGATCGAAGGCCCCTCCGGCCAGGCGATGCTCCAGTCCATCATCATCTCCCACGACCCCGGCGAGATCCTCCGCCTCACCATCCGCCGCGGCCCGCGCAAGCTCGACCTCGACGTCCCCCTCGGCAAGTTCGCCGATCTCGACAACGCCGGCGCCGGCCTCTTCGAGGATCGCCTCGCCCGCGCCTGGCGCATCCGGGCCCAATCCCGCATGGGCGCGGCCGTCGAGCCCGTCCGCGTCGACGGCCCCAAGGCCCCGTGGATGCCCGCCGGGGATGAGGCCCAGCGCAAGCTCGACGCCGTCATGCGCCGCGAAGCCAATGAAAATCCCCTCCGCATCGTCGGCGGCGGAATGCCCCGCGCCGCGCAAGGCGGCGACGACTCCCGCTTCGCGGAACAGGGCTTCCGCCCGCAGATCGTCGTCATGCCCAACGGCCAGGCCCGCGTCATCAACATGCCCGTCTTCCGCAACGCCTTCGGCCAGAACGCCGGCTTCGGCGACTTCGACCCCGACAACGGCCGCCAGCCCATGAAGCGCGAGGAAGAACTCGGCCAGCTCCTCCAGACCAAGATGGAGCTCACCAAGCGACTGAGCGGTCTCGACCTCGACACGCTCCCCGCAAACGACCCCCGCCGCCCGGCCCTGCTCGAAACCAAGAAGAACCTCGAACTCATCAACAAGCAGTTCGAGGCCATCGACGCCGAGCAAAAAGAAATCCAGGCCGCCACGCCCAAGGACAAGCACTCCGCCGCCGAAGCGCCGCCGGTGCCCTGAACAGAGGCCCGGGCGCAAGCCCGGGCAGCGGAGAGCGCATGGCGCCCCGCTCCATCACCCCCGCATCAACCCCTTCACCGCCCGCACCGCCCGCTCCATCTCCGGGTGCCGCTTCCGGTCCCGCTCCGCCAGCGCCAGAGCCCGCGCCGCACGCCCCGGCAGCTTCCGCCGACTCTCCGCCGAAAGCTCGTGGCTGTCGCACCAGTTGTCGTACACATCCGCCAGCTTCACCAGCCGCGCCCGCCAGTCCGCACCCGCCAGCCGCGCGTCGTAGTCCGCCTCGCGCTCCCGCAGCGGCAGCGCCATGTTCTTCGTTAGCGCGGCCACGATCCCCGCCACCACGCGCCCGAACGCCCCATCGATGTCGTCGTAGTCCGTGGTGGTGTCCTCGATCGTGTCGTGCAGCAGCGCGGCGCAGATCGCCACCTCATCCTCGCACCCGAAGACATGCCGCACCGTCATCGCCACGCGCACCGGGTGCGCAAAGTACGGCGTCCGCGCATCCTTGCGAAGCTGGTGCTTGTGCGCCCGCGCCGCAAACGCCGCCGCGCTCTGCCACGTGTGCCGATTCGCCTTCGCCATGAACTCCCCTCAATGTTCGTCGCGGACCCCGCCGCGTCGGTCCCGTTCCACCGTAGGCACCCAACGTCCCCCCGGCCCGCGATCCAGTACACTCGCACGCATGTCCGTCGAGGCCGCATCTCCGCAGCCGCGCGTATTCCAGCGCGACCTCCCCTGCATCCACTGCGGCTACAGCCTCCGCTCCATCTCCACCGCCGATCGCTGCCCGGAGTGCGGCAAGCCCGCCGTCGACGCCCTCGACTCCCTGCACGCCGGCAACCCGCGCGACATCGCACGCATCCGCCTCGGCCTGCTACTCCTCCTCCTCGCCGCCACCATCATCCCCGTCATCGCGGGCGCGGCCACCATCGGCGTTTCCTTCCTGCCCTACACCTACCGCCCCGACTCGGTCATGCAGCCCACGCTGCTCGCCTCCGGATTCGCCATCGGCGTCCTCGGCCCCACCATGGCCTGCGTCGGCGCGTTCTTCCTCTCCACGCCCGTCCGCCGCAGTGTCGATGGCGTCGTCAAACGGCCCGTCGCGTCCGAGTTCGCCCGCCTGACCCTGCTCGCCGCGGCCGCCGCCTACCCAGTCTGCGGCAGCCTCGTCTGGCTCTTCGCCCTCGCGACGACCACCTTCTTCTACCGGCCACGAGGATCCGAGGAGGAGTACATCATCGTCGCACTCGCCGCCACTGTTGTCCTCGGCCTCTCGGGCTGGACGCTCCGCAACACGCTCGCTTCAGCGAGGCTTTCCGTGTTCTGCCGTCGCAGTGGCGCTCGCCGGTCGGCGGTTCTGTTTGCGATCAAGAAGTGGGTAAGCGGCTTTATGTGCGGGTTCGTGATGGCCGCGGGCCTCGTTGCACTGTTCGCCTATCTGTTCGGCCGGCGGGTCGAGGACCTGTTCGACACGATGTTCCCCAGCCAGTCTTCCGCAAGAGGTCTCGCGGCATTCATGTACATCGTGGCCGGAATCCTCCAGTTCTTCGTCAGCTTCGCCTTCGTCGGCTGGATGGTCATCTGGCCCATCACGCTCATCATCACGCTCCGCCACCTCGGCCGCGTCGGCGCGCAGGCCGCCCTCAACGCCAAGGGCCTCCTCGGCGCACCGCCCATCGATGAAGGTCTTGGCGCGCCGAGCGCGCCCCCCACGGCCCCCACCTATCGCCAGAACCCCCACAGCCCATCGCCGGGCCCCACGGGCACCGAGCGATAGCTCCCCGCGCCGCGATACCGCGACTCGTTCTCGAAGAACAGCAGCTGATCCGCCCGCGGATCCAGGTACACCCGCCGCGGATACGCCAGCGACGCCCGCTCGCGCTCCGGCCACTCCCCGCTCGCCATCACCGGCCCCACGTTCCGATATCCGAGCGCGGCATCGTTCCTCGAGTATTCCGCAAGCTGCCGCGCATCAACATCACCCATCGCCCGGTTCACCGTCGGCGAGTTGAACACCAATCCCCACGACCCGCCCGAAGCCGCCGCGGCCTCCCGTTGAGGCGCCCGCGCAGGCTCCTCCAGTCGCCACGCGGCCATCC
>JBGAOP010000059.1:0-6855 GCA_044221735.1 Phycisphaerales bacterium | reverse complement strand
GGCCCTCTCCGGGCCGCCCTCCCTTCGTTCCGAGATTCCCAGGAGCCAGACATGAACCCCAACCCACGACGCGCCTTCACCCTCGTCGAGATCCTCATCGTCGTCGTCATCCTCGGCATCCTCGCGGCCATCATCATCCCGCTCTTCTCCAACGCCAGCACCGACGCCCAGCGCGGCAACGTGATGACCCAGCTCAAGTCCATCCGCAACCAGATCGAGCTTTACCGCGCCCAGCACAACGGCAACGCCCCCGTCCTCGCCGGCTCCGGAGCCATCGCCTTCAGCCAACTCGTCAGCCCACCCCCGCCCGCAGCCCCCTACCTCCGCTCCGCCCCAGCCAACCCCCGCAACGGATCCACCGCCGTCGCCATCGACTCATCCCCCACCAACACCGCCACCTCCATCGCCGCCGCCACCATGGACCCCATGACCCCCGGCGCGGCCGGCTGGATCTACAACCAGAACACCGGCGGCTTCGCCTGCCTCGGCTTCGACGAAGGCACCATGAAGTGGTTCGGCGAGCCCTGAGGCCCGCGAGCCCCCGTCCCCATAACCCGCAACTCTCTGCACCAGGGCGGCCCATCTACGGGCCGCCCGTTCTAATTCAGCCAAACGCGACCGATTGGATTCGAACCAATGACCTGCGGTTTAGGAAACCGCCGCTCTATCCAGCTGAGCTACGGCCGCACGCCCAATGGTAGGTTCGGGCGCGGCGAACAATCCCGCATGATCGTTCGCCCCGCAACGCCCGCCGACGTCCCCAACATCCTCCCCATGGTCCGCTCCATCTGCGCCATGCACGCGCAGATGGACCCGCAGCGATACGACTTCCTCCCCGATATCGTCGATCGATATGCGCACTGGCTCCCGACCCGCGCCGCCGATCCGCGCTCTGTCCTCCTCGTCGGCGAAGAAAACGAACAGGCCGCCACCCTCGCCGGCTTCCTCGTCGCCACCATCGAACCCAACATCCCCATCTACCACACCCGCGAGTTCGCGTTCATCCACGACGTCTGGGTTGAGCCCCGCGCCCGCCGCTCCGGCCTCGCCTCCTTGCTCGTCGACGCCGCCGTCGCACGCTTCCGCACCCTCGGCGTCGCCCAGGTCCGCCTCGAGACCGCCGCCCACAACGACGCGGCCCGCGCGCTCTTCGAGCGCCGCGGGTTCCGCGTTTCCACCATCGACATGCTCCTCACGCCGTAGCACAGGCATCTTGCCCGTGCTCCCTCGCGCCTACACAAACACCCGCACCACCCGCGCCACCGCCCCAGCGATCTCCACCACCTCTCCAGCTCGCGCCGCTTCCTCCACCAGCGCCGCGCACGCCGCACGCGCCTCGCCCAGCGAGAACGCCGTCCGCCGCGGCTCGCCCAGCCTCGACGCCAGCCCATCGATCGCGCTCGCCGGCACGATCGCCTCCATCGCCGCCTCCCCAATCCGCCGGTTCCGCAGGTCCGCCGTCAGGTTGCGGATCGCCAGCGCCTGCGCCGCGATCGTCCGCTGCAGGTCGTCCACCACCCCGAGCAACTCCGCTCGCTGCTCGCCCGCCGTCGCGTTCACCACCAGGTCCCGAAGATCCATCAACGCCGTGTCCGTCACCATGCGCATTCCCCCTCAAGAAAAACGTGAACCAACCCACGAATCACCGCTCCACGCCGCCAAGCGCCCGCTGCGCCCGATCCAGCCGCTCCCGAATCTCCGCGGCCGTCCCCGCCCCCCACTCTCTCGCCACGATGCCCAGCACCGCCTCGCGTACATCCTGATTCCCCAACACGCCCGCCACCGCCCGCCTAGCGCCGCCACCACTCGCCACACTCCGCAATCCCGCCGCGTGCACACCCACGATCTCCGCCTGCTCCGACACCGCCGCCAGATACCGCTCCACGGCCTCGCGATACCTCCCCGTCGCCTCCACCGCGGCGCGAACGGGCATGTACGCATCCACAATCGCCGCACGCCGCAACATCAACCCCGCCCGCACACCCTCGTTCATCTCCTCCTCGATCAACTCGTTCACCCGATCGATCTCCACCGCATCGCGCAGCACCCGCGCCACGCTGAACCCCGCCGTCCCCATCGCCGCATCAATCGTCGTCGGATGTTCGTGTGCCAGCGACCGCCCCACCGCCGCGCGATCCTCCGCTGCGGCCGCCATCACCCGCGCCGCCAGCGCTTCCACCTCGCCCTTCAGCGCGACCACCCACGCCGCACCCGCATCACCAACCTCCGCCTCCGTCGGCCGCGCCAGCGCGATCATCGCCCGAATCCGCACCAGGTCCTCCGCCACCCGCTCGCGCGCCCGCGCCACCACCACGCCGCACTCCACGCGCGAACTCTCTCGCAGCGCCCCCGCCAGCGCCGCGATGTTCCCCGCGAGCACGCTCGCGTTCTCCGCGTTCTGCGACACCACCACCCGCTCCGCCTCCGTGTGCCCGCACGCACCCACCGCCGCTGTCACGCCCATCACACACACGCGCACCAACACCGCCCCACCACAACGCACGCTCCGCTTCATGGCATCCCCCTCCCGCAAAGCCCCCGATCCGCGGCCAGCCCACCGCCCGCCGCGATACCATACAGACTACAAACAGTTTTCGACTTGTCAACCCTCGCCGCCACAAAAACTCAAATCCCACCCTCCTACCATTGGCCCCCAATTCGCCCTGAATTTCAGCCCTTTCCGGCCCCGCCTCGCCCGGCCGCCCACACCGTAACTCAAGGAATACCAAGCACATGGAAGCCGGGATCGTCGGAATGCCCAACGTCGGCAAGAGCACCCTGTTCAACGCCCTCACCAAGGCGGGCGCCCTCGCCGCGAACTACCCCTTCGCCACCATCGAGCCCAACGTCGGCGTCGTCCCCATCCCCGACCCGCGCCTCGAGATCATCCGCAAACACATCGAGAGCCAGAAGATCATCCCCGCCGCGCTCCGCCTGGTGGACATCGCCGGCCTCGTCCGCGGCGCTTCCAAAGGCGAGGGCAAGGGCAACGCCTTCCTCTCGCACATCCGCGAGGTCGACGCCATCGTCCAGGTCGTGCGCTGCTTCGAGTCCGCACCCGGCGGCGAAGACATCACACACGTCGAGGGCTCCGTCGATCCTGCCCGCGACATCGACACCATCAACACCGAGCTCATCCTCGCCGACCTCCAGACCGTCGACAGCGCGCTCTCCAAGGCCGAGCGCGCCGCCAAGAGCGGCGAGCGCGAGGCCGTCGCCCGCTTCGAAGCCCTGAAAAAGGTCCGCCCCATCCTCGACTCCGGCAAGCCCGCCATCGGCGTGAAGATCGACGACCCCGAGCAGAAGAAGGCCCTCAAGGGCATGGGCCTCATCACCGCCAAGAAGGTCCTCTACGTCGCCAACGTTTCCGACGAAGACCCGCACGGCCGCGGCCCGCTCGCCATGAAGTGCCGCGCTCACGTCAAGGCCATCGGCGGCGACCCCGAAGAAGACGTCGTCCCCGTCTGCGCCCGCATCGAGAGCGAGCTCGCGGAACTGAACGACGCCGACCGCCTCGAGATGCTCAAGTCCTACGGCATGGACGAGCCCGCCCTCAACGCCCTCGCCCGCGCCGCCTATCACCTCCTCGGCGTACAGTCCTACTACACCGCCGGCCCCAAGGAAATCCGCGCCTGGACGGTCCCGCAGGGCGCAACAGCCCCGCAGGCCGCGGGCGTCATCCACACCGACTTCGAGCGCGGCTTCATCCGTGCCGAAATCTACTCCGTCGCCGACCTCGAGAAGTACGGCACCGAGAAGGCCATCAAGGACGCCGGCAAGATGCGCATCGAAGGCAAGGACTACATCATGCAGGACGCCGACGTCTGCCACTTCCTGTTCAACGTGTGACTTTACGAGCCCTTCGCGCAAGCGAAGGTCGGCCGCACAAACTCAGCACTCAGCACTGCCCCTTACGGCCCCGGACTCCCCGCCGCCAGCTGCACCCGCGCCGGCCCCGCCGCCGTCTCCGCGATGAAGTCGTAGAAGTTCCCCCGCTGATCCACCAGCTGCCCTCCCGAAATCGTGATCCCATACGGCAGCGCGGGCGGATCCATCGTGGCCGCGATCCCGTTCACGGTCGTCACCCACGAGCCCGCGCCCGCGTTGTTCAAGCGGTGATCAACGAACGCGTACGCCAGCGCCGACTTGATCGCCGAGATCGATGACTGGTCCGACGACTGCTTCGCCTGTCCCGTGTAATCGATGTACCGCTGCATCGCAAACCCCGACAGCAGCGCCAGCAGCACGATCACCACGATCAACTCCACCAGCGTAAACGCGCCGCCGCTCGATCGTCGAGCGACCCGCACGCGGCCGGAGTTGTCCGAGGCCATGTCCGTCATGGATTGCTCTCAAGATCGGCGAGCCAAGCGTCTCGGTTCATCCTCGCCGGGATTGCCGTCACGGCTGTGCCATTCACCACCCCAAACATGGCATTGAGTTCACAACTCCGCCCGCATTTTCACGCCCGAAAACACGCGAAACTTGGCATACTCATCCAGGGGGATCGCTGGCACCATCACACTCCCCGGGAGATCACCATGCCCGCACTCAACATGGACCGCCTCAACGCCCTCATGGGAAAAGTCGTCGGCGACCTCGGCGCGGCCATGAGCACGCCCCTGGTCATCCTCGGCGAGCGACTCGGCCTCTACAAAGCCCTCGCCGCCGCGGGCCCCTCCGGCCTTTCCTCCACCCAACTCGCCGAAAAGACCCGCACCCATGAACGCTACATCCGCGAGTGGCTCATCAACCAGGCCGCCAGCGGCTACATCGAGTTCGACGCCAAGACCGCGCACTACTCCATGACCCCCGAGCAGGCCGCGGCCCTCGCCGACGAGACCAGCCCCTGCCACGTCCCCGGCGGCTTCTACGTCGCGATGTCCATGGCCCGCGACATGCCCAAGATCGAACACGCCTTCCGCTCCGGCGAGGGCGTCGACTGGGGCGAGCACGACACCGATCTCTTCTGCGGCACCGAGCTCTTCTTCGCCGCCTCCTACCGCGCCAACCTCATCGCTTCCTGGCTCCCCGCGCTCACAGGCGTCGTCGACAAGCTCACCCGCGGCGCAACCGTCGCCGACGTCGGCTGCGGCCACGGAGCCTCCACCATCATCATGGCCCGCGCCTTCCCCAACTCCACCTTCCTCGGCGTCGACTACCACGAGCCCTCGCTCGCCTGCGCCACCAAGGCCGCGCAGCGCGCCGGCGTCGCCGACCGCTGCCGCTTCATCCCCGCCCGCGCCAACGCCTTCCCCGTCGCCCCCGCCAGCCTCGACTTCATCACCTTCTTCGATTGCCTCCACGACATGGGCGACCCCGTCGGCGCGGCCCGCCACGCCCGCGAATCCCTCAAGCCGAGCGGCACCGCCATGATCGTCGAGCCCGCCGCGGCCGACGACATCCCCGGAAACCTCAACCCCGTCGGCCGCGTCTTCAGCGCGGCCAGCACCATGATCTGCGTCCCCGCCTCCATCAAGCACAAAGGCCCCGCCCTCGGCGCCGTCGCCGGCGAAGCCCGCCTCACCAAAGTCCTCAAGGAAGGCGGCTTCACCAAAGTCCGCAAAGCCACGGCCACGCCCTTCAACATGGTCCTCGAAGCGCGGCCGTAGTGCTCCATTCAGAGCCCCCGCCGCAGTCAGAGCCCCCGCGGTAACGCGGGGGCCACAGGGCCCACACCACAACAGCCATCACCCCACCGCACAAATCCCTGGGTGGCACTGGCGGCTCGCCCGCCAGTGGTGCGCGCAAGGCCGCCACAAACACCCCCCACCCAGTATGCTCATGAACCCATGAGGCCCCACCCCAGAATCCGCAAGACGATCAAGTGGTGCGGCGCGGCGGTGACGGTGCTGCTGGTGGTGGTGTGGATCGGGAGCGGAGCGTGTTTGGTTTCATACGGCGGCACACCCATCGACGCATGGTCTTGGACTCTCGGTGAGGGCGGAGTCGCCGTAGACGGGTACACGCCGCAAGCGAACACGGGCGGCACGATCGTGACAAATGTGCCGGGATGGGAAGCGAGGCGAACTCCATTCCTACTGGCTTGGGGTTTCAAAGTCGAACACAGTCCTGTAGGGTTCTGGCGGTTCTTCGTCCCCCTGTGGATCCCCGTGGCTGGCTCTATGTTCTGCACCGCCATCGCGTACAGACTCGACATTCTCGCCCGCCGCCGCGCTCGCCTCGCCACCTGCCCGAAGTGCAACTACGACCGCACCGGCCTCGCAAGGGATGCGCAGTGCCCGGAGTGCGGGAGCAAGCCCACATGAAGCCCCACCCCAAACTCCGCAAGACCATCAAATGGGCCGGCGCGGCGGTGACGATGTTGCTGGTGGTGGCGTGGATTGGGAGTGGGTGGTGGATTCTGGGCATTATTAAGCCGAAGCCAAGTCGCCTTTCTCTGGGCATTGTCGGAGGGGTTGTTGTCGTGATGTCTGACGACGTGAACCCGATAGCCCAGTGGGGCTTCTATTGCCATCGCCAGTCCAACATCATCTACTGGCCATGGCGCGGGGTTGGTGGATTGGATTCCTCCTTCGCCACACAATGGGCTTTGACCATTCCCCTCTGGATCCCTTCTATCGCGACTTTCGTGGCAACGTGTACCGCCTGGCGTCTCGACGCGCTCGCCCGCCGCCGCGCTCGCCTCAACTTCTGCCCAAAGTGCACCTACGACCGCACCGGCCTCGCCCCAACCGCGGTCTGCCCCGAGTGCGGAGCAACGCCCAACAGGTAGCCTGACCGTAAGGAAGGGCTTCGGCATCACGAGCAACACACTCCTGCTCTCCTCCACTCCTCCACTCCTCCACTCCTCCACTCCTCTACCCCCGCTCTCCTCCCAACTACCCTCCCCCA
>JBGAOP010000029.1:0-49959 GCA_044221735.1 Phycisphaerales bacterium | reverse complement strand
TACAGAATCCCCGCCCACGGCGGCATCGTCGCGGGTTCTGTATGCGTAGACACGTAGACGCCCACGTCGCGCCACGTTGGCCCGACGTGCCGCCGGTTGGCGACGCCCGGGAGTCGGGGCAAGCGCTGGGCTGGGCCGCCCGTGGGCGAACGTCGCGGGACGGGCGCGGGGGCGAGAATCCCGATCATGCGCGGGCTTGTGCAAGTGGGTGTGCAAGCGAACGCGGGGCGCGTCGAAAGTGGCCAGATTCACGGGGCTTTCGATCGGCAGCCCGGGCGTTCCCAAGCTGAATGTCGTCGGTTCGATCCCGATCGCCCGCTTTGCTCCACGGCCCCGCTTCCGGCGGGGCCGTTTTCATTGGCCCAGGCCCAATTCCACGCTGGTTATTGGACGCCGTTCGACTTCATCTATGCATCCTGCAGGCCTTCTCGCCCGGGCCGGGTTGACCCGCACACCCGCCGAGTCGATCTACCCCGACGGCGCGCCCGGCGTGCCGCCCAGCGATGGAGCACTCTCAGACACCCATCCCGGACTCTCCCTACATGGGCAACGGCGCGGCCCGCGAGCGTCGCCTCATGCGCCGGTGGTTCCTCCTCTGCCGCATCGCCGCGTCCGCCACGATTCTCGCAGGCTTCGTCGCGCTCATCGGCTGGGTGTTCGGTGTCGAGGTGCTCCGCCGCGCGGGGCGCGTCGGCCCCGCGATGAACCCCGTGGTGGCCGCGCTGCTCATGCTCCTCGGCGGGGGGGTGCTCTCGCTCTGCCGTGAACGCCCCAAGCCGTGGACATCGTGGGTCGCCCGCGTCGGCGGAACCATCGTCGTGCTCGTCGGCGTTGCCCGACTTCTCGGCTACGTCACCCCCGCCCACTGGGGCATCGGCCCCATCATCGACGGCTTCTTGTTCGCCTCCAAGGTCGAGGCCGCCGTCGGATCCTCCGGCCGGACCATGATCGGCCCGACCGCCGCCGCCGAGCTGGCCCTCGCGGGCGCGGTTGTCCTCCTGCTCGGCCTGCGGATGCGCAAGTGGGACTCGCTCATCTCGCTGCCATCCATGGGCATCGCCGTCGCCCCCGCGCTCGTGCTCGTCGGCCACATCAACGGCGTTGCCTCGCTCTCGGGTCTGGGCGAACTCGCCCCCATGGCCCTGCACACGGCCATCGCGCTGCTCGCCGCCTCCGCCGCCCTCCTCTGCGCCGACTGCGGGCTCTACTGGGCCCGACGGTACGAAGAAGACCCCGACGGCGACGATTGGTCCGGTTATTCCATGGAGCGCAAGGTCACCGTCGGCTTCGCCGCCGCGCTCATGGTCATGACCCTCGTCGGCCTCGCCTCGTTCAAGGCCCTCGAGCAGTTCCGCGACGACTCCCTCGGCGACAACCAGTCCCGCGAGAACCTGGCCAAGCTCAACGACGTCGGGTCCGCGCTCATCGAGGCCGAGGCGGCCGCCCGCGGCTACGTGCTCTCGGGCGATCCCGAGTGCCTGACCCGCTACACCGCGGCAGCCAGTTCCATCGGGCCCAGCGTCCAGCAGTTGCGCACCCTCATGTCCGGCAGTCCGCCCCAGGAAGCCCGGCTCGCCGACCTGTGTCCGCTCGTCGGCCGCAAGCTCCAGTCGCTCCGCCGCGCGATAGACGTGCGGGCCGAAGGCGGCCAGGCGGAGGCCACCCGGCAGATCATGTCCACCGAAGGCGAGGAGATCGCCGAGGGCATTCGCCGCGACCTCAACGCCATGTCCGCCGTCGAGCGCGAAGCCCTCGCCAAGCGGATCGCCGCCGTCGCGTCCAGCGCGAAGGCGACCATCGCCACCATCGCCGTTGGCAGCCTCATCGGTCTCGTGCTCGTCGGGGCGGCGGGATGGCTCATCCACCGCGACATCGCCGAGCGCCAAGTCTCGCAGCGTGAGCTCGCCGAGGCCAAGCGCGCCGCCGAGGCCGCCAGCCGCGCCAAGAGCGAGTTCCTCGCCCACATGAGCCACGAGATCCGCACGCCCCTCAACGGCGTGCTGGGCATGACCGACCTCCTGCTGGGCACCGAGCTCCAGGAGCAGCAGCGTCGCTACGGCCAGCTGGCCAAGTCCTCCGCCGAGTCGCTCACCACCGTCATCAACGACATCCTCGACTTCTCCAAGATCGAGGCCGGCAAGCCCGAGATCGTCTCCTACGACTTTAACCTCCACGGCGCCGTCGGCGACGTCATGGACGTCATGTCGCAGACCGCGCGCCGCAAGGGCCTCGAGCTGGTCTGCCACATCGATCAGGCCGTGCCCTCGCTCGTGTGTGGTGACAGCGCCCGCATGCGGCAGATCCTCATCAACCTCGTCAACAACGCGATCAAGTTCACCCGCGACGGCGGCGTCATCGTCCGTCTCACGGTGGACCACGAGGAGGGCGAGAAGGCCACCATCCGCTTCGCCGTCACCGACACCGGCATCGGCATCCCCAAGGACCGCATCGATCGCCTGTTCAAGGCGTTCTCGCAGGCCGACGCCTCGACAACCCGCGTGTACGGCGGAACCGGCCTCGGCCTGGTCATCGCCAAGCAGCTCGCCGGCCTCCTCGGCGGAACGGTCGGTGTCGAGAGCGAGGAGGGCAAGGGGTCGACGTTCTGGTTCACCGCGTGCTTCGAGCTGCGCGAGAACTCCGACGTCGCCCAGGCCCGCCGCCGCGAGCACCTCTGGGGCTCGGAGTTCACCCGGCGCGACCCGCGCGAGATGCGCGTGCTCGTGGTCCACGAGAACGACCTGCAGCGCGACGCCATCCGCGAGCAGGTCGAGAGCTGGGGCTTCGTCTCCTCCACCTCCACCGACGCCGAGCACGCCCTGCTCTCGCTGGCCCAGGCGGCCAATGACAAGGCGCCCTACCAGGTCGCCATCATCGACAGCACGCTCTCGGGGATGGACGGCGCGGAGTTCGCCCGACGGGTCCGCAAGAACCCGGATACCACGTCCACCGTGCTGATGCTGATGCTCTCCGTCGACGCGGAGGTCGATCGCGACCAGCTGCGGTCGGCTGGCTTTGCCGGGTATGTCACCAAGCCTGTCCGCCAGTCCGATCTGTTCAAGTCGATCATGGACGCCATGACGGTCGCCAAGCAGAAAGCCGCGGCCAGCGCGCCCCCTGGCCCGATCTCCATGGGCGCATACTTCCCCGCGCGTGCAACCGATGGCGGCGCGCCCCGCATCCTCCTCGCCGAGGACAACGAGGTCAACCGCATCGTCGCCACCGAGATCCTCAAGAAGGCCGGCTATCGCTTCGAGACGGCCGTGAACGGCGCCAAGGCCGTCGAGGCCGTCAAGAAGGAGTTCTTCGACGTCGTTCTTATGGACTGCCAGATGCCCGTGATGGACGGCTTCGAGGCCACGCGCGAAATCCGGCGATGGGAGGGCGCGGGTCCGGAGATCGGTGGTTATCGACGGGCGATTCCGATAATCGCGCTGACGGCCAACGCCATGAAGGGCGATCGAGAGCGTTGCCTCGAAGCCGGCATGGACGCCTACACCGCCAAGCCGATCGATCCGAAACACCTTCTGAGCACCATCGCGGCCCAGTTGAAGCGCGATGCGATCGCCCAGCAGCAGCAGGCCGCGTAATGAAGGACGCCCGTCCATGACCCAGCCCACCTCGCCCATCGACATCCCGCTTCTCATGGACCGCTGCATGGACGACGCGTCCCTCGCGCTCATGGTCCTGAGCAGTTTTCAGAGCCAGGCCGCGGACGACATGGCGGAGCTCACGGCCTGCGTTCAGCGGGTGGATTCGGAGGCGGTCTCACGCCGCGCTCACGCACTCAAGGGCACATCCGGAGCGGTGGCCGCCACCGGTCTGATGGACGCCGCATGCCGTCTGGAAGAGGCCGCGTGTACCGGCGCCTCAGCGGAACTCCCGGGAATGCTCCGGCAAGTGCAGGCCGAGATGCTGCGGTGCCTGGAGTGCCTGCCGGGGGTGAGCGATGAACTTCGAGCCAAAGCGGGGGCCTAGGCCCCGCGCGACGCGACAGTTGCAAGGGGCTCTCCCCAGACCAATATGGATGTTCCGGAATCGTGCTGGCCAGAATCAGCCAGGCTGTTGAGTGACTGTTGGGGGATAGAGAACTGTTCCAAAGCGGAGGTGAAGCGAGTTAGTCGGTACACACGCCCGGGCTACCGGACCTGTCGGATCGGCTTCGTGGTCGGTCCCGTTCCTTGTCAAACTGGCCAATCTTGGTCAAAATCGCCTTGCACACTTCGCAATGTGTGGGTACTTTGATGATGGCCGCTTGCGCATTCCCCCATTTGGGCACCGTGCGCAGCGACCATTCCGTTGGTGTTGTGATCGGCTACACGAGATGTAAAGGTGGTTTCCCGAAGTTTCCGTGACGGTTGAACTCGCTCTAATGGGCGGGTCGAACGCCTCTGCTTTGTCACCGCAGCCCGCATTTCCGACAAGGCGAGGCGCAGGGCGTTGAGTCTCAAGCACGTTTCACGTTTGCCGCTTTCCCGCGGCTCCTGAGGAAAAAAGAGGACGTATGAGCATCATGAAACTCCGTTCGTTGCTGACCGCGTGTTGTACACGTGCCGCGCTGGCGCTCGTGGCCGTCGGCGCAATCTCCGCGACTTCGCTCGCCCAATCTCCGGGCCCGGTGGTCATCAGCCAGGTCTACGGCGGCGGCAACGTGACCGCCTCGGTGTCCAAGTACACCGATGATTACGTCGAACTCTTCAACCGCTCGTGCGTCCCGGTTGACGTCTCCACCTGGTCGCTCCAGTACGCCTCCAGCACCGGCTCGTCGTGGGCGAAGACCTATCTGCCCGCCGGCACCGTCATCCAGCCCGGCCAGTACTACCTCGTCCAGTTCACGCGCAAGACCTCCGGCGCGGCCGTGGCCGGCGCCGTCGCCCTACCCGTTCTTCCCGATGCCTACGCGCAGAGTTCCGGTTCCGGTTCCTCGTCCATCGATATGGGCGGCACCACCGGCAAGCTTGCCCTCGTCCGCAGCCGCACCACCGTGTCGGCCGTGACCTGCCCCAACACCGTCTTCGCCAACGGCGTTGTTGACATGGTGACCTGGGGCGGCACCGGCAGCGCGTGCGAAACCACGGCCGTGGCAACCCTTGCCAACAACGGCATCGCTCTGGTGCGCAACCTCGCCGGCTGCACCGACACCAACGTTAATAGCGCGGACTTCACGGCCCAGGATGCCAACATCGTCGGCCCGCGCAACAGCGCCACCGCCCTCAACTTGTGCGGCATGACCACCGGCTTCGGCTCCTGCCAGGTCGCCTCGACGGGCCTGTGCTTCATCGTGAACACCGCCGACTGCACCACCCTCGGCGGCACGTACGCCGACTGCACCGCCTGCCCCGCCCGCGGCGCCTGCTGCACCGGCGACGGCACGGTCTGCTCCATCAAGTTCCCCGCCGAGTGCACCATCGCCACCGGCACCTTCGGCGGCCCCAACTCCACCTGCTACACCGTCACGACGGGCTCCGCCCTCGAGGCCATCGGCACCCCGACCGCCGGCATCACCGGCGATGACTCGAGCAATGCCGTCATCACCCTCCCCTTCACCTTCAAGTACTGGGGCGTTGATCAGACCCAGATCTGGTACAACACCAACGGCCTGGTCGGCTTCGGCGCTACCACATCCACCCTGGCGTCCAAACTCCGTGCCCCGAACGACGCGACTCCGAACAACATTCTCTATGCCCTCTGGGGCGACCTGAACGTCGATAGCGCCAACGCCTCGACCTCCTACGGCACCAACGGAACCTCCCCCAACCGCGTCTTCCTCATCACCTGGACCAACCCGCTCTCCTTCTACCCCAACTCGGCCGGCCTGGGCGCCTATCGCCAGACCTTCCAGGTCGCGCTCTTTGAGAGCTCCAACGCCATCGAGTTCCGCTACGGATCGGCCTCCCCCGAGCCGTGGGGTGGGCTCTATGAGACCGGCTTCGAAGACTCCACCGGCAACAACGGCCAGTGGCGCCTCGGCCGCGCGCTGACCGCCAACACCTCCTTCCGCTACTCCCCCATCTGCGCCCCCACCGGCGCCTGCTGCCGCGCGGACAACACCTGCACCGTCGGCAACCAGGGCGCCTGCGCCGGCGTCGGCCTCTACCAGGGCAACGGCACCGTCTGCGGCGGCACCTGCCCCGCCAGCGTCGGCAGCTGCTGCGTCGGCACGGCCTGCAGCGTGACCGACTCCACCGCCTGCTCCGGCTCCTTCACCGGCGGCGGCACCTGCACCACCAACCTCTGCGCCTTCCCCTGCTGCAGCACCACCACCGGCGCCTGCTCGATTGTCGCGACAGGCAGCGCCTGCTCGGGCGTCTCCGGCGCTGCGGGCGCGGCCTGTGGCACCATCGTGTGCGCCAGCGGCTCCTGCTGCAACACCACCACATACACGTGCTCCGTCACCGGCCCTGACGGCTGCTCGACGCCCAACATCTACACCGCCAGCTCTACCTGCACGCTGACCCCCTGCCCGGCTCCCGCCAACGACCTCTGCGCCAACGCCCAGGTCATCCCCGGCTCGGGCCCCTTCCCGATTTCGATTTTCGGCCAGAACATCACCGCAACCGATACCGCGACCTTCAGCCCGGCCCTGTGCGCCTCTTCCAGCCGTGACGTGTGGTTCTCCTTCACGCCCACTGACGGAACCCCGGCGTACACGTTCACGCTGTGCAACACCTACACCGGCACGTTCGACACGGTGATGTCGATCCACAGCGCCTGCCCGATCACGGGCAACGCCAACCTGCAGACCGGCCTCATCGGCAACTGCAACGACGACGGCTGCTCCGGCTCCGCCGGCCCCTCGGCCATCGGCGGCCTGACGTTCACCGCGGGTCAGACCTACCTTATCCGCGTCGCCCGCTGGAGCACCGGCACCGGCGCTCCTTTCCGCCTCGACGTCACCACGGAGGCCTTCGGCGCCTGCTGCGACTCCGCCTCGGCCTGCTCGCTCAAGACCATCTCCGCCTGCCAAGCCACCTCCGGCAGCACCTTCACCGCCGGCGGCACCTTGTGCTCGACCTCGGGCATCTGCAACGGCGCCTGTTGCGACACAGCCAGCGGCGTGTGCACCTACACGGCCGCGGCCAGCTGCACGGGCAACCACGGCGGCGTCGGCTCTACCTGCACCACTTCTTTCTGCCCGACCACGACCTGCTGCAACGACAACACTGGTGCCTGCACGGTCGTTGGTTCGGCGGGCTGCCCCTCGCACACGACGCCGATGCCCGATCCGGCGTGCACGCCGACGCTCTGCCCGAGCGACGGCGCCTGCTGCCATGACGACGGGACCTGCACCATCGTGCCCGCGGCCACCTGCACTTCGCCCAGCGGCCTGTTCCAGGGAGTCGGCTCGACGTGCAGCGGAAGCCTCTGCCCCGTCGACGCCATCGCGTGCTGCAATGACACGACGGCCGCCTGCACCTACACCCTTGGCACCACCTGCCCCTCCGGCTCGCACACGAGCGGCACCGGCAGCGTCTGCACGCCCAACACCTGCGTGGCGACGGCGTATTGCACGGCCGGCTCGAGCGCGTGCGGCACGGGCGACGAGCGCATCAGCCACGTGACCATCAACACCCTCGACTACGACTCGGGCACCGGCGCTGGCCCGACGGGTTGCTACCAGGACTTCACCGCCGTCGGCGGATCGGCCACCACCACCCTGGTGCGCGGCGCGACCTATACGCTCACCATCCTCAATGCGCCCGGCGGCTCCTTCAGCGGCGACCAGGCCGCCGGCTGGTTCGACTGGAACAACAACTTCAGCTACCTCGACAGCGGCGAGCAGTTCACCTGCACGACCTCCGACAACGTCACGTTCACGAACGCGACGGTGACCGTGCCGATGACCGCGGCGTTGGGCCAGACGCACCTGCGCGTCCGGCTGTGCTACACCAGCGGCCTTGCCCCGTGCGGCAACGCGTCGTTTGGTGAGGTCGAGGACTACATCGTCACGGTGATCGACCCCATCACCGGCGCGTGCTGCTCCGGATATGGCACGCTCAAGTCCTGCAGCGTGGTTGATCCGTCGCTGTGCGCCGGTCCGACGACGCCGTCCCAGCGGTACGCCGGGAACTTCACCACCTGCGGACCCACCACGTGCTGCCCCGCCGACTACAACAACAGCGGCGGCCTCGAGATCCAGGACATCTTCGACTACATCAACGACTGGTTCAACGCCGCTCCGTCCGCCGACTTCAACCACTCCGGCGCGCTGCAGATCCAGGACATCTTCGACATGCTCACCCGCTGGTTCGCCGGCTGCTGAGTTCGGTCGAGACCTGCTGAAACACCAAGGCCCGGGCGAAGTCGCCCGGGCCTTTTCATTTACTCTTGGAAGCTCGGAGAGCCCGCCGCGGCGACCCGGGTCAATCCTTGACAAACTTGACGGTGCCCCAGCGGTCGGGCAGGTGCATGTCGATGAGCCCCATGGGCGACCAGACCCAGTTGTGCTCCTTGGCCCCGTCGACCTTCACGTATGTTCCCGGGGCGGTATCCGTGCCGCCCATCAGGTTGGTATCCCACTGGACCCGGGAGAAGTTCACCTTCCAGCTTTCACCCGCCTTGGGCGGGCCGGGGCTCTTGGTGTGGGCCGTAAAGGCCTTCCAGGGCATCGCGATCTCGACGTCCCAGCCCTTGTCCGTGTCGCGCGGATCGTTCACGGTGCCGTGGACCTTGACCGCGGACTTGAGCCCTTCGATGGTGAAGGAGTTGTCGGCCGAGCCGCCTTCCCGGTAGGGTTTGCGGAGGAGCAGGTCCCACACGGTGTTCAGGGCGTTGACCTCGAACTCGTAGTAGTTCTTCGTGTCGTTGGAGGGGTTGAGGAAGACCTCGAAGTCGTTGTCCTGGAAGATGACCGAGTCGCGCTGGGTGAGCGTGGCCCAGATGTGCGGCTCCTCGAGCTCGGCCGCGAAGTAGAAGTACTGGTCGTCCCACATCATCTTGACGCGGGTGCGGAAGGCGGGGAGGGGCTTGAGGGGGGGTTCGCCCTCAATGTCGACGAAGTCTTCGGTCCATCGGGCGTTCTTCCAGACGCCCTTGGTGATGTCGCCGTTGACATCGACGGGCCCGGGCGCGCGTTGGCACTGGTATGTCTTGGCAGGGGGGGCTGGGGGCAGGGGGGGGGGAAGGCACATGGGGCGATCGTACCGGCTACTCTCGGTGCGTGATCGTTCATGACCTGAGCAGCGCCGAGTGGATGCTTCGCCCCGTGGGCGACATGACGTCCGTGCCGCGCTCGCTGCGGAACGCGGTGTGCCCGGCGACCATCCCCGGGTGCGTCCACACGGACCTGATGCGTGCCGCGCTCATCGGGGATCCGCGGGTGGGTTTCAACGAGGAAGAGTTGCGGTGGATCGGCGAGACGGACTGGGAGTATCGCGGGGTGTTCCGTGTTGAGTCGGAGTTGCTGGGGCACGAGCGGATCGACCTGGTGTGCGAAGGGCTGGACACGATCGCGGAGATTGCGGTCAACGGGAAAGCGATCGGCCGCGCGGCCAACATGTTCCACCCGCACCGGTTCGATCTGCGGGGCGTGCTGCACCAGCCGGGGGCCGACAACGAGATCGTGATTGTGTTTCGGTCGCCCCTGAATCACATTCGGAAGGAGCGGGAACGTCTGGGGGCGTTGCCGCACAACGGGGATGGGCTAGGGTGGGAGCCCTACCCGTACATTCGGAAGACTGCGAGCAACTTCGGGTGGGATTGGGCTCCGCGTGTGGCGACGTGCGGGGTGAGTGGGGGCATTCGGATTGAGGGGTGGCGGGGGGTGCGCGTTGCGACAGTCAAGCCAACTACTCGCAAAGAGGGATCTGCGTGGTGGCTGGATGTGGACATAGATCTTGAGATCGACGAAGCGTCTCGGGGAGACGATCACTGGTGGATCGCTGGATGGCTCTCAGGCTTCCCACGCTCGCTGAGAGAGACCGAGAAACTGCCCCGCACAAGCTCCACTCATTCGTTGCGGTTCGGTCCGCTGGAACCGGAGTTGTGGTGGCCTGTCGGAATGGGAACTCAGCGGACGTACGAGCTGGAAATACTTGCCGAGCGGTTTGATCCGACGATTGCCAAAGCGCTCGCGGACGGGATGCGGGAGGATCGTCGCGCTGAGTTCCTTGCCCACGTGTGGTCTCGGCTGTCAACTAGTAGGATTTCCGTGAACATCGCATTTCGCGACGTGCGGCTGAACACCGAGCCGGACCAGCACGGCGCGAAGTTCCAGTTGGAAGTAAACGGCAGGCCGGTGTTTTGCAAAGGGGCGAACTGGATTCCCGAGGGGCTGTTTCCAGATGATCGTTCGCCGCGGACAATTAAGCAGCGACTGCGGCAGGCGGCCGCGGCGAACATGAACATGCTGCGGGTGTGGGGCGGCGGGGCCTACGAGTGCGATGAGTTCTACGAGGAGTGCGATCGGCTGGGGATCATGGTGTGGCAGGACTTCATGTTCGCGTGTGCGTGCTATCCGGAGCATGCGGAGTTTGCCCGGAGCGTGGAAACCGAGGCGCGGCACCAGATCGCGCGGCTGAGCAGCCACCCCAGCGTGGTGCTGTGGTGCGGCGGGAACGAGTGCGTGTGGGGGCGGGAATCGTGGGGGCACGCGGCGAGCGACACGCTTGGGCCGTGGAAGGAGCGGACGAAGGATCGGCCGTGGGGCGCGGGGTATTGGTACGACCTGCTGCCGCGGCTCCTGCGGGAGCTCGACCCGACGCGGCCGTACTGGCCCAACAGCCCGGTGAGTGGGCCGGGGCTGCCAAAGGATGGTGATCCTGCACCGAACGATGCGAGCCATGGCAATCGGCACACGTGGGATGCGCCGCCGGGAAGCGCGGCGTTCAAGGGGATTGTGCCGCGGTTCTGTGCGGAGTTCGGGCAGCAGGCGCCGGCGAACGAGGAGACGCTGGCGAGGGTGATGGAGCCGGGCGAGTTGCGTGCGGACTCGGAGGGGATGCGGCATCGACAGCGCGGGACGGGCGGAATGGAAGCGCATATGGATGGTGCGTTGAGGGACTGGCTCGCGGCAAACCCGGATGCGAGGACGAAGACGTTCTCGGATTGGGTGGAGAACTGTCAGTGGGCGCAGGCGGATGCGTTGGCCGCGGCGATCGAGTGGTTGGCCGCCAATCGACCCCGGTGCATGGGGGCGCTGGTGTGGCAACTCAACGATGCGTGGCCGGGGATGTCGTGGTCGCTGATCGACTCGGATGGGAGGCCGAAGGCGGCGTACGACGCGGTGAAGGCGGCGTTCGGGAAGATCAGTCCTTAGCGGTGTTCTCGACGTGCTTGCGGGGTGGTGCGGAATCGGCCGCGGCGGCGGGTTGCGCGTCCTTCTTGGGAACGGTGTGGGTCAGGCGGAGGGTGGCGACGACGAGGACCCAGGCGGGGAAGGCCGCGACGCCGGGGATGGCCTCGGCCACAAGGGCAGGGAGGAGTGGCCATCGCCAGCCGAGGATGATGAACAGCGCGATGGCCGTGAGACCATCGACGACCCATTGCACGGGCATCACGGCCTCGGCGAAGATGGAGATCGCGTCGGAGACGACGGCGACCGCCATGGCCGTGAGAAAACGGGCGTTGGAGAGTTCGTTGCTCATGGTCTCTGCGATGAGCCTATGCGAGCGGCTCAATCTTTGAGGCCCTGCGTGGCGACGCCCTCGATCAGGGAGCGCTGGGCCATCAGGAAGAGCACGAGCACCGGCGCGATGACCATGATGCTCGCGGCCATGACGAGGTTCCAGGGCGTGGTGGTGTGCTCGGTCTGGTACATGTGCAGACCGAGCGCGGCGGTGTAGGTGTCCTGGTGGTTCAGGAAGACCAGGGGCGCGCTGAAATCGTTCCACGAGCCGATGAACTGGAGCAGGGCGACGACGACGAGCGCGGGGCGGGCAAGGGGGAGGATGATGTGGCGAAAGGTGCCGAGGTGGGAGCAGCCGTCGATGCGGGCGGCCTCGTCGAGCTCGCGCGGGATGCCCATGAAGAACTGGCGGAGGAGGAAGATGCTGAAACCGCCCGCGAACCAGGCGGGGACCCAGAGGGGGCGGAGCGAGCCGATCCAGCCGAGGTGCTTGAAGAGGAGATATTGCGGGGCCATGATGACCGTGAAGGGGATCATCATGGTGGCGAGAACGAGGAGGAAGGTGGTGTCGCGGCCGCGCCAGCGGATGCGGGAGAAGCCGTAGGCGACGATCGCGCTGGAGAGGGTCATGCCGATGACGCTCAGCGATGAGACGATGAAGGAGTTCCGCATGTACTGGCGGAAGTCGGCGACGGGCGAGTCGAGGACGTCGGAGTAGTTCTGTTTGATCTGATGGGCGAGGCGCGCGGGGTAGGACTCGGCGGGTAGGGGGGTAGGGGAGTTGGGGATTGGGGGAGTCTTCAAGGCCGGGAGCAGGCCGACGCTTTGGGAGAGGGCTTCATCGGCGGGCTTGATGGAGGTGGAGGCCATCCAGATGAGCGGAAGGGCGTAGGCGAGGCCGACGAAGGTGAGGAGGACGTAGAGGAGCGGGCGCGCAAAGAGGCTGCGGCGGCTGGTTCCGGAGGTTGTTCTGGGCAGATCGCTCATGAGCTGCGGTAGTGGACGAAGCGGCGTGCGACCCAGAGGGCGAGGCCGGTGATTATGATGGCGAGGAGGAACTGGATCCAGGCGAGTGCGCTGGCGTAGCCCATGCGGCCGTACTCGAAGGCGTTGCGGAAGACGTAGACGGAGTAGACGAGGGTGGCGTTGCCGGGGCCGTCCTTGGGCGTCATGACGATCGGGACGGCGAACACCTGCAGGCCCCAGATCACGCTCATGATCGCGTTGAAGAGGATCGCGGGAGAGATCATCGGGAGCGTGACGTGGCGGAAACGCGTCATGGGGCCCATGCCGTCAAGGTCGGCGGCCTCATAGAGCGAGACGGGCACATCGCGCAGCGCGGCCGTGCAGACGACGACCGCGGAGCCGACGACCCAGAGACCCATCACGATGAGCGAGGGCATGGCGAAGCGGGAATCCTCGAGCCAGTCCGGGGTCGGCATGCCGACGAGGCGGAGGATCGTGTTGAACAGCCCGTACTGGCCGTTGTAGAGCCAGAGCCAGCCGATCGACGCGGAGACGATGGGGATGAGTGTGGGGAGGAAGACGAGGGCGCGGACGAGGTTGCTGCCGCGGAGCCGCTGTTCAAGCAACACCGCGATGAGCACGGAGACGATCGAGCCGAGGACGACGCAGCCGAGCGTGTAGACCGCGGTGTTCTTGAGGGACTTCCAGAAGAGTGCGTCGCTGGCGATCTCCTTGTAGTTGTCAGCGCCGACGTACACGGGCTTCTCGATGAGTGTGTAGTCGGTGAGGGAGTAGTACCCGCTCATCGCGACGGGGATGAGCAGGAAGACGATCGTGCCGAGGATCCATGGGGAGATCCAGAGGAGGCCGTGGGTGGCGGGGGGGAGGCGCCTCATGTGATGCGCGCTCCAAAGTGGGAAGTGGGAAGTGGGAGGCGGGAAGTGTGAGGCAGGCCGCGACGCTGGGCGCGCCGGAGGGCGGCGGCGTCGATGATTTGCTGGCCGCGGGTTTGGACGCGGGTGAGGACGGTCTTGGGGTCTGCGCCGGTCCAGACCTCGTCGAAGGCCTTGTTGATGAGATCGGCGTATTGCTTCCACGCGGTGGTGCGGGGGAGGACCTGCACGCGCGGGCTCTTGGCGACGGCGTCGAACTGGCGGATGGCGCGGCGGGTGGCCTCATCCGGGAAGCGGTCGAAGAAGTCCGGCGAGACGTTTACGAAGGGCGAGGGCTTGCAGTGGGCGAGGGCGAGTTCCTCCTGCACTTCCATGCGCTGCATGAAGCAGAGGAACTCGAAGGCTTCCTGCGGGTGCGGGCAGCCGCGCGGGATCATGAGGATGTCGGCTTCGAGCAGGCCGCAGGGGCGATCGGGGTCGTAGATGCTGTCGGCGACAGGAACGGGGGCCGCGCCGTAGTCGAGGGAGGGGCGGACGGCGCGGATGAAGTTGGCGAGCCACGGGCCCTGGATGTACATCCCCATGTGCTCGGAGATGAAGGGGTCCTGTGCGGAGTGGATGTTGCGGCCATAGCCGGAGGCGAAGGCGGTGGCGGCGGGGATGCCGATGCGGGCGGCGGTGGTGCGGAGCCATTCGAAGGCGGCGATGCCCTCGGGCGCGGCGATGGTGGCCTTGTCGGCCTTGGCGTCGTAGAGCGATCCGCCGAACATGATGGGCCAGAAGTAGTTCCACCACCCGGGGACGTTGGGGAGGAACCCGACGCGATCGAGGAGACGCCTATCGGCGGACTGGTAGCGGTCGAGGCGGGCGGAGACTTCGTTGAGTTCGCTGATGGTGCGCGGCGGGTTGTCCGGGTCGCGCCCGAGCTCCTGCATCATCCGGCGGTTGTAGAACATCGCGAGCGTGTAGCAGGTGTTGACACCGGCCCACTGGCGGCCCTCGTGGAAGAGGAGATCGCGGATGCCGGGGAGATACGTCGCCGGATCGATCGCGGGGAGACGCTTGCTCGCGAGGGTGTCGAGCGGGATGACGGCCTTCGCCTCGGCGTAGGCGGGGACGCTGTAGGTGTACAGGCCGACGATGTCGGGCGGGTCTCCGCCGCCGATGGCGACCATGGCCTTGGACGTGATGTCGCTGACGGGGACGACGTGGACCCAGATGCGGTATTGTGAGCGGTTGAAGCGGTCGACGACTTTTCGCAGCGCGGCCCCTTCGATGCCGGTCCACTTCTCCCAATACTGGAGCTCGACGCGGCCTTTGGGAACGTCGACGCGGTCACGCGGGGTATAGGGCCAGAGGAGGGTGGTCGCGCCGGCGACGGCCGCGCTGCCGAGGAGGGCGCGGCGGGTGAGCGTGAGGGCGTTGGTGCCGCCGGAGGGCATGGCCGCATGGTACCACGGATTGGAACGGAGGCCCGGGCGCGAGCCCGGGCAGTGTGGCCCCTGAGCGCTCGTTCACGCGACGCGGCCGTGCATGGGCTTGCGCCCATGCCTCTGTCAGGCGATGCGGGCGAGGAGGCCGCGCTTCACGGTGGGCCATTCGTCGGCGAGGATGCTGAAGAAGACGGTGTCGCGGAAGACGGGCGGGTCGGTGGGGCTGGGGCCGCCGGGGACGATTCGAGAGTGACGGAGCACGCCCTCGCGGACGGCGCCGAGCTTGGCGATGGCGCGCTGGCTGTGCAGGTTCGTGCCGCCGGTGCAGAGTTGGACGCGGATGGCGGTGGGCGAGAGCACCTCGAAGGCGTGACGCAGCATCAGGAACTTGATCTCGGGGTTGACCCGTGTGCCCTGATGGGCGCGGCCGATCCAGGTGCGGCCGATCTCGACGCCGCGGTGGGGGGCGCGGATGTCCATGTAGGTGGTGCGGCCGATGGCTTTGTTGGTTTCGCGATGGATGATCGCGAAGGCGACGACGTCGGGGAGAGCGGTGACCTTGGCGATTTCGCGCTCGAAGCCGGCGATGCTCCACTCGGGGGGCATCTGGGGGGTGAAGCGGAAGATCTCCGGGTCGGCCGCGGCCAAGAGGTCGGGGGCGTGGGCGGTGGTGAGGGGCTCGAGGCGGACGAGGTGGCCTTCGAGGACAACTGGCGCGATCCACTCTTGCATGTGTCTTCTCGGAATGTTCAGGAAATCCTCTTGCCGCCGCGAAACAGCCGAACGAGCCCACCAATCGCGAACGCACCGACGGCGTAGATGCCATAGGCAGGGATGCACGCCAGCCAGATCATGGTTTGAGCGACGGTGCGCCGGTCCTCGCGGTGCGTGGCCCACTCAGGATCGGCGGGTTTCGTGGCGGCCTCTTCGCCCGCCTCCGGCGTGCCCACATCTTCGGTTTCCCAATCGATACCGACTGCCTCGGTCTTCTGACGATTGAGTTCGAGCTTGGCCGCGTCGAGGTCTTTGCGGCGGACTTGTATTCGGAGCGGCTGTGTCGCGGCGAAATGCCATGGGAGCCACATACCGACCGTCGTGGCGGCGAACGCAGGGATGCCCGCATCTTCGAGCGACTTGCGCGTGATCTCAGCGGCGAAGGGCGTGGCCTCGGTCGTCACATCGACCAAGATGTCCGGGTCGTCTTCGCGCATGGTGCCTCCACCGCAGAATCATACCAGAAACACCGCGCGCTGCATCGGCGAAATGCGGCCGTCCTAAACTCTGGCTATGCCCAGCACTTCTGCTGTTTCCAAGCCTGCCGCCGTCTCCCGAGTCGTTCGCGCCCCGCGTGGCGCTGCCGCGCTTCAGCGAACATGCTCCACCTGGCAGGCCGAGGCCGCGATGCGGATGCTCATGAACAATCTGGATCCGGAGGTCGCGGAGAATCCCGACGATCTGGTGGTGTATGGGGGCAAGGGGCGGGCCGCCCGCAACTGGGCGTGCTTTGACGCGATCGTGGCGACGCTGAAGCGGCTGAATCCGGACGAGACGCTGCTGGTGCAGAGCGGCAAGCCGGTGGGGGTTGTGCGGACGACGGAGGACTCGCCGCGCGTGCTGATCGCGAACTCGAACCTGGTGCCGCACTGGGCTACGCAGAAGCACTTCGATGAGCTGGCCGCGAAGGGCCTGATGATGTATGGGCAGATGACGGCCGGGTCGTGGATCTACATTGGCACGCAGGGCATCCTGCAGGGGACGTATGAGACGTTTGCCGAGTGCGGGCGGATGCACTTTGGCGGGTCGCTCAAGGGTCGGCTGTGTGTGACGGGCGGGTGCGGCGGGATGGGCGGGGCCCAGCCCCTGGCGGTGACGCTGGCGGGTGGGACGTGCCTGATCGCCGACACCGATCTGACGCGGCTGGAGCGGCGGGCCCATGACAAGTACCTTGATGAGGTCGAGCGGGGCGGGCTTGACGCCGCGATCGATCGGGCGGTGCGGTATGCGAAGGAGGGGAAGGCCCTGTCCGTCGGCGTGCACGCGAACATTGTGGATCTGCTGGAGCGGCTCGTTGCGAGGAACATCACGCCCGAGGTATTGACCGATCAGACCTCGGCGCACGATCCGCTCAACGGTTACGTGCCGGTGGAGTACACGCACGCGCAGGCGATCGAGGCCCGCAGGAAGGACGCGGGCGCGTACGTGAAGCTCTCGATGGCGAGCATGGCGCGGCACGTGCGGGCGATGCTGGAACTTCAGCGGCGCGGCAGCCGCACGTTTGACTACGGCAACAACCTGCGGCAGCGAGCGCTGGACGCGGGCGTGGCCGAGGCGTTTGCGTTCCCCGGGTTTGTGCCGGCGTACATTCGTCCGCAGTTCTGCCTCGGGCGCGGGCCGTTCCGTTGGTGTGCGCTGAGCGGCGATCCTCGGGACATCTACGTGACCGACCACGAGATGCTCAAGCTGTTCCCGCGGAGCGAGTCGGAGTATTCCTCGCGGATGCACGACTGGATCCTCGGGTGCCATGCCAATCCGGAGGCCCTCATCGCGGGGGACTTTGACAAGTGCTCGCCGCGGTTTGGCTTCCAGGGGCTGCCGGCGCGCATCTGCTGGCTGGGGCTTGGGCAGCGGGACAAGGCGGGGGCGATGTTCAATGAACTTGTGCGCACGGGCAGGGTGAAGGCGCCGATCGTGATCGGGCGCGACCATCTGGACTGCGGGTCGGTGGCGAGCCCCAACCGGGAGACCGAGGCGATGAAGGATGGGACGGATGCGGTGAGCGATTGGGCCCTGCTGAACTTCGCGGTGAACATCGCGGGCGGGGCCTCGTGGGTCTCGTTCCACCACGGCGGGGGCGTGGGGATCGGCTACAGCCAGCACGCGGGACAGGTGATCGTCGCCGACGGCACCCCCGCCGCGGCGGCCCGGCTGCAGCGCGTGCTGACGAACGACCCGATGATGGGCGTCTTCCGCCACGCGGATGCGGGCTACGAGGAGGCGATCGCGTGCGGGAAGCGGCTGGGGGTGGATGTGCCGATGCAGGCCTGATCACGCGCTCACGGGCAGCCCGCGAACCACGCACTCAGGAAGTCGAAGATGTTCTGGATCGCGAGCGGACCCGCGTTGCCGTTGCCGCCGACGATGGCGAAAGGGCTTCCCGCAAACCACGAGTTCAGGAAGTCGAAGACGTCGGCGATGGAGACCGCGCCCGACTTGTTGTAGTCGGCGTGGCAGCACGGGACGCTGGTCGAGCCGATGTTGCAGACGGCGGGCCCGGGGATGAAGAGCGCGCCCGCGACGCCGTTGCCGATGCAGGTGGATTGCGGGATGGTGCTGTTGCAGGTCGCGCCCCTGCAGCAGACACCGGTGATCGCCGGGCAGGGCACGGGCATGAATCCGCCGAAGCCGTTGCTGACCAGGCAGTATGGGGAGCCTCCGCCGGCGTTCTCGATCCGCACATCCGACATCGAGTCGTGGTTGATGTCCACGTAGGAGAAGCCCGCAGGTTCGATCGGCACGGGACCGGAGTTCAGCCAGAAAGGAGTCGGCGAGAGTGCGTTGATCACCATGTAGACGAAGAAGGTGGATGACTCTGGTGTGCGGGCGATGACCACCGCGTCGTCGGCGAGACCGTTCCCGTCAAGGTCGGCGAGTTGCTGGGCCAGCAGCGGCGTGCCCGGGATGGGACGAAGCTGGACGTCGCCGTCGGCGTTGGCGAGGAACACGGGCGCGGCGGGCGAGTCGGAGTCGAGCACGCCCGGATTCGCGTCCTGCGTGGCGATCTCGGAGAAGAACTGGTAGGCGTTGGGCAGGGGATCGCCGGAGAAGAGGGCGAGGCGGCCCGGGAAGCCGGAGAGCACGAGCGTGTCGGGATTCGGTCCGCCGACGAGATCGTGGTCGATGACGTCGAGCACGATGCCCGAGCGGGCTTGCTGGTGCTCGACGGCGCCGCCGCCCGAGAGGGAGGTCAGCCGGAAGATGTCCGGGCCGGCCTGGGTGGGGGGGGAGCCGGCCGCGGTAAGCCCGTTCGTGTTGATGGTGTTGATGGTGATGAGCTGTGGGGCACCATACCCGACCGAGTCCAGGCGGAGGGTGTCACCCGGATTGCCCATGAGGTTCAGGCCCGTGGAGCGGATGGGGAGGTAGTCCGGCCCGAGGGGGTTGCGCGGCGCGAACCCGACGGCGCGGGTGGCGGACTGGAACACCCACGTGCCGGCGGCGACGCTGTGGGTGCCGATGAGCGCTGCGCTCTGCGGGCCGATGTTGAACTGTTCCTCGGATGTGAACACGAATCGGATGCTGCCGGGGAGCAGGTTCTCATCGACCTGGAGGAGCGTGTGGAAGGGCCCGGCGGTGGGGTTGCTCGGGGAGGGAAGGGCGATGAGCGGGCTGCGGAGCAGGAACCGGAACGCCCCGGTGGCGGTGCCCGCGTCGGTGAGCTCGACGGCGGCCAGGGAGCCGTTGCGCCGATCGTGGAGCAGGATGGAGTCATTGAAGCCGATGGAGTTGAGGTGGAGGCTGAAGGTCCACACATCGTGGTAGGCGGGGAGGATGTCCGCGATGAAGATGGGCGGGAAGGCGACGCCGCTGGGGTTGTTCTCGGGGACGCCGTCGCCGTTGGTGTCGGTGAAAGTCCAGATGCACATGGAGCCGTCGGCGCCGCGGGTGACCACGATGATGATGGTCCGGCCCATCGAGTCGGTCGTCACGGTGTAGCTGACGACGGTCTTGCCGTCCTCGGGCACCATGAGCACGACCGGGGCGCCGGGCCCGCAGGGGAGCTTGAGCTTGCGCATGGTGGGGAACATGGTGTCGTCGACGCCGAGCTTGCCGGTGTTGGCGTAGGTGTGGCGGTAGTAGAGCTGCCGCCAGGACATGCCGGCGTTGATGGCGGCGTTGAAGAGGTTGGTCTCGCGGTCGACGTAGAAGCAGTAGCGGGCCATGACGTCGGCGACGACGTCGGCGAGCTCGGCGGGGGTGTCGACGCCGATGTTCATCAGGCACATCGCCAGGCACTGTCCGGCACGCCCCTGGGCGGAGATCTGCGCCAGCGTGCGCGGGTTGCCCGAGGAGTCGGTGAGCAGGCTCTTGAGGCGCTCGAGGAACTTGATGGACATGAGGTCCGAGTCGCGCTCCTCATCGCACCGCACCGGGTCCCATGGGGGCGTGCCGAAGGGGGGGTCCTTCTGGTACACGTGCGTCGACTCGTTGGCGAGGGTCGCCATGATCCAGAACTTGGCCGAGGCGCGGGCCTGGGCCGTGGCGGTGGGATCGCACCAGGTGGCGAGGAGCTTGCCGCTGATCTGGACCTTGTCGTTGTCCAGGCCCGGCTGCATGGTGGTGGCCCCGCCGCCGCCGGAGCAGGGGTTCTTCTGCAGGTTGTTCGAGCGCATCATCTGGAGGTAGATGCGGACGGCGTCTGCGATGCGCGCGTTGGAATCGCCGAAGTCCTTGCTGTGGGACTTCTCGTAGGTGGACTGGGAGCCCATCTGCGTCGGGGGATTGAGGCAAGCGTCGAGCGTCTCGGCATTGTGCTCGGGCGTGTCGGTGGCCATCTTCCACATGAGCTTGACCAGCTCGCGGATCTTGGCCTTCTCGGCGTCGGTGAGGTTGACGGGCGTGGGGTCGCAGGGCGGGGCAGCGCGCAGCGTTGTGGCCGCCACCAACATCCCGACCGCGAGGGAGGCGAGGAAGAGTGAAGTGCGCATGGGCGATCTCCTGCCCCACGCCGCCCCGTGGCACTTCGCGGTGTCATCGGGCAGCGTACCACAGCGCGCGGCCGCTCCAACCCCAAATCTCGATTGGGCAAGAAAATAGCAGCCCGATGTCCTCGCACGGCCCACGACTGCCGAGAACGGGGGAAGCCCAACGCTGAGCAGTTCCGACGGCACTCCCGCCGCGGCCGCCTGCCTGCCGTGCGTCTTGACCAACGACCCGATGATGGGCGTGTTCCGGCACGCGGATGCGGGGTATGAAGAGGCCCAGGCGTGTGCGCAGCGATTGCGCGTGGATATTCCGATGCCCGGTCGCTGAGCCGCGGTCACGAGGAAAGTTGGTTTTACGCCCTGAAGTGGCGGCGGCGTCGAGTCGGTTTCAGAGACTCCGCGCTGTGCTTTGGTCGGGCTCGCCCCTTGATCAAGGGCGGCCGCGCGGGTCGGCGCGCCTGATTTCCAAGTGTGCGCGCCTCGCACCCACGTGGGAGAGTCTCGCACATGGGTGGGCGCACCTCCCACATAGGTGGGCGCATCGCGCACATGGGTGGGCGCACCTCCCGCATGGGTGGGCGCGTCTCCCGCATGGGTGGGAGTGTCTCGCACATGGGTGGGAGGTCCTCGCACCCACGTGGGAGAGTCTCCCACCCATGTGGGAACCGCGCCACTCTCTGTGAGAGGTGCGCCGCCCTCGGTGCGGACCGCGCCGCTCTGGGTGTGCGATGCGCCGCTCTGGATGTGCGTCGCGCCGCCCTGGAAGCGCAGAGCCTGCGCGTGGGTGTTCGCCGCGCCCACGTACGTGAGGCGTTTGGAGGCCTTGATGCGGGAGTCTGTCGCATCCCCGCGAGCCCGTCAGACTTGAGAATGCGGGGTTCTCGCACGGGCGATCGTCGTCGCCGTCGAGACCGTGATCGCCGAGCCCTCCGCGAGGACGACCGAGAACGGTTCGGCGTGCTGCATGGCCGCCCACTGCGGGCCGTAGAGCCGGGCCCAATCGACGTCGACGCGGCAGCGGGCGGTTTCGTGGATGCGCCACACGGGGTGCGTGACTTCGTAGCGGAGCGTGGTCCCGCCGCGCGTGACGCCGAATCCCCAGCGGTGCTCCTTGATCAGGTGGGCGAGAGAGCCGTGTTCGGGCGTGATCAGTCTGTCGGAGGCGGTGGCCTCCAATGTGTGATCGTGGCCGTTGAAGCGGACGGTGTAGCGGCGGCGGCATTGGCCGCCGCGTTCTTCGGAGTCCTGCGTGAACGGAGCGGCGGCATAGGGCTCGTTGTAGAGACCCTTGGCGATGCCCGCGATCAGTCGACTGGGGACAAACTCGCGGACGAAGACGACGCCGCGGCCTTCATCGCCTTGCCCCTTGATGCGCACGTAGAAGCGGAGATTCCACTCGGGGAAGTTCACGAAACCGGGCCAGCGCACGCCCTTGACACGAGTGTCGAGGAACTCGAAGGCGACGAGGCTGGCGGTGGGCGCGCCGTCGATGAGGTCAAGCTCAAGGCCCTTGGGCAGGTGCGGGGTCAGGAGCTCGGCGGGGACGTGGTAGGACGCGAGGATGAGGTTGCGCCACTCGGCGCTGAGGAAGACGCGAGGCATGGGAGGAGAATAGTGGGCCGGGGCGGGCGCCGAGAAGAAGAGGGGGACTGATGACGCCTGGGTATTCGACGCTCGAGACCCTGCACTACCATCCCCCGTGATCCCCCATGTCGCTCCGCCAGTCTGGCCCGCGCCGCCCCGTCAGGGACGCTTTGCCGCGACGATTTTGCAGAACACCAGCGAACTGGCGGAGGACAAGGCGGCGCGGCCGCTGCTCAAGAAGTGCCGCGTGGCGCTGCTGGGGATTCCCGATGACACGGGTGTGGAGCTCAACCACGGCCGGCCGGGGGCGAAGATGGGGCCGCACGCGCTTCGGCAGGCGTTGACGCGGTATGGGGCGGCCGCGCCGCTGAATGAGCCGCGCGACCATTCGGCGTTTCCCCGGGTGTTCGATGCGGGCGATGTGATCGCGGCCGAGGACATCCACGAGACGCACGCCCGGGTGACGGAGGCGACGCAGGCCCTGCTTGAACTGGGGCTGTTCCCGATTGCGATCGGGGGCGGGCACGATTTGACGTACGCGTTTGTGCGCGGGGTGGCGCGGGTGTTCGGGCCGCTCTCGGGCGTGTACCTTGACGCCCACCTTGATGTGCGGCCCGAGGTCGGGTCGGGGATGTCGTTCCGGGCGATGCTCGAGCAGGGGCTGGCGACGAGCCTGCACTGCGTGGGGGTTGACCCGTTCTCCAACACGCGTGAGCACGCGGAGTACTTCGCATCGCGCGGCGGGTCGATTGCAAACTTCGAGCCCGCCCACTGGCCCAAGGGCGCGGCCAACACGCGGCAGTTCGTGAGCCTGGACATGGATGTGCTCGACATGGCGTACGCGCCGGGTGTGAGCGCGATGAATCCGTGCGGGATGACACCCGCGCAGGTCGGCGCGTACGTCGACGCGGCGGGGCGGAACCCGGCGGTGTTGTGCTTTGACATCATGGAGCTGAATCCGGCGCACGATCCGGACGGGCGGACGGCGCGGCTGGCGGCGCATCTGCTGCTGCGGTTTCTGCGGGCGTTTGCGGATCGGCCGCAGTCGGAGAGCCACCCGTGAGCGCCCTGGTTATTCGCGAGGCGCGCGTGCTCACCATGCTCATTCCGGGAGAGGAGCTGCCCCCGGGACAGGGGCGGCGCGGCACCAGCATGGGAGAGTTGGGAGTTGTGCCGCACGCGGATGTGCTGGTTGAGTCGGGAAGAGTGACCGGTGTGTGGCCGGTCGGGAGCTCGGCGGGCGCGCCTCGCAACCCTCTGCCAGTGGGTGCAGAAGAGGTCTTTGCGCATGGGCGAGTCCTGATGCCCGGGTTTGTTGACTGTCACACGCACGCCTGCTGGGCGGGCTCGCGAGTGCACGAGTGGGAGCGCAGACTGGCCGGGGCGACGTACCAGGAGATTGCAGCAGAGGGCGGCGGGATCATGTCGACGGTGCGTGCGACGCGCCAGCAGAGCGTGGAGTCGCTGTCGTGCGGCTTGCTCATGCGGCTGGATGCGATGCGTTCGCATGGCACACTGACGGCGGAAGTGAAGAGCGGATACGGCCTGACGGCCGAGCACGAGTTGAACATGCTCGCGGCGATCGTGCGGGCAGGCCAGCACATCGGCGTGACGCTGGTACCCACGGCACTGCTCGGGCATGCGATCGATACCGACGGTGGCAGCCCGGCGGCGTTTGTGGAACGGACCATCGGTGAGACTCTGCCTCGCGTGAGCGCGGCCTATCCCGGGATCGCGGTGGATGCGTTTTGCGAAAAGGGGGCGTGGTCGCTCGAGGAATGCACGCGCTTGCTTGAGGCGGCGGTGTCTCGGGGACATCCGATCCGAGTGCATGCGGACCAGTTCACTTCGTTGGGCATGGTCGAACGCGCCGTCCGGATGGGGGCGCGGAGCGTTGACCATCTAGAGGCGTCGACCGAGGCGACGCTCGCGGCAGTGGCTCGGTCGGAGACGTTTGCGGTCGGTCTGCCAGTCTGCGGGTTCCATGTGGACGGGCGGTACGCCAATCTCAAAGGGGTTGTTGAGCATGGCGGGAAGGTGTGCGTGGCAACAAACTACAACCCGGGCTCCGCACCGTGTCCCAGCATGCCGATGGCGATCGCGTTGGCTGTGCGACACTGCGGGCTGACTCCTCAGCAAGCGATCGTCGCGGCAACACTCAACCCGGCGCGGCTGCTGGGCTTTGAAGATCGGGGGTACATCGGGCCAGGGGCCCGCGCCGATCTTCTGTTGCTCAAGCACTCCGATGAACGGTCGCTTGCGTACGAAGTTGGAGACAATCCGGTGCAGGCACGGATCGTGGGAGGGCGGTTGGTGGAGTAGGAGAAGGGTTCGATGCCCCTCTGGCTTATGCCAGAGGCTCTTTATCTTCGTCCTTGCCCTGTGGGTCGCCCATCTGGGCGAGCTGCACGAGGCCGGGGGAGTTCACGGCTCCGCACTGCGGGCAGGCGATGCCTTGTGCGCCGATGGGCTGGCCGGAGAGGTCGTGGCCGCATTCGAGGCAGGTGGGCTTAAGGAGGCGGGTGGTAAGCTTGCCGACGCTGACGCACGCCGCGGCGACGGCGACGCCGATCATGGGCCATGCGGGCACGCCCGCGAGGACGACGGTGGCCACGGCAGCGAGGATGATCGCGAGAACCCAGGCGAGGGCGCGCAGCTTGATGCCGCGGATCCAGTTCGCGGGCCGGATCGGCGATGCGCTGGGCTTTCTGCCCGGATTGCCTTTGGCGGGGGCGGTCATGGACGGGGAATCCTATTCGCGCGGCAGGTCTGCCGCCGCTCCGAGGGTCCCTATCGACCTGCCTGCTTGTCCCCCTTCACCCGGCCGGAAACGGCGTGCTTCCCTACCCTTTCGGCCACCCTATGCGCATTGTTCTTGTCAACTGGGCCAGGATCTGGGACGGAGCCTCCTATGGGGGCGGCGTCAACCAATATTGCCAGGCCCTTGCCCTGGAACTGGTCAAACGCGGCCACGACGTGGTCTCGCTCTTCGGCGGGACCTCGTTTGTCCCAAGTCCACCCCAGTGCTGCATCCGGCGGCATGATGACTGGCTGGGGGTGAAGGTCTTTGAGGTGGTGAACTCGCCGGTGATGGCGCCGAGCATTGTGCAGTACGAGGATCCCCTGGGGGAAGTCTCGGCTCCGGAGCTTGAGGAGCAGGTGCGGCTGTTGATGGCCGCGCTGAAGCCGGATGTGGTGCATTGGAACAACATTGAGGGCTTCTCGATCGGGTGCTTCGAGGCGACGCGCAAGGCGTGCAACGCGAAGCACGTGTTCAGCCTGCACAACTACCACACGATCTGCCCGCAGGTGTACCTGATGCAGGGGCACAAGCGGACGTGCTATGACGCGGACAACGGGCACAACTGTGCGACGTGCATCGAGTTCAAGCCGCGTGCTGAGGAGCGGGCGCGGCATATGAACAAGTACATCGCGGCCCATGGCGGCGATGTGAAGAAGGTGCACGAGGCCAAGCACGCGTGGCTGGGGGCGCTGGGAACGATCAAGAGGTCGGTGTTCGGATACTTCGAGTGGAAGAAGGTTGAGCGGGCGGTGGCGAGCACGGTGATCGAGCCGCCGGGCGCGCCGGTGCCGCTGGGTGGCGCGTCGGGCACGGCGGGTGAGGGCGTGCTGGCGGCGCAACCGCCCAAGGGCGGGGACGCGGCGGACAAGCGGGGAAAGACGCCGCACCTGCTGGCGGAGCTCAACCCGTGGAAGCCGCCCGCGGCGGATTCGCCGGAGTTGCAGCCGCTGACGAACGACATCCGACCCGAGCCGGTGAGCGCCAAGGTGTCGAACGATTACGGCAAACGCCGCGCGGCGATGGTGGGGATGCTGTCGTCGTGCGATTCGGTGCTGGCGGTGAGCGACTTTGTGCGCCGCAAGTTCGTGAGCATGGGCGTGGACCAGACGCGCATTCACACCATGCCGATCGGGTCGCGGATCAATCGCGTGGTGAAGCTCAAGCCCGACCTGGTGTTTGACCCGCCCGCGTTCGAGCCCGCGCCGACTCCGTGGAACAAACAGCGCCCTATTCGGGTGCACTTCATGGGGTACAACAACTACTACAAGGGTCTGCACGTCGTGGCCGAGGCGCTGGAGATGATGGCTCCAGAGCATCTGCGACAGATAGACCTGTCGATCTTCGCGCTCGATGGGCACCGGATCGAGTGGATGTTCCGGAGGTTGGAGCCGCGGCTGGCACGGCTCACGTTCAAGGGGGAGTACAACTACCACGACATTCCTTGGATGCTGGGCGGGAAGGACCTGACGCTGGTGCCGAGCGTGTGGTGGGACAACGCGCCGCAGACGGTGTTCGAGTCGCTCGCGTGCGGGGTGCCGGTGTTGGGGGCCGATATCGGGGGCATTCCGGATTTCGTGCGCGACGGCTTCAATGGGTTGCTGTTCACGGCCAACAGCCGGGCCTCGTTGAAGGCCACGTTGGTTCGGGCGATCGAGAATCCGGACATGCTGTGGGGGTTGCGGGCGAATGTGCGGCCGCCGCGGTCGATCGAGGATCATGCCGTGGATATGGAGCGGGTGTATGCCGGGGAGGCTCCGCCGCCGTATCAGGCCGCGTCGCAGGTGGAGGTTCGGGTGAGCCGTGCCCCGCAGAACGGCAGTGGCGGGAACGCGGAGCAGGCAATCCCCCAAACCAGTGTCCGCCCTTCTACACTTGCCCCCCAGCCCTGACCTCTCTCCCGCCGAATCCCGAGCTTTCCGCGTGTCACTCCTGAGCAACCAGTCCCTGCGCCCGGTCGAAGTGGAGTCTCCGCGCCGGGAGGGCGTGGCCGCGGCCCCGCCGACGGCCCGGGTGTGCGCCCTGATCGTGACGTGGAATCGCAAGGGATACCTGACGACCGTGCTCAAGGCGCTGGCGGCGCAGACCTATGCGCACGACCTGCTCGACGTGGTGGTGATCGACAACGCGGGGACGGATGGAACGCTGGAGTTCCTGGAGAACGAGTTTCGGCCCGAGCGAATCGTCGAGAACAACACCGAGGCGGCGCACGAGCCGCGATTTGGCCCGCCGAGGATCACGAGCCCGCGGAACACGCTGGGGTTCTCGTCGTTGACGATCGTGCGCAACCGCGCGAACATGGGCGGGTGCGGCGGGTTCAACACGGGGTTCGCGTCGGTCGAGCGGTTGTTCGGCACCGACGAAAATCCTGCGCCGTCGTTCGTGTGGCTTGTGGACGACGATGTGGACCTTCCGCCCGACATCCTGGCCAACCTTGTTGAAGCGATGGAGTCGGACCCGACCATCGGGCTCGTTGGGTCGCGGACGTGCGACATCAACAACCGCGCACGGACGATCGAGACGACGATCTACTTCAACTCCGAGACCGGCGCGATGCAGGACGATGCGCCGCCGGGGCATCGTCGGCATGAGGCCCACCGGGCGTGGATCGCCGAGGTGGGCGGGCCGCGCGGGCAGGGCGGGGCGAACGGCTATCGCGGGCTGATGGATGTCGATGTTGTGTCGGCGTGCTCCATGCTTGCACGGTGGAAGGCCGTCGTTGGCGATGGGCAGAGGCGCGGGGTGGGATTCTGGGATCACCGGTATTTCATCTATTGCGACGACGCCGACTGGTGCCTGCGGTTTGCGAAGGCGGGCTGGCGGGTGGTGCTGAGCCTGGACGCGGTGGTGTTTCATACACCGTGGAATCTGAAGCTCACGCCGGCCCGCATTTACTATGCGAACCGGAACCGCCTGTGGATGGTGCAGAAGACGCTGCCGACCGATCGGCTCCGCTCCGTGACGCGGCGGATGATGCGATCGTTCCTTGTTGACAGCATGCACGCCGCGTTGCACCGGCGTTTGTTCCACGCCCACATCATCCTGCAGACGGGGCTCGATGCGGCGCACAACGTGGGCGGGAAGACGGGGAGCGATGGGCCGCCGGCGATGCCGATCATCGAGGCACTTCGGGCGGCGGGCTGTTTGGGCGACGGGGCACGAATCGCGGTGGTGTGCAACGTGAGGGATTCTCTTGCGTGGCTGGCGGACCTTGAGGAACGCGTGCGGGCGGCGCTTGGACCGGGCGAGGTGGCGCCGCGGTGGCTTCCGATCGTGCGGAATGATGTTCCGTCGCCGCCGGCCGGCGCGATCATCTACGGGCGGCATTTGCTGTCGCGTTTGAAGAAGCAGTTGTGGGCGATGGTGCGCCGGCCGCGAGCAGTGGTGGTGTTCGACCAGATCAACGACTTCCCAGTGCTTTTCGCCGCCCCTTGGACGCTGCACATCGACCACAAGAAGCCGGAATCGGCTCAGCTTGAGCGTGATGGGTGGGGAAAGAGGATCCGGTTTGGCCTGCGGTGGATGTGGTCGGGCCTCGTGCTGATGCGGTACGCGGGGTCGGTCACGCCGTTTTCCAGCGAGACTCGATACGGATGAGCGAGCGCGCGGATAGTAACGGAACGGCATCGCTCAACGGCACGCATGAGCCGCGTGGGGTTGCGCCCGTGGTGCCGTGGCCGAAGTCTGATCGGCCACTCACAGTGGCGATCATCGGGTGGGCCCGGCTCTCGAGCCAGGCCCGAGAGGGGAGCGGGTACAACCTCAACGCCAGCGAGCTTGCTCGGGGCCTTGTGCTCTCGGGCCACGCTGTTCGGTATCTTGCGTCGGGGATGAACTATCGGCTCGGATGGCTCGGCGCCCGGCGTCCGTCGATCCGCCGGCGCGAGCAGTGGGGAGGGGTTGATTGCTTCGAACTGCTGAATAGCCCGAACCTTGC
This sequence comes from Phycisphaerales bacterium, assembly GCA_044221735.1. Taxonomy (GTDB): domain Bacteria; phylum Planctomycetota; class Phycisphaerae; order Phycisphaerales; family UBA1924; genus UBA4658. The sequence goes on along the minus strand of JBGAOP010000029.1, from coordinate 21,081 downwards.
CCCTGCGGCGATGAACTTCAGCAACATGCGGACGGAGATCGCCGAGCCTCGTTCCACGACGCTGGTGCTCGAATGGCTGCGCGAGGTGGGGGCCGAGGTGGTTCATGTTCACTCGCAAGAGGGGTATGGCCTCGACTTGATCCCGGCGATCGAGGCCTCGGGGATTCCAGTCGTGGCGACGCTGCACAACTACTGGTTCGCGTGTCCGCAGGTGGACCTGCTGCATCGCGAGCGGGAAGTGTGTGTGGACTTCGAGGGGGGCAAGCGGTGCGAGGACTGCATGCCGGGGATCAATGCGTCGAGGCTGCAGACCAGCCGCGCCATTGGCCGATCGCTTGAGAACTGGCTGGGGATGTATCCGGCGGATGTGGTGCGGAAGTTTGCGTACGGGATCAAGCCGCTGCTTCGGCGCGTGGCCCGGGGGCACTTTCGGCCGCTGCATGATCTGCCGCACAATCCGGATTGTTTGAGTGATCCGGAGCTGGGCCTTGGATTTGAGGGTGTTGAGCGCTCGCCCGGGCGCGGCACCCAGATTGACCACGATCCGCCGCTGCGCAAGGCGGACCGGCCGGTGCCGTATGTTGCGGCGGAGTGGGACACCAACGAGCAGGTGCTCGCGGCAGGGCAGAAGTCCCGCACTGTGTCGCTGAGCATCTACGGTGAGCGTCGCAGCGCTGGGATTGCGGCCCTGTCGGCGGCCTCTCTGGTGACGCCGCCGAGCGACTACCTGCGGCGAGTGCATGTCTCGATGGGGGTGCCGGAGGATCGCACGCGATGGGTTCGGCTGGGCCAGCCACACTTTGACCAGATCAACCGCCGGGCCCGACGGTCGCCGTTCTATGACGCGCGGCCGTGGGACCCCAAGACGGCGACGCGGCCGCTTCGTTTTGCGTTCTTCGGCACGGTGCGTCCGAACAAGGGGCTGGAGGTGCTTGCGCGCGCCATCCCGCTGCTTGATCAATCGGTGCGGGAGCGGTGCCAGTTCATCATTCGGGCGCAGGGGTACGAGTTCGGCTTCCGCAAGCGGTTGGCCCGGTTCCCCGAGGTGAGCGTGTGGTGCGGGTACGACCTGTACCAGTTGATCTCGTCGTCGGGCGAGTACGACGTCGGCGTTCTCAGTCATATCTGGCTGGAGAACTCGCCGCTGGTGCTGCTGGAGAACTTCCACGCGGGGAAGATGGTCGTGTGCTCGCGGCTCGGCGGGCCGATCGACTGGGTGAAGGATCCTCGTACGAATCCGGCCGACTACAACGGCCTGCTGTTCGCTGGCGGGTCGGAGCACGCGCTGGCGGCGAGCATCACGCGGTTGGTCGTTGGGGAGGTGCAGGTTCCGACTGCACGAGAAATCCATGAGCGCACGACGCTGCTGTCGTACCCGGCCCACGTCCGGGAGGTGCAGAGCATCTATCACGAGGTGCTCGAACGCAAACGAGGGCAACTGTCGCGACAGGCTCCGTCCATCCACGTGCGATCAGTAACGCCCGCTGCGGTCCACGCCTGAGCGGCGACGATCTCAGCACTCGCTCACGCTTACCGAGATGTTCACCGCGAGGCCGCCCTCGGAGGTCTCCTTGTACTTGCTCTGCATGTCGAGGGCGGTTTCCCACATGGTCCTGATGACGCCATCGAGGGAGACCTTGGCCTTTTCCGGGTCGCTCTCGAGGGCGATGTGGGCGGCGGTGATGGCCTTGATCGCGCCCATCGTGTTGCGCTCGATGCAGGGAATCTGCACGAGGCCGCCGATCGGATCGCAGGTCATGCCGAGGTGGTGTTCCATGGCGATCTCGGCGGCCATCGTGGCCTGTCCCGGCGTGGCGCCAAGGACCTGGGCGAGGCCCGCCGCGGCCATGGCGCTGGACACGCCGATCTCCGCCTGGCACCCACCCATGGCCGCGCTGATCGTGGCGCCCTTCTTGAAGAGCGAACCGATCTCGCCGGCGGTGAGCGTGAAGTCGATGATCCCTTGCTCACCGATGCCGCCGGACATGCTGCGGCAGAAGCACCAGGCATACATGAGCACGGCGGGGATGACACCGGCCGCGCCGTTGGTGGGGGCGGTGACGACGCGGCCGAACGCCGCGTTTTCCTCGTTCACGGCGAGGGCAAAGGTGCTCACCCAGCGCAGGACTTGCTGGAAGTCGCGGGTCGAGTGCCGGACCATTTCCAGCCATGAGTCGAGGTCGTCGTGCTCCCAGCGGCCGGAGGAGCCGGAGCCCTGGAGCAGTTTGCGATTCATCATCGCCCCGCGACGGGTGACGTTGAGGCCGCCGGGGAGCACGCCCTCGGTGTGGCAGCCGCGGTACATGCACTCGGCCATCGTGCGCCAGATGGCGAGGATTCCGGCGCGGATGTCGGCTTCGGAACGCCAGGCCCGCTCGTTGGCCATGACGACTTCGGGGATCGTCTTGCCGAGGGTGGTGCACCACCGCGCGAGATCGTCGCCGCGGTTGATGGGGTAGGGCAGCTTCACGGCGCGCGAGCCGGAGGCGGCTTCGCCTTCCTGCACGATGAATCCGCCGCCGACGGAGTAGTAGGTTTCCGAGACGGTCTGCCCGTTCTCCAAGGTGGCAGTGAATCGAACGCCGTTGGGGTGGAACGGGAGCGAGGTGTCCATGTGGAAGACGATGTCGCGGGGGTAGTCGAAGTCGATGCCGCGGGTTCCCGCCAGGCGAAGGCGCTTGGCTTCTTTCATGGCCTCGATGCGGGGGTCGATCGTCGCGGTGTCGCAGGTGACGGGATCGTCGCCCGAGAGGCCGAGCATCACGGCGATGTCGGTGCCGTGGCCGTGGCCGGTCTTGGCGAGGGAGCCGAAGAGGTCGGTGGTGACGCGGCGGGTGGTGTCCAAGACGCCGCGGGCGTTCAGAACACCGACAAAGGCCTGTGCGGCCCGCCAAGGGCCCATGGTGTGTGAGCTTGAAGGGCCCACACCGATCTTGAAGATGTCGAATACCGAGATCGATTCCATGGGTTCTCCGCCGTCCGTGGGCACAGGAATGCGTTGGTGCTGCCACCATCGTTCGCTCCCTTGGGGGTGCGAGGACGGGTCTCGGGGGCTGCCATTCGATTTGTTATCGCGGGGCAGACGCGGGCTTGACGGGCATAGGGAACGCCCTATGCTTTCTGTGAAACACATGTTTGAAACGAGTGTTACAGATCCGATTTCACCTGCCGACGGCACGCGGGAACGGCTATTGGAGGCCGCGGGGGAGGTGTTTGCCCTGAAGGGGTTTCGTGAGGCCACGATCCGGGAGATCTGCTCGCGGGCTGGGGCCAATATCGCATCGGTGAACTACCACTTTGGCGGCAAGGAGCGGCTGTATGCCGAGGTGCTTCGGTATGTGGATACGGTGGCCCACGAGCGGCATCCACAGCTCACCCCGGAGCTTGGTGCGCTCCCGCCCGAGAAGCAACTGGAGTGGTTTGTGCGGCAGTTTCTGAACCGGGTGTTTGATTCTGGTCGGCCTTCGTGGCATGAGCGGCTGATCAACCGGGAGATGGTGGAGCCGACATTTGCCCTCGACGAGCTGATCGATCGCAACATCAAGGCGCGGGCGCAGGCACTTCGGCGGATCCTCCGTTCGATTCTCGGTCCCGCCGCGTCGGAGCAGCAGGTGCAGCGGGCTCAGGCAAGCGTTGTGGGACAGTGCCTGTTCTATTGGCACTGCCGGCCTTGCATCTCGCGCCTTCTGCCGGAGGTGGGATATGGGCCGGAACACATCGACTCGATCGCGGCCCACGTGACGGAGTTCTCGTTGCACGGGCTGGCGGGGATCAAGCGCGAGATCGCCAGCGCGGGAGGCGCGGCATGAACTTCGTCGCGCTTCGCATGCTCATGGGGGACAAGGCCAAATACATCGGCATCGTGTTTGGCATCGCCTTCGCGAGCATGCTGATGACCCAGCAGGGGGCGATCTTCGCGGGGCTGATGCAGCGGACCTACGGCTTCCTTTCGGATACGGGGCAGGGCGATCTGTGGGTGATGGATCCAAAGGTGCAGTACATCGATGATCTCAAGCCGCTGCAGGACACGATGCTGTACCGTGTGCGCGGCGTGGAGGGCGTGGCGTGGGCGGTGCCGGTGTACAAGGGGCTGCTGAAGGCGCGGCTGGACAATGGCAACTTCCAGACGTGCAATGTGATTGGGATCGACGATGCGACTCTGCTGGGGGGGCCGCCGCGCATGGTGGATGGGAATCTCGACGACCTGCGCCGGGCGGACAGCGTGATTGTCGATGATGTGGGCGCGGCGGGAAAGCTAGCTCGGCCCGCGCCGATCGATCCTGTGACCGGGAAGGCCATCGGAAAACCGATCCCGTTGAAGGTTGGGGACTATCTGGAGCTCAATGACCACCGGGCGGTGGTGGTGGGGATCTGCGCCGTTTCGCGGACGTTTCAGAGCCAGCCGGTGGTGTACACGACGTACAGCCGCGCCACGACGTTTGCGCCGCGGGAGCGACGGCTGATGACGTTTGTGATGGCCAAGGCGGGAGACGGGCAGGATGTCGGGGAGTTGTGCTCGCGGATCACGCGGGCCACGGGGTTGTCGGCCTTCAGCACCCATGACTTCAAGATGGTGACGTTCTGGTACTTCATGAAGTACACGGGGATTCCGATCAACTTCGGGATCTCGGTCGCGCTGGGCTTCTTCGTGGGGACGGCGATCGCGGGGATGATGTTCTACAACTTTACCATCGACAATCTCAAGCAGTTCGGGGCTCTCAAGGCGATGGGGACGGGGAATCTGCGATTGCTGGGGATGATTTTCGTGCAGGCCTTGGTGGTCGGGGTCATCGGATATGGGATCGGCGTGGGAGCGGCGACGTCCTTCGGGTATCTCTCCGGGCGTACGGAGCTTGCGTTCAATCTGTTGTGGTTTATTCCAGTCGTCACGGGCATCGCCGTGACGGTCATCTGCCTGGTCGCGTCGCTGCTGTCGATCTGGAAGGTGATGCGGCTGGAGCCGGCGATCGTGTTCAAGGGATGACGCGGTCCGGTTGCGTGGGACATTGCCCGCTGCGGTTGACTCCTGAACAGCGCATGGTATCTTTACGGTGTTTAGTTAACGGCGTTTAGTCCATGGCCCTTACCGATCGACAAGTCCAGGAGCAGGCGGCGGTCCGCGAGAGGATCATCGAGGCCGCGCGGCAGTTGTTCGTGGACCAGGGCTACGACGCGGTGAGCCTCCGGAAGATCGCCGACTCCATCGGGTACACGGCGCCGGCGTTGTACACGCATTTCCATGACAAGACCGACATCATGCGGGCGATCTGCCGCGAGGACTTTTCGGCCCTCGCGGCGACGTTCGCCCGGATCGGCCGCACGACCAACCCGGTCGAGCGAATCCTGAAGGCCGGGATGGCGTATGTCCGGTTTGCGGTGGAGCATCCGAATCACTACCGGCTGATGTTCATGTCTCCGCACCCAGAGGGCCTGGCGCCCGAGCCGGAGGACCTGGCCAAGATCGGCGATCCGGATCTTGACGGCTATGCGTTCCTTCGTCACGCGGTCGATGAGGCGGTGAAGCAGGGGAAGATCCGCGAGGCGTACGCCGACGCCGACCTTGTTGCGCAGGTGCTGTGGGCGGGCGTTCACGGCGTTGTGTCGCTCCAGATCACCCACAAGCACGACCCGTGGATCTCGTGGCGAAGCCTGGAGCGGCGCTCGCGGACGATGATCGAGTGCCAGTTGCGGGGCCTGCTCACGCCGCAGGCGGCGCGGGAGGTCGGCCTGTGAACTTCGTCGCCCTTCTCATGCTCACCGGCGATCGCCTGAAGTACATCGGGCTTGTGGCCGGGCTGGCGTTCACCACGCTGATGATCACCCAGCAGGCGTCGATCCTGTTCGGCATGGCGAGCCAGACCGGGGCGTTCATCCGCGACACTGGGCAGGCCGACTTGTGGGTCATGGATCCGCAGGTGGAGTTCAGCGAGGACGGAAAACCTCTGCAGGACACGGCGCTGTACCGCGTGCGAGGCGTGGAGGGGGTGCAGTGGGCCGTGCCGGTGTACAAGAACTGGCTTAAGGGCCAGCTCCCCGACGGGCGCAAGCTGACGGTGATCGTCGTGGGTATCGATGACGCCACGCTCGTTGGCGCGCCGCCGGAGATGATCGAGGGGAACCTCGAGGACCTTCGGCACGACAAGGCCATCTTCGTTGAGGCCCGAGATACCGAATCGAAGCTTGCGCTTGCCAAGGGGGCGTTCAAGGACCACCCGCGCGGGCTGCGTGTTGGTGATCGGCTCACGATCAACGACCATGAGCTTCGCGTCGCGGGGACCATGCGGCTGAGCAAGTCGTTCTTCTGGGATCCGGTGATGTACACGACCTATTCGCGGGCGTTGAGCTTCGCGCCGCCCGAGCGGCGGCTGCTGAACTATGTGCTCGTGAAGGTCCGGCCGGAGGCCGACAGGGCCGCCGTGGCCGCGGCGATCGAACGCTCCACGGGGCTGAGGACGCAGACGGGCCCAGAGTTTGAGCGCACGACCATGATGTACATCCTCGGCAAGACCGGTATCCTGATCAACTTCGGTCTTGCGGTGGGGCTCGGCGTGCTCATCGGGCTGATCGTGTCCGGCCAGACTCTCTATGCGTTCACGCTGGACAACCTGAAGTACTTCGGGGCGCTCAAGGCCATGGGCGCCGGGAACGGCACGATCGTGCGAATGCTGCTCGTTCAGGCAATCACGGTCGCCGTGCTTGGCTACGGGATCGGTCTCGGGCTGGCGACGCTGATGGGCAAGGCGATCATCGCGACCGATCTCGCGTTCCTGATGACCTGGGAGATCGTGGCCGTGGGCGGAGTGGCCCTGCTGGCGATCTGCGCCTTGGCCGGAGTTGCCAGCGTGGTGAAGGTGATCCGGCTCGAGCCGGGCGTGGTGTTCAAGGCGTGATCCGCGGAGAATATTGATGACGAGTGCCAACCTCCAGACCATGCCGCACCAGAGCTCGCCGACGCCGCGCGCGGGCCAGGCGGTGCTCTGCAAGGGGGTCACCAAGACCTACGCCACGGGCAATACCAAGGTGATGGCCCTTCGCGGCGTCGATCTCGACATCGGCATGGGCGAGCTCATGATGCTCGTGGGTCCCTCGGGCTGCGGCAAGACGACGCTTATTTCGGTCGTTGCAGGGATCCTCGACCGTGATGAGGGCGAGTGCGAGGTGTTCGGGGAGGACTTTGCGAGAATGTCGTCGCGCCGAAAGACGCAGTTTCGCGGGCAGACGGTGGGCTTCGTGTTCCAGCAGTTCAACCTGCTTCCGGCGCTGACGGCCGCGCAGAATGTGGCGGTGCCGCTGCTCATCAACGGCGTGTCGCGGGGCACGGCCGTGAAGAAGGCCAAGGAGATCCTGGATCGCGTGGGGCTGGGAGACCGCACGGACAGCCTTCCGAGGAACCTTTCGGGCGGGCAGCAGCAGCGTGTGGCGATCGCCCGCGCGCTCGTCCACGATCCACGCCTGATCGTCTGCGATGAGCCGACCAGCGCGCTGGACCACGAGACCGGGCACGTCGTTATGCGACTGCTCAAGAACGTCGCCCTCGGGGAGGGGCGGACCCTTGTTATTGTCACCCACGACGCCCGCATCTTCGGATTCGCCGATCGGATCGCGAAGATGGACGACGGGCGAATCATTGAAACGACATCAAACGTCCGGGCCATGGCCGAGGCCGCTTCACACTAAACCTGTCCGATCCCCGCACTGTCGGGAGCACCAATCATGATTCTCAAGTATCTCCTTCCACTCGCCGCCCTTTGTGGAGTCCTGTTCGCGGTGTACACCGTGATGGCGCAGGGCAAGCCCCAGCCCATTGCGCCGCCGGTGGCGCAACCGGCCTCGTCGCCGTACCAGTCGCAGGTGCCGGGGGCCGGGCTCGTCGAGCCCAGCACCGAGTTCATCGCCATCGGTACGAACGTGCCGGGGATCGTCACGCGCGTGTTCGTCAAGGCGGGGGACAAGGTCAAGGCCGGCGATCCGCTGTTCATGATCGATGATCGAACGCTGCGGGCGGAACTGGCGTCGCGACAGAGCACGGTGCTGGCGGCGCAGGCGACGGTGGACAAGCTCAGGGCGATGCCCCGGGCCGAGGAACTGCCGCCCGCCGAGGCGAAGGTGAGCGAGGCACGCAGCCAGGTCGAGGATCTCAACGCCCAACTGTCGATGTGGGAGAAGGCCGGGAAGGGCGTGGTGAGCGATGATGACCTGAGCCGAAAGCGGTTCGCCGTGAAGACGGCCGAGACACGGCTGGCGCAGGCGCGGGCCGAGCTCGACCTGCTCAAGGCCGGGGCGTGGGCTCCGGACGTTGCCGTCGCCAATGCAAGCCTGGACAGCGCCAAGCGCGAGGTGGAACGCGTGCAGACCGAGATCGAGCGGCTGACCGTGAAGGCCCCGGTCGCGGCGGAGGTGTTGAAGGTCAACATCCGCGCGGGTGAGTATGCGGCTTCCAATCCGAACGCTTCGGGCGGCGGCAGCGGAACGGGCAATCCGGACACGCCGCTTATGATAATCGGCGACACGGACACGCTGCATATCCGCGTGGACATCGACGAGAACGATGCATGGCGGGTGAAGAGCGGCGCGGAAGGGTTCGCCTACATCCGCGGCAACAGCAAGCTCTTCACCAAGATCCGCTTTGTCCGCTTCGAGCCGTATGTGATTCCGAAGAAGTCGCTGACCGGTGCGAGCGGAGAGCGGGTGGACACCCGCGTCCTCCAGGTCATCTGCGCCTTCAAACGCACGGACCTGAACGCGCCGGTGTATGTCGGCCAGCAGATGGACGTGTACCTGGCCGGTCCGCCCATCGGCGATGCGAAGTTCGGCGCGGAGCCGGGACCGCCGCCGGGGTCGCCGGGTTCCAACTGATCGAAACACGCTCTCGCACACTCGCCCATCCGGGCAACAAGAAGGTCTCTCCGATGAACGCATCCGCTCGTCTGTCCGCCACCACTCTCGCACTCGCGGCCCTGATTGGCACCGGTTTGTCCGGCTGCAAAGTTGGCCCGAACTACACCCCGCCACGTTCTGAGGCGCCTGATGCGTTCACGCACACCGGTGCGGAAGGTTTCGGCGGGGCCAGCACGATCGACGCCACAAAGGCCGTTGATGCGGACTGGTGGAAGCTGCTTGGCGATCCGGTGCTTGATGACCTTGTCCAGCGCGCGGCTGCGGGCAATCACGACCTGCGGCTGGCAGCATCGCGCATTCGCGAGGCTCGGGCCCAGCGCGGAGTGATCGCGCCGCAGGCGCTTCCGCAGATCGACGCGAACGCCGGTGCGAGTCGTTCCCGTGAGAGCAAGAACACCCGTCAGGGATCGATGGCTGGTGGTGATGCCAGCAACCTGTTTCAGGCCGGGTTCGACGCTACGTGGGAGATCGACGTGTTCGGGCGTGTCTCGCGTGAGGTCGAGGCGGCCGAGGCCGACATCGCGTCCTTTGAGGAGGGGCGTCGGGACGTGCTCGTGACGCTTGTGTCCGAGGTGGCCCGCAACTACGTCGAGCTGCGCGGCTTTCAGCAGCGGCTGGCCATCGCCCGCAAGAACATCCAGGTGCAGCAGGCCACGCTGGATCTGACCCGCAATCGCTTCAATGCCGGTCTCTCCAGCGATCTGGACGTCGCGCAGGCCGAGTCGTCGCTTGCCAGCGTGCAGTCTGTCGTGCCAACGTTCGACGCGGCGGTGCAGGCGGCCATTCATCGCATCGGGGTCCTCCTTGGGCGTCGCCCGACCGAGTTGCTGGCCGAGTTGAGCCCGGCGGGCGCGATCCCGACGGCGCCAGCAACGATTCCCGTGGGCCTTCCGTCGGATCTGTTGCGGCGTCGGCCGGATATTCGGCGCGCCGAGAAGGACATTGCCGCTTCCACGGCCCGTATTGGCGTGGCCGCGGCCGATTTGTACCCGCGCTTCAGCCTGACCGGATCATTCGGCTTCGCCGCTGACAAGGTGCCGAGCCTGCCCGACGCGTCGAGCCGGTTCTGGTCCATCGGTCCGGCGATGCGATGGCCAATTCTCGACTGGGGACGAATCCGGTCGAACATCGCGGTGCAGGATGCGCGGACCGAGCAGTCGCTGGTTCGCTACGAGCAGACCGTGCTCAAGAGCTTCGAGGAAGTCGAGAACGCGATGGTCAACTACACGCGTGAGCAGGCGCGGCGGCAGAGCCTCGTGTCTGCGCTCGACTCGGACCGGCGAGCGTTTGATGTGGCCAATCGGCTGTACACGTCGGGCGTGGCCGACTTCCAGCGCGTGCTCGACAGCCAGCGGGCCCTGTTCGCGGGCGAGGATGCGCTGAGCGAGAGCGACAAGCAGATGGCGACCAACCTGGTCTCGATCTACAAGGCCCTTGGCGGCGGGTGGGAGACGCTTGCACCTGTCGAGCAAGCCGCAGCGCCGAAGACGGTGCCGAGTTCGTTCCTCAAGCGCAACCAGCCGGAGTGATCAACGACCGATGGCGGCGGCGGCAGCGCGGGCACGCTCGGTGAGGGCCTTCATCTCGTCCCCATCGGTGGCCCGGTAGATGCCGAGCACCTCGCCTTTCGGGCCGACAAGGACAAACCATGGTGGATGGACGATGTTCTTCATGGTTCCGCCGCCCTCCATGCGGATGATGTTGGCGGGGTCCTCGCCGACGGCGAAGTGGAGGCCGCCCTCGACGATCGCGCCGATGGTCTGGCGGTCGCCGCGGGCGAAGGTCCAGCGTGTGAAGTCCGCGCCGTGCTCTTCGCCGTATCGCTTGATGACAGCGGGCGTGTCGTGTTCCGGGTCGACCGAGATTCCCAGAAATCGAACGGGCGTGCCCTTGAGCGCCTTGGTCTGGTCGAGCATGACCTGCGTGAGCACGGGGCAGACCATCGTGCAGTTGGTGAAGAAGAAATCGACGATGGTGACCTTGCCGGTGAAGACGGATTCGGTGATCGGCTGGCCGTCCTGATTCGTGAGCGTGAACGGAGGAATTGACAGGCCGCGGGCCATCTCGTCGGGGGTGAGTGGTTCGCTCGAGTGCAGGGGGGTGGTGCCGGTCATGAAAGCGGGGCCGGCAGACTGGCGATTGGCGCTCACGGCGAGCAGCCACCCGGCCGACGCGGCGAAGACCACGCCCAGCAGCACCATCAGGATTCTCGGAAGAAGGCGCCCCAGCATTTCCGACAATAGCCGCGAAAGGCCGTCATGAACTGTTACGCCCCCGGCGTATGGGCGAGGTTTGTGGTACGATGGTGGCATTATGGATGAGACCATGGGCTCGGAGAGCCAATCGACCGCCGCCGTGACGGAATCGCCCGATGCGACCTTTGTGGAGGCCAAGCCTCGGGCCTCGGCGGCTCTGCTACCAACACCTGAATCGCTCGCGCCTTCGATCGAGGCGCTCATCCTGAGCGTGGATCGCCCGTTGCCCGCGGCCCGGATTGCCGAGGCGTTGGGGCTGATCCCGGATGCCGACGATGTCGCGCCGACGCCCGCTCCAGCGGCTCAGGAGGAAACGCCGGTGGCCGCTGAGGGTGAGGCGCCCAAGCCGACCAAGCGGAAGTCTCGCAAGGATCGACCGCCGACGCCGACGGAGATCGTGGGCTTGTCGGTTGATCTGCTCAACAAGCACTATGAAGAAACCGGACGGGCGTTTCGCATTCAGGCCATCGCGGGCGGATATCGCCTGATGACCCTGCCGAAGTTCGCTCCGGTGCTGGAGGCGTATCACGGCAAGCGCGAGCGGCACGGCGTGAGCCGGGCCGCGCTGGAGACGCTGGCCATCATCGCCTACAAGCAGCCGATCACGCGGGCGGGGCTGGAGTCCATCCGCGGCGTGGCGTGCGGAGAGGTGCTTCGTTCGCTGATCGAACGGCGGCTCATCACGATCGTGGGGCGCGCGGAGGAGCTTGGGCGGCCGATGCTCTATGGCACGACCAAGGCGTTCCTCGAGACCTTTGGGCTCGCTTCGGTGAAGGATCTTCCCACGGCGGCGGACCTTCGCCGTTTGGGCGGCGATCCCGACGAGGCCGCTTCTGAAGAGTGATCAGAGCTCCGGGGCGAAGCCGCGACGCATCGTGTTCTCGCAGCTTGCCCGTGGCTCGACAAACTGCAGCAGGTAGTCGGCCCCGCCGGCCTTGGAGCCCACGCCGGACATGCCGAAGCCGCCGAAGGGTTGGCGGGCGACGAGCGCACCGGTGATGCCGCGGTTGAGGTAGAGATTTCCGACGCGGAACTTTCGCTTGGCCATCTCGAGATGCGACGGGCGGCGGCTGAAGACGCCGCCGGTGAGTTTGTACGGCGAGTCGTTGGCGATCTTGAGCGCTTCTTCGAAAGTGGAGGCATGCATGATCGCAAGCACGGGCCCGAAGATCTCTTCGCGGGCGATGGTGTGCGTGGGTTTGACGCCGGAGAAGATGGTCGGGCCCACGAACGCGCGGGGACACGACGGGATCGGCGGGCAGGCAAGTTCGAGCTCGGCGACGCAGCCCTCGGCCTTGGCCTTCTGGATGAGACCCTGGATCTTGGCGCGGGCCTCATCGTCGATCACAGGGCCGACGTCGGTTCCTGAGTTCACGGGGTCGCCGACGACCAGGGCGCGGGTCGCCTCCACAAGACGCTCGATGACGTGGCGAATGGCCGGGCCCTTCTCGCCCTGCGAGTCCACGACGATCAATCGCGAGCAGGCTGAGCACTTCTGGCCCTGGAATCCGAAGGCGGAGTGGCGGATGGCGAGCACGGCCTCATCGAGATCGGCGCTGGTGTCGATGATGAGGGCGTTCTTGCCGCCCATTTCGCAGACGACTTTCTTGACATGAGAGGAGGTCTCGCGCGGAGTCGCAGAGAAGGGCGATGAGGGGGAGGCGGCGTGGAGGATGTCGAGGCCGACGTCGCGACTGCCGGTGAAGGCGATCACCGCCACGCGAGGGTCGCGGACGAGGGCCGCGCCGGTGGTCTCGCCCGGGGCAGGACAGAACTGGACGAGATCGCGTGATTGGCCGTTCTTCTCCAAGGCGGTCCACAGGATGTCGCACATGAGCTTGGCGATGCCGGGGGTCTGCTCGGCGGGCTTGACGATGACGGGATTTCCGGTGACCAGCGCGGCTGTTGTCATTCCGCAGCAGATGGCCAGCGGGAAGTTCCACGGGGAAATGACCACCGCGGGGCCGCGCGACTGGTACCACACCTCGTCGAGCTCGCCGATGAACGCGCCGACGCGGGTCCGCTTGAAGAGGCCGAGGGATTGGCGGGCGTAGTACTCGCAGAAGTCGATCGCCTCGCAGGTGTCGGCGTCGGCCTCTCGCCAAGTCTTGCCGGCTTCTTTGATCATCACGCCGGAGAGCTCGTCGCGGCGGGCTCGCATCATGGCGGCGGCGTCGGTGAGCACCTTGGAGCGGACGAGCGGATCGGCGTCGCGCCAGTCTTCGAAGAGCTCGGTGGCCTTGGCGACCATGGCCGCGCCCTGCTCGGGGGTTCGGTCGTTGGCGATCTTGGGCACGGCGGCACCCGTCACGGCATTGGCGAACGCGGCACGGACGCCTGCGATCGAGAAATCGCGGAACGATTCGTTGAAGAAGGGCTTGCCGTCGCCCACCGCGGCGTCGGCGGCGGAGAGCTTGTGCTTGGTAGGATCAAGGCCCGTGGACCGACCGCCGAGCTCGAGGCTGATGCCCTCGCGGGCCTTGCCCTCGACGCCGTGCGGCGAGGCGAGGAGCTTGTCGGGATCCGCGTTGTCCAGGAAACCGGCCTTGAGCCAGGACTCGTTGGAGGTGTTCTCGAGCAGGCGGCGCACGAGGTACGCCATGCCGGGAATCATCTCGCCAACCGGCACGTACTCGCGGATGCGCAGGCCCATCTCGGCGGCGGCGTGCTTGAGCTGGTCCGCCATACCGTGGAGCATCTGGAGCTCGAGGGCGGAGTGTGGAAGGCCGCGCCGCTCGACACCGGCGAGCGCGGCGGCGATCGAGCGGACGTTGTGCGAACCGAGCGCGAGCTTCACGCCGCCTGTTCCGGCCGCGCGGGGGCAGGCGTCGAGGAAGATCTCGGTCATGCGCTCGAAGCAGGCGTCGGTCTCGCGCTTGGTGGGCCAGACGGGGCAGGGCCAGCCCATCTGTTCGGCGTGGATGACCTGGTAGTCCCAGTACGCGCCCTTGACGAGGCGCACGGTGACGACGCGGCCGGTCTTCTTCGACCACTCGCAGATGCGACGGGCATCGTCCTCGCCCGAGCGGAGATAGGCCTGCATGGCGAGCCCGGCCTGGAAGTCGACCGCTTCGCAGCAGCGCATGAAGAGCTCGAGCGTGAGGTCCTTGAGCGAGAACTGCTCCATGTCGAAGTTGACGAAGACGCCCTTGGCCCTTGCGGCCTCGAGGATCGGCACGATCTTCTTCATCAACTCGCGGATGGAGCCCTCGGTGTCGATGGGATCGACGTGGGCGGAGAGGGAGCTGATCTTGATCGAGACGTTGGTGCGGGGAATCGGGCCAAGATGGTCGCTCTCGAGACGTGGGTTGGGCTTCCAACTGGCGACCTGCGCGGGGAGGTTGTTGACGAGGTCGAGGTACTTGGCCTGGTAGGCCGCGGCCTCGGCGTCGCTGACGCACGCCTCGCCGAGCAGGTCGACGCTGAAGGCGATGCCGTCTTTCCAGAGATCGGCGAGATTGCCGAGCGAGCTGGCCGCGTCGCGGCCCATGATGAACTTGCTCGCCATCGACTCGATCTGGGAGGTGATCGTCTTGGTGGCGAGGCCCTTGGCGATGCCGCCGGCCTTGAGGCCCATCTCGATCGCGGCGGGAACCTTTACTCCGGGCTGGGTGAGGTAGTCGGTGAGGTGGTCGTATATCTCCTCGGTCGTGCGGAGCATCGGGAACGCATCGACGAAGCGGAAGAGCTGCACCTTGAACGCCTGGTCCTTCATGGACCAGTCCATGAGTTTGTCGCTATAGAACTTGGCGTTGAGAAGGCCGGACTTGTGGCCGCGGGCCCGGTTGAGCATGTCGACGCCGAGTTCGCGGATGCGTGCTTCGGCGGCCGCGCCTGAGGGCGTCGGGCCGGCATGGCCGTTGGACGTTGTGGGAGACGAAGTGGCGGGTGAGGAGGGGGTCGGTTTGCTCTTGCGAGAGAAGATCGCCATGGTCGCGCAGTGTATTCGCGGCGGCTCTCCAAGCCAGATGGAGTTTGGTCTTTGGATGGATGGGGGAACGTTCCGCATCGGTCCCCACGGTCGATTTCGGCCCCGTGGCAACCCGAGGATGGGCAGATTCCGATACTGGCGGCATAGTTCACACACCCGAACCCGGAAGAACCCATGAACGTCATGCCGTCGCTGCCAGATGACTCATCCACGCCGGGCGATCTTGATCGTCGATGGCTGTTGGGCGTGGCGGGCTTGGCGGGCGTGGCCGCGCTTTCGAGGATGACGCAGGCCGGGCCGATCAACCCGCCCGCGGGGTCGGTGGCTTCGACGAGCAAGGCTCTGTCGGAGGTTGAACCTCGCACGGCCGTGAACGCGACGAACACGCCGGGTGATTCATCGGCGGTCTTCGTGATCTCTTCGACCGGGTCGTACTACCTTCCGTCGAACATCGCCGTCCCCGCAGGCAAGGTGGGAATAAAGGTGACGGCGACCAACGCGACGATCGATCTCAATGGCTTCACCATCGATGGGTTCACGTCGGGCGCGGGCGGGATCAGCACCGTCGGCGCGGCCGGGGGGGGTTCGCTGGCGATCTCCAACGGGACCGTGCGCGGCATGGCTGGGACGGGGATCCAGGTGTACGCGCAGGCGCTGCAGGTGACGAATGTCGCCGTGCAGGATTGCACGGGTACTGGGTTGGATCTCTCGGGCAACATCATCCGGGTGTCCGCGTGCGGGTCGTTCCGCAATGGGTTGCACGGTTTCAACCTCGGCGGCGGGACGGTTTCGAACTGCGTGAGCGAGTCCAACACCGGCGCCGGTTTCAACTGCTTCGGCACCGTGGTCTACGAATCATGCGTGAGCTCGCAGAACCCCGGCGGAGGATTCTCGGGTGGGTATCTGCGGGCACTCAACTGCGTGTGCATCGCGTCAGGCGTTGGGTACAAGGCGACTAACGGCCTTGCGGCCGACGGGTGCTGGGCGTCGTACGGCACGGCCGGATACCAACTGGGCAACAGCAACACGCCATTCAGCCTGACGGGGTGCGTTGCCGATTCAATCCAGGGCGTTGGATTTGATCTGCAGACCAACATCGTCGGCGGCCAGATGCACGCGTGCGTGGCTCGGAACTGCACGGGCATCGGGTTTCGGACCTCTACTGGAGCGACGTTGAATGCCTGCATCGCCAGGACCAACACGGGCGGGGGCTTTCAGGCCGCGTCGGCCACGTTCTTCGGGTGCCTGGCCTATGGCAATGGCTCGGTGAGCCCGAACCTGTTCTCGGGATTCAACCTGAACAGCGGGTGTCGGGTGGACCAGTGCGCGGCGATCTCCAACGGCCAGCACGGATTCTTGCTCGGGAATGGGTGCGTTCTCTCAAACTGCCTGGCTTCACAGAACTTCTCGACAGGGGTGATGGTGACCAGCGTTCAGAACTCTGTGGATTCGTGCACGGTGACAGGCAATGGTGTCGGGATCCAGTGCACGGTGAACAGCAACATCTTCACACGCAACAGGTTGACCGGCAACTCGCCCAATCTGAGCATCACGGGGCCGAGCTTTGTTGGCACCAGCGTCACCACGGCCGCCAATGTGGCTACAGCAAATGCGTGGGCAAACTTCGAATTCTGAGATACACTTTCCCCGGGCGAATCGCGGCTTCTCGAGGATTACACCATGGCGGCTCGGACAGCATCGTTGACGGCCGCGAGTTCGGTGGTCGCCCTCGCCGTTCTGGCCGCCGCTCCCGCGGCGATGGCCCAGTCTTCCAACATCTCGGCCACGAACAAGTACGCGTGGGGCGAGAACGTGGGCTTCATCAACTTTCGCGACGCGGGGAGCCCGACGGCGGCTCAGGGCGTTCGGATCTACGCGACGTTCCTCAGCGGCTATGCGTGGGGCGAGAACATCGGGTGGATCAACCTGGGGGATGGCACGCCCGCGAATGGGGTTTCGTACGCGAACCCGACGAGTGGAACCGTGGTCGGGGTGCCGGACTTTGGCGTGAATCGTGATACTACAACCGGCGCGCTTACCGGCTATGCCTGGGGCGAGAACGTCGGATGGATCAACTTCTCGGGCGGCGCTTTGGCGACCCCCGCGCAACCCGCCCGCATCGACAACGCCGCGCATCGCATGCGGGGGTATGCGTGGGGCGAGAACATCGGGTGGATAAACCTGGACAACGCGTCGGTGTTCGTGGGGACCTGCCCGGCCGACTTCAACGGGAACGGCACGCTGGAAGTGCAGGACATCTTCGACTTTCTGAACGCCTGGTTTGCCGGCACCGCCACGGCCGATTTCAGCGGAGGCGGCATCGCGATTCAGGATATTTTCGACTTCCTGAACGCCTGGTTTGCCGGATGCTGATCGGCCTGTACCCCCCCTTGTTCCCCCGCCCAGATACCGGAAAACAACCCCCAAACAAGTCCGGGCTTGGGGCTTGCCAAACGCCTTCGGCCCGCTATCCTTCCCTCCCTATTTCCTGACGGTTTCCCCATTTTCTCGATCGACGACGACACACATGCCCACGATCAATCAGCTCGTCCGCAAGCCCCGCCTCAAAGCCGAGAATCGCTCTCGCGTCCGCGATCTGAGCCTCTCCCCGCAGCGGCGTGGCGTGTGCCTGGTCGTTAAGACCGTCACCCCGAAGAAGCCGAACTCGGCTCTCCGCAAGGTCGCCCGTGTGCGTCTGTCCAACGGCAAGGAAGTGACGGCGTACATCGGTGGCGAGGGCCACAACCTGCAGGAGCACTCGATCGTCCTCGTTCGCGGCGGCCGCGTGCGTGACCTTCCGGGCGTGCGTTACCACATCGTTCGCGGTTCGCTCGACTGCCTCGGCGTTGAGAAGCGCAAGCAGGGCCGGTCGAAGTACGGCGCGAAGATGTCCAAGAAGTAAATCCCGGATTGACCGGGTTGTTTTTCACATCACAGGCAAGTAATCGGCGGAGCTCGCCAAGCCCCGACGGTGAACAGAGACCCGGCAACACCGGGAGATGAGCCAAAGGAGTTTCGATATGGCCGGCAGAATTACCGCCTCCGACAGCCAGCTTCGCCCCGACCCGCAGTACAACGACATGGTGCTGTCGCGGTTCATCAACTGCGTGATGTACGACGGCAAGAAGGCCGTTGCCCAGCGTGTGGTGTACGAGGCGATGGACCTGATCCAGAAGAAGCTCGAGAAGGAGACCGATCCGAACGCCCCCAAGAGCGCTCTGGAGGTTTTCACCCGGGCCATCGAGAACGTCAAGCCGATGGTCGAGGTTCGCTCCAAGCGCGTCGGCGGCGCCAACTACCAGGTTCCGATTCCCGTGAACCGCAAGCGTCAGCAGTCGCTGGCCTTCCGCTGGATCATCCAAGCCACCCGCGGCGCCAAGGGCCGCCCGATGGGCCACAAGCTGGCCGACGAGATCTTCATGGCCGCCCGTAACGAGGGCGCGGCCATCCAGACCAAGGACCAGACGCACCGCATGGCCGAGGCCAACAAGGCCTTCGCCCACTACGCCCGGTGATCGCCGAACTGGTCGACTGATCGTGATTTCAAGAGGCCCGGACAACTGTCCGGGCCTTTTTTCTTGGGTCGGCGGGGCTGCGTTACCATTCGCCGATGGCCAGACCCATAGACCACACGCTCGACCGATACCACCGCCAGATGCTCCTGCCCGGCATCGGCGAAGAGGGTCAACGCCGGCTCCTGTCTTCGAGTGCCTTGGTGGTCGGGTGCGGTGCGCTTGGGTGCGTGTTGGCCGATGCGCTGGCCCGGGCGGGGGTGGGGCGACTTGTGCTGATCGATCGGGACATCGTTGAGATCACCAATCTGCAGCGGCAGATCCTGTACGACGAGGCGGACGCGCGGGACGGCGTGCCGAAGGCCGCGGCCGCCGCTCGTCGCCTGAAGGCCGTCAACTCGGCGATTGTCATCGAGCCGGTGGTGGCGGATCTCAATGCCCGCAATGTTGAGCGGCTGGTTCGGTCGGTCGGCAGTTCGGGCGTGGTGGTGGATGGGACCGACAACTTCCAGACCCGCTATCTGCTCAACGACGCGTGCGTGAAGGCTGCGGTGCCGCTGGTATACGGGGGCGTCGTCGGCACGGCGGGGATGAACATGACGATCCTCCCGGGTCGGACGCCGTGCCTGCGGTGCGTTTTTCCCGATCCGCCCGCGCCCGGGTCGACGCCGACGTGCGATACGGCGGGTGTGCTGGGGCCGATGGTGAGCGCGGTGGCCGCGGCACAGGCGGCGGAGGCGATCAAGGTACTGCTTGGGCGCGATGACCTGATCCGTCCCACGCTTGTGCAGTTTGATCTGTGGAACAACCAGCGCCACGCCATCGAGTTGTCGGCGCTGGATCGCTCGACCTGCCCGTGCTGTGCTCAGCGGCGGTTCGACTTTCTCGAGGGAGAGCATTCGGACTCGGGGACGACGTCGCTGTGCGGGAGCAATGCGATTCAAGTGCTGCCAGCAACATCCGGCGCGGCGGTTGACCTAGCCGCGCTGGCCGATCGACTGGCGGCGCATGGGGCGTTTGAGCGGACCGAGCACCTGCTTCGTGGCGTGCTGGCGGCCGAATCGGCCCGCAGCGGGTGGCCCGTGGAGCTGACGGTGTTCAGGGACGGGCGTGCGCTCGTCAAGGGGACGACGGATGCGGCCGTGGCCCGGTCGATCTACGCCCGCTATGTCGGGGCTTGACTCGCGGTGGGGGGGCGGGAATCATCCCGAAGCGTATCGACGAATATCAATACACAGGAGTTCCCATGGGCACCACCGGCAAGACCATCGCAGGCGCGGCCAACTTCAGCATCATGTTCGGCGAGACCCTTCTCAAGGACGTGAAGAAGGAGACATTCGCCCGCAAGCCCGTTGTCAACGGGAAGACCATCGACTGCAATCACCCGGCGTGGTGCTATGGGCACCTCGCGATCTACATGGCCAAGGTGTGCGACTGGGCCGGCATTCCGCAGGGCCCGACCGCGGTGCCCGCGGGATGGGAAGACCTGTTCAAGAACGGGACGAAGTGCGAGGATGATCCCACCGGGAAGACCTACCCGCCGATGGAGACGATCACAGCGCACTTCATGAACGGGTACAAGTACGTGGCCAGCAAGCTTCCCGAGGTGGACGATGCGGTGTTCAACAAGCCGAATCCCGCTGGGGGCCGCATGTCCGAGCTCGCCCCGACCATCGGCGCGGCCATCAACTTCCTGATGACCGGCCACCCGATGAGCCATCTCGGGCAGGTGAGCACGTGGCGGCGGTGCATGGGCCTTGGCAGCGCGATGTGACGTGCACAGCCATCTGGATAGAACAAGACCCCGCGAGTGCGGGGTCTTTTCATTGACTGGATGTTCTGGTGCTTACCCGATCGGGTTGCGGAAGTGCTCTTCCTGCACGGGGACGACTTGGGTGAGGATTTGCTGGAGCACGCCGGCGGGCGAGCGCATGGCGTCCACCTCGGCGATGATCTTCTTGTCGTAGCACTCCAGCACCGGATAGGTTTCCTTCTCGTAGACCTGCCAGCGGCGCTGGATGACCTCGACCTTGGCGTCGTCGGCGCGGTTTTCCTTGATGGCCCGGCGCTGCAGACGCTCGATCATCTTGTCCTTGTCGGGGCAGACGAGGTGGATCACCTTGAGCACCTTGATGTGCTTCTTCATGATGACGGCCTGTTGCGGATTTCGCGGGATGCCGTCGAGCACCAGGAGATCGACGTTTGGCTTGTAGATGGAGAGCGTGGTCTGTGCAAGGATGTTCTGCGCCCACATCTGGACGGTGACGTCGTCGGGCACGAGCTCGCCGCGCGAGGAGTACTCGCGGAAGATCTTGCCGATCTTCGAGTTCATGTCCATGGAGCGGAAGATCTCGCCGCAGGAGACGTGGAAGAACCCCGGGACCTGCCCGAGGATCTTGCCCTGCGTGCCCTTGCCAGCGCCCGGCGCACCGAACAGGAGGATGGTCTGGTAGCGTTGGGCCATTCGGGGTGGTGGGGGGGTGTG
>JBGAOP010000058.1:0-7482 GCA_044221735.1 Phycisphaerales bacterium | reverse complement strand
GGTGGCACACAGTCTCGAGGATGTAGAGCGTGAACAGGTTGCACGTCACCTCGCCCGTGCCGTTGAACGTCCACGCCGGGTCCTGGTGATTGTGGCCAAGCTCGTGGAACAGGCCCCACTGGCCTTTGCGCATCTCCGCCGCGCTCACCATCGCCGGCGCGGCGTCGAGGTGCGTCATGATCGGATAGCCCGAGTGCATGTACCCCGCCGAGATCTGCACATCCGCGACGTACCGCTCCGGCCGCTCACGCACGCGCGGCCGGCCCGAGAGGTCCGCCGCCGCGTCGAGCACCTCGCCCCAGATGTTCATCACCTCGGTCGGGTCGTCCATCTTGCGGAACAGGCACGAGGGCACGCTGAGGATCACCTTGTCGCTGGCGAGCTCGCCCCACGGCCCGGGAAGATGGCGGATGCGATCACGCCACTCCTGCACCGAGGTCTTGCCGAGCACGAACAGCGGCGACTCCGCCGCGCCCGAGAGGCGGATGCGGAGCGTGCCGCTGTCGCGCGGCCTGGGGCCGGTGTCGATGTAGAGCAGCCCGCCGAAGGGCGTCACGTGCATCCCCGAGTCCGACTCGATCTTGTACGAGAACGCGATGTCGGGCAGACGCTTCCACTGGTCCTTGCTCCACAGGTCGTCGCGGTGGCAGCCGAAGCGCAGGCGGATCGCGTTCTCGCCGCGGGGGAGCACCTCGTCCTCCTCGGGCCGCGGGTTGGTCGAGTCCGGCGTGCGACCGATGATCTCGTACCGCACCGGCTCGCCGGGAACGGCGTACAGGCCCGTGGAATGCCACCCGGGCACCGAGGTGTCGATGAGCACCTCGCGGACGACCCTCGGCGCGTTGTCGGGCACACCGCCGGGAAACACGAGCGCCGCCGGATGCGCGTGGCTGGCCTTCTCCGGCGACTGCATCATCGTCATCAGATCAAACGCCACCAGAATGCGATGCAGCGGCTGCTTGGACGAGACCGGATGCTCCTCCGACGGCACCAGCTTGTCCTTGAGCTCGACCAGCAGCCGCTCGAGCCGGGGCCGCAGGATCGTGTCGCTCCCGGGAAGCACCTTGGCGGTCTCCGTCACGCTGCTCACGGCCTGCTCGACCTGCGCGGCGTCCATCGTGCGCTTGCCGTCGTTCACCTCCACGAGCGCCTCGAAGGCGCGACCGGCGTGCAGCAGCTCCGCTGGCGCGTTGCGGGCGACGTAGCGGTCGGGGCGGTCGTCGTCGGTCATCGACGCCGTCCACCACACGCCCGCGCCGTCGAGCATCCGGCTGAACGAGTGCATGTACATCGGCGCGCCGCCGTGGGTCTGCTGCCACCCCCACCCGGTCTGCGCGATCAGCACGCCCTTGCCCGCCCTGATGATGTCGGCCATCTCGGCCGCCTGTCGCATCGTCGGCTCCACGCCCCCGCCGAACACCAGCACGTCAACCTCGCCGGTCCGCTGCAGCCAGTCGTCCTTGCCCAGCGTGATGACGGTGATCGGGTGGCCGACATCGAACCCGCCGCGCGGCCCCATCGCGACAAGACCCACCCGCGGGTTGGCGTCCGGCCCGACGCCCGAGGCCCAGCGGATCGCGTTCCAGACCAGCGTGCGGGTGTCGCCCTTGTCGAACTCGCGCGGATCGACGTACCCGGTGTGCGAGAAGGCGACGAACCGCCCCTTGCCCATTGTGCCTGCCGCGACGATCGGAGCCCGGGCACTGGCGAGTCTACCTGTGACAACTGGGGTCGCGTTGTCTCCCCACACGGCGAGCGATCCCGGATCACCGGGCGAGGCGATCTCGCTCACGCCGTCGAGAAGTTCGCGAACGATGGGGCTGTTGAGGGCGCGGACGGGCGTGGGACGGGTGCGCTGCCCCGTCGCGGGGGCGGGGTACGGAACTGGACCCTTTCCTGTCGAGGGTTGCGCGGCCACCGCGGATGAGAGCGCGATCGCCCATGCACCGGCGGCGCCGACCGCCAAAAGCAGAACAGCCGCTGCGGCCTTTCTCATGGAACTCGGATGGTGGGCGGACATGGCGTTCGTGACCTGAGTTTACCACGTCCGGGACAGATGGGCCGATTGGCCCATCTGCCCGGGCAGGCAACGAACGCGGCCTCTCAGGCAAGCACGCCCAGCAGTCTTGCGCCGGCCTCTTCCTCGTGGTGAATGGTCTGACTATCGCCCAGAGCCCGATAGGGCTCGGCCTGCTCGAAGCCCCGCGGCTTCACGGCGAGCACCGAGCATGGACAGTCGCGGGCTACACGCTCGGCCGTAGAGCCGAAGATGTGGTCGCGCAGGTTCCATTTGCCGCGCGTCCCAAGCACCACGAGGTCGCACCCGTGCGTCTGGGCGAAGGCGATGATTCCCTCGGCATGGTTCGGGCTCTGCTGCCCGTGATAGGTCGCCTTCAGCGCGTTCAGCTCGTGGGAGAGCGGCGCGGCAAACGTGCGCACGTGCTCCTCGACCGCTTTGCGATAGCGGTCGGCGAAATCGGGCATGTTGGCCCGCACGCCCTCGGGAATCTCGACATCCTTCCACGGATCGGTGTAGACGTGCAGCACAAGCAGTTCAGCATTGTCCTGCGCCGCCAGCCGCACCGCTTGCTCGAGCGCGATGAGCGAGGTATCGCTGAAGTCCACGCATGCCAGGATGCGGCCGAACGGTCCGGACTGTCCCTCCCGAACAACGACGACCTTCGACGCGGCACGCTGGACGCAGGCCGTGGCCGTCGTCCCCATCGGGCGGCCTCGCTCCAGTCGGCTGTGCGCTCCGACCACGAGGACTTCCGGCTTGATCCGATTGACGGCTTCGAGAATGACATCCCTCGGCACGCCGGACTTGAACTCGATGGGGGTCCGATCGTGGGCGGGGCAATCGGCCAGAGCTTCTGTCCAGCGACGCCGGGCGCGGGCAATCAGTGCCTCGGACGTCGGCATCGGGGCGGGAAGATCCGCCAACGGAACGTATTGCGGCACGTTCACAGCGTGAACTGCTGTCAGCGACGCCCCGCTCCACTCCGCCATCCTTGCGGCTTGCCGGAAGGCGTCGTATGAGCAAGGCGAAAAATCCACCGCGACCAGAATGTTCTTCAGGCGGTCCATGGGGCCTCCAGTCTTTTCGATGCGGCCGCCCGTGCAGCCTTCGCCCGGCCCCATGCGCATAATCGCCTGGAACGGGCTAGAACTCCACGGGGAAAGTTCCCCGTTGCATCGGGATTGGAGGCGTTGCAAGACCGGGGATCAGGCCTCGGCCAGCCCTTCGCGGATCGCAAACCGCATGAGCTCGGCGCGCGACTCCAGCCGGAGCTTCTTCATCATCCGCTCCTGGTGTCCGTCGATCGTCTTCGCGCTGCGGCAGAGTTGCTTGGCGATCTCGTTGCGCGACAGACCCTTGCCGATGAGTCGGAGCACCTCGACCTCGCGATCCGTCAGCGTCGAGAGCGGCGTCTTGGGCGCAGCATCCTCACGGGCGGTTCCGATCGTCGGGCCCGAGGACGCCGTCGCGGCGGCCTGGCCGGGGCGGCATCGCTGCTGCACCTTCGGCCCGAGCACAAACGTGCCGGCCGCGCTCTGAGCCACCTTCAGCACGCCCTCGCTGATGTCCTCAAGGTCGTCGGACTTGGCGAAGTATCCCCACGCGCCGCACTTGAACGCCGCGGAGATGTACCCATCGCGAATGTGCGCGCTCAGGAAGATCACCCGCACGCGCGGGCTCTCGTGCCGAAGCCGATCCGCCATCTCGAAGGCGTCCGGACCGGGCATCTCGATGTCCAGCAGCACAACGTCGGGCGTCAGCCGCGTCACCTCGTTGAGAAGACTCTCCGCCGAGCCGAGCCGCCCCACCACCTCGATCCGGCCGTCGATCGCGAACTGGGCTCGCAGGCCCTCCACAAGCACGGCGTGATCGTCGACGCACAGCACCCGCACGCCCGCCGCGCGGGCCGGTTCCGGCTTGACGCTCCCTTTGCGAACGGCCGTGCCGCTGGGGCTCGCATCGCTTGGGGGGGAAGGGGGTGTGCCGACCTGCTTCGACTTGGCCACGACTGGTCTTCCTTGTTAACACGCCGCAATCGCGCGGCCGATCGCCGCCCGGAGGGCTTCAAAGTTCGCTGGATCATAAACCACGATCGGGGCCAACGCACGCCAGGCCGCGGCCACCCTCGGCGGAGGCTTGCCGATGAGCACCACGCAAGTCCCATCAGCCGCTTCCTTCCATTTGCAGACGATTTCAGGGGCTGTTCCACCCGCATCCACCACCCACACCCGCTCCCCATCCCCCGGCACCCCCTCGTGCAGCGTCGCCCCGGCCGATTCCACGATCTGCCGGACGAGCGCGGCCGCACGCCCGTCGGCCATGGTCAGCGCCACGCTTGGAGTATTGGACTCGCCGTCCTTGCCCATGGCCACGGACACCGGAAGCACCATGGAAACGGTCGTGCCTTTCTCGAGTTCGGACTCGATTTCCACGCGCCCGCCCGCACCCTCCGCCACCTTGTGAACCAGCGCGAGCCCAAGCCCGGTTCCCAAGCCCCGGACCTTCGTCGTGAAGAACATCTCGAACGCCCGGCGCTTGACCTCGTCGGTCATGCCCGTGCCATTGTCCGTGACCCCGAGGCGAACAAGGGACTCACCACCGCCGCCCGACTCCACCTTGGCCCAGATGCGAACGCGTCCCTCCCGCCTCCGACGCTCCGGCGGAATCGCCTCGCTGGCATTCACCACGAGGTTGAGCATCGCTTGCGTGAGCCGATGCGGAGCCACCGCAACCTCCGGCAAGTTCGCGGGGATCGACGCCGTCACCCGGACGCCCTTCCGAACCGCCTTCGACAGCAAGGGCCCGGTCTGCCCCCACCACTTCCGCAGATCGGTCGTTTCGCCACGATGGACATCTCCGTCCATGTCCGGGTCCATCGCCAGGAAGTGCAACCCATCGGCAAGTTGCTGCAAGTAGGCGACGCTCTTCCGGATCGAATCGATGTGCTCGCGAGCCCCCTCCGGCAACCCCCCACCACCACTCCCTTCCGCAGTGCCCGCCGTCCTTCCAAGAGCCCGCAGCGCATTGAGCCTCGCCCGCACAGGCAGCAGCACGTTGTTCATGTCGTGCCCAAGCCCGGCGGCCAGCGTGCCAATGGAGGCAAGCCGATCGGCCATACGCAATCGCATGTGCGCCGCCTGCAGGGCTTGCGTCTGTTCGGTCACTAGGTCCTGAAGGCGAGTCAGGTCGTGCTCATCGCCCATCCGCTCCTCGTGGCTGGTCAAGTCGCGGATGATCCCCACGA
Source organism: Phycisphaerales bacterium (assembly GCA_044221735.1). Lineage (GTDB taxonomy): Bacteria > Planctomycetota > Phycisphaerae > Phycisphaerales > UBA1924 > UBA4658. The sequence continues at coordinate 2,218 of JBGAOP010000058.1, read as the reverse complement.
ACAGCGGCGGCCCGTCGCCGGGAAGATCCGCTCGCGACACCGAGAGCTCGATGGGAAAAATCGTGCCGTCCCGCCGCACCGCCTCAAGCCGGCGCGGCCGATTGAGAATGTTCGTCTTCCCCGTCTCCCGATAGCGCGAGAGATACCCGTCATGGGCCGACCGATGCGGATCGGGCATCAGCACCGACACGTTCTGCCCGAGCAGTTCTGACGGCTTCCACCCAAACACCCGCTCCACGGCCCGGCTCGCGGACTGGATCGAGCCCCGCTGATCGATCGTGATAATCGGGTGCAGCGCAAAGTCGAGCGCGGCCAGATCAACGCCGGGCGGGCTGGCCCCCGCCGGAAGACCCGCCCACTTCGCTTCCGCCCGTCCCTTGCCCCGGTCCGGACTTCCGCCTCCCGGCCCACCTCGGTGCGCACCGGACATCGGGCATCCGGTCGGCCGCTGTGGAGGAGAAGGGGACATCGGCGGAGTGTACGGACAAGCCCGCCCCCGGGAACGCGGGATGGGGGAAACTTCCGGGTGGAGCGCAACGCCCCGATTCCTGAACATTCTTCGACAAGAGACTCTTTCCTTTCCCCTTCCCGCTCCCATGAAGCCAACCAAGCCCAACCCGCCCGGGCTCACCGCGGAAGACGTGATGACGCGCGACCCCGTCTGCGTCTCCCCGGGGGCTCGGATCCGCGAGCTTGCCCGCGTCTTTGAAGAGAACGCGATCTCCGGCGCGCCCGTCGTCGATCAGCACGGCGTTCTCGTCGGCGTGGTCTCCAAGACCGACCTCATCCGCCGGTGCTCCGAGGGCGGCGGCGGCGCGGGCGACGCGGCCGGCGGCAGCGACATCCCGCCCTCCTACCTCTTCGAACTCCTCGCCGAACACCCCACCGACGCCACGCTCTCCTCCCACGAGGTCGTGCCCGAGCCGCTCATCTGCGTCGACGACTTCATGACCGTGGACCCGATCACCGTCGGCCCCTCCGAGCCCGTGCCCGCGATCGCGCGCCTCATGAACGCCAAGGGCATCCACCGCGTCATCGTCGTGGACGACGACAACTTCCCAATCGGCATCATCACCAGCCTCGACCTGCTGGGCGTCTTTCCCGCCTAGCCCCCGCCTCCCATGACCAACCCCAAGGCGAGCGCAATGTCGGAGCCACGCCGCATCGAGGTGGCCTCAACCACGCCCGCTGCGCACTGCTCCCCCTTCGACGCCCTCGCCTCGATGGTCGGCCGCACACCCCTCATCGAGATTCGCTACGAGTCCCGCGGCCGCCCGCGCCGCCAGTTCGCCAAGTACGAACAGAAGAACATGACCGGCAGCGTGAAGGACCGCATGGCCCTGTGGATCCTGCGCGAAGCCCACGCGTCCGGGCACCTCCGCCCCGGCGATACCATCGTCGAAGCCACAAGCGGCAACACCGGCATCTCCTTTGCCGCCATCGGCCGCGCCCTCGGCCATCCCGTCCGCATCTACATGCCCGACTGGATGAGCCGCGAGCGCGTCGCCCTCATCCACGCCTTCGGCGCCGAGATCGTCCCCGTCTCGCGCGAGCAGGGCGGCTTCCTCGGCAGCATTGCCATGGCCGACGCCTTCGCAAAGGAGCGTCCCGGCGGCGTACGCGTGTTCCTCCCCCACCAGTTCGAGAACCCCGCCAACGCCGCGGCCCACGAGCACACCACCGGCCCCGAGATCGCCGCCCAGCTCGCCTCCATCGGCCGCGTCGCCGACGCCTTCATCGCGGGTGTCGGCACCGGCGGCACAGTCATGGGCACGGGCCGAGCCCTCCGCCGCGCAAACCCGAACATCCGCGTCCACCCCCTAGAGCCGGCCAACTCCCCCACGCTCAGCACTGGCCACAAAGTCGGGCACCACCGTATCCAAGGCATCTCCGACGACTTCATCCCCGCGCTCGTCAAGCTCGACGAACTCGACGAGGTGATCGGCGTGTGGGACGGCGACGCCATCCTCGCCGCCCAGTCCCTCGGCCGCGCCGGCCTCGCCGTCGGCATCTCCTCGGGCGCGAACTTCCTCGGCGCCGACCGCCTTCTCGACTCCCTCGGCGACGACGCCACCGTCGCCACGGTCTTCTCCGACAGCAACAAAAAGTACCTCAGCACCGACCTCGCCCGCGAAGAGCCCCGCGCCGCCGACTTTGCCGCCCCGCACATCCGCATCCTCGGCTGGCGGGCGATCGGCTGCGAGCCCTGCTGCCGGAC
>JBGAOP010000028.1:0-55021 GCA_044221735.1 Phycisphaerales bacterium | reverse complement strand
GGAGGAGATGTCGGTGAGGGTTTCGGTGGAGGGCTTGGCGGGTTGGGGTTTGGGGGCTTCAGTTTTGGCGGCCGCGGGGGGGGCGGCGGGCGCGGGTGGGTTGGCGGGGGTGGGGGCGGGAGGCTCGGCCGCGACGGGCGGGTTTGACGCGGCTGGGGCCGGAGCGGGTTCGTGCGCGGGGGGCGTTGGCGGAGGCGTGTGCGCGGCGGGCGGCGGAGCAGTCGGGCTCGGCGTTGTGGCGACGGCGCTGGGCGACGGCGCGGGTGTTGGTGTCGTGGAAAGAGGTGCGATGGGCTCGGGAACCACCGCGGGGGGGGGTGCCGTCTCCGGGGCGCGCAGGAAGAACCACGCGGCGGTGGAGAGGGCGAGCAGGGCGATGATGGTCCAGAAGAGGCGCATAGGTGTGGAGTCGGAGATCGTTGGTATTCGGCACTTCCTTGGCCTCAAAGCAGGCCAAGGGAGTGGCACGTCACCCGAGGGGCCTGAGATTGTTCGCTACTGGGGTGCGGTAGGCGATGAGAGCGGGAAGAAGGCCCGCCACCGCGGCCAGAATGACCGTTCCGAGCACGACCAGCGCGATCATCGGCGGGGTGTACGCGGGGTGGACGACGAGGCCGAGGCGGTCCTTGAGCGTGGCCGCGACGAGGAGGCCGCCGAGGAGGGAGAGGGCGACGCCCGCGATCGCGCCGAGTGCGCCGATCATGGCCGACTCCGTGACAATGAGCGAGAAGACGCGGCCTTGCGAGCAGCCGAGGACGCGGAGGACGGCGATCTGGCGGCGGCGCTCGGACATGGAGTTGTAGAGCGAGAGCAGGATGCCGATGCCGCTGGAGACCATCACGACGATGGCCATGGCGATGAAGATGGAGTCGATGTTGCCGACGATGACGAAGAGCTTGCCGATCTCCGAGGCGGGCGAGGCGACGGTGAGGGCGGGGTTGAAGGTGGTGTCGCGGGTGAGGGCCGCGGCGATGGGGCCGATGGAGGCGGAGACGGTCGCGCCGGGGCGCGAGGCGACGGCGATGTAGATGGTGGTGATCTTGCGGTCGGCGGGGGTGATGTGGTCGAGCGTGGTGGGGTCGGCGAACTCTTCCTCGTCGTGGCCGTCGCCGTGATCGTGGGCGTGGGTGTGCGCGACTCCGCTGGCGTGGGCCTCGCGTTCGCGGCGGTCGAAGGCGTGGATGAGCCAGGTGGAGTCAAGATTGGTGAAGACGGCGCGGTCGTGGATCGTGCCGGTGGGGGCGAGGATGCCGACGACGGTGTACTTGAACTCGGAGTGGACGTGCGGCGCTCCGCCCCCCGCCCCAGCCTCGGAGGCATTGCGCGACGAGGCCGCTCCGTGCGTGAGCACGATCTGGTCGTTCAGGCGCAGTCCCGTGGAACTGGCGACGGTGGCGCCCAGCACGATCTCCATTTCCTTGGCGAACGCCCGCCCGCCGGCAAACGTCCACTTCGTGTCCTCGGCGGGCCTGAAGAGGGTGAAGTACTCGGGCGTGGTCGCGACCGCGGGCCAGCGGGCCTGGTAGGAATCGCCGAGCTGCACGGGGATGGCGTATTCCAGCGGGCCGGACTTGGCGATGCGCTCGTACTCCTCCATCGTGATGGGTGCGCGGGGGGCGTTGGCGTAGAAGATGCCGTTGAGCACGGAGACGAGCGGGGACTGGTCGCGGGAGACGAGCAGGTGCATGTTGCCCGTGCCGCGCTGGAAGGCTTGGCGGCCGGCGTCGCGCATCGAGAGCAGCACGAGCATCAGCGCTACCGCGACGGCGACGGTGAAGGCCGTGACGGTGGTGGAGAACCGTCGGGCCTTGAGGGAGCGGAGGATGAGGGTGAGGTCGGTCATACCAAAGTGCACATGGCAAATAGCAAATAGCAAATTCAGACAGCGGCCCTCGTGGATCGGAGGGCCGTGAGGGACTCGCGGCGTTGGAAGCGGGCGGCCATGGAGGGGTCGTGGCTGACGCAGAGGAGCGCGGCGTTTTTCTCGCGGCAGGTTTGCTGGATGAGGTCCATGGCCGCGGCGGCGTTTTCGGGGTCGAGGCTGGCGGTGGGCTCGTCGGCGAGGACGAGGATGGGGTCGCAAGCGACGGCGCGGGCGACGGCGATGCGCTGCTGCTGGCCGACGGAGAGTTTGGCGGGCTCGGCGTCGAGGCGGGTGATGCCGAGGTGGGTGAGGAGGGCCTCGGCGCGGGGGCGGTGCTCGCGCGGCGGGATGTCGGAGAACATCATGGCGACGAGGACCTGCTCGAGGGCGGAGAAGCCGTGGAGGAGGTTGTGGGTCTGGAAGATCATGCCGATGTGGCGGCCGCGGTAGAGGTCGCGGGCGTGGCCGTGCAGGGCGTGGATGTTGCGTCCGGCCACCTCGATGCGCCCGCCCTCTTGTTTGGCGGGATCGATCAGGCCGGCGATGAGGTGGAGCAGCGTGGACTTGCCCGCGCCGGAACCGCCGGTGAGCAGGAGCTGCTCGGCGGGGGCGAGGGAGAGCGAAGGGATATCCACGATCCACTCGGTGGAGTCGGGATAGCGGTAGCGCAGGCCGGAGATTTGCAGGGCGGGCGTGGTCACGGCTAGATGCTATTCAGTTGCAGGAAGGCGGGCGGCTTTCACCACAGAGACACAGAGGCATGGAGAAGACCGAATCCAGAGTTTTGTCTTCCCCCGTGCGTGCGTGTCTCTTTCGTGAAGTTTGGTTGGGAATGTGCTACGTTGTGTGCATGGCGACAGGTCAATCCATGCCGGGGGGGACGGGGGCGGAGAGTGCGGCGAGGTTGACGCTGGAGGCCGTGAGCGGGCCGCCGCTGGGGGCGATTGTGGCCGCGCCGGAGAAGGTGCTGGTGCTGGGGCGGTCGAGCCAGAGCGACGTGGTGCTGGGCGATGAGGCGGTGTCGCGGAAGCACTGCACGATCTCGGCCCATCAGGGGACGTGGTTCATTGAGGATCTTGGGAGCCGGCACGGGACGTACGTGCAGTCGGTGAAGCTGGGCGCGGGGGAGCGGATGCCGCTCAAGCATGGGGACGTTGTGGGCGTGGGGCCGTGGATGCTGCGGGCGAAGATCGGGAGCGGTGCGGCGAGTACATATGGCGCGCGGGTGGTGACGCTCATGGGCGGCCCCGCCGCGCCCGGGACCACAAGCCCCGTGGGTGCGGGCCGGGCGGGCGCGAGCATTCCGGGGGCGGCGGGACAGGTGGGCTCGACGATGATGCGCGAGCGCGTGGAGCGCGTCGCGGAGCGGGATCTGGCCGCGGTGAACCAGAACCGGCTGAAGTTGCTGATGGAGGTCGCGGCGGCGGTGGCGGGGACGGGGAGCGAGGAGTCGCTGGCGCGGATGATCGTGCAGGCCGCGGCCCAGGGGTCGGGGTTTCCGCGGGCGTTCCTGCTCAAGGACGAGACGGTGGGGAGCGATGCGGATGGCGCGGGGGGCGTGGACACGCTGAGCGTGATGGCGGAGGTGGACCCTGACGCGGCGGAGAGTGCCGCGGGGAGTGCGGAAGGGTTGGCCGCGAACACCGCTGGCGGACAAGCCGCCAGTGCCAGCCCTGCTCTTCCGGCCGCGTCGTCGTTCTCGCGTTCGCTGATCGCGGCGGCGCGGAAGGGGGAGATCGTTCGGCTGACGAGCGATGCGCCGATGCAGGCGCAGAGCATCATGTCGCTGGGGATCCAGACGGCGCTGTGCGTGCCGATCATGACGGGGGCGGGCGCGGCGAGCGTGGGCGCGTTTCTGTATCTGGATTCGCGCCGGGGTGAGAAGAGCGATGGGAAGACGCGCGGGGCGGTTGCGCCGCTTACCGGGGGCGGCGGCGGGCACTCCGACGCGGCGGCGTATTGCGGGGCGCTGGCGAAGATGTACGGGCTTGCGCTGGGGAACATCTCGAGGCTGGAGCTGGAGCGACGGCAGAAGGAACTTGTGCGCGACCTGGAGGCGGCGAGCGAGGCCCAGCGGCTGATCATGCCGCCGGCGCAGGGATCGCACGGGCGCGTGCGGTATGCGATGAAGAGCAAGTCGGGCCGCTACGTCGCGGGCGATCTGTTCGACGTGATTGATCTCGAGGACGGGCGCGTGGGTGTGCTGCTGGGGGATGTGGCGGGCAAGGGCGTGCCGGCGGCGATCCTGATGGCGACGGCGCAGACGCACCTGCACGTGGCGCTGCGCGAGTGGAAGGACCCGGCGCGGGCGGTGCGGGCGGTGAACGAGCACATCTGCTCGCACATGGCCAGCAGCAAGTTCATCTCACTGTGGATCGGGGTGTTCGAGCCGGCCGCGAATGGTGGGGGAATTCTCACGTATGTCGATGCCGGGCACGGGTACTGGCTGATCGTGGGCAAGGACGGCGACACGGTGCACCGCAACGAGGCGGCGACGGGGATCCCGCTGGGGATCGAGCCGACGTTCGACTTCGAGGCGGCGCGTGTGGAGATCAAGCCGGGGCAGCGGCTGGTGGTGTTCAGCGACGGCGTGGTGGAGCAGCCGGGCGGGGAGAATGGCGATCAGTTCGGCGTGGAGGGCGCGATCGGCGCGCTGCGCGGCGGGCCGAGCGAGGGCGAGGACGTCGAGCGCGTGTTCAAGGCCGTGCTGGTCCACGCGAAGGGGCCCAACCTCGCGGACGACACGACGGTGGCGAGCGTGGGGATGTAGGTGCGGCGAAGCGTGCGAACTCCGGCGCGTTGAGTGGGAGCGGTCATGGGCTCCTTCGCTCTCCTGCCGCGCGTGTTCGTGCGCGAGAACGTTGCCAGAGAAAACGCTGGGACAACTCTGAGTTGGGGATCCTGCGTCCCATGTTTCCAGCCTGAATAGGTGGGGCGGTGCCGGCTCTGTGAGCGAGCTGTCGGTAGCCTCGAGCAATCCGCCAAATCTCATTGCGAAGCCCATGCACGCGGGGTACAACCAGTGCTCTCGGGGATTCCAGATGGGGCGGTGGACGAGGAGGCTGCCGTGTTTTCAATCGTTCAACGATCGTGGTTGTGGTGCGCGGCCGCGCTGGTGGTTGCCGGCGCGGGGATGGTGCAGAGGGCGCAGGCGGCCAATGTGACCTACATCGCCACATTGACCGGTGCCGCGGAGTTGCCGCCAAACGCGTCTCCGGCGACGGGCAACGCCATTGTCGATCTCGACGTCGCGGCGCACACCATGCGCGTGCGCGTGGCGTTCTCCGGCCTGCTCGGGATGACGTCCGCCGCGCACATCCATGCGCCGACGGCGGTTCCGGGTTCGGGAAACACGGGCGTGGCGACGACCGTGCCGACCTTCGCGGGCTTTCCGCTGGGCGTGACCAGCGGGAGCTACGACAACACGCTGGATCTCACGCAGCCGGTGTCGTACAACCCCCCATTCCTCGCGGCCAGCGGCGGCACGGTCGCCTCGGCCGAGGCGGCGCTGGCGGCGAGCATCGCGGCGGGGACTGCGTATCTGAATGTTCACAGCAATCTGTTCCCGGGCGGTGAGATTCGCGGGTTTCTGGGGGCCGCGCCAACGGGGGCGTGCTGCGATGCGATCAACGTGTGCAGCGTGGTTGCGGAGACGTCGTGCACGACGGGCGCGTGGACGGCGGGCGGGGCGTGCGGGCCGGCGGTGTGCACGTGCGGGCTCGTGAACGGGGGCTTTGAGTCGGGGTTCACGGGGTGGACGCAGACCGGGAACGTCGGATTCACGGCGACGCAGGGCACGTTCGGCGGCGTGGCCCCGCAGGCGGGCGCAAATCAGGCCGTTTTCGGCCCCGTCGGATCGCCGGGGGGCATCGAGCAGGTCATCCACGTGCCCGCGGGCACGAACGTGACGGTGAGCTTCTGGCTGAACATGTTCGCGGGGACGCCCAACTCGTTCACGGCCAGCCTTGGCGGCGTGCCGTTCATGTCGTTCACCGATTCCCCCGCGTTCGGCTACACGCAGTTCACCTTCACGGTGCCCGCCACGGTGAGCGATCCGGTGCTCAAGTTTGATTTCCAGAACAACCCGAGTTTCTTCACGCTCGATAGCGTCACGGCGTGCATCGCGCCCACGGCGTGCTGCGATGCGGTGACCGGGGCGTGCGTGCTGGCGGCTCCGGGTGTCGCGTGCGGCACGCTTGGGAATCCCGCGCCGGGGGGAGCGACCACGTGCACGCCCTCGCCGTGCCCCTTCCCGGGCGGCGTGGTGAACTGTCTGGACTGCTGGTACAACGGCGCGTACGACCGCGTGTCGGGGCAGGTCTCGCACCTCGGCGGCTCGGTGCCGCTGGGCGCGAAGGCGGCCGATGACTTCACGCTTGCCGGGGACTTTGTGCATGATCTGCGGACCATCACGGCCACGCTGCTCACGACCACCACGCCCGGGCTCGTGAAGCCCCGGGCCGAGATCTGGAGCGACTGCAACGGCTGCCCGGCGGAGCTGCTGTACACCTTCGACAACGCGACGGTTGTCGAGACGGGGCTGACCGAGGGGGTCGCCTTTGATGGGCGGCCGCTGCGGATTGTTCACGTCACCTTTGACGTGACGAATCAGACTGTTGTCGGCAACCGCAACGTGGTGCTGCACGGCGGCAACTACTGGCTGAGCGTGTACGGACGCTCCGACGGGCTGGGCCCGACGATGCAGATGTACGACGTGACGTACTGGGGCACCACGCGCGGCTTCGGCGGCGGCGTGCAGGGCCAACCGGCCTACAAGATCGACGGCGTGCCGAACCCGGTGTACAACCAGTTCGTCTTCCCCGTCGGGTGCGGGCCCACGGCGTGGCACTCGGTGGTTGACGACTGCTGCATCGGGTGCACCGACCTGAACTTCTCGTTCTGCTCGACGGCCTGCAAGGTGCTGGTGGACAACGGCGGCGGGCGGCGGCAGCTTGCGGGCGAGCCGGTGGGCTCGACGTCGAAGTTCGCGGCGGGCACGCTCAGCGCGATCGAGACGCGCTCGGCCGATGACTTTGTCATCCCCGGCTGCGGCGACTACCGCATCTGCTACGTCGAGGCGTGCATCCTGACCAACTGCGTGGCGTTCCAGGGCGTCTTCGAGCTCTACCCCAACGACTGCGGCCGGCCGAGCTACCTGTTCCACGGCACGCCCATCATGGCCCAGCAGTTCATCGCGACCAAGATCGTTCCGCTCGGCTTCACCGCGTTCATGGAGGGCAAGACCGTCACGGCGTACAAGCTCGAGTTCCACGACCTGAACATTGTGATCCCCGGCGGGCGGCAGTACTGGATCTCGGCGGGCGTGAAGTACACCTTCAGCATCAACGAGCGGGCGTTCTTCTGCTACAACGCGGACTGCTCGCGCGACTGCCTCATGAGATGGAACTCCGGCAGGACCCTCACGGCCCAGACCCTCGACGATTACGCCGCGGCCCACGGGTGCAACACGCCGCAGGTGTGCAACGGCTGGTCGAGCGTGGGCAACGACTTCTCGTTCCTGATCGCGGCGGAAAACGTGACTGTGCCCGGGCCGATCAACGCGACGCCTTCGTGCGTGGTGGACTTCAATCGCGATGGAGTCGTGAACACCGCGGACATCTTCGACTATCTCAACGGTTGGTTCACCGGTTGCCCGTGAGACGGGCGACCTGTCCCTGATGCACTCAAAGACAGAGCCCCGGCCGCGTGCCGGGGCTCTTTTCGTTTGAGGACGTGAGTGGGGGGGGTGGGGGGGAAGCGGGGCCCGGTCGGATGATCGGGGCATTCGATGCTCAGACCGCCGCAAGCTGTCCGATGGCCTTGCCATAGGACTGCACGCACTTCTGGGCCGCGCCGTCCCAGGTGAGGCGGCGGAGCTCGAACGAGCCGTGCTCGGTGAGCGTCTGGCCGAGGGGCGGGTGGCGGAGGACGGCGACGATCTTGTTGGCCATCTCGTCGATGTCCCAGAAGTCGACCTTGAGGGCGTGGGTGAGGACCTCGGAGACGCCGCTGGTCTTGGAGATGATGACGGGCACGTCGTTGCGCATGGCCTCGAGCGGGGCGATGCCGAAGGGCTCGCTCACGCTGGGCATGACGTAGACGTCGGCCATGCGGAAGATGCGGTCGACGTCCTTGCCGCGGAGGAAGCCGGTGAACAGGACGCGCCCGCCGATGCCGAGGTGGGCGGCCTCCTCGATCATGCGGACGGCCATGTCGCCCGAGCCCGCGACGACGAACTTGGCGTGGGGCACCTTCTCCAGCACGCGCTTGGCGGCGCGGATGAAGTACTCCGGGCCCTTTTGCATGGTGATGCGGCCGAGGAAGAGGACGATGCGGTCCTTGGACTCGATGCGGTCGCCCCCCCCTTCGGCGTGGGGCTGGGCCGTTTCGTTGTCGATGCCGTTGTAGACGACGTCGGTCTTCTTGGGATCGACGCCGTAGCGGCGGACGCAGATGGACTGCGTGAGGTTGGAGACGCAGATGATGCGGGTGGCCGCGTGCATGCCGCGGCGTTCGATGTTGTAGACGCGCTGGTCGATGTTCTCGCCGGAGCGGTCGAACTCGGTGGAGTGGACGTGGATGACCAGCGGTTTGCGGAGGACGGTGGAGAGGGCGATGCCGGCGGGGAAGGTCATCCAGTCGTGGGCGTGGATGCAATCGATGCGGCCGCTTTCGGCGCGGGAGAGGGCGACGCAGAGACGGGCGTAGCGTTCGGCGGAGGCGATCATGTCGCCGTCGTAGCCGGCCCCCATGGGGCCGATGGGCGCGCCGGGGTGGTGGCTGCCGCCGTCGGCGGAGAGGGCGTGGAGGGGGTCGGCCGCGGCTTCGGGGCCGCCGTGGCCTGCCGCGACTCCGCCCGCGCCCACGCCGGAGATGCCGAACATCCCACCCTGAGCGTGGCCGGGATGGAAGGCGCGATACGGCGACGCGACCGGCGAGGGAATGCCGTGGAACGAGGCGTGCGCGAAGCCGGGAATGGAATAGTGCTCGGCCCCGATGAGCTCCGAGGGCGAGAGGGCGTGGCCGTTTGCGCCGGGCGCGGCGGCGGTGGAGGGGGGCGCGTGCTGCTCGCCCGGCAGGGGCGGGGTCCAGCGGATGTTGCGGATCGCATCGGGCGAGAGCAGCCGGATGTGCGACGCGTGCGACCGATCGACCGGCTTGGGCAGCACGAACACGACCTCATGGCCGAGGCGATCGAGCGCCTTGGTGAGGCCGTAGCACGCGGTGCCGAGACCGCCGGCGATAAAGGGTGGAAACTCCCACCCGAGCATGAGGATTCGCATGGGTCGTCCGTTTGGGGCCGGAGTGTAGGGGCTGAGGAAACCGCACAGCGCAAATCGAACCGTGCAATGGGGACAAACCCGATGCGCCGGGGCCCGCGGGCACAATTGAAGGTGACGCGGCGGCCCGGTGTGCCGATACTGGGGGCTTACCCATGACCCGCGCCGGTGAAAACCAGAGTCTTCCGACCCCACCCCCCACCCCCACCCGCGCCCCCGCTCTCGCCGGGTCGAGCGGGCACAACCTTGCGCTCGACGGCGTGCGGGGCATGGCCATTCTGCTGGTGATGTGGCACCACATGACGGTGTTCCGGCCGTCGAACGGGGTCGAACGCTTCTTCCACAGCGCGGCCGAGCTTGGCACCACCGGCGTGGACCTGTTCTTCGTGCTCTCCGGTTTCCTGATCACCGGCATCCTGTACGACTCCAAGCACAAACTGCTGGAGGGCGGCAAGGGCGCGGGGGCGTTTTTCGGGAACTTCTACGCCCGCCGGACGCTGCGCATCTTCCCGCTCTACTACGCCGTGCTGGTGTTCTCGCTGCTGCTGCTGCCCCACCTGGCGGAGATGCTGCGGCACGTGGTGAGCGCGGACAGGGCCGAGCTGATCGCCTCGAAGCTCAACCGGTTCGAGAGCATCGGCGTGCACGCGAAGTGGTTCTGGCTGTACCTCTCGAACTTCCCGATCGCCTTCGAGGGGCGGTGGCTGCACGGCATTCTCGGCGTGTCGTGGTCGCTGGCGATCGAGGAGCAGTTCTACCTCGTGTGGCCGATGCTGGTGTGGTTCCTCAGCCGCGCGGGCGCGATCCGCGTGTGCGTGGGGCTGGTGATCGTCGCCCTTGCGTGCCGGTGCGGGCTGGCGCTGGAGATGATCAATGCCGGGCGCGGCTACGGGCCGCTGCCCGCGGATGGGGTGACGCTGCACTGGGCCAACCCGATCGGCGTGTACGTGCTGTCGTTCTGCCGCGTCGACGATCTGGCCCTTGGGGCGCTGGCCGCGCTGCTGCTGCGGGGCACGATGGATGTTCCGCTGGCGGCGCGGATCGCCCGGGGGCTGGTGTGCTGGTGCGGCGCGGCCGCTCTGGGGCTGGTGGTGGTGGACAATGCGATGGGGTGGGCGACGCCGGAGATCATGGGCACGGGCGGCGGGCCGTTGTTCCAGACGGTGGGCTACACGCTTGCCGGGCTCACGTGCCTCGGCGGGCTGGTGCTGGCGGTGGCCTCGTGTCCGGGGGGGATGTGGCATCGATTCTGGACGAGCTGGTTCATGCGCACGCAGGGCAAGTACGCGTATGCGCTGTACCTGTTTCACCTGCCGATTCGTGCGGCGATTCGCGATGTGGTGTTCGGGCCCGGGCCGGACGCATCGGGCGGGCCGGTGCCGCGATGGACGTTCGAGGGGCTGCTGCACTCGCAGGCGCTCGGGCAGGCGGTGTTCTACGTGATCGCGATCGGGGCGTCATTGGCGGCGGCGTGGGTGTCGTGGGTGGTGTTTGAGAGCCAGGTGCTCAAGCTCAAGAAGTACTTTCCGTCGGGCGTGGAGGGGAAGGGGAGGTAGGGAGCAGGGGAGCAGCGGAGTTGTGATGCTTGGTGTGCGGAGGGGGCGGTTCCTATCCTGCTGCGATGACCACTATGACTACCGGGCCTTCCATTCAGGCGTTGGTTTCGGCACTGGCGTGCAGCGCGCAGGGTGCGGGGGTGTTCGGGTCTGTTCGTGTTGACGGCGGGATGCTGCGCTGCGATGCGCTGGCGAGCGCGGAGCCGGCGGAGTTTCGGGTGTTCGCCGAGGGGGGCAAGGTGTGGGTGGCCTTGGTGACGGGGGCGCGGTGGCTGAGCCAGTCGATCGAGGCCGACCTGGTGAACACGGGCGACAAGATCGAGGAACTGCTGGAGGAGGAGCTTGTCGATCTGGGGTGGAAGAAGGAGTGGGGGCCGGCGCGGCTGAGCTACGAGCACTTCCGCGATGCGCAGAAGATGTACACGTTTCGGACGGCCGCGCCGGTGCGAGCCGATGCGGGCAACGCGGCGGAGATTGTGGGGATGCTGCTGCTGGGGTATGAGCGGGCGTTCCGTCCGCTGGGCGACATGGAAGCCGACGACGAGGAGTAGATCGATCCGCGGGATTCGCCGAGCCTCATCCCGAGTGTGGGATCACGTGGCGTCGGAGAGGCCGGTGGCGCCCGTGGGGATCGGCTCGCCGCACTCGGGGCACTTGTCGGCTTTGAGGTCGGTGAGGTCGTAGTTGCACTTGGCGCAGCGTGCGGACTGGATGGAGACGCTGATGTGCAGTCGGCAGCCGTCGCAGAGCGCGCCGCCGAGGGGGAGGTTGAGCTTCTTGGCGCAGCGCGGGCAGACCACGGCGATGTGGTCGAAGGTTGTGCTGCGGACAAGCTCAACGGCGGGCTTGCGGTTGAGGCGTCCGAAGACCAGCAGGGCGAGGGTCGCGCTGACGCAGATGAGCCCGAAGGCTGAGGCGCCGCGCCACTGCCAGTCGAACACATCGAAGAAGTCGCCGTGGCTGCGCATGCTCGTGGCCGCGGTGGAGAACACGCCGGTGCAGACGGCGGCGATAATGGCGATGAGGCGGACCCAGGATTGGCCGCGTGTGAGCGTCAACCGCAGGCACGCGATCGCGTGCGAGATGACGGCCGCGAGGCAGTAGGCCCCGACCACCCACGCGGGCTCGCCGCCGGAGTGGATCCAGATGCCGTAGTTGGTCATGCCCAGCGCGGCGGCGGCCGCGGCGACGCCGAACCAGCGCCACCAGCGGGCGTCGGGGCGCTGCCACTCGAGCATGGCGAAGGCGGCGATCGCGCCGGAGGCAAACGTCGTCCACGCGGAGCCGATGAGCTTCTCCGTGGTCGCCCACGCGTTGGCGTATGACTCCATGTAGGCCGCGGCGAGGAACAGCAGCATCGCGACCACCGATGCGGCGCACCCGACGCGGGCCATCCAGACGCGCGTGGGCAGCGCGGCGTCCTTGAGGAACCGAACCGAGATCAACCCGCCCACGCCGAGGATCGCCACCGACCACCCGAGAAACTCGCGGAAGTTGTTGGGAAAGAAATCGCCCCAGATGAGCAGGGCTGCGAGGAGCAACTCGCCCACGGCGATGCCCATGCCCAAGAGGCCCGCGAGGCGCGTGAGGGGCTTGTCGGCCCAGCCGGCCATCGGGATCATGATGGCCGCGGCGATGGCGGCGGCGAAGCTGGTGCCCGCGATTCGCCAGACGGCGCCGGTGTCGGCGATGAGCAGGGCGAGGACACCGGAGAGCGCGGCGAAGGCGAGCGCGCCGAGCATGGCGTAGAGCAGGTGTCGGCGAGAGAACGGCATGACAACCAGCCTACCACGAATCGCCCATCAGCGTTCGACGCCAAGCACGCGGGCGAGGGCCGCGGGATCGCGGGCGTCGGAGGGGCGGGTGGTCCGCGAGGGCGAGGGGGTGGTGGCGGAGCCGCCGCCCGAGGCAGATGTGGGCAGAAGCAGCGACTCGGGCGCGGCGTCGCTGTTCAAGCGTCGGAGCGTCGCAAGGCTGGGGGCCTGACGATCGCGAAGAGTGCTGGGGTTGTTCGACGGAGCAGGGTTCACGGCGAGGGGGCCGGGCGTGTTGGGGGCGGCCGGGCGGAGCATGAAATACGCCAGCGTGCCAAGGACCACTGACGCGGCCACGGCGGTGACGATCCCGATACGTGCGGTGACGACGCGAGCGCGCCGGGCTCGGACGGCCGCGACGATAACCGCGGGAGGCTCGGACGATTCGCGCGAGGCGAGCGAGCGACCGAGGGCGTCGAGGCGATCGGTGAGATCAGTGAGATCGGGGGCGGGAGGAGTGGGGTCAGGCATACGTCGCCTCCTGCGGGGCGTGGAGGTGATTGCGAAGGGTTGCGATGGCGGTGCGATAGCGCGAGGCCAGCGTGGAGCGATTCTCGTCGAGGGTGAGGGCGATCTGGTCGAAGGTGAGATCGGCGACGTGCTTGAGCAGCACCACCTCGCGCTGGTCGTCGGGCAGGGCGTCGATGGCGTGGCGGAGGTCGGCGTGGTCGCGGGGCGGGGCCGCGTCGGCGTGCGTGGCGAGGTTCAGTTGCAGGCGAGTGATGGAACGCGTGCGGGTTCGGACGTGATTGAGGGCGATGGAGCGGGTGATGCTCACGAGCCAGGCGGTGGCGTCGCGCACCTGCGAGAGTTCGCGCTCGGGGCGGGCGATGGCGCGGAGCCAGACCTGCTGGACGACGTCGTCGGCCGCGGCGTCGTCGCGGAGCAGGGCCCGGGCGTAGGCGGAGATCCGCGGCCCGATGCGGGCGTAGAACTGTCGCGCCGCGGTTTCATCGCCGCGCGACATCGAGAGGAGAAGGTCATGGTCCGCGAGCGGGGTCATGTGTTCTAGTTGGGGCGGGCGGAAGCGGCGGCGAGGCGGGCGCGGGCCTCGGCCTGCCGGGCGATGGCGGCGAGGTACTGCTTGTGGGCCTTGCTCATGGCGGGCGCGGCGTGCTTGGCGATGATGCCGAACCCGCCGTCCTTGACCTGCTTTTCCAGGGCCGCGAGGCGATCGGCGGCGTCGGGGAGGTCGAAGGCGTCGATCACGGCGGTGTAGTAGGGCTCGCACTTGTCGAGGTCGGCGTTGATGGCCGCGGCGTCCATGGCCTTGAGGAGCTTGGCGTCCTCGCTGTCGGGCTGGTCGTCGAGCAGGGGGAGGATCTGCTCGGTGAGGACCTTCGCGCCATCGGGGCCCTTGATCTGGTTGCGGATCCAGACGGAGACCCAGTAGCGCTCGCCGCGCACGGCGGCCTTGATGCCGAACGCGTCGGGCGTGTTGGAGCGATCGAGGGCGTCGAGGAGCTTCTGACGGCCGGAGACCGTGAGCTGGCCCGAGTTGATGAGATAGTCGGTCTCCTTCACGCCGAGGGTGTGGATGGCGTTGGAGACCAGCGCGGAGATGAGCAGGTGCTCGTTGCGGAGGTGGCGCGACATGGCGAAGATGGCGACGATGCGGTCGGCGGCGTCGTCGGGCTTCTGGTCCTGGATGAGGCGGCGCGAGTCGGCTGCGAGGAAGCGCGAACAGGCCCGGAGCTTGCCGAGGTGGGGGAGGAGCGCGCCGATGCCCTGCGAGTATTCAACGCCGAAATCGGCCGAGTCGATCTTCGCTGCGCGGAGGAGCGTGCCGGAGACGCTCTCGACCCGCTGGATGTCCTTGATCGTTTCCGCGTCGGGCGTCCAGTTGGGCTTGTCGCCGCTGACCAGCTCGCCGATTTTGTGGGCGATGTCGTCGGGGAGGAGCATGAAGGCGCGGTAGTAGAGGAGCGCGGCGTTGGTGGGGTCGGTGAACTCGACGTCGTTCTTCGGGGCGGCGGGTGCGGCGGGTGCGCTTACGGCGGCGGGCGCGGGCGACGAAACGGGCGCGGCCGTCGCCGCGGGCGGGAGTGCGGTCTTGGGCGTGCTCGTGCCGGGCGCGGGGCGGCGGTCAAAGCCGAAAGGAAGCGCGATCTCAAAGTCGGCGGCCGTGAGCCGGGCCGACTTCATGCCCGTCATCTCCGTGATCTTGCTGATCTTGACCTGCTGGTTGCCCGTTCCCATCGTCAGCGAGCGTGGCAGGTGGTCCTTGGCCCCGATGGCCCACGTGCGATCCCGGTCGCGGGTGGTGGGCATCGCCGTCACCACATCGCACACCTCGCCGTCGATGGTGGTGATCCCGGACTTGGTCAGGATCGGGTACTGCGTGAGCTCGGTGGAGAAGGGCGCATCCGCGAGCCAGTCCTGCGGCAAGAACTCGCGGCAGAGGTTTGTCATCTCCATGGCGCGGGCATCGCCGGCCGGGGCCGAGACGAGCGTGTTGTCGGTGTAGTCCAGCCAGCGCACGGTGGTGCCGTCCGACGAGACGGTGACGGTGCGATCCGGCTTGCCGGGGTCCTTGGCGCGGCCACTCACGATCCACATGGTGGCCGCGGTTCCATCGATGCCGCGGCCGATCTTCACGGTGCCCGAGAGATCGATGATGTCTTTGAGCATGCCCGTGGCGCGGATGGTGACTTTGTACTCCACGCCCGTGGAGCCCTTGATGGCCTTGGCGGATTCGGTGAGCACCGCCTTGGCGTCGTCGTTGACCTGGGCGAGGGCGGGCGAGGCGATGAGAGACGCGGCGAAGACCAGCGATCGCAGGTGCATGAGCGGCATTGGGGGGGCTCCGAGTGGTTCTACCAACTCAGACACCGCCGGCGTTGCCGCGTGTGGGCCACCGGACGAATTTCGACACAATTTGCCGATGACGGCCCGGAAACGGGCCATGTCAGCCCTCGCCGGGCCTCACCGCCCGGCGGTCAGTGCGGCGGCGTAGAAGTCGATGATCTTCTGCTTCACATCCTTGCGGAAGATGTCGAGGTGGCCGCCGCCGGGGATCGAGAAGAGTTCCGCAGGAACGCCCGCTGTCTTGGCCGCGGTGAGGATGCGGTCGGCGTTGACGGGGGGCACGATGGTGTCTTTGCCGCCGTGAACGAGCAGCAGGGGGCGGGTGCCCAGCATCGCCGCGTTGTCGTTGGCCGCGCATCCGGAGCGGATGAGGATGCGGCCAAGCACGGGCACAAAGTCGCTGGCGATGTCGGGCCAGGAGCTGAACGCTCCGACGGTGGCCGCGCACTTGATCTCCGGGTGATGCGCGGCCAGCTCGAGCGCGAAGGACCCGCCGAGCGAGTAGCCGAAGACGCCGATGCGGTCGGCATCCACATCCGGGCGCGTGCGGAGATAGGCGTAGGCCGCCTCGGCGTCGGTGCACAGGTCCTCACGGCAGAGATACGAGCAGGGCGAGGAGCGGCCGAAGCCGCGATAGTCGAAGAGGAGCACGGAGACGCCGACCTGCGTGATGTACGCGCTCGTGGAGGCGTGGTCGGAGATGTCGCCCATGTTGCCGTGGCAGTGCAGGATGGCGGGGGCCTTCGCGCCCGACGCCGCGTCGAGCCCGCGTGCGGGCATGAACCACGCGTGCAGGTCGCGCCCGTCGGGCGTGTGGATGGTGACATCTTCAAAGCCCGGGTGCGGGCCGTGGAGCGTGGTGCGGGGGTGGAAGAAGGCGACGGCCTCGATCGCGCCGGTCCATCGGGCGACGAGGGCGAGGGCGAAGCAGCACGCGAGGGCGATGGCCGTTGTGCGGGCCAGTCGGCGGAGCGTGGGGCGGGTGCGGGCGAGGGGCATCTGTGGGGGTATACGGGCGGTCGTGCGTGCAGGTGCGGATTCTTGGGGGCGGATTCGAACCGCACGCAGAGGAGCACGGGGGGCACGCAGAGGTTCGCGGGGGAGAAAAATGAGGCGGAGGAGGCGGAGCTGGCGGCGTGCACGAGCCTCGACATCAAACGCCTTTGCTCTCCTGCCCGCCCCCGCCTTTCTCCGCGAACCTCCGCGCAGCCCCCGCGAACCCCTGCGTGCGGTCTTCGCCTCTCACGTCTGCGGCGGCGTGAAGCCCATCTCGGCGTTGAACTGCCGCGACCCGCCGCGGGGGATGGTGATGGTCTGCCAGTTGTCGCGATTGAGCACGCGGGCGGTGAGGACGATCTGGCCGACGTGGTAGGAGGTGTGGGCCAGCGAACGGGCGAGGGCCTGGGGTACGAAGAACGGTTCGCCGCGGATGAAGACCTGCCAGTCGAGGTGCTCGGGGCGCAGGCCGGAAAGGGTCTGGAAGAGGATGGTCCACCCGTTCTCCCACGCGGCGAGGATTTCCTCGCGGCCGCCCCCCCCCGCCGGGGCGAAGGTGTCGGTGAACTCGGCATCGCGATCGCGCCAGGGCTTCTCGCCGTCGGTGGTGAGGAAGTCGGTGAACCGGGAGACGAGGTTGCCCGAGACGTGCTTGATGATGACGGCGATGGAGTTGGTGTTGCCTGTGGGGGGGTCGAGGGCGCGCCGGAGATCGTCGTCGGAGACCTGCGCGATGGCCTTGTCGGCGAGGGACTTCTGGGCCGCGAAGGACTCGATGAACGCGGAGAGGGTGTTGTCGGCGGCGTGCATGACCAAGCGTAGGAAGTGCGCCGTGGTGCGTGGGCCGTTTGTGGTGCGCGGGTGGCGGCGTCGTGGTGGGCTGTGCGTGGGGTGCGGGTATGAGTTGGAAGGGCCGGCGAGTGGCGCCTGGTGTCCGGAGTGCGGGATGGTCTCTCTGGAGCCGATATACTTGACCGATGACCGCCGAACTCCATGACAAAGTGCGCCGAGCGGCGATGATCTTGCGAGCGGCGGGGGCGCGCAGGGTGTATCTGTTCGGGTCGGCGGCCGATGATCGCGCCCCCGGCCAGCGGGAGCCGGCGGACATCGACCTGGCCGTGGAGGGGTTGCCGCGCCACGCCCTGTACGCGGCGATCGGCGAGCTGCTGTGCGAGCTGGAAATGTCCGTGGACGTTATCGATCTCGATCGGCCGACGCCCTTTGTGCATCGGCTGCGCGATTCGGGGAGGCTCCGGCTTGTGGCCTGACCTTCGAGCCGACGTGGAACTCGACCTTGCGGCACTGCGCCGCGAGATGGATGAGACGAGCGCCGAACGGGCGGCGATGCTCGCGAGAGACACGGACCACCCTCCGAACGGCTGGGACTTGCGGGCGGCCGCGGGCCTGATGCAGCAGTGCTACTCGGGAATGGAGAATGCGATCAAGAGGATCGTGACCGTTGTGGATGGTCCGGTCATGAAGGGCGAGGGTTGGCACGCAAGTCTGCTCAAGCAGGCGGCCGCTCCTGGACACACGCGCGGGCCGATCGTGTCGGATGAACTCCTCAAGGACCTTCGAGAGTTCATGGGATTCCGCCACGTGGCCCGGATGCACTACGGATTCGACTTCGACTGGGACCGGATGTCTCCGCTACTCCAGCGCCTTCCCGATGTGGTCGATCGCTTTGCCGCCGAGGTGCGGGAGTTCCTCGATCTTCACGGCGCGGCGTAGCAGCGTCGCGATAATCTGGATGTCGGCCCCCTCACGCGAAGATCGACTTCATGCCCAGCGCCCTGCGCAGGTCGGCGATCTGGCCGCAGTGGGTGCCGTTGTGGAACGACATGCGCAGGCCCGCGGCCCACACCGGGATCTGGATCTGGCCCCACTGGATCATCGCGTCGAGGCGGTCTTCGGGGAGGCCGCGGACGATGGTTGCGTAGCGGTGGCAGGCCGCGTCGAAGATGTCGACGCAGCGCTCGTAGCGCGGGTAGAGCGTTGGGTTGTCGACGGGGACAGATTGGAACGCGACGGTCTCGGTGTCGAATCGCGAGGGCGGGGCGAAGGTGGGCAGGGGGACGTGGGGCGGTGGGGCGAGCGTGGCCGAGCGGCCCGATGCGCGCAGAGGGTGCGTGTGGGCGGCGGGCGGAGCGACGATTGTCGCGCGCCCCGGCAGGTCGGCGGGGGTGGTGTGGAAGTCGGTCTCGGGCAGCGGCTCGTGGTTGATGCGCTCGATGCTCCGGTGGAGCGTGAGCGCGCAGTGGCCGAGGCACCAGGCGACGTGGTTGGGAAGGCAGGGGGCCTGGCGCGTGTGGTTGGTGTCATCGAACCCGGGAAGGTATCGATGGAACAGCGCTCGGCTTGCGAGGACGGCCTCCGCGATTGTGTCACGCCGGGTCATCGTCATGGTGTTCAATCCCACGCATCGGGCGTGAAGACCTCGCGCCCTGCCGGGCCACAAGAAGAGCGGCCCGCACGCCCATTGGTTCGCGGCCCGGGGGCGTGTGTATTCACCATGAACGAGATTTGACGCATGTTTGCGCGAGAGAGCAAAGTGGCGGAATCGAGAGATTGCGGAGGGATTCGGGGGCAAACCGCCGGATGGCGCTCCGCCGGGGTGGGGGGTTTCCTCGAATCGTTCAGGGAACAGGCACGAGGACGGCCCGGCTCAGGCGCGCGGCGGAGTCGTCGTCGATCACCGTCACGCGGATGTAGCGGCCCGCGAGGGCCTTGGCCGCGTCGCGGAAGACGAACTCCTTGGAGACGGTCTGGTTGGGCGGGAGATCGCTGATCTCGCGGGTCTGGGTGGGGCGGTCCTTGGCGGCGACCTCGAGGCGGAGCGTTCGGGGGTGGCCCGAGCGATTGGTGATGGCGGCGAGGATGATGGCGTCGGGGCCGGTGGGCGAGGGGCCGAGCTGGATCTCGGGGACGAGTTCAAGGTCGGCCAGGCCGACGGTGACGGTGGTCTCGGAACGGATGGCGGGGTACTGGCGATCCGCGAGCACCTTGGCGAGGATGGCCATGTCCTTGGTCCCGGCGAGCTGGCCGGGGCCGAAGGAGATGGTGACGGGCAGGGAGATGGTCTCGCCCGGCGCGGCGGCGAAATCGATGACATTCGGCGAGATCGACCACGGGGCCGAGCGCGGCGCGATGGACCGGGCGGGCGGATCGATTTCCTTGAGCTGGAGTTGGCCGGTGATGCGGACGGGCCAGGGGTTGGTGGCCTCGATGCGGTGCTCGTGCGGCTCGACGATCGAGGGGATGAATGTGGGTGTGAGGCGGAGCGAGGCCGTGAGCTGGGCGAGGTAGGGATCGACCCCTTCGATGAACACGGGGGCGTCGGAGAGCGCGACGCGGACCTGGGTGTTCTGCGAGGCGGCGGTGGAGGACGCGGCGGAGATCGAGGCCCGCGTGGCGTTGCCGAACATGTCGAGCACATCCACGCCGCCGGAGAGCGGGTAGACGTCGACCCAGGCTTTTTCGGCGGGCGCGGACTCGTTCCATGCCACGACGCAGGCTCGGACGAGCGCATCGCCCGACGAGGTGGAGGCGGTCGTGCGTCCGGCATGCTCGGCGATGAGGAAGGCGTGAACGCCCTCGGCGGCGGGGATGGGGGCGATGACGCGCCGGCCGGCGAGGCGCTCGGCCATCATGGAGAGGGCGGCGAGGGAGGCGTCGGGGTGGAGCCGGTCGTCGGTGCGATCGGCGGCCGGGCGCCATGGGGAATCGAGGGCGAGTCGCGGCGCGGGCGTGGTCGGCGCATCGCCGTCGGCGGCCATGATGCGCCAGAACTCGGCGATCCGACGCGCGGCCTCGACGGCGCGGGCCCGCGGGCCGAACTGGGTGAGGTCGGGGAGCTCGGGCACGACCGTCATTTCGACGGGCGAGCCGGACCCGGCGTGGGCCCGCCAGTTGGCCGCAAGCTGCTCCATCGCGGCCGGCGTGAATCCGGCGGGGAGCGCGACGGTGAGCGCATCGAGCATCGGGCCGGGGGCGACGTTCGTGGGGGCAGCGCCGGTGGCACCTGCGTTCCCGGCGGCGGTCGTTGGCGAACGCTCAACAACGGGCAGCGCGTGGTCGGCCCGCCACGGGAGGGCGATGCGCGGCCCGGGGACAAGGCGCGAGATGTTGCGCTCGAAGTTCTCGAGGCCGGCCCGCGGGTCGCGCTTCAGGGCGTGGACATCCGAGGCGTGGCCGAGCTGGTAGCGGAGGATGCGCTGGCCGAAGACGTCGAGCGCGGGCTCGATGTACGGGAACCAGGTCGTCCACTCGAGCGCGCCCATGGCGAGGGCGTCGGTGGAGTCGATCGTGGCCGCGGCGGCGATGGGAGGGGGAACATCGCCGACGGCCAGCGTCACCTCCTGCGCCCCGCCCGGCTGGGCCAGAAGCCGCTCGATGATCGGGGCTCGGGTCTGGAAGGACTCGCGGGCGCGATCGAGCGGGGCGCTTGCGTCGAAGGCGGGGAGCACCACGAACCGAGTTCGGGCCCGCTCGAGGAGGGGCGGGAGCTGGTGCAGGAGGGCGGGGGAGAGGTCGTCGGCGATGATGCCGAAGCGGGCCAGGTCTGCGGTGCGCGTGGCGCTCGGTGTGAGCTTGAGTGGCGCGGGGAGGTAGGTGAACCAGACCTCGGAACGGGAGACGCTCACATCGCCCGCGTCGATATCCATGATGGCGCGGTACCAGCCGTAGGCGGGAACGGTGGGCGTCCACGTGGAGGTGCGGGCGGAGGGATCGAGCGTGATGGTCTGCTGGGCGACCGTCCGACCGTCGATGTCGGTGAGGTGGACGCGGGCCCGGAGTTCTTCACCGCCCTGATCGCGGGCGAGCATTTGCAGCGTGGGCTTCTGCGGGGCGATGAAGATGCCGGTGGGCTCGTCGGTCCAGAAGCGGGTGCGGGGCAGGAGGGCGATGGATACGTCGTCGAAGTTGGCCGCGCCGGCGATGTCGGTGTGGTTGACGATGTGCTGGGCGATGGCTTCGGGCGGTGGCGGGAGGAACTTCTCGGGCTGGAGGAGCTCGAGGTCGATCTGCAGCCATGCGGCGGAGGCCCACTTGCCGGGGACGTTGATGGTGACGGTGGACCACGCCGCGGGGGAGAGGATGGGATCGGAGCGGACCTCGGAGCCGGGGATGGGGAGAAGCTGCTGGTCGAGGAGGCGGGCCGTGAGGAACGCCCGGGCGTGCTCAAGGTCGGTGGTGCGGACCTTGGCCGAGACGGTGTAGTCGGCGTCGGGGAAGATGGGGAGCTCGCCCGCGCTGAGGCGGAGCGAGGTTGAGCCGCCCTTGGTCGGAAGGCGAACAGAGGTGGACCCCGACGCGGCAAGGGTGCGATCAAACTCGGCCTGGTTGAAGAACGGGAAGCCGGGGCGACGGGCCTCGGGCCCGCCGGTCGGGTCGTCCTGCGCGCGGACCCAGTGGTCGGGGATCGGGTACGGGTTCTTGGGCTCCTCAAAGGAGAAGATTCGGAGCAGGCGGCGGGCGGACTCCGGGCGGCGGATGTCGGGCGCGGGTTTCTCGGAGCGCGGCAGGGTGCGGATGGGTTGGGCCATCGCGGGCATCGCACACCCGGCCGCCGCCAGAAGGGCGAGCAGTCGGCGCGCGGAATGTTCCCTGGGCCCGAAGGTCATGGGGTGATTATCGGCCCAGCGGTCGACGGCGCGTGAGGGGGGGGTAGGGGGGGGCTGGAGTGCCCTTCGCCACTGGGCTGGCAATAAACAGACATGTTTATCGTTTGATTCTGAACTGTCCCGGAGTAGAACGATGAACCACAGCCTTCCGTTGCTCACGCCGCGTCAGACCTGGGCTTGGCGTGGGGTGCAATTCACTGTGTGGGCGGTCGGGGTCACGATCGTGGTGATGCTGCTGGTGGTTCCCAAGGCCGGGATCGTCGCGCTGTGGAACGTCCTTGTGCCGATCGCCCCGGCGCTGCTGGTGTTTGCGCCGGGGATCTGGCGGAACGTCTGCCCGCTCGGGTCGACCGCGCTGTGGGCGCGGCACATGGGCCTTTCACGGGCGCGGCGTCTCTCCAAGGCCGCGCAAGGTTGGCTCGCGCTGCTGGGGCTTGCCCTGCTCCTGTTGATCGTGCCGCTGCGCCATCTGGTGCTTGATACCAACGGGCCCGTGACCGGGGTGATCCTCATTGCTGTCGGGCTGCTGGCGGCGGGGATGGGCTTTGTGTTTGAATGGAAGAGCGGGTGGTGCTCGGGGCCGTGCCCGGTGCACCCGGTGGAGAAGCTCTACGGCTCGCGTCCGGCGCTGACGGTGCCCAACGCGCACTGCTCGCCGTGCCAGATGTGTACGGCGGTGTGCCCGGACTCGACGCCCTGCATGACGCCGGTGCGTCATCCGAGCACGATCGGTCACCGCCTGACCGCCACGATTCTCGTGGGTGGATTCCCGGGATACATATGGGGTTGGTTCCAGGTGTCCGATGCGGTGGGGTTTACGCCCGATGGAATCGGCCGCGCTTTCGGGATGCCCTTTGCCGGGCTGGCCGCGACGCTGGCGGTGTACCTTGTGTTGCGGCGGCTGGCGCCCCAGCGGGAGGACCTGCTCACCCGCATCTTCGGCGCGGCGGCGGTGTCCTGCTACTACTGGTTCCGGCTGCCGATGCTGGTGGGGCTTGGGCGGTTTCCGGGGGAGGGAGTTCTTGTGGACCTCAGCGACTGGCTGCCTGCGTGGACGCCGCTGGCGATGCACGCAATCACGACGGCCGTGTTCTTCTGGTGGATCGTGATCGCGCCGGTTCGCCGGCGATCGTGGGCGGTGCGTCCGCCCATCGCGCCGGGAGTGTCCGCGGCGTGAAGGGGAGGGCGCGACGTGCGTGGTTGACGCCGTGAACCGGTATACTCGCGCCATGGCATCGCCCGCCCCTCCGAACTTTCTCGACACCATTGAGCGCTATCTGCTTCGGGCGATTCTCGGCGGGCTGGTCGTCCTTGTTCTGCTGCTCGGCTTTGCGTGGTGGC
Source organism: Phycisphaerales bacterium (assembly GCA_044221735.1). GTDB lineage: Bacteria > Planctomycetota > Phycisphaerae > Phycisphaerales > UBA1924 > UBA4658. The sequence continues at coordinate 31,738 of JBGAOP010000028.1, read as the reverse complement.
AGGCGAGGCACGCACCCGGCACCACCCGTGCGGGGGCTTCGGGCGCGGCGGTTCCGACGTCCACCACCATTACCCTCGTCATCGACTTCGGCGACGGCACCCAGCGACGGTTCACCGATCTTGCGTTTGCTCCCGGCATGACGGTTGTGGACGCGATGCGGGCCGCCGCGGCCCATGCCCGGCCGCTGGTGTTTGAGTCCAAGGGGTCGGGGCCGGGGGCGATCATCACGAGCATCGAGGGGATTCGAGATGAGGGTGCGGGGACGAATCCGGGGGCGGCGCGGGCGTGGCAGTACTGGGTGAACGCGGCGTATGGCGAGACTTCGGCGGTGACGGCCGCGCTGAAGGCCGGCGACCGGGTTTCGTGGGCGTTTCGGCCGTATGCGAAGGACCTGACGCCGCCGCCGTGAGGGGGCCCGTTCCTGCCAAACGGGCGATTCGGGGGCTATCCTCGCTCCATGAACCGCCCCACCTGGATCAACGCTTCTGTGTTCGTCGGCCTTGTCGCCCTTGGCGCGGGCAGCCGTCTTGTTGGCGCCGAGCCGAACTTCGCCGCGGTGGCCGCCGTGGCGCTCTTTGCCGGGTTCTTCTTTGCCAGCCGCATCATCGCGGCGGCGGTGCCGGTGTGTGCGATGCTGTTCTCCGACGCGGTGCTGGGCTGGCATGAGCCGCGCACGATGGCGGTGGTTTATGCGTGCCTGCTGATTCCCGTGCTCTTCCGCAGCCACGTCGCCGCTGCGGGGCGGCCGCTGTTCTGGCGATCGATCGGCGCGGCCGCGCTGTGCTCGCTGGTGTTCTTCGTGTTCACGAACTTTGCGGTGTGGGCGTTCAGCCCGCTGTACACAGCCGATGCCGCGGGGCTCACACGCTGCTTCGCGGCGGCGGTGCCGTTCCTGCGCGGCACGCTGGCGAGCGACGTGGTGTTCTCGGCCGTGCTGTTCGGGGGGTATCTGCTGGTGATTCGCCCGGCGGGGCGGCCCGCGATCGTCGCGGCCGCGTGATTGCTGGGGCATCACGCGTGGTGCAATCGCCACAGGCCGTGTAGACGGCACGCCACAGCCATGTGCGGGTCCGGAAAAACACTGCGCTATTACCCACAAGGGCTCGCGAACGGCGCGATCGTCACAGGCATCGCATTCGCTTCATGTTCCCCAGCCACCCACGTGGCCAATGCTGTCGGGCCGCCGCCGTTTTCGGATCTGTTCGTAACCCCGCTGCGAGGAGAGACTTGCGTTGCGTGTCTGGGCGGCGGCCCAGGCGAAACGCCGCTGCGCCTGTGGGCTGAGTGGTCCGCGATGGCCTCTATTGGCCAGCGAACCGCACTGCGTCATCGACCTGGCGCAAGCGCCAGAGTCCGAGAAGAACGGCAATTCCGCACAAAAAACCATTGACTCGCGGGCCGGAACTTGGTCTGCTGAGGGCGGTCGCGGTCTCTCTCGCTCTCACATCTCTCTCGAAGGAAAAGGACCATGAATCTGTGCTCTGCTTGGCGGCTTGCCGCCACGGTTGGTGTTGTTGCCCTCGCCTCGTCCGGGGCTCAGGCGACGATGTTTGGCTGGAACTATGTCAAGGGTCAGCCGGGCAACGGCTCCCAGTATTCCCGCAGCGATACGGGCGGCACGGTTGAGTCGATCAACTCGACGTTCGACTCGACGACGAAGCGTCTGACGTTCGACGTGTTCTTCACGGGCGCGACGTCGGGCGGACCGCTCATCACGAGCGGCTTCTGGCTCGTGCTCGACAACGGCCCGAACCCGAAGACGCACGCGGGCGAGCTGGCCATCATGTACTTTGACGCGGCCACGCTCTCCTCGCCCAAGCTGACGGTGTATGGCTACAACGGGCAGAACGCCAACAACTCGTGGCAGGACGGCTCGTCCGACACGGCGGGCAACCAGCCGGGCGACCTCATCAAGGGCATCTACGAGACCGGCTTCATCAACCAGATCCTCGCCGAGAACACCACCGTGGCGGGCGTGAACTACCGCCACATGAAGTTCGACATCGACGCCTCAGACATCATCTCGCACACGCCGCTCTATCCCGACACCGGTCCGTGGTATGGCACCGGCTTCGACAGCCACCTCGGCATCTGGTTCCACCCGGTGGATGTGTTCACCGGCACCTATGAGAGCACCGGCCCGGGCAAGCGCGGCAAGCTCACGGGCCTGACCACCGCCACCGAGGGCTTTCTCGACGGCTCGAACTTCAGCACGTACATCATCCCGGCGCCGGCCTCCGTGGCGCTCATCGGCCTCGGCGGGCTCGTCGGCCTTCGTCGCCGGCGTGCCTGAGCGGGGAGGGGGGCCGGGTCATCGTGGGCTACCTTCCTCCGCCCGCCGCGTGCACCGCATGCGGCGGGCGTGGTATTGGCGATCGGCCTTATTCAAGAGGTCTTTGTTAAGGGACTGCGCAAGGAAAGAACTCTTACTTTTCGCGTCGCGGGGTGGGGGGGGACGGGATCGCTCACGCCTTGAGCTTCCGCTCCAGGTAGTGAATATCGATCCCTCCGGCGCGGAAGGCCTCGTCGCGCATGAGGCGCTTGTGGAGGCCGATGGTGGTCTTGATGGGCTCGACGTGGAACTCGTGGAGGGCCCGCTCCATGCGGGTGATGGCCTCGGCCCGCGTGGGGGCGTGAACGAGGAGCTTGCCGATCATGCTGTCGTAGTTCGGCGGCACGGTGTAGCCGGTGACGACGTGGGAATCGAGGCGGACGCCCGGGCCGCCCGGCGGCTCGTAGCGGGTGATCTTGCCGGGGCTGGGCATGAAGTTCTTGTCGGGGTCCTCGGCGTTGATGCGGCACTCGATGGCGTGGCCGTGGGCCCGCACGTCGCTCTGCTTGATGCTGAGCTTCTCGCCCGCGGCGACCTTGATCATTTCCTTGACGATGTCGACGCCGGTGATGAGCTCGGTGACGGGGTGTTCCACCTGCACGCGGGTGTTGACCTCGAGCATGTAGAAGTTCTGGTCCTTGTCCATCAGGAACTCGACCGTGGCCGCGCCGGAGTAGTTGGCGCTCTGGATCAGGCGTGCCGCGGAGTTGCAGACGGCCTCGCGCTTCTTGTGGTCGATGTGCGGGCCGGGGGCTTCTTCGATGACCTTCTGGTGGCGGCGCTGCATGGAGCAGTCGCGCTCGTAGAGGTGGATGGCGTTGCCGTGCTTATCGCCGAGACACTGGACCTCGACGTGGCGGGCGTGCTCGAGGAACTTCTCGATGAAGACGGCGCCGTTGCCGAAGGCGGAGAGGGCTTCCTGGCTGGCGCTGCGGAGGTTGGAGCGGAGGGCCATCTCGTTGTGGCATACGCGCATGCCGCGCCCGCCGCCGCCCGCGGCGGCCTTGATGATGACGGGGTAGCCGATCTTGGTGGCGATGGTGATCGCCTCTTCCTCTTCCTCGATCGCGCCGGGCGAGCCGGGGAAGATGGGGACGCCCGCTTCCTTGGCGGCGTTCTTGCAGGCCACCTTGTCGCCGAGCTTGGCCATCGCGGCCGGCGAGGGCCCGATGAACTCGATCTTGCAATCGGCGCAGACCTGAGCAAACTCGGCGCGTTCGGAAAGGAAGCCGTAGCCGGGGTGGATGGCGTCGACGTTGGCGACCTCTGCCGCGGCGATGATGCGAGCGATGTTGAGGTAGCTCTCCTTGCTCGGCCCGGGTCCGATGCAGACGGACTCATCGGCGAGCTTGAGGTAGGGCGCATCCTTGTCGGCGGTGGAGTACACGCAGACCGACTCGATGCCCATCTCGCGGCAGGCGCGGATGATGCGGAGAGCGATCTCGCCCCGATTAGCGATCAGGATCCTGCTGAACATGTCTCATCTCACGAGGGGCGGACGAGGAAGAGTTGCTGGCCGTACTGCACGGCCTGACCGCTGGTGACGAGCACGCGCTCGATCGTGCCGCTGGTTTCGGCCTTGATCTCGCTGAACACCTTCATGGCCTCGATGAGGCAGACGGTGGAGTCCGGGCCGATGGCCGCGCCGGCCTGCACGTATGCGGAGGACTCGGGGTTCGGGGCCAGATACACCGTGCCGACCATTGGGCTGACGATCGGGACGAGCCCCGAGGTGTCCTTCGCTTCCGCCGCGGGCGCGGCCGGCTCGTCGCCGCCGCCGTCGGATGCGCTCGCCGCCGCGGGGCGTGCCGCGGGCGCGGCCGCCGGAGCGTGATAGACCACGGGAGCCCCGGCGATGGGCGCGGCCCCGCCGCGCTTGATCGTTACCGTCTCCTGCTGGTCCTGCAGGTCCAGCTCGGAGAGTTCGTTCTCGACCATCAACCGCACGAGTTCTTTGAGTTTGCGAATGTCAATCATGTGAAAAGGCACCTAGGCATCAGGCATCAAGGCATCGAGTGGAAGGCCCCAGAGCGTCATCGAGGCTCGCACTGGTTGCCTCGATGCCTTGATGCCTCTTGGCTTCCTCTACAACGTGCACCACTCCATCGTCTTCTTCATCGAGCACAGGTTTGTCGCCCCCTTCTCCGTGATCGCGTAGTCGTCCTCGATCCGCACACCGCCCTCGCCGGGGAGGTAGATGCCGGGCTCGATCGTCACGACCATCCCCACCTCCAGCCGCACGCCCGCCATCATGTTGGTCAGGCGCGGATCCTCGTGGCCGTTGAGCCCCAGACCGTGGCCGAGGCCGTGGCCGAAGTACTCGGCGAAGCCGGCCTTGGCGATGTGCTTGCGGGCGATGGCGTCGATCTCGGTGGTGAGCTTGCCGGGGGCGAGCGCGGCCGCGGACAGCTCCTGGGCTTCGAGCACCACCTTGTAGATCTCCGCGATCTTCGCGGGCCACTTGCCCATCGCGAACGTCCGCGTCATGTCCGAGTGGTAGCCCTGGTAGACCGCGCCCCAGTCGATCAGGAGCGACTTTCCGGCCGCGATCTTCTTGGTCTGCGGGCGATAGTGGGGGAGGCTGCCGTTGGCGCCGGCCGCCACGATGCTCTGGAACCCGGGCTCGCTCGAGCCGCGGCGCTTCATCTCCGCCTCAAGGTCCGCCGCGACGTCCGCTTCCGTTCGGCCGGGCTTGATCGTCGGAAGGACCGCCATCAGCGCGGCCTCCTGGATCTTCGCCGCCTTCTTGATCAGCCCGATCTCCATCTCGTCCTTGATGACCCGCAGCTTGGGCACGACGTTGGCCGTGTCGGCCAGCCGCTTGGCCCCGCCCGTTCCGAGTTTCCGCCCGATTGCGGCCTTCTCGGCGATCGTCAGATGCTCGGCCTGGATCCCGATCTTCCCCGCCTCGCCGCCCTCGCCCGCTCCCCCGATGACCTCCGCGACGGCCTCGATCATCGACTTGGTGCGGATAAAGACCTCGGCAACCTCGCCGATCTCCTCGAGTTCTTCCTTGTACCGGAAGTCGCTGATGATCACCGGCCGCCGCCCCTGGTGGGCCATCGCGGGGACCAGCAGATAGCTGTCGCCGCCGAGGAATCCGGTGAGGTATCCCACATCCTTCGGATTGGTGACGAGCATGAACCCGAGCTGGGCATCGGCGACCATCTTCGCCAGCCGACCGATCCGGTGCGCAAAGGGGGCCTCGCTGGAGTTCTTTGATGCACGCGGGGCGAGGGTGGGCATGGCCATTGGCCGAGATGATACCGACTTGTGAAGACTTTCGCGCGCGTTGTCGGCAACTCCGCCCATGTTCGCTCAGTAGACTCCCCGAGCAATGCCCGGATTGACCCCCATCTCTCAACCGTCCCGATCGCTCGTTCCGGGCCGGTCTTTGCCATCGGGATCGTTTTTTGCCGCATGTTTGCTCGGGCTGATTGCGGTGCTTGCGATCGGGCTGCCGTTGGTTGGTGTTTGGCTCCAACTCACCGCCGCCAACCCTGACCCCGGTGCCCGACATGAATATACCCCCTGGTCTTGGGGAGCCGTGCTCGACACGTTCATCTATGCAGGTCTGATCGGCATCCTCGCGACGGCCTTGGCCCTGCCCGCGGCATGGCTCACTCGGCGGCGATTCTCGCTCGTGTCGGCCCTGCTCGGGCTGCCGCTGCTCATGCCGACGTATCTGGCGTATGCCGGATGGGGGCTGCTGCGTGGAGCGGGCTCATGGCTCGGCGATTGGCTTGGCCACGCACCCCCGTGGTTGAGCACCGCCTTTGATCGATCGCTCGCCGTGTTCGGCCTGAGCCTCTGGGCGTGGCCGATCGCGGCGTTCCTGATTGGCGCGGCCGCGCGTCGGCTGCCTGCGCACCTTCTCGACGCCCTCGATCTTGAGCCGGGCGGCCCGCTGCGAAAGTCCCGCGTTGTGGTGGGGATGCTCGCGCCCTCGATTCTTGCGTCGGTCGTGCTCATCGCCCTGGTGATGACCGGCTCGGCCGTGCCGCTGCATCTGGCCCAGGCGGATACCTACGCCGTTCACCTCTGGCGATTCATGCTGACGAACGCCGATCCGGCCAGCGTCTGGCACGCCGCGTGGCCGCTGCTGGTGGTGGCGATCGTCGGGGCCGTTGCGATCGGGCGCGCCATTGATCGCGAGCGTCCGCCGATCGCGGATGAGGGCGACGTGCCGGATCGGCGCATTTCCCCGCTGATCTGCGGGTGCGCAGCGGCCGTGTGGATGCTGTCGGTGCTGGCGCCCGGGGCGTTGTTTGCCGCCCATATCCGGCACTGGTCGCCGCTTTCGGATTCCGCGCTGGTGAAGTTCTGGCGTTTCAACGGCGACGCTCTGTGGTCGAGCTCACAGGTGTCCGCCATGGTTGGTGCGGGCGTGGCCCTGATCGCCCTGACAACCTTTGCGATCCGCGCATCGGCGGCGCGAGGTCTGTCCGTCGTGGTGGCGAAGACTGTGCTGGTGGCCCTGCTTGCCGCCGCGATCGTTCCCGGCATCCTCATCGGCAACGCGACCCTCGGCTTCTGGAACGCCCACTTCATTCCCCGTGCGGCCGGAGACACGCCCTGGCCCGTGATCCTTGCCCACACCGCCCGCTTCGGGTTCCTTGGCGCTCTTGCCGGGTGGTGGCTGGGTTCTTTGGAGACGCCAGACGAGCGCGGCGCCCGGCTGATGCTCGCGGGAGATTCGCTTCGCGCCTGGGCCGCCCTTTGCCTTCGGCCCCACGTCGGCGTGGTTGTCGGCATCGCCCTCGCCGCCGCGGCCCTGTCGCTTCACGAGATCGAGTCCACGGTCATCCTCCAGCCCCCCGGACCGACCAGCCTTGCCCAGTATGTTCTGGACAAGCTTCATTACAACCGCAATGAGGACCTGTGCGCGGCCAGCGTCAATCTTTTCGGGGTCGGCCTGATCCTGGCGACGGCGGCCGGATTGTTGGTGGCGCGGGCCCGAACCTCTCCCCGGCACTAACCTCACCCCGCTTCTGCACCGTTCCGATCTTCGTGCCGGTATCGGGTATGCTGGCAGGCGGTTGGACAATCGGGACCGTCGGCGGGCGAACCAACGGTTCGCGCCCGGCGTTTCCGTGCGGAGCAGGGACCGGCCCTCGGGAGCACACCTCGGAATGACTCCAGTGGCGGTGGCACCAGATGCGAGCGACTTACGGCGGTGGCCGCGCGCCATGGTCGTGGGTGCGATGTGCCTGACGCTGGCGGCGTGCGGGCGGTCGCCGACGGGCGAAACGCCCGAGTCGATCCGTGATGCGCGGGTGCTTGGGGGATTGGGCGACACGCCGGGCCGATTTGCGTACCCGCGATGCATCGATCACGACGCGGGCGCGCTGTGGGTGATCGACAAGTCCGCCCGCGTGCAGCGGATCGACCCGGCGACGGGGAAGTGCCTTGCGCTGTTCCACATGCCCGAGTGGGAGCTCGGCAAGCCGACGGGGTTCTGCGTCGGCCCGGGCCCGGACAAGGAAGGTGCGTGGCACGACGATCTGCTCTACATCGCCGACACGCACTACCACCGCGTGATGATCTACAAGGCGCCGAAGAACACGCCCGAGGGCGACCTCGGCCTCATCGAGCCCGTTGGCCGCTTCGGCGAGTATGGAACGGGACCGGGGCAGTTCTACTACCCGACGGATGTGGCGGTGCTCCTGAAGGATGCGAAGGCGATCGACCGCATCTATGTCTCCGAGTATGGGGGCAACGATCGCGTCAATGTGTTTGACGGGAACCACTCGTACCTCTTCTCCTTCGGCAACGAGGGGAGCGGCGTGGATCCCACCAAGATCGAGTTCAACCGCCCGCAGTCGCTGGCCATCCGGACCAAAGCCGATGGGTCGAAGGAGATTGTGGTCGTCGATGCGTGCAACCACCGCCTCGGCCGGTTCACCCTCGACGGCACGCTCATCGGGTGGATCTCCTCGCCCGCCAACCAGGGCCGCAAGCCGGGCCAGTTCAACTATCCCTACGGCCTCGCGCTCCTCCCCGACGGCACGGCGATGGTGAGCGAGTTCGGCGGGGCCCGCTGCCAGCGCATCGATCTGGACACCGGGCGGTCGCTCGGCTGCTGGGGCGAGCCCGGCCGCGAGCCGGGGCAGGTTCTGGCCCCGTGGGCTGTCACCACGATGAACAACACCATCTATCTGCTCGACTCGGGCAACAACCGAATCACGGCATTTCCCACTCCACGCTGACGGCCTCTTAATTCCCACCTCCCACCTCGTCGATGCTCACTCTCGCCTTCCATCTCGGTCCCATCGCCTTCGACCAGCCCCTCTGGCTGATCGTCGCGCCGATCTGCTGGGTGCTGATCATCTGGATCGGCCGCCAGTCGCTCTCGGGTTTGGGCACGATGTCGCGCCGGGCCGCGCTGATCATGCGTCTGCTGGTCGTGCTGCTCGTGGTCGGCGCGATCGCCAAGCCCTACTGGCGCAAGGAGGCCAAGGGCGTCAACCTCACCGTCGTCGTTGACGTTTCCGACTCGGTCAACCGCAAGCTCAAGCTCCCCGACGGCCGCATGGTGGATGTGCCGACGTATGTGGATGCGTATCTCCGCGAGGCCGCGGAGTTTGCCAAGCCCGGCGACACCATCTCCCGCATCACCATCGCCAAGAAGGCGTATGTGCAGTCGCTCCCCGTGCCGCCCAAGGAGCGGCCCGACTCGCAGACGCTCGGCGACACCGACGCCTCCAACCTCGGCGCGGGCGTCGCCATGGCCGTGGCCGTGCCCGGCAAGGACACCGACCAGCAGGCCGCGGCCAAGCGGATCCTGCTCATCTCCGACTTCAACGAGACCACCGGCAGCGTGCAGAAAGCCGCGGCCGAGGCCGCCAGCACCGCGCACGTGCCCATCGACGTCCTTCCCCTCCGCTACAAGTTCGAGCAGGAGGTCATGGTCGATCGCGTGGTGGTGCCCTCCACGGCTCGCATGGGGCAGACGATCACGCTGCGAGCCCTCATCAGCAGCATCAAGCCCGCCAAGGGCAAGCTGACGCTGCTCATCAACGGCGACCCGGTGCAGCTGGGCAACTCCAAGAACGAGATGGACATGCCGGTGGACCTGCAGCCCGGCTCGAACATCATCCCCATTCCGATCACCCTGCCCTACGCCGGGCCGCAGAAGTTCGAGGCCCACTTCACACCGGACTCTCCCGACGACGACTCCATCGCCCAGAACAACACGAACATGGCCATCACGTTCGTGCAGAGCGAGGGGCGCGTGCTCGTCATCGCGCCCACGCCCGAGGAGGTCGGCCCGCTGATGAAGGTGCTCGTCGAGGCCCACCTCGACGCCAAGGTCATCCGCCCCGAGGAGGCGCCCAAGGACCTCGTCGACTGGGGCGCGTTCGACGCCGTCGTCGTCGCCAACACCTCCGCGGGAGACCTCACCCAGCGCCAGCAGGAGGACATGCGGGCGTACGTGCATGATCTCGGCGGCGGGCTCGTGATGGTCGGCGGGCCGGAGGCGTTCGGTGCGGGCGGGTGGCTGGGCTCGCCGGTCGCCGATGCGCTGCCCATCAAGCTCGACCCGCCGCAGCAGCGGAAGATGCCGCGCGGCGCGCTGGTGCTGTTGATGCACTCGTGCGAGATGCCGCGCGGCAACTACTGGGGCCAGCAGGTGGCCCAGGCCGCCGTGAACAACCTCTCCCGCCTCGACCTTGCGGGCGTGCTGGAGTTCTCTTTCGCCAAGGGCGACTGGTGGGTGCACCCGCTCAGCGAGGTGGGCAACAAGGCCGCCATCACGCGGGCCATCAACTCCCTCACCTTCGGCGACATGCCGAGCTTCGACAACCTGCTGAAGATGGCGTATGACGACCTGAGCAAGGTCGCGGCGGGGGCCAAGCACATCATCATCATCTCCGACGGCGACCCGCAGATCGTCAACCGCGGCCTGCTCGACGATTGCGCCGCGGCCAAGATCTCCATCTCCACCGTGCTCGTCTATCCCCACAACCGCACTCCCGGCGTGCAGGGCGGCGACTGGGAGACCATGCGCCTGATCGCCAAGAAGACCAAGGGCCGCTTCTACCCCATCATCGACGAGGGCGACTTCGCCCGCCTCCCCGGCATCTTCATCAAGGAAGCGCAGGTTGTGAAGCGCTCCCTGATCTGGGAGGGCGACCCCTTCGCGCCCACCGTCGTCAACGCCGTCAGCGAGCCGATGCGCGGCCTGACCTCCGCGGGATTCCCGCCCATCTCCGGGTACATCGTCGCTGCCGAGCGCGAGGGGCTCTCGATCGTCACCTTGCGCGGCAAGGAAAACGATCCCATCCTCGCCCACTGGCAGTATGGCTTGGGCAAGTCGGTTGCGTTCACCTCCGACGCCAGCGTGCGCTGGACCAAGGACTGGCCGGGGTGGGGCAAGTACCGCGCGTTCTGGGAGCAGCACATCCGCTGGGCCATGCGCCCCGGCGGCAACGCCGACATGCGCATCTCCACCGAGCAGGTCGGCGACAAGACCAAGGTCACCGTCGAGGCGCTCGATTCCAAGGGCGAGCGGCTGAACTTTGTGCGGTTTGCCGGCCGCGCGGCCGGGCCCAATGGCTCGAGCCAGAACGTGGAGCTCCGCCAGGTCGGTCCCGGGCGCTATGAGGGCACGATCGATACCGCCGCGTCGGGCGCGTACGTGATGAACCTTCGGTACCTCTCGCCGAACCCGGATGCGCCGGGGCAGACGCGCGAGGGGAACATCCAGGCGGCGGTGACGCGACCCTACGCCGACGAGTTCAAGACGCTGCAGGACAACGCGCCGCTGGGCAAGCTGGTGGCGGAGATCACCGGCGGGCGCGTGGTGGATCAGGACCCGCGGCAGGCCGACCTCTGGCTGCGCAAAGACCTGAAGATGCCCATCGACCAGCGGCCGATCTGGATCCTGGTCGCGATCATCTCCCTCGGCGCGTTCCTGTTCGATGTGGCCGTGCGCCGCATCCGCATCGATCCGCAGATGATCGCCGCGAGCGTGCGCAAGGGCCTCGGCCAGGGAGCCACGCAGGCGGGCCAGCAGCTCGGCGGGCTCAAGGAGGCGCGCCAGCGAGCGCAGCAGTCGATCTCCAAGCCCGGAGCGCCGGGTGGAGCGGCCGGCCCCGCGAAGCCCGGCCCGGTGGATGCGGGAACGGCCAAGACCAAGTTCGAGGTCGACGAGGCCGAGCTCAAGAAGTCGCGCACCAACGAGGCCGTCGCCGATCTGAGCGCGCCCGAAAAGAAGGACCGCCCCGCGGGCACCGGCCTCTCCCAGCAGACCGGCGAAGCCCCAACGCAGGAACAAGGACTGTCCAGACTCAAGAAGGCCCGCGAGCGGGCGCAAGAGAAGTTCGAGGACGAAGACGAGAAGAAATAGCACATGGCACATGGCACATGGCAAATGTCGAGCCGAAGCAAGCCGCGAACGCGGCCCCCGCTCGGATTTGCTATTTGCCATTTGCTATTTGCCATTTAGGAGTCCCCCATGCCCGTCGCAGAAGCCCCGACCGTCACCCCCGAAGCCGTCAAGGCCAAGTGCGAAGCGTTCCGCGCCACCTACACCCGGTTGCGCGATGAGATCGGCAAGGTCATGGTCGGCCACACCGACGTGATCGACGCCACGCTCATCGGCCTGTTCGCGGGCGGCAACGTGCTGCTCGAGGGCGTGCCCGGCCTCGGCAAGACGATGCTGGTGCGGACGCTGGCGGACACGCTGACGCTGCCGTTCAGCCGCATCCAGTTCACGCCCGACCTGATGCCCGCCGACGTGATCGGCACGAACATCGTCATGGAGGACCCGGCCACGGGCCGCCGCAAGTTTGAGTTCCAGCAGGGGCCGATCTTCGCCCAGATCGTGCTCGCCGACGAGATCAACCGCGCCACACCCAAGACGCAGTCGGCCCTCCTCGAGGCCATGCAGGAGCGCAGCGTCACCGTCGCGGGCAAGACCTACAAGCTCGAGAAGCCGTTCTTCGTGCTCGCCACGCAGAACCCGATCGAGCAGGAGGGCACCTACCCCCTCCCCGAAGCCCAGATGGACCGCTTCATCTTCAAGATCACCGTCGGCTACTCCAAGCTCGACGAGCTCATGACCATCATGGACCGCACCACCGGCACCGCCACACCGCACGCGGGCAAGATCCTCGACGGCCCGCAGATCCTCGAAGCCCAGACCCTCATTCGCGACTGCATCGTCGCCCCCCACGTCAAGGAATACGCCGCGCGGCTGGTGCTGGCGACCCACCCGCAGGGGCAGTTTGCGCCGAACATCACCAACCAGTACGTGCGGTGCGGGGCCTCGCCCCGCGCGGCCCAGGCCCTCCTCCTCGGCGGCAAGGTCCGCGCCCTCACCGACGGCCGGTATCACGTGAGCTACAAGGACATCCAGGACGTGGCGCTGCTGGCGCTGCGCCACCGTGTCATCCTCAACTTCGAGGCCGAAGCGGATCGCGTGACGGGAGATGACGTTGTTCGCAAGCTGCTGGAGGCGACGCCGAAGGAGCCGGTGAAGGTCGGCTAGACCAGCGTCCGCACTCTCCCCGCCCGCCGAGAGGTTCCCCATGCAGACAAAGACCCGTGTCCTTGTGATTGCCGCATCCGCCTTGCTCATCGGCCTCAGCACTCCGAGGGTGTTCGGACATGGTGTGATCCCCGAAAGCACGCCCGTGGACCGGATCATCCAGAACCTTGAGGCCCGACTCAAGGACAAACCCGACGACGCGGAAATGCACTACCGGCTCGGACGCACGCACGGCCTTGCGTTCGAACTCAAGACGGACACGGTCAGCGTCTGGAACCGGCAGGACCCGACCGAGATCGCCGAGCGATGCTGGCAATGGAGGTCGGACCGCAAAGAGGAGCCCCACGAGGCGCAGCTCCGCGCGCACCTCTCGGAAGCAATCAAGCACCTGAGCCGGGCGCTTCAGCTCGATCCGTCTTCGCCGCACTATCACATGGCCCTCGCCTCGGTGTTGGAATCCGGCCTTCCGCTGGCGGGAAAGGTCGATCAGTGGCCACGTCCGCCCGCGGAGGGCGCGGCCGCGCACATCAACGACTATCTCACCCGCGAGATCAATGCCGCGGAGACCGATCCGGAAAAGGGGAAGGCCGTCATCGCGTCGCTCCGTTCCTCGTTCAAAACCGACGGCGGGTTCACCGTCCGCGACGTTGTTGCCGCGACCCTGATCAATCGACTCTCCGACCCCGATGCGAAGCGGGCCAAGACGGCCCGCGACCTGCTCGTTGAGGATTGGCGCGTTCAGATGGGCGATGAGTACTTCACGGCAATGGCGTTTGCGCTGCCGCAGGACAGCGAACTCCGCGAAAAGCCCATCTGGGGAAGCATGGATTGCTGGGTCGCCTACGACGCTTCCAAGTGCTACCTCCGGCTACTCAAGGGCGGGCTTATCAAGAACGTTGCGCCAATCCGCAAGGCGGCGGCGAAGGCAGTGAACTCCTCGTTTGAGGACCTGTCCACCCCCAACGCGATCACGCCGATTGTGTTCCCGATCTCGAAGGAGCAGTCGCTGGCGTCACTGATCGATTCCGCCGCTACGGTACCGTTCGACCTCGATGGAAGCGGTCGACCCCAGTCGTGGCCCTGGCCGCGGGCGAATTCCGGCATCCTGGTCTGGGATCCCGCGAACTCGGGGAAGATCACTTCCGGCCGCCAGCTCTTTGGCTCCGTGTCGTGGTGGATCTTCTTCGACAACGGATACGAGGCCCTGGACGCCCTCGACGACAATCGCGATGGCGTTCTCACAGGCATTGAACTCAAGGGCATCGCCGTCTGGATCGATCGCAACTCCAATGGCGTCTCCGACCCCGGCGAGGTCGTGCCCGTTGAGACCTTCGGAATCCGCTCCATCAGCCCCCGCGCGACGACGACCGAAGACGGCTGCCCCGCCAATCGCAGCGGCATCGTCATGACCGATGGCCGCGTGCTGCCCAGCTACGACTGGATCGCCACCCCCGCTTCATCCACAGCACCAACATCCCCGCCCACAATCGCCTCCCGCTCACCTGCTCCGTGACCCCCGCGTACCCCCGCGTGCGCCTCCCCATGCTCAAGACCCCCAACCTCAAACGCCCCGAGAAGATCGAAGACCTGCTCACGCCGGAGCTTGTCGCCCGCCTCGGCGCGCTCGATGTCTCCTCGCGCAAGATCATGACCGGCAAGCTCAAGGGCGAGCGCCGGTCCAAGCGACGCGGCGAGAGCGTGGAGTTTGCCGACCACCGCCCCTACGTCTACGGCGACGACCTCCGCCACATCGACTGGAACATCTTCGGCCGCCTCGACAAGATGTTTCTCAAGCTCTTCCTCGAAGAGGAGGATCTCTCCCTCTCCATCGTCATCGATTGCTCCGCCTCGTCCGACGCGGGCGATCCCAACAAGTTCGTGTTCATGCAGCGGCTGGCGGCCGCGCTGGGGTATGTGGGGCTGGTCAACCTCAACCGCGTCGTCGTCAGCGCCATCGGCGACAAGGGCATCCGCGAGGGTGAAGCGCCCGAGGTCGGCCCCGACGGCCAGCCCCTCCCGCCGCAGGGCCTGGTCTCCTCCATCCGCGACCTGCGCGGCAAGCGCCGCCTGCAGGACCTTGTCGCCTACATCCTCTCCGTCGAGCCCTCCGGCCAGACCCGCTTCACCGACGCCTGCAAGCGCATCGCCATCACCCGGCGCGGCGGAAAGGGCGTCATGGTCGTGCTCTCCGACTTCCTCATCAAGGAGGGATACGAGGCGGGGCTGCGGCTGCTCAAGGGCCAGGGCTACGACGTGTACGCGATCCAGGTGCTTTCGCCGCAGGAGATGGACCCGAAGATTGGCGGCGACCTGCGGCTCAAGGACATGGAGGACGGCGACGCCGCCGAGGTCACCATCACCGCCCCGCTCATCCGCAAGTACAAGCAGCTTCTCAACGCCTACTGCAACCGCCTGCACCAGTTCTGCACCCAGCGTGACATCATCCACATGACGGTGAAGAGCGACATGCCGGTGGATCAACTCGTGCTGGACTATCTGCGGAGAAGGGGGTTGCTGCGATGATCGATTTGCGCCGCACGAGAACCGCCGGGGCTGTTGTTCTTCTCGTCGCCATCGGGACGATGGCCGGTGCGATCGCGTACTCTCGCAGCTTTGTGCCGCTCGTCCCGGTGTTGGCAGAAGGTTCAAACTGGGACTACATCGAGCATCCGGAGTTGCTCTCGCCCGAGTTCTGCCGGGCGTTCAAGGAGATTGCGACTTCTTGCGGATACGAGGTTCGGACGGATGCCCGCGGCGAAATTCTGATTTCTCGATCGCTTCGTCGCAACCGAGAAATGCTCTGGAACCTCACAACAAAGGCCGATCTCGCGGCCCATTCCCAGACGTCTAACGCTGATGGCGTGACACCGCTCGCTCAACACCCATGACCTTCGCTACCCCCCTTCTTGCCGCCATCGCCGCCGGAATCGCCATTCCGACGTTGATCATTCTGTACTTTCTGAAGCTGCGCCGGCGCGACATGGAGGTCTCGTCCACGCTGCTGTGGAAGAAGGCGATCCAGGACCTTCAGGCCAACGCCCCGTTCCAGAAGCTCCGCAACAACATCCTGCTGATCCTGCAACTCCTCGCCCTTGCGGCCGCGCTGCTGGCGCTGGCCCAGCCGGAGCTTCGACATCGCGGCGTGTCGACCGCGCGGCGCATCATCATGATCGACCGCTCGGCCTCGATGAACTCCACCGACGGCGATGCCAAGCCCGGCGAGGCGAGCGAACCGTCGAAGCCGGCCGAGGGCGACGCCGCCGCGCCGGTCGCGTCCTCGGGCGACGCCGATTCCAAGCCCAAGACCACCCGCCTCGCCGCGGCCAAGAAGAAGGCCCTCGACCTCATCACCAGCCTGAAGGAGCCGACGCTCTTTGACGACAAGGCCGAGGAAGCGATGGTCATCGCCTTCGATACCTCCGCCGTGGTGGTCCAGACCTTCACGGCCAACAAGGCCCTGCTCAAGGAGGCGATCGACAAGATCACCCCCAGCGACGCCCCCTCGTCGTTGGCCCAGGCCTATGACCTCGCCCGGGCCTACACCGGCACCAAGAAGTTCGAGGACCAGGTGAAGGAGGAGGTCGGCGGCAAGCCCGCGGGGTTCGTCGCCTCCGGCCCGACGGCCACGCTCCACATCTTCTCCGACGGACGCCTGCCGGACGCGGAGAAGATCCAGACCGCCCCGGAAGACTCGGTGGTGTACCACGCCGTCGGCGCTTCGGACTCGCCCAACATTGCCATCACCGGCCTGCGGGCGGAGCGCTCGTTCGACAATCCGGCCCGGGTGAACATCTTCATTGGCCTGCAATCCACCGATACTGTGCCGCGCTCCGTCGACGCTGAGCTGATGGTTGACGGCGAGCCGCAGTCGCTCAAATCCATCAAGGTGGCCGCGGCGACGCAGCCGGTGGGGACCGAGTCGTCGAAGATCGATCCGGTACCGGGCAACCAGCAGCCGGGTGAAGAGAAGAAAAAGGCAGTGGCGGCCAGGCCGCACCTTGTGCCGGGCCTTGGCGGCGTGGTGTTCCCGATCGATCGTGTGGCGGGGGGCGTGGCGACGGTGCGGCTGCTGGTAAGCGAGCGCGATGCGCTGGCCACCGACAACACGGCGTTCCTGACGATCCCGCCGGCCAAGCGGCTCTCGGCGGTGCTGGTGACGAGCGGCAACCTGTTCATCAAGTCGGCGATCGACGGGCTGAGCCTGAGCAAGTTCGACATCAAGACGCTCGAGCAGTTCCAGGCGATGCTCGACAAGGGCGAGACGGCGCAGTACGACGTGATGATCTTCGATCGCGTGCTGCCGACGGTGACGCTGCCGGACAAGAGCAAGGGGCTTGGGCTGCCGCCGGGGCGGTCGCTGGTGATCGGCGCGGTGCCGCCGCCGCCGCTGGGGCTTATAGATGATGGTCCGGGCGAGGCGGACCTGATCGCGGCGTACGAGCGCGAGCACCCCGCGCTGCGGATGGCCGCGCTGGACAAGATTAATGTGGCCAAGTCGCGCAAGACGCGGATCGCGCCGGACACGTCGGTGAAGAAGATCGCGGAGTTCACGAAGGCGGGCCCGGCGATCGTGGAGGTGAGCGACGCGACGCTGCAGGCGATGGTGATCCCGTGGGATGTGGCCGACAGCGACTGGGCGTTTGATCCGGGGTGGGTGCTGTTCCTGGCGGGGAGCATTCTGCACCTGAGCGAGACGCAGGCGGGGGCGCTGAGCGAGGGCATCCGGGCGGGCGACACGCTGACGACGCGCCTGCCGCCGGGGTCGGAGAAGATCAAGCTCACGCCGCCGGAGGGTGCGGGCGAGGTGGTGAGCCTTGAGCAGGCGCCCGACGGGACCGTCTCGTTCGGGCCGATCGTGAAGACCGGGATGTACACCGTGTCGTGGGAAGGACAGGCGACCGCTCTGGATGTGCCCGACGGCGCGACGGCGCGGCGGCGGATCGCGGTGAACCTGCTTGATCCGTACGAGAGCGACATCGGCGCGACGAGCACGCTCTCTTTGGCGCGCGATGAGGTGCAGTCGCAGAACGAGAAGGAATCCGACCTGACGCGTCGGTTGTGGCCGTATCTGCTGCTGGGCGCGCTGGGGGTGATGATGCTGGAGTGGTTTATCTACAACCGGAAGGTGGCGTTGTAGAGGCGGACGGGTCGGTGTTCAGTGCCCGGTGCCGTCCGCTGCCCGGGCTTGCGCCCGGGCCTCTGTTTCGCCTACTGCCCCGGCAGGTTCTGCTCGATCCAGTCGTCCTGGCGGAGGACTTCGGCGCGGCTGACTCGGCCGCGGCGTTCGGCTCGGCGCTGGGCGAGGGTGAAGACGGCTCTGGCGCGGGTGAGGGCGAAGCCAGTGAGTTCTTCGTGGGCTCCTGCGCCGGACTGCATGGCGCGGAGGGCGGCGGCGAGCTTGGGGGCGTGGAGGCGGACGATCTCGTCCTCGAGGCTGACGAACATCTGCGCGCTACCGGGGTCGCCCTGTCGGCCGGCGCGGCCGATGAACTGGCGGTCGATTCGGCGGGCGGTGTGCATCTCGCTGAGAATGACGTGGAGGCCGCCGGCCTCGCGGGATTCGCGGTCGAGCTTGATGTCGGTGCCGCGCCCGGCCATGTTGGTGGCGACGGTGACCGAGCCGTGGTGGCCCGCGCCGGAGATGAGGTCGGCCTCGTCCTTGTCGAAGTTGGCGTTGAGGACCTTGTGGATGATGTCGCGGGCGGTGAGGCGCGTGCCGAGGATCTCGCTGGCCTCGATGGAGCGTGTGCCGACGAGGACGGGGCGGTGTTTGGAGTGGAGGGTCTGGATGCTCTCGACGATGGCGTTCCACTTGGCTTCCTGCGTGCGGAAGACGCGGAGGGGCCAGCGCTGGCGGATGAGCGGGCGGTTGGTGGGGACGACGGTGATGGGGCGCTCGTAGACCTTCTCCATCTCGATGGAGGCGTCGGCGGCGGTGCCCGTCATGCCGCAGAGGAACGGGTAGGAGCGGAAGAACCGCTGGAAGGACATTCGCGCGAGCGTCTCGCGGTCGGCGGTGATCTCGACGTCTTCCTTGGCCTCGACGGACTGGTGCAGGCCGTGCTCCCACGAGCGGTCGGGGAGGAAGCGGCCGGTGTACTCGTCGACGATGACGACGCGGCCGTCGACGATCTGGTACTGGTGGCCGTGGAGGTAGCAGTGGCGGGCGACGAGGGCCATGCGGACGAGCTCCTCGGCGCGGCGGGTGGCGCGCCAGATGGGCTCTTCGAGGGCGCTCGACATTTCCTCGACGCGGTGGCGGCCGCGTCGGGTGAGGTCGGCCTTGCGGCGGAGGTGGTCGACGGTGTAGTCGGCCTTCTCGTCGAGCTTCTTGGCGAGCCAGGCGGCGTCCTTGTAGACCTTGGACATCTCGTCCTCGCGTCGGGAGCGGGCGATGATGAGGGGGACGACGCCCTCGTCGATGAGGACGGCGTCGGCCTCGTCGACGAGGGCGGCACGCAGGCCGGGGATCATGGGGCCGGCGCCGGCCTGGCCTGCCCCGCCGAGGAGGCGACGGCCGGCCCAGGCGGTGGAGAGCTGGCCGAGGCGGAGCTGGTCGCGGAGCCAGTCGGCGGTGATCTGCTTGGGCGTTCCGTACACGATGGGCTTGGCGTAGACGCCGAAGCGTTCGTGTTCGTCCATGGACTGGACGACGGCGCCGACGTCGCAGCCGAGGCGGCGATAGATGGCGGCGCGGCTGTCGGCGTCGCGCTGGGCGAGGTAGTCGTTGACGGTGTAGACGTGGACGTAGCGGTGGGACCACGCGAGGAGCGGGGCGGTGAGCGAGCCGGTGAGCGTCTTGCCCTCGCCGGTGACCATCTCGACGATGCGGCCGTTGTACATGGCCAGCGCGGCCATGAGCTGGACGATGTAGGCCTCTTCGCCGGTGGCGCGCCGGGCCACCTCGCGGATGACGGCGAGGGCGCGGCGGACGGCGGGCTGGTCCTGTCGGCCGCGGACGAAGAGCTCGCGGGTTTCGCGGACGACCTCGTCGAGTGCGGCGTCGGAGTGGTTGCGGAGTTCGGGGGTGAGGGCGGCGACGGCCTCGGCCTCCTTGCGGAGCCAGGAGAGCGAGACGTGGCCGGTGCGGACCTTCATGCGGAGCATGGAGGCGACCACGTCGAGACCCTTGGGGTTCTCGGGGCGACGCCTGCGGGAACGCAGGGATTCGTAGAGGGCGTGGTATCTGGTGACGGTGGAGGACATTTCAAATAGCAAATAGCAAATGGCAAATGGCAAATGGAGGCAAAGGCAATGCAATGCGGGTGTGCCGCCGCTGGATTTGCGATTTGCGATTTGCGATTTGCGATTTCACAGGTGCACCCTTCCCTGGATTTCCTTTTCGAGGCGATCGAGCCACTGGGCGAGGAGGGGCTTGGGCTGGAGCTTGAAGCGGACCTTGACTCGTTCGCCGGGGTAGGTGAGGCTGGCCATCTGGGTGGGGTCGGCGGGCCAGATGCGGACGTTGAACTGGGGGCGCTTGGTGACGCGGCCGGATTCGTCCTTGGAGTCGGTCTCGAAGGAACCGCCGCCGGTGAAGCCGAGGGCTCCGCTGGGGAGGACGCGCTGGCCCGCCTCGACGACCTCGAAGCGGTCGGCGTCGAGGATCTGGCCGACGTCGGAGACGAGGCGGACCTGGCACTCCAGGGGCGTGTGCTCCTTGGCGGCCTTGTCGAAGAGCCACGAGGCCTGGCGCTGGTCGAGCGCTGCGGCGACGCGGACGTTGTCGGGATCGACGATGTCGCAGACGGCCTCGCCGCGTTTGACGAAGCCGCCGAGGCGGTTGGCCGGGTCGGAGCCGGCGACGCGGCCGTCGTGGGGTGCGCGGACGATGAGCATGTCGAGGCGGCGGTCGACCTCCTCGAGGTTCTGCTGGGCGACATGGATGCGTTCGACGGCCATGGAGACGGTGGCGGGGTCGCCGCGGTTGATGGCGTCGCGCTCGGAGATGGTGAACTCGTCGAGCTGGGACTGCATGGAGCGCTTGCGCTCGAGGAGCTCGCGGTTCTCGAGGGTGACGATGGGGTCGCCGGCGGAAACGCGCTCGCCGGGGCGCTTGTGGACGGCGACGACGAAGCCGTCGGTTCCGTAGTGGAGGGAGTCGCGGATGGTGCTCTCGACGACGCCGGTGCCGTGGCGGCGGTCGGGCATGGGGATGACGCCGAGGACGAGGAAGAAGAGGGCGATGAGGCCGACGGTGGTGAGGACGCCGCGCAGGCGGTGCTCGGCGAGCGCGGGGGCGGTGGCGAGCCAGTGGACGAGCTTGCCGACGGGGAGGATGAACCAGGCGGCGGCCGTCCAGACGGCGAGGACGAGGCCGAGGGCGAAGAACTGTCCGAGGATGAAGAGGGTGATGGAGAAGAACAGGAAGATTCGGTAGGCGCCGGCGAGGAGGCCGTAGACGATGAGGATGGCGCGCTCGGCGGGGTCGGTGGCGGGGGGCGTGAGGTTCTTGAGGCGGTAGATGTGGGTCTGGATGAGCTGGAGCAGGATCTTGTTGGAGCGCTGGGCGAGGTTGGGGACCTCGAGGAGGTCGGCGAGGATGTAGTAGCCGTCGAAGCGCATGAGCGGGTTGGCGTTGAAGAGGACCGTCGCGAAGGACGAGGAGAGCATGACGTTGAAGGCGAGGCGGGCGAGGATGGAGTTGTCCATGCCGTTGCCGATGGCCCAGACCCACGCGAAGGCGGCGATGGAGGCGACGGTGAGCTCGAACATCATGCCGCCCGCGCCGACGGCGATGCGCTGCCACTTGCTGGGGAAGGCCCACGCGGCGGAGGCGTCGACGAACGGCGAGGGGAACATGACCAGGAGCATGAAGCCGAACTCGGGGACCTGTCCGCCGAATCGCTTGCAGATGACGCCGTGGCCGAACTCGTGGATGCCCTTGGTGACGATGTAGGCGGCGGGGATGAGCCAGAGGAACTGGGGATCGAAGATGCGGTTCTCGGAGAACTGCTTGGTGAGGGCGGACCAGTGGGGGATGAGGGTGTAGAGGGCCCAGAGGAGCAGGGCGCACCACGCGCCGAAGCCCCAGCGGTTGAGGATGGGGCGGAGGATGGGCTCGCAGGTGGTGAGGATGTGGTCCGGGTTGAAGGCCCGGATCTTGAGATACATGATGCCGATGACCTGCGCGGCGGCCTTGCGCTTGAGGCGTTCGCGGCCGCGGCGGAGGAGCTGCTCGGTCTCGGGGGACGTGTCGACCGAGAGCAGGTTGGACTGGTAGAGCTGGCCGATGAGCTGGATGATTTCGTTCTGGGTGGGGGCGGCGTCGCCGAACTTCTGGAGGGAGGCGTTCCAGGCGGTCTCAACGTCGCGCGAGCCGTCGAGCATGCCGACGAAGTCGTGGGCGATGGGGTTGAGGCGATAGAACTGATTGGAGGTGGGGTCGTGGACGACGTGCCAGCGGCGGCCTCTGTAATGTTGGCGTGTGATTTGAACGTGAGGCCTCAGGCGAGGCTTCATCAATCGCACACGGTGCCAGAAGGGGGAGAATGTGGGTCTCTCGTTCATAGAGCGGATTCGGTGCGCTTGGCCTAGGTCGGTCGAAACTGTCGCCCTTCCAGGGCTCTTCGGAATCTGGCGGCGTGAGCCGTGGGCTTACGCCCACGGCAAGGGACTTGGGCCCCTCCGGGGCCGAAGGCGGAAGACGCCCTCCCTTACGGTCGGGCTGCTTGCAGGGCCGCCTACCACCAGAGCCACAGGCGGATCTGGTCGAGGATTCGGCGGGTGCCGATCCAGATGAGGGGTTTTTCTTCGGTGTTGAACTTGGCGATGCCCTCGATGCCGGGGCGGAACCAGTCGGGGACCTTGGTGAGGCGGCAGCGGACCTCGAAGAAGTTCTTGCCCTCGGCGGCGGCGGCGAGGGGGACGATGCGCTCGACCTCGAAGGGGATGGCCTCGTCGGGCTTGGCCTTGGTGGTGACCTCGCCGGTGCCGCGGTGTTCGTCGAAGGCCTTGCGGATGAGGGCGATGTCGCGCTCGTCGGCCTTGACGGTGACGATGATGTCGTCGAGCGGGGCGACCTGGTAGAGGAGGTCGCCGGTCTTCATGGTGGAGCCGACGCGGTCCTTGAGGTCGCCGGCGATGATCGTGCCGGCGATGGGGGCGACGATGCGGGCCTTGTCGATGCGGTACTGGTAGACGTCGGCCTCGGCGCGGGCTCGTTTTTCCTGCTGCTCGGCCTGGGCGACCTTGCCCTGGGCCCCGGGCTCCTTGGACATGCGGGCGGCCGCGCCCTGCGTGCGGGCCTGCTCGATCTTGCCGAGGGCGTCCTTGAGGCCGAGGGTGAGCTCGGCGGTGTCGAGCTCGACGAGGAGCTGGTCCTTGGCGACGGTGGCGCCGGGCTCGACGCCCTCGCCGAGGGTCTTGATGACGCCGTCGAAGGGGAGGGAGACGATGCGGCGCTCGCGGGGCTCGAGGATGGCCTCGGCGCTGGGGCGGTAGGTGGTCTTGTAGAAGCAGACGAAGGCGAAGACGATGAGGGCGGCGATGCCGACGAGCTTCCAGACGGTGTGCTTGGTGCCGACGATCCAGCTTCCGGCGTGCTTGGTGGAGTCCCAGGCGCGAAGGGGGAGGGCGCGGTCGTCGTTGCGGCGGACGCGGAGCATGGGACCGATGAGGTCCATGGCGGCCTGGAGGAGTTCGACGGTGTGCAGATCCATCTGTACATCGCCGGCGGACTCGAGCGTGAGGACGCCGACGATGCCGCCGTCGCCCTCCGCATCATCGATGTCGCGGAGGGGGAGAGAGACGATCTTGAGCTTGGCGTTGCCGGCGGCGAGCTCGCGGTGGGCGTGGACGATGGCCTGTGAGAGAAGGACGTCGGAGCCCTCGCCGCCGCTCGGCGGAGGCGGGAAGAGGACGGGCTGCTCCTGATCGAGGCACTCGTCCATGGCGCTGGCGAGCTTCTGGACCATGCTGGTGCGATGGTCGAAGTGCTCGACGTCGGAGATGGCCTTCACCCGGACGATGTCATTGGTCACCCAGCCGAGGGCGACGCGATCGACGGCGAACTGCTTGGCGAGGTCGTTGCAGAGCTGGATGCACGCGCCCTTGAAGTTGGGCGCGGTGTTCACGGAGGCGATGAGGCGGGTGGCGAGGTCGAGGGCGAAGCCGGACATAAGGCTCTTGCGGAGCGCGGCCCGTGAGTGGTGGCCCGCGACGTAGCCGGCGAGGACCTCGGCCATGGCGAGGGTGGAGCGGACGGCGTCCTTGGAGCGGGGCTCGATGAGGAGCGTGACGACGGCGGCGGGGACTGGGGGCTGCTGGGGCACGCCGCGCATGGCCGCGTTTGGCGAGGGCGGCGCGTGCATGGGGACGGCGAGGACGAAGCCGGAGTTGGAGCCCTCGCCGTAGTACTGCTCCTGCTTGTCGAGGCCGAAGGCGCGGGCCTGGGAGGTGGAGAAGGCGGCGCGGGCGGCGGTGCGGGCCTCGTCGTTGAACTGGACGTTGGGCTGGCCCGCCCCGGCGGCGCCGGGGGCCGCGGCGGCCGCGGCCTCGGCGTCCTTGTCCATCTCGGCGGGAGGCCAGACGAGCTCGACGCGGGGATCGACCTCTTCGCCGTCTGACTTGTCGGGGACGTAGAGCACGGCCTGACGCGCGGCGGAGACTTGCGCGAGGATGCGGAGCATGCGCTCGAGGTAGACGCGATCATCGGGCGCGGGAGCGTTGAGCTCGGCGACGATGCGCTGCCACCCGGGGGCCTTGAGGGAGGAGAGGTCGATCACTTGGAGGAGCCTCCGGCTCTGGGTGCATTCGTCGGTTGAAGAACTGTCGACAGATCAAGCGACGTCACTTGGCGATAAGGCACCGTTGGCTGTGGCGAAAAGATGAGAAAGGCGCAACCAGAGCAAGACACCGGGCTCTGCGATTCGCTCGCCGCGGGCCAATACGGCAATGGCATTGCATCAAACGAAGCAACGAATGTTTGTCCAGGCATCGCAAAGGCCCCTCTTGGCGTGGCGTTGGCGGCGACTTCGCACATCTGCGTCCACTGCGCAAGTACGGGTTTTTCTTGATTCAGTATCGCGAAGTTCATTTCCGGCGTGCTCCACGCTTCACGGAGCTGGTCCCACACCGCTCTCGTGTTTTCGCCCGCCTTCACTCGCTCCAGAAGCGATTGAATTGACGCGCTGGCGCTCGCTCGATACTTCTCCCACTCCTTGCCCGGCTCGGTGAAGCGGACGCGGGCCTGCGTGCCCGCGGGCCAGCCCTGCGGATTCTCGATCTCGACGCGGACGCGGCGGGTCTGGCTGACGGAGTCGGCCACGGGGGAGACGTAGAGCACCTTGCCCTGCACGAGGCGCGGGGCATCGGGCATTTCGACGAGGACCCAGGCGGGGCTGCCCTCCTTGAGGTTCAGGCGGATGGTGTCGGCGGTGGCGGCGTAGGGGTCGAGCCAGAGCTTCTCGATGTTCACCATGCGCAGGACCTTGGTCTGCTCGGTGACGCCCTCGCCGACCTCGACCATGACCTCCTCGATGATGCCGTCGAAGGGGGCCTCGAGCCAGTAGCGCTCGTACTGGCCCTCGAGCTGCTTGAGCTTGAGGACGTTCTGCTGCTTGTTCTTCCGGGCCTGGTCGGCCTGCACGGCCGCGACCTCCGCGCCGATGCGGGCCTCTTCGAACTCGGTGGGGGAGAACTCGGTCTTGGCGTTCTTGAGGCGCTCGAACTTGAACCGGGCGAGCTCGGCCTGCTTGCCCGCGCCCTGGATCTCGAGGTCGTTCTCGGCGAGGTCTTTCTGGGCGGCCATGGCCGCGACGATGTCGGTGTCGCGGGCGCGGATGAGGACATCGCCCTTCTTGACGCGCTGGCCGCCGACGGCCTTGACCTCGCGGACCTCGGTGGCGGAGGGGAACTGCATGGTGACGTCGCGGCTGGGGCGGGTGTCGGCCTTGGAGCCGCCGAAGGACTCGGCGAAGGAGTCCCACGTGGGGTTGGTGGGCGGGGCGGCGGGGGTGGTGGGGGGCGGCGGAGCCTTCTGAGAGGCGGGGGCGGCGGCAGGCCCTCGATTCTGGGGTTTGGCGGGTGGTTGGTTATCGGACCTTGCGGGGCCGGGAGGCCCGCGATGGAGAAAAGGATGGCAGCGGTAATGCACCCCGTGGTTCGCGTGGTCATAGCGGGAATCCTATGTGGGGTGTGTCGGTTGCCTAATCGTGCGGTGGGGGTGGCTCGTGCGGCCGGCGCCCGGGCCTCTGTTCTTTGGGGGTGAGTATCTCTCGCTTACGGGAGCGGGTCTCTGGGGCTGCACGCTGCCCGGGCTTGCGCCCGGGCCTCTGTTCTGGACGCGGATCGCCGGTGGTTCTTTCGACAATTCCGGGGTTGGAAAGACACCTCTCGCTTCCGCGAGCGGCTCTTTGGTGCTGCGCGGGGTGGGTTGTCGATGTTGGGCGATGTGTGCCCGGCGGGCGGAGCCTGTGCGGGTAGTGGTTGGCCGCGGCGTGTCTGTACGTGCGCGGTCGGGGAGCGGTTGTAGAAAGAGGATTGGCGAGGCGGCCGGAGGCCGCGGCGCTGAACGAGGCCCTTTTGGGAGCCGCGCATGTCGCCATCTGGATTTGGAACGGGTCGGACGAACGGTCGGGTGGCGGGGAGCCGGACGGCGCGGCCGCTGGCGGGACGGCCGGTGAAGATCGACCTGACGGGCGTGGCCCGGGGCGGGGCGGGGAGTGATCCGTTTGCGCCGCTGGGCGGTGAGACGGATGCTGCGGGGGGGATGGGGGGTGCGGCGCAGGTGATGGGGGAGATGCTGGATCGCGCGGCGACGCAGGTGGCGATGCTGCGGCGGGCCGTGGAGGATGCGGCGGGGGCGGACGCGGCGGTGCGGCGGCACGCGGCGGAGCTGGCGCAGCGGATGGCGCAGGGGCAGCAGTTCGCGGCGGAGTTTGACCAGCGACTGGCGCGGGCGGGGCAGGCGGCGGGCGTGGTGGAGAAGGCGGCCGTTGCGCTCGGGGCGATGGAGGGCGTGATCGCGCAGATGCGCGGGGCGCAGGAGGCGATCACGCGCTCGTTTGACGCGAAGATGCGGGCGCAGCAGGAATCGATGGAGGGGCGGATCGCGGAGCAGGAGCGGTTCTTTGTATCGCGGATGCAGGCGCAGCAGGAGATGTTCGAGCGGCGCATCGCGGAGATGGCCGCGGGCTTTGAGCGGGCGATGGAGGGCGCGGGTGCGGAGGCGACGCGGGCGCGGGACCGTTTCGAGACGACGCTGGAGGAGCATCGCAAGAGCCTGATGGCGGCGATCGAGACGGCGTGCGCCGGCGCGGACCGGCACGTGGCGCAGACGCAGGCGCGGGCGTCGCTGGTGCTTGACGGGGTGGCGGACCGGATGGATGTGCTCGAGCAGCAGCTCTCGCGGATGGGCGGGGCGGCGCAGGAGCAGGTGGATCGGCTGTGCGCGCGGGCGGCGGAGGTGCTCGGGCATGATCCGCGATCGAACTTCGAGAGCACGCCGCGCATGGGGAGCCTGGCGGAGGCGGTGCAGCGAGCGGACGCGATGATCACGGGGGTGGATGATGCGTCGCTGCGGATCTCGGCGGCGCGGGCGGATGCGGAGGCGATGGTGTCGCGGCTGACGGGGATGCTGGCGGAGACGGAGCGGGCCACGAGCGAGCACGGGCCGCGGCTGGAGGGGTTGCGCGAGGCGATCGAGCGGGCGATCGATGAGGGGGACGAGATGAAGCGCACGCTGGAAGAGGCGACGCGGAAGCAGGCCGAGGCGGTGGAGAAGGCGGGCGAGGCGTCGGGGTTGCTGGCGCGTCAGCGCGAGGACCTTGGGGCGATGGCCGAGGCCGGGCGGTATCACGTTGAGCAGTGCAAGGCTGCGGATGCGACGCTGCGGGCGAGCATCGACGCGGCGGCGGCGAAGAGCGAGGAGCTTCGCGCGGCGATGGATGAGGTGACGGCGAACGCGGCGCGGATGGTGGGGTTTGCGCGGGAGGCGGCGGCGCTGGTGGAGAAGGCGAGGGGGAAGGGGGAAGTCGGAAGGCGGAAGGGGGAAGTGGGGAAAGAGGGGAGTAGGGGAGTGGAGGAGTAGGGGAGTGGAGGAGGAGAGCCGGTCGTGGGCGCGGGTGCGCACTGGTGTTTTTGCTGGGCTGGGCGTGGGGGATGTGGGCGGGGTGTGGACCTACAGTTTGAGCCTGCGTTTGAGCATTGAAAACGCCTGAAATGGAGTTCTGCATGAGCACCGCCACCCCCCATGCGCCTGTTGCCGTTCGTCCATCGCCCCTGCCCCACAAGCCGGAGCTGGCGATCAATGGCGGGAAGCCGGTGAGCGCGACGGCGGTGCCGTTCATGCACACGGCTCTGCAGGAGGCGGACATCAACGCGGCGATCGGGGTGCTCAAGAGCGGGATGCTGCGGGCGGCGACGAAGTGCGATGAGTTCGAGAAGCGGTTCGCGGCGATGACGGGGGCGAAGCACATGATGACGTGTGCGAACGGGACGTGTGCGCTGCAACTGGCGTACGAGCCGCTGTTCCAGCGCGGCGATGATGTGCTGGTGCCGGCGTGGACGTACATCGCGACGGTGAGCATGGTCGTGGCGCGCGGGGGCAATCCGATCTTCGTGGATGCGATCCCGGACACGATGCAGATCGACATGGCGGATGCGGCGAAGAAGATCACGCCCAAGACGACGGCGATCGCGGCGACGCACCTGTACGGATGCCCGGTGGATATCGATGCGGTGCAGGCGCTGGCGCAGAAGAAGGGGCTGAAGGTTATCTATGACGCGGCCCAGGCGCATCTCTCCACGTACAAGGGGAAGGGGATCGGGGCGTACGGCGATGCGGTGACGTACTCGTTCTACGCGACCAAGAACCTCGGCACGGGCGAGGGCGGCGCGCTGTCGTGCAACGACGATGGGCTGGCCAAGCAGATCAAGCTGCTGCGCTCGCACGGTGAGACGGACAAGTACCTGCACGGGCAGGTGGGGTACAACTACCGGATGAACGACATCACGGGGGCGATCGGGCTGAGCAAGCTCGACCGGCTGCAGGCCGAGACGAACAACCGCCGGGCCGCGGCGGCGAAGTTTGATGCGATCATCGCGAAGATCCCGGGGTTGATGGCGCCGAAGACGACGCCCGGCGCGGAGCCGGTGTATCACCTGTACGTTGTGCGGATGGACACGATGAAGTTCCTGTGCACGCGCGACCAGTTCTGCGATGCGCTCAAGGCCGAGGGCGTGCCGACGGCGGTGCACTATCCGCGGAGCCTGACGCGGCAGCCGGCGTTCGCGTCGATCGCCGACAAGCAGGGGCACCCGCCGGTGGCGGATGGCCTGAGCAAGCAGGTGTTCGCGCTGCCGATGCATCACATGCTCAGCGATGAGCATGTGAAGGTGATCGGGGAGGCGATGAGCAAGGTGGCGAACGCGTATCGGGCGTGAGCCGGGCCGGGTTCACCACAGAGACACAGAGGCGCAGAGAAGACGACCATCGAGAAAGTGGTTCGCGCCTATCGCACGGCTCGGTGCTCACTCTGCGCTTGAGGCGGGTGATTACGCGGGTTGTCGCACATGGTACATGTAGTCGAGTTCGGGCCACTCCGCGCCGAGGCGCTTCAGGGCGTTGACGGCCTGGGCCTGGTGGTGCTTGGTGTGCATGGCTGTTTGCAGGAGCATGTCGCCGAGGGGGGCTTTGTAGAGCGTGCCCTTCGAGTCACGGTAGGTCTGGATGTTGGCGAGGGTGGCGGGGTCGAGGGTGCTGAGCCAGGCGTTGCGGGCGGTGGTGTTGGACTTGAAGCGGGTGGTGAGGTCGGCGATTGAGATTTGTTCGGATTCGCCGGGCCATGGGTTCTCGACGATGCCCTGGCAGCGTTTGAGCCAGATGAGCTCGCCATTGTAGGTGTGTAGAAGGATTTTTCTGAGGGTGCCGGGGCCGATCTGGAGGTCTTGGTCGAGGTGGGAGTCGGAGACTTCGGCCGCGCGGGTGAGGAGCTCGGTGGTGGACCAGTCGGTGTAGGTGAGGATGGTGCGGAGGGTGGGGAGGTGGAGCATGGGGAAGGCTAGATGAGGAGTGAGGGGATGAGGAGTGAGGAGTGGAGCGGGTCGCTACGCTCCGCTCTATGGCTGGAGTTGTGCGAACGTATCTGGTGCCGCAACTGGTTGATCCTGCGCTGCTTGCGGGCGGGATTGCGGTGGTGATCGATCAGTTTCGGGCTTCGACGACGATTTGTGCCGCGCTTGCGGCGGGGGCGCGTGGGGTGATTCCGTGTTTGACGGAGGAGGATGCGGCGGCGCGGCGGGCGGGTGCGCCGGCGGGCACGGTGCTCGCTGGTGGTGAGCGGGAGGGGCGGCTGATTCCCGGGTTTGATCTGGACAACTCGCCGACGGCGTACACGCCGGAGATCGTGCGCGGGAAGACGATCGCGTTCACGACGACGAACGGGACGAAGGCGGCGGTGCTGGCGGAGCGGGCGGAGGTGCTGGTGATCGGGTGCCTGGCGAACGTGAGCGCGCTGGTGAAGTTCATCGGGGTGGATGAGCGGACGGTGCACGTGATCTGCGCGGGGACGCGGATGCGGGTGACGCTGGAAGATTCGCTGGCGGCGGGGGCGATCGGGGAGGCCTTGATGAAGGCTGGGCGGCCGGTGCAGATGAGCGATGCGCGGCCGGACGATGACACGACGATGATGATGATTGATCTGTGGCGCGGGGCGTGTGCGCGCGGGCTTGGTGCGGAGTTGAAGCGGTCGCGCGGGGCAAGGAACCTGATGCGGGAAGGGCTGAATGGGGATATTGAGGCGTGCTCGCGGGTGGATGCGATACCGGTGGTGCCGGTGTTCGATCGCGCGGCGGGGGCGTTTGTGGTGGGGTAGTGGTCGGTGCCCAGTGCCCAGTGCCCAGTGCCGAGTGTTGGGTGATGAGTGTTCTTCCTTCGCTTGCGCGAAGGGGCTCGTAGAGGCTCAGGCGATGCCGACGCGGAGGGCTCGAAGGTTGGCTCCGGCGACGAGCATGGTCTGGGAGGCGAGGGTGGTGGGGATGAGGAGGGTGTCGCCGCGGTGGAAGGGGACGGAGGGAAATGCGCCTTCGGAGATCACGGTGCCGTTGCCCTCGAGGGCGAGGAGGGCGATGCACTCGGAATCGGGGCGCGGGCCGCCGGCGCCGAGGGTGGTGATCGCGCCGAGGGTGGGGCGAATCTCATCGACGACGAAGAACTCGGTGGTGACGAGGCGGGTGTGCGTCTGGCCGGGGGTGAGGGAGACGACGGTCTGGCCGGCGATGAGCTCGGCGTGGCCGGGCTCGCCGGGGAAGGAGGCGCATTGGAGGGATTGCTCGATGTGCAGTTCGCGGCCCGTGCGGCCCCAGTCGTAGAGGCGGAAGGTGGTGTCGCTGGGGGTCTGCACTTCGGCGACGAGGACGCCCGCGCCGAGGGCGTGGACGGTTCCGCTGGGGAGGTTGTGGCACTCGCCGGGGACGGCGGGGAGGGCGATGAGTGTGTCGATGAGTTTGGGATCGTTTGCTCGTGCGAGCTTTGAGAACTCATCGCGCGTGACGGTGGGCTTGATGCCTTTGTAGATCTTCGCGCCGGGGTCGGCGGCGAGGATGTACCAGCATTCGGTTTTGAGGTTGGCTCCCGGATGCGCGGCGGCGTAGGCGGGGGAGGGGTGGACCTGGACGCTCAGGTTTTCGCTGGCATCGAGGAACTTCACGAGGAGGGGGAAGTTGCCTTCCGGGGTGAGCGAGGATTTGGCGATGAGGTTGTCGCCCCACGCGGCGAGGGCGTCGTGGAGGGTCTTGGTGCGGAGGTCGCCGGTGGCGATGATGGAGCGGATCGCGCCGCCGCCTGCGCCGGATGCGCTGGTGGAGGACATGTCGGCGAGCTCCCAGGATTCGCCGTACTTGGCGGTAGGGTCGGGGAGTGTCTTGCCGAGTTGTGCGAGGCGCTGGCCGCCCCAGACTTTTTCGAGGA